>NZ_JADPEL010000005.1 GCF_015667795.1 Clostridium sp. D53t1_180928_C8
TAATAATACTATAAAAAATATTATTAAAATATTTGATCCTGAATTAAGATTTTTTATAATATTTTTATAAGAGCTTCTCATCTTAAGTTTACATAAAAAACTATAAAACACATTAGCTATTATAAAAAATAAAGCTATAATTATCAACGTAATAAAAATTCTTTTAACTTCCTCAAAATGTATTTCTCCATATGAACTCATAGTGAAATTTTCAAACTTTAATGATTCTATAAATGGATTTTGAAGATAATTTATTAATTCGTTGTAATCAATAATTAAATTTGCTCTAGAAACTCCTGTAATATTAACTAACTCATACTTATCTATAATAAACTTATATATAAATCTAAGATTTAATGATATTATTGTAGCAATTGATATAATTGCTACAGCTGTAAATATACTAATTAATATTCTAACAAAAATATTTAAATATAATATTTTATCACCCTTTTTATCCATAATCCCTCCTATAAATCTTTATAATTTTATCACATTTATTTCATTTATGGAATATTTTTCAATTAATATATAAAAAATAACAATCTTTTATTAATTAAGATTGCTATCTATACAAAATGCTTTTCTATTTTATATTTCCTAAAAAACATTTATCCTTAATTTTTTTATCCCTATTATCAAAAGGATTATTTATAAGTGCCTTACAATACAAACTAGGATAATTTTTACTTAAATATTTCATATACTCTGCCCACTCTATTGTCAAGTATTTATATACTGCCATCAAATCAGTTTCTATATGCTTTATTTCATATTCTTCAATCTCTTCACAGTATCTTGTATCTAACTCTTCCTTTAAATGCATTATAGTCATTAACATTTCTGTAAATGTCTCATGCTCTAATAAATTTCCATTAGAGATTAAGTTAATCAATAAATCCTTATTATTATCTAATCTATTTCTTATATTTTTCAAATCAATCTTTTCTATATTGATTTCATAATCATATTGAAGAATATCCTGATGTAACTTTGCAAAAGACTTATCACACCATGTATCAGATGTTATAGTTCTATGGTTAGACATAACGCCATGAGCGTCACCCTTTACTATATCCGATAATAGCTTTGTTCCAAGTTCAGTATAAAATAATCCTATAAGCATATTCAACTTTTCTAATAGATGCTCTTTTTCTCTTCTTTCAAGCATTTTATCAATTACTATTGTAGTAAAAAATACTTCTAATGGAATAAATGCTATATCTGCAACTAAAAATATCATTGTATGATGTATATCCTTAAAAATTAGAACATGTACATAATGTAAAATTACAGATAATAATACAAGTCCAGCGCCTATTAAAATTGTTTCCTTTGTTCTTTTCTTCAAATTTTTCCTCCCTATTTCTTATTTTTATTGAAATCTTTTACTAGTGTTTTATAGTATATCAGCTTGTCTCATTATAGTAAAGTCTTATATAATTTGCTACAAAATTAATGATCCAAAACTAGAATATAAAATTAAAATATTTATTTTAATTTTATATTCTATCTGTGGATCATTAATTTTAATTTAAATTTATATTTTATAAATTATTGTAATTCATCATCTTCTGAATGTGCTACAAATACTTTTGTAGGATCAATTTCTAACTCCTCACAAGCCTGATTAAGATTGCATCCAGTCTCATCCATATATTTTGCTACGTAAGCGTTAACATCAATTTGTGAATAAACATTTTCCATACTACATTCCTCCCTAATACTTTTAATTTAATAACTTTTAAAATTACATCATATGTAATTAAGTAATTTATATTTATTATATATTCCAACTAATTAAAATATTCCTACCTTCTCCTTCCCCCTTTCAATTTACTATTTTATAAAAATTCTGATAATTATGATTATTCTATATCTTTCCTTATTTTCCTTCTAATAAATGTAATTTTTTTATCTTATATATTTTTATAAAAAAATTAACAGAGTATTTTTTTACTAAAATTCTCCTTTAAGATTTTTGTTTTATGATATAATATACCTTATACTATAAAAATACGCTAACATCAGGACGGTGAAATAATTGAAAATACATTTTGATAAGAAGCTGTTGAAATATTCAGTATATGTTACCTTAACAGCCATTGCTATTTATTTAGCCTTAACTATAATGTCTAATATAGGTACCATCTTTACTACTACATTTAATATTATTGGAACTACACTAAAACTAATTAAACCTTTAATTATTGCTATAGTTATAGCTTATTTGTTATATCCATTAACAAAAATTATAGAAAATTTTCTAAGAACAAATACTTTATATAAAATAAAAACTCAATCTGCTAGAAGAGTTATTGCCATTGTATCTTCTTACCTTTTAATAATCGGTATTGTATTAGCTTTAATTTGGGGTATTTATTTTATGATTGGCGGACAACTTTCTAAAAATACTACACTAACAAATATAATGTCAGATATATCATCATATTTAAACACTAATTCATTTTCTACTTCATCAATAGAAGATACACTAAAAAACTTAAATATACCTTTTATTGATAACTTACAACCATATATAATTCAAATAGTAGATACAGTGCAAAAATACATTATGACTAACCTTGGAAATATGACTTCTAATATTATGTCTATAGGTAGTAGTATTGCTTCATTCTTTATTGCAATTATTATAAGTATTTATATTCTTAAAGATTCTGAATACTTTATCAGCTTATGGAAAAAGTTATATTATTTAATTTTTAGAAGTAGCCATACAGGAAAGAAACTTTCTGAAACATTTTCTCTAGTAAATGATGTGTTTTCAAAGTTCATTCGCGGTCAATTATTAGAGGCATTTTGTGTTGGAATATTATCAGCAATAGCTTTATCTATAGTTGGTATAGATTATGCCGTTGTAATAGGACTTATTGCAGGAATTTGTAATATGATACCTTATGTTGGTCCTTTAGTTGGTACTATTTTAGCAGCCGTCATGGGCTTATTAAGCGGAAAGCCTATAAAAGTTATTTATGCTGTTATAGCAATGCTTGTTGTACAACAAGTTGATAATAATTTATTAGCACCTAAAATAGTTGGAAATAGCGTTGGACTTCATGCTGTATTTACTATGATGGCAATTTTAGTAGGAGGTAACATAGGCGGATTACTTGGAATGTTGCTTGCTGTTCCAATTGCAGCTTCTATTAGAGTTTTATTTAATAAGTGGTATGATGAATATACCAGTTCAAATATATCAGAAGAGTAAATTTTACTATAAAATAAAAAAAGTCTGAAATTCAGACTTTTTTTATTTTATAATAATTAACATTATAATACACAGCTCAATAGCATAGTTGCTATGCCTCCTATTATTACTGTTTGTCCTATTTTTATATTATCAATCTTCATAATAGCATATAAAAATCCACCCATAACTAGAAGTACACCTGCATATAATATTACATCAAAATATTCATTTAAATTACTTTTAGAAATAAGAAAACTTATTAGCATTACACCTAATGTAATTGCTACTCCATACCATTCTTCTCTAACCCTTTCTTTACATTTATTCACTTTTACTCCCATCTCCTTTATTATTTATCCCCTATTTATAATTAATTTTATATAAATTACCAATAAAATATATACCCCACTATAATTTTACCATATTATTCCAAATTGTGGTATATAAATTATTTTACATAAATATAAAAGTCTCACTTCCGTGAGACCTTTATATTTATGTAAAATTAGATTTTTAATTTAAGTTATTCAAATACTTTAGCTATTGTCTTTTTCCCATTACACTTCCATTTAATCTGATTTTTACAGCTATCACAAGTTATAATTCCATTAGCTTCACAACTTGGCTCCTCAAAAATTATTTTTCCACACTTTGGACATAAAACATCATCCATAATAACTCTCCTTATTTTTTTAACTATACTTATATATTTCTATTATTAATAATATAGATATTATTATACATTTATAATACTTAACTTTTGAAATATTTGCATTAAAGCTCCAATATTTTTATTAAATATTTGTAAAACTGTGTTATAATTTGTAAATAGGGTATTAAATTTTTCCTAACCTTTAGATAAAGTTAATACTACACCTAAATCTAAAAATTCAGTTTCTAAAAAAAATATCATATTTTATTTATAATATATTAATAAATATATTGACATAATTGATAAATTTGTAATAAAATCACTATAAGGAAATTACGAATGTTTTAATATTTTTAAATAATATTATTCGACTTATATTAGGAAGGATGTGAATTTATTTCGTAAATATTTTATCAATATTGCGAAATCAAGCCTATGATTGACAATTTACTTTACACTATACCAAAAGAAAATCATACAAAAGAACAAGTAAAAGAAATTTTATCTAATCATCCAGAAATAAAATTCGTATCATTTGTTGGTATTGACCTTTCTGGAAATGATACAGACGAAAAAATTCCAGTTAATTTATTTTTAGATGACTTAGACTCATTCTTACATGGAGTTGCAGTTCAAACTGACGGATCATCAGTTGTTTTACCAGGGATAGCAACATTAAACAATGCAAAAGTAGATATGATTGCAGACTTAAATTGTAAATGGTTTGTTGATTATAACTATGATTTTATTGATAAATCAACAAATAAACCTGTAGGTACTTTAAGGATTCCTTGTTTTTTATATCACGATAATAAGCCTGTAGATTCAAGAAACATCTTAAATAACGCAGTTAAAACTTTTAAAGATAATTTATGGAATATATTTGAAACACATCCTGAAGTTTTAGATATTTATAACATAAAAAAAGATGATATAGATGAAATTGTAATAACTTCAGCTACCGAATTAGAATTCTGGGTTAGAACTCCAAACACTGATGCTGAACTTGAAGAATTATCAACTTCTCAAGTGCTTCATGAACAGTATTGGACAAGAACTAAGGGTAAAGTTCGTACTGCTTTAGAAGAAAGCTTATTATTAATGGAAGCCTATGGATTTGAACCTGAAATGGGACATAAAGAAGTTGGTGGAGTTAGAGCTAAATTAGATGCTTCTGGTAACTTTAATCATGTAATGGAACAAATCGAAGTAGACTGGAAATATTCAGATGCAGTTCAAGCTGCTGATAATGAACTATTTATAAAAATATTAGTTCAAGAAACTTATAGAAGATATGGTTTAGATGTTACATTTATGGCTAAACCAATTGATGGTGTTGCTGGTTCTGGTATGCATGTTCATGTAGGAATTAGCTTAAAACTTAAAAATGGTAAAAGAATAAACTTGTTCCATACTACTAAGGATCATTTCCTAAGTGTTCTTGGATATGGTTCATTAATGGGTCTTCTTAAAAACTATGAAGTTATGAATCCATTTATCTCTTCAACTAATAATTCTTTAAAAAGATTAAAACCTGGATTTGAAGCTCCAGTTTGTATAGTTACTTCTCTTGGTTTATCTCCAAGTAATCCATCTAGAAATAGATCTATACTTGTTGGACTTATTAGAGACCTAGCTAACCCTTTAGCTACAAGATTTGAATTACGTTCTCCAAATCCACATTCAAACGCCTATATAACTATAGCCGTATGTTACATGGCTATGCTTGATGGTATTCTTTATGCAGTAAATAATAATAAAACTGATGATGAATTATTAGCTGAACTTTCTAAAGAATATGGTGCTGATGCAGATTATTTAGAAAAAAATAGAAAATATAGAGCTGAAGAAGATGTATTTGAAGATTTTACGGAAGAAGAAAGAAACAAATACTTTAGCAAGGCTCCAGCTACAATCTATGAAAATATTAGCGCTTTAGATAGATACCCTGAAAAAGTAGAAGTCTTAAAAAGAAATGGCGTATTAACTGACCAACTTATTAATAGCTTTAAAATAGCAACTATTAAAAGATGGAAAATGGAAATAGCTCATAGAATAGTAAATAAATTTACTGCTGAAATAAGAGCTTGTAAATGCCTTCATGATGCAAATAAAGCTTTAGATTTAGATTTAACTAATTGGATGAAAATTCATGAATTAAGACTTTATATAATGAAAGATACTAATTCTACTAAGAGTCTATTTACAAGACTTAAAGATGCAATTAATGAAGATAACTTAGCAGTTGCATCTGATCTTTATTTAGAATTAGAAGATAAAATGAGCTTATTAAGAAATATGTACTCTTCTTACAAGAAGAATTTATTAGATATTTAAATATAGAAAAATGAACTGCTAAAAATAGCAGTTCATTTTTTTATTATTATTTTATATATTTTTATGTATTCTTTCCATATAAAATGTAATAATCATAGTCATAGCATAATCATAAATTAAAAAAATTGGCTGTGCTACTATCCATAATATTATAAATGAAACAGTTCTTGCTGAAGCATCAAAAAAGTTTCCTATTAATGCTTCTAATCCATCCATTATATTTATGCCTAAAATATTCTGCATTATTACAAAAGCAACTATAAATACTATATTAAAGAAAACTAATTTAAATACTATTTCTAATTTTTCTTTTCTAATTCTTTCTACAAAATATTTTACTATTCCATATGCTCCAAAGAAAATAAAGTATAAAAATGATATATTAATTGGCACTAATAAAAAAGCAATTAAACTAGATGCTATATATACAAATATAGATGTTTGAACATTACTTCTTATAATACATACTGGTATTAAAGCTGAAGCAACTGTTAATATAGCTAATGTACTTATCGGCAATATTGAAGTTGCATATAATACTATAATTGTTAGTGCTACTAAAATTCCACCAAGAGCTATATCCTTAGCCTTCATAAAACCACCCCTTTAGTTAAATTGTGAAGCAATTTATTCCTATTATTACTTATCTATTTAACAACAGCCTATAAGATCTCCACCAAAACATTCACATAATGAATCTAAACACCATAAATTCATACAACAATCACAACTATTCATATTCCCATTTGAAGTTCTATAAGTTTGACTATATCCTCTGCTTCTTGCTTGTAATTGTTGAAGTGCTTGCCTATACTCAAAATTATTTGGATCCATAGAACATGCCCTTTGTATATTATTATAAGCTGATTCAAACCAACCCTTTGCCATCATCACATTTCCGTATAAATAATACCATTCTGCATCTCTTTGCTTTATGGCATTAAGCTTTGATTCTGCAACAGATATATTTCTCATTTGAATAAGACTTCTTACCTCTGCATATATAGGTGTATTACTACTATATGAATTAGCTCCTGTTGATGAAGAGCTATAATTTGAGTCTCCCCCAGAATTTTTGAGCATTTCATAAGCCTGATTTATTTCAGCTAATTTTTCCTGAGCTAAATCCTTAAGTGGATTATCTACATATTGATCTGGATGATATTGCTTTACTAATTTTCTATAAGCTGATTTTATTTCTTCTTGAGAAGCTCCTTGCTTCACTCCTAATACCTCATACGGATTCATTATAAAACACTCCTTTTATCCTATGCTATCATTATATATTACATGTTTAAAACAAAATATTAATATTTATTCTTTTTATCCTTACAGTTACAATTATTAATTATCTTCTCATACTTATCCATCATTCCAAGATTAATTATATTTTCTAATATTGCTCTATTTCTCTTTAGTGGTAACTTATTTAAAGCTTCTTTGCAATTATATCCACAATTCAAAATAGTAAATTCCATTCTTGGCTTAATTTGTTCTAATAAATCTTCGTAGCTTTTATTATTCTTATTATATAAATAATTTATTGGATTAAATTTATCTTTTTCTATATCTTCTTTTAAATCATCCAAAGCATCTATTAAATAAATCCACTTTCCAAGGGCATAGCCTAAATCATAAAGTTCATATCTTAATTCATCACGATCATCATCTATTTCTTCAGGGTATAACTCTAGAATTTTAGCTACTATTAAACTAAAAGGATGTGAAATCTCATCAATTGATGAAAATTCCTTATTTTTTTCTAAATTAGATAGCATATTTAAATTTTCTTCTATTATATCATTAATCATAGTAACATTTCTGTTAAATTTTCGTTTATACGGAGATAAAGCAACACTTTCAACTTTACTTTTTAGGCTTTTATCATCATTTACATCATCAATTAATTTATAATATACAAGTGAAACATTCATAGCAGCTGTATATTCTAAAGCTTTATTATTTATAATCATAGGTTTATTTTTTAATGGATGAGCCATACACTTTTTAAATTCAATATTAGGCTCTTCACTATGTAATGCATCTAAAAGCAATCCCAAAAATGCCATATCATAATTTAAAGCAAATCTCGGAATATTTCCAAACTTCTTCTTAATATGCATACATACACCACAATAATATCCTCTAAACATTTCATATTCCCTTATTTTCAATTCAGGCTTAAGTGGAGTCACATACCCAAACAAATAATCACTCCTTTAATATGTATTATTTCATAAATTCAGTATAATTTATTTACAAATATTAATCAATTTATACCAGTATATTTAGATGGTATATTATTAACTTTAATAAGTAAATAAATAAAAATAGCTCCTTAAAATATTTTCTTAAGGAACTATTTCTTTAATTAAAAGCTTCCGCCCCCACCACCATGTGTATTGCCGCTACTTGATGTATGGGTTGAGCTTCCGCCTCCACCACTATTATTATTCTTTTCAATTTTAGTTTTAGTAGTAAATGTACTAACAAAAATATCTCTTCTTTTAGTAAATACTATAGAATTATTATCAACATAATTTGTACTAGAGACTGACTTTGAGTTTTTATAAGAATTTACTACACAAATACATGTAACTCCTGCTACTATAGCTGCTGATACTAAAGCAATCAACACTATTTTCACTGTATTATCTTCTTCACTATAAGTATACTGACCTTCTGGTATTCCATTATTAATGTAATGTTTTATATCTGTTAAAAATATATTACATGCATCAAAATACTCTCCATTACTTAAATATTTGCTTATATCAGCAATAATAGATTCTATTCTATCATCAGTAAAATATTCAATTGCATCTCCACTAGTTGAAATCCATATATTTCTGTCATCCATATCTATTAATAATAGTAATCCACTTTTATTATAGCCTAATCCATATCCATTATAATCATAGTAATCATCAGCATAATCCCTAGGCTTTTTTCCTTCTAAATCATTTGATGTAACTATTACTGCATCCATATTATATTCTTTTCTAAACACTTCAATTGATTCCATCAATTGATTTCTTTCATCTTGTGATAAAAGCTTAGCCTCATCTACAACTGGATTTACATTAGCCATAACTAAAAAGCTAGATGATAAAATTAAAATTAGTATACTAATAAAAGGTATTAGCTTTTTTCTTACATTTTTCATATAATACTACCTCCTATAAATACTAATAAAAATACAATTATAAAAATTACTAAAAATAGTATAAACATTTTTCCTTTAGATACAGGTAAAGCACCAAATACTTTTCCTGTCTGACCATTCATAGCAAAAATATAATTTTTTCCTCCTAAGCTGTATGTCATCATCCATATAGGCATTAATGCATAATTACAAGAAGTTTTATTAAAATTTTCATGTGTTCCTACAACATCAACTATTGAATATCCATTTATTGAATTCCTTAATATATCATTAGTTCCTATCTTTATTTTATTTTCTATTAAAGGTAAAACTTCTTCTTTTGTTTTATCATATTTCTCTGAAAAGAATCCTGGTAAATATGCAGTAGAAAACTCTTTAAATCCTTTAGAGTCATATGGTTCTATACTTTCCATAACACTATTATCCATTTTACTTGATGCATTTCCAGGTACATTATTAAAAGTTAAACTTGCTTCTCTATAAATATTGTATATATCTGTTTTAGTATATTTATAATCTCCGCTAACCCAAGTTTTAATCTTTTTACCTCTAGCACTCATCTGCCCAGTAACATTAGAGTCTACTAACCAAAATGGAATATAAATTCCTGTTATTTTTTCTAATTGCTTATGTGAAGAAAATTCTTTAGGTAAAAACCATTTCTTCTTACTCCACTCTATAAAATTTTCAATAGCCTTATCCTTATCTATTTTAAATGGAATAACTTTTGAAGGCTTAAATTCTCCATTAAATTTATCACTTAAAACTACAGGTCCATGACAATAACAACAAAATGTAGCTGTAGTATTTATATCAGCTACTATCTCTGCACCACATCTTGGACATGAATACATTCTAGTCCTTTCTCCTATGTTATCCCACTCTTCATTATAGTCTTGTTCTAAATTCTCTGCTTTTATATGATCATTTTTTGAATTATTCAATTTTTCTATTTCATCTATTGTAAATTCACTTAGACAAAAATCACATTTACCTTTTTGTAATTCTGGATCAAATTTAATTTCTGCCCCACAGTTAGGACATTTATATGAAGTAACTGACATCTCTTCCCCCTAAAGTAATATTTTTCATCTATAAAATTATACCATATAAATTTACACTTTATTCAAAATAATACTATCTATTTTATTTATATACTTGAAATAAAATAACTCTAATTTATTAGAACATCTATTTAAAATTTGTCTATATATTTTTATTAAATTTTCAATTTACTCTATTATAATATTCAAGGTAAATAGTCCATATTTATACTTTTTATTTTTCTTGACTTTTATTTATCGATATGCTTTAACCTCTTTAATTCAAACTATTACGAGTATTTTTCCATTATTTCTCTTTTGATTTTTGGAATTTTGAACCTTGTTATATTGTTCCACGTAAGTTTGACAGCATTTTTGATATGTAGTATAAACTAGGTGCAGGACGAAGGAATTAAATTCACAATCTTGGAGGTGTATTTTCTGTTTAAGAAAATTTTTGTTTTAACAACTTCACTTGCTCTATCAATGTTTGGTATAAATGAATTTTATGCTAGTGCAAGTGTTTTAAATAATACAAATAAAAAAGTTGTTAATATTAGTTATTTAGAAAACCATAATGATAATAATGATTTAAATTCAAATACTATTTCAACTAATGAAGCTAATACAGCAATAGTTGCTTCTGATAATGATTCAATTATCAAGGATATTGCTTCAGATACTAATTCAAATATTGAATTTACTTCTACAGTTGATAATATGATGAATGATATGTCTATCTATAATAAAAAAGTTGAAGAAGAAAAAGTTAAAGAGGCCGCTGAAGCTAAGGCTAAAGCAGATGCTGAAGCTACTGCTAAGGCAGAAGCTAAAGCTCAAGAGGCTAAAGAAAATGAAGTTAAAGAAACTAACTCTTCATATAAAGCTACTTTTAACATGGAAGCTACTGCTTATACTGGAGATACTACTACTGCCACTGGCGTTACCCCTGTACGTAACCCAAATGGAGTTAGTACTATTGCTGTAGATCCATCAATAATTCCTTTAGGTTCAAAAGTTTATATCCCTGGATACGGTGAGGCTATTGCTGCTGATACCGGTGGTGCTATAAAAGGCCATAGAATAGATTTGTTTTTAAATTCCGAAAATGAATGCGAAAACTGGGGAAGACAAAATGTCACGTTATATGTCCTTGCTTACCCAGGTGAATGGTAAAAATATTTAGTAATAATTTATTAGCTACTGTTCATACTAATTAAAGTAATGTTTTTTATACTTTAATTAGGAGGGTTAATTTTGCTAATACCTAAATTCATTTTTTGTATACATAAATACAATTCTGAAATAATAAAAAATATCTGTTTCAAAGGTGGTTATTACGAAAAGTTAACTTGTAAAAAGTGTGGTAAAATTAAAAACCTTTATTGGTAATACAAAAGAGGCTATATAAATAATCAACGGGTTCCGTTTTAAGGTGCAAAGTAATGTAATCACCTATAAAATCACACCTAAAATCGCAGCCATAATCACAAAGTTAAAATAGCAAAAAATGGAGTTAAGATTCTTAACTCCATTTTTATTTAATTCGCAATACTTTAAGATTGTTCATCAAATTCTAATCACTAAATTGGAATTTATCGAGGAGTACAAGCTATAATTTAATACTTAGATTGTTTACAAAATAATTATACCAACATCAACTATCTTTATCATTACTAAATATATAAAGAAAAAAGTAAACTCTTACTTATTTAAATTATAAGCAAGAGTTCACATTTTCTATTTATTTAAAACTTCCTTAAAATATTTTCTTAAGCTAATCAAATATAATAATACTTGAATAATAAAGCCTACTAAAAGCACTATTAAAGCTTTACTCATTAATAATTTAGTCATTCCAGAGTTTGATACCATGATATATAGGAAATATAAACCTAGACTTCCCCCAATAATTATTGGAGCAAAGAAAGTTATTGCTAATTCCTTTTTAATTGTTGCTTTTATCTCACTTTGTATAATTCCAATTCTATTTAATGATATAATTCTTTCCTCTTCATCCTTTATATCAGAAAATACCTTATAGTAAAGTACTACTCCATTAGCAATAACAAATAACAAACCAATGAATATCATAGTAAATAGCATCATACCATTATTGTCTAGCTGCATTCTGACAAGTTCTTCTCTATAAATAGGTCTGTATGATTCTATTGTACCTCTTTCATCATCACTTATTTTTCCACCCCAGATACTACCTTCTTTCCAATAGGAATTATCTAAGTTATTTATATCTTTTAAATAGCTCATTAATTCATTGAAGGCAATATCTTTATTCTTAACATTCATTAAATGCAAATTCTTAATAGAGCTTTCTGTGAAATTTACTTTTAACGATTCATAAGCTTCATCATCAATAACTAATGCGCTGCCAGAATAATATTCTCCACAATATCTAAAGTTTGTAAATCTAACATTTTTCTCTTCTTTAATGTTAGTATCTTTTATTTCCCACTTAAAGTTATCTCCAATAATATTATCTAAACTTTCTCTACTTATAGAATAGCTGTGGTCAGCAGAAGCTTCTCTAACTTCATCTAACTTTTCTTCTGTAAGGTTTGTTAAGATTGCAGTCGGATGCTCAAACTCTAATCTTTCATTGGCTACCGTTATATATAATGCTTCATCCTCTTTTATATCTACCTTAGCTCCCATATGGTTATTATAATTCGACTCACTAATTACTGGTTGCCCATCTGTCCAAAAGCTTAATGTATTACCATTTTCTCTAAAAATAGGTACTTCCACAAATTCTAATACATTGTACTTTTCAATGTTTCCATTAGCACTATTTATTGCTTCTTCAAGATTATCTTTATCTACTCTATTGTATTTATCACTTTCTACAAACATAATTTCAAAAGGATTATCATTATTTACATACTCTCTAGTTGATGCGTAAATTGAGTAGCTATATCCCACAAAGAACATTGCTCCAGCTACTAGTAATGATAGTACATATAAAATATTTTTATACCCTAAAAATCTATGAGATAAATTAGATAAAACTAATAAATTCCTATTGTATATATTTGGCATTTTGCTAAATATTTTCTTAATTATAGCTATAAATGATCCTATTATTAAATAAGGACAAATCATTATTATAACAACAAATACACCTATCATATAAGATTGTTCTTTAAACATCTCTTTAAGCATTGTCTTAGGTAAACAATATAAAGCTATTATTAATAAGATAACTGAAATACTACCAAGTAATAAATTTGATCCGGCAACTTCTTTCTTCTTCTCTGCCTTTATAGCATCAATAATAGATACGCTTCTTATATAGATTGCATTAAAGATAAAATTACATATAAATATTAGTGCAAAAATTCCTCCACTTAATAAGAAGCTTTTGTAATTTAGCTCATAAGGAATAGTTGTATCACTTAAAATTTTATTTAAGCCCATGTAAAATAGTCTCCCAAACAAAGCTCCGCTTAACATACCTGTAGCTAATGAAGCTATCATTATTCCTAGGTTTTCAAACAATATTAATTTAGTTAAATCCTTCGTAGTCATTCCTAAGGTTAAATACATTCCAAACTCTTTTCCTCTATTTTTAAGAAAAGATACGTTGGTATATGTAATAAATACTATTGAAAATAATATTACACCAATAAGTGCCATATTTACTGTTTCAGATATTGATGTTCTTCCCATATCATCTGCTATTAAAGGATTATAAATTAAGCTACCATACATAAAAAGCATGGCAATTATCAATGAATTTACAAAGTAAAATGATATATATTTATTAAAATTATGAGTAAAATTCTTTCGTACTATAGAAGAAAAAGTCATTAGTTTTCCCCTCCTATAACACTTTGGACTTCAAGTATTTTATCGAAAAACTTTTTTCTATCTCCATCAGACGTTATTTCCATCTTGATTTTACCATCTTTTATAAATATAATTCTTCTGCAAAATGAAGCTGCAAAAGGGTCATGGGTTACCATTAATACTGTACTTTTAATTTCATGGTTCATCTTGCTTATAGTTGTCATAATATTATTAGCTGACTTTGAATCTAAATTTCCTGTAGGTTCATCTGCAAATATAATATCTGGGTCATTTACTAAAGCTCTAGCGGCTGCTACTCTTTGCTTTTGACCTCCTGAAATATGATAAGGATATTTTTTCTTTAAATCTGCAATATTAAAGAAGCTCATTAAGTTATTTACACTTTTATTAATTTCTTTTGGATTCTTTTTATCTAAAATTAATGGCAGTGAAATATTTTCTTCAAGCGTTAAGCTATCTAAAAGATTAAAATCCTGAAATATATATCCTATATTTTTTCTCCTAAATAAAGCTAATTCATCTTTCTTCATTTTACTTATATCTTTGTTGCTTATACTAACCTTACCCGATGTACCTTTATCTACTCCCGAAAGAATATTAAGCAAAGTAGTTTTGCCACTTCCACTTGGTCCCATTATTCCAACAAACTCACCTTTATTAACAACTAAATTTACTCCACCTAAAGCTGTTACTTCCTTAGCTCCTTTAAAAGAGCTATACACCTTAGTTAAATTTTCAACATTTAAAATATCCATGTCTTCCTACCTCGCTTATATTATTATTTTGTGTTTTTCTTCTAAACACTTTCTAATATAAGTATAAAAGAGAGCTTAAAACTCTCTAATCGATAAACCTTACATAATCTTACATTTTTGAAAGGTTACAGGTCTAATATATTATCTTTAAATACTATCTTAAACTCTGTTCCAATACCTACTTGTGAAGCTAGACTTAAGCTATGTCCTAATTTTTTAGCTATTATCTTAACCATATAAAGTCCTATACCAGTTGAGCTTCTTTCTTTTCTTCCATTATTTCCTGTAAAAAATGGTTCAAAAACTCTTGGTAAATCTTCTTTCCTAATACCTATTCCTGCATCCTTAATTAAAAGTTCAATATCCTCATTATTTCTAACTGCAGATATTTCTATGTTATTACCTTTTTTATCTTTAGAGTATTTTATAGCATTAGCAATTATTTGCTCTAGCATATATGTACACCATTTTTTATCTGTATAAATATTAATATCATCTTCTATATCAACTTTTGGGAATACACCTTTATATATAAAATCTCTTTTTTTTGAGTTAACTACAATATTTACTATATCCTTTAGATTGCAGGATGTAGTTATATAATCTCTTGAAAAATCATCTAATCTTAATACATTTAAACATTCCTCTAAATTCTTTTTCAGGATATTATTTTCTTCTTTTATATCCTGAACATATTTATTGCTTCCATTAGTTAGTTCATTCTTCTCACAAGCTAAATCAATTATAGTTATAGATGTTTTCATATTATGAATCCATTGTGAAAATAACTGCTCTCTTTCATCTATTTCCTGTTTTAATATATCAATTCTATTTAAATATCCTCTATGAATATTACTAATAGTATTTAAAATCTCCTCTTCATCTGAGGTTAAATTTGTGTTTGTATAATTAGGACTAACTTCACTATCTTTTAATTTTTCTTGAAATACTCTATATTTGATAAGCTCAAAAATAAAATATATACTTATGATAAAAGCACTAAGCATCACTGGGTATATTACTTCGCTATTTTCAAATAGTAAGTAATAAAATAAGATAATAACTGAAGTATTCATTGCAAGTGCTAATAGCTCTCTGCTTTTAGCCTTACCTACCTTAATTATCAATTCCATTAAATACATAGCCTACTCCTCTTTTAGTTACAATTGCATTTTCAATATCTAAATCATTTAATTTTTTCTTAACTCTTGTCATGTTTACAGTTAAGGTATTATCGTCAACAAAAACTGTATCATCCCATAATGCTTCAAGGATTTCTTCTCTAGTAACTACTTTGCCCGTGTTACTTAACAAAATATTAAGTATCCTATATTCGTTTTTTGTAAGCTCAATAATTTTATCTTTGCATCTTAATTTCATACTTTCATGAATTAGAGCTAAAGCTGTATCCTCTTTATTGATTATCTGCTTATTGCTATTACTTATATCTATGTACTCATTAGTTCTTCTTAACAAGGCATTTATCTTTGCTAGTAATATTCCAATAACAAAAGGTTTGGTTACATAGTCATCTGCACCTAACTCCATTCCTCTTATTTGTTCACCTTCATCACTTCTTGCAGACAAGATAATTACTGGTGTTTTATATTTTTTTCTAATAAGTCTTAGGTAATAAAATCCATCAAACTTTGGCAAATTTATATCTAATATTATCAAATTAGCATTTACTGTATTTACTATATCCATCACATTATCAAAATCATCTATTGTTGTGATTTTATAATCATAAACCTCTAAATATTCACTTATATATTTTTTTAGCTTTACATCATCTTCTATTAATAAGATCTTCATAGTTACCTCTCAATTTCATTTGTTCTTTATTAATGATACTATAAAATTCTATTTTTTCGAATATATTTTTAGTTATATAAATAAAAACTCCTAACCAATACTGAAAGCTATGGTTAAGGAATTTAAAAATATTGATTATAATTAAATTATCTACAACATGGAAGTTAAAACATAAACACACCGATAAATTCCTATTCATCGAGTAGTTTAATAATCAACTAACTCGCATAATAATACAATTCTTCACCACTTATTTACTATTATATTAACATAATTTACAAAACATTCCATAAACCCTTACTCATAAAGATATTACTTATGAAATTCACATATGTATTCACAAATCTAATAGATTTATTATTTTTTAAAAACACTTGTGATTTTGTATGCGATTATGAATGTGATTTTTGATACATATAGGTATTTAAAATAATGCTAATCTTAGTATTTAAGCCAAAAAATAAGAGAAACCAACTATGTGATTTCATGTGTGAATCATAGTGTGATTTCTCTTCAGATTTTTACCTTTTTAGCAACTTTTGCACCCAGAAACGGAACCCGTTGATAAATAATTAGCCTCTTTTTTATTAAACTATTTAATTAATTCTGCATATTTAGCTTCTGCATCTGATGCAACTTCACTATTAAGTATAAATAATGAAACTAAATTTCCATCAACTCTTACTTCTGCATTTTCAGCAACTTCTTTTTCTTCAGGATAAAAAGCATTTCCTATTTTATCTTGTAATATTTCCTCAACTGAAGCTTTAACAGCATCAACTTTTCCATCCTTAGCCTTAACTACTACAATTAATCCTGGTCCTGGAGATATTTGTGTTTCTAATATACCATAATCTTCTACATCATCTAAATTTAAGTGATATATGTCTTTTGCCATATTATCATCTATTTCCCCAGGCATTCTTACATATCCTTCTTCATTTAATTTTTCCACAACCTCTTTTGCAGAAATTGAAGAGTTTTGTTGAGCACCTTGTTCTGTTGCTGAATCATTTCCTGAGTTTTTATTTCCACATCCAGTTAAAGTTGCTCCAACCATAACTGCTATTAACATGCTTACTAATATCTTTTTCACTTTTATAACCTCACTTCATTAATTTTTTATCTTAATTGTTTTATCACTTATTAGACTATCTTAATATTAGAATTGTTCCCAACATTCAAAAAAATTTTTCACATTTTTAATTTCCATTTATTTACAATAACTATTTTTTTAATTATACTTATACTTAGGAAGTATATTTTTCCTTTAAGGCCGAATTTGAAATGAGGTGATTTGTATAGACAATAATAATTTCGACTTAAACTCAAGACGAAAATTACTTCATGAACGAAAAAGAAAAAGACAAAAAATATTTTGGCTTGTAATTTTATCAATTCCATTAACAATAATACTAATAGCCATAATTAATATTATGTCAAATAGAAACAATACTGTTGCAACCTTTAATCTAGCTATACCAAAAACTGAAGAAAAAAAACTTTATACTGTATGCATAGATCCTGGTCATGGTGATTGGGATTATGGAGCTATAAGTCCAAATGGTACTGCTGAAAAAGATATTACACTAGCTGTTTCATTAAAATTAGGTGATCTGTTAGAAAAAGAAGGAAACTTCAAAGTTGTTTATACTCGTTCCACAGATACCATGAATTGGATCGAAACTGCTAACGATAGCTTAAAAGAAAGAATAAAAATATCTAAAATATGTAATGCAGATATCTTTGTATCTATCCATTGTAACTATAGTTCTGATTCCAATGAAATATTAGGAGTTGAAACTTGGTATAATCCTTCTGATGATAGTAGTCTAACCTTATCTAAATACTTGCAACAAGCTCTAATTGATTTAGATTATACTACTAATCGTGGTGTAAAATCATATGTTCCTGGTGAGGAACTTGCCGTTTTAGAATTAAACACTACAACTTCAGCCTTAGTAGAATTAGGTTTCCTAACAAACTCTTCCGACGAAAAATTTCTTTCTTCTGATGCTGGACAAATAAAATGTGCTAATGCACTTTTTGAAGCAATAGTTGAATATAGAGATGATACTAATTAAGATAATAATAAACCACAATATATAGCTATTTCTATCTATATATTGTGGCTAATTCACTTTATATAATCTTCATCATTCTTTCTTTGTTTCATCTTCTGTATTAGCTTGTTTATCATCTAAATACCATTTTGCTTCTGTTGTTGGATTACTTATAATTCCTGCAGCAACTAAAACTGCTAATATAGCATTAGTTATTTCTGTATATTCTTCCGGTACAATTTTCACACCAAAAGCATTTAGTATAAGAGGTATTAATGCAAAAATGGATACCCATAACCCATAATTTTTAAATCGAGCCCAATCAATTTTCATCTTACTCCCTCCTTCTTATACCAATATATTCTTTTGTTTTTATTATGTTCTATTCTAAATTAATTTCTTTTTTTATAAAACATAAATCCTAAAACTAAACTTGTTGTACCTATTAATAATTTTAAGCTTTCATTTTACTACTTTTTCATTAATTTCTTAATCAAAATATCATATCACCCTTATATAGTTATCTTTTTCATAATCAATACCATATTATCATCTTTACCTTTTATCAATATAAGTAAAATTATTATATTATAGTAATTTTATTAGATAAGAAATAAAGAGTTAAAAATTATTAAATAGAAATCATTGAAAAAATTTCTTTTATAACTCTTAACTCTTTATTGATTATTATATTGTAACTGTATATGAAGAATTAAATACTTCTCCAAGTTCTAATTTTTCAATACCAGCCTTATCTTTTAACTCTCCGTTAAAATCTTCAAGATCAGCATGTCCATACCAAGGCTCTATACATACAAAAGGTGCGCCTGTAGCTTTTGTCCATAATCCCATATAAGGGAATCCTGTGAAATCCATAGTTAATTTCTTATTGTGATTAACTGATTTTAAACTTATTTTTGTAGATTTTAAACTATCAAAAACCAAAGCATCATCTTTAAATGTCTCAAAGCTTAATGGAATTATATTATTATCATTAAAATATTCTTTTCTTTCTCTACTTACATAACCATCCTTAGTTATAAGCACAATATCACAATTTTCTTTTTCATTAAATTCAAAGTAATAATCTTCTATTATCTCTCCTGCCATCATAGGACACATAAATGCTGGATGAGCTCCTATTGAAAAATAAATTTCCTTATCATCCTTGTTTTCTACTGTATATGCTGTTATAACGCCATTTTCTACTAACGTATAAGTAATTTTTAATGAAAACTTATATGGATATACCTTTAATGTTTCCTCTGAATAAATTAATTCAAAACTAATCTTATTATCAGTTTTTTCAATCATCTCAAATTCCTTTAATCTAGCTAATCCATGTTGTGGTAAATTATACTCTTTTCCATCAACTCTATAAGTGCCATCTTTAACCTTTCCAACTATCGGAAATAATACTGGGGAATGATAACTCCAATATTTATTATTTCCATTCCATAAATATTCAGTTCCATCAGCTTTTGATGTAATATTATGAAGTTCAGCTCCTTTACTACTCACAATAATTCTAACTTTTTCATTTTCTAGTGTATATAGCATTTTCATCTCTCCTAATCACTTTTATTTTTATGATATCCTATACATAATTATATAATATCTTATTAAAATACTAAACAAAAAAACGTATTTAAAACAATAAATAATAAATATCTACTATTTTAAATACGTTAATACTATTCTAATGTACCTTTATAACCAAGGACTCCTTGTCCTAGATTATATAAATTACTAAATCCCTCTTCTTCTAGCATCTGACATGCTAATGCACTTTTATGTCCAGCCTTACAATAAACTAATATAGGCTTATCTATACTTTCTTTTAAGTCTTCAATTTCCCATTCTAATTCTTCAACTGGTATATTTATTGCATTAGGTATTTTACTTTGTTTATATTCATTATATCTTCTAACATCTATAATAATTAAATTTTCACAATCCTTAATTAAATTTTCAGCTTGTGTACTATTAATTGATTTAAATGAACTCATAACTGCACCTCTTTTGTAATTTCATATAAATTAATTATAGTAATAATAAATTTCATTTACAAGAAATTTATTTATCTATTGGTTTTACTGCATCTATTATAATTGAAACCATTCCTAACTTACCATTAGAATTTCTACTATCAAATCTATAGCTTCTACATATTTTCCCCTTTGATTCATCCCATTCTCTATAATGAAAATCACCTTGTTCATCACAATACTCTAAAAGCGTTACTTCAAAACCAGCACTTTCAAATACTTTTACCAATGTTTTATAATCATATATCACTTTATGTTCATATGCTGGATGAGATTCGTGTCCTGGTCCTCCTATTTTAACCATATTTTGATACCATTCATTTTTAAAATTTTTATCAGGAACTGCACATCTTATATAGCCACCCGGCTTTAAAAATCTATAGCAATTTTTTGCTGCTATTTCTCCATCTTCATAGGTCAAATGTTCCCATACATGTTCTGCTAGAATTGCTTCTATTTCATCATTTTTCAATAAATCATTCCATTGATCTATTGATAATAAATTCAAATCCTGCTCCTGAGTTGAAATCCATCCATTATATTTTGTTTTTCCTGCTCCTACAATTATTCTCATAATACTTCTCCCCCTAATACCTGTTTAAAATATATATTTTAAAATGAACACTTTTTACAATTAGTTAAATTTTTATCATTATATTGAATAATATATATTTTATACCATTCTTATCTATTAAGTAAATATCTTTAATATTTTTCATATAAATAATTATAATTCTTTTGTACTAATATCAATTAACAATTTAATACTTCAAAATTCATTGTGGTTGCTAAAAGCATTAATAGTATAGCAATAAATCTTTTATAGGTATCTCTAATTTCTTTTTCACTTCTATTTTCTCCTGTTTGTGATAAAGCAGTTTGATAATTATCATATAAAACCCCTGTAAATATTGATATTACAAATAAATATAGTATATTTGCTCCTCTCGGCACTTCTGTTAAATCTTGTAATGTCTCTGCATAATTAGTCGAATTTAATTGATCTAATATTTTTACTTTACTCCATTCAAGATATTGTATATTAAGTATAGAAGCATATATAACTAAACAAATTCCAAATTCCGATAAATTACTAATTCCTATTTGCTTAATTAGTTGATTTCTTTCTTCATCTGTGATGCTTGAATTAGTATTTGAACTCGTATTAGTATTTGAATTAGTATTTGTCTTATCTTTATTATTTTTACAATTTTTCATAAATCTAAATTTAAAATTACTTTTCATTACATCCTATTCAAATAAAAATATACAGTTACATATGCTACTTTATATTTTTTTATTATTAGCTATTAATTCTCTTACATAAAAATTATGTCTTTATAATATCATTATAAATTTGTTTTTTCTTAATAAATTTATCATTTTGGAATTGATTCCAATATTTTTTTGATAAATCATCATTTTTTCATTGTAAATATTTTACATAAGGCATATAATATTAATACGAAAGGGAATTGTTAGGAGGTTTTTCTATGGATAGTAATTATAATAATACAAAAGATTCATTTCAAATTTTTTTAGCAGAAAGAAATATTCCTGATCCTGAGGAATTATTAGGTAAAGCTCTAAAATATTTAAAAGACAAAGGAGAAAATGTTTCATTTAAAGGTTTTGATATAAATAACATAGCAATAGTTGAAATAAATGAAGTTTTATATAAATTTGATAAATGCTTTGGTCTTTGGCAATCTGCTAAATTCACTAAACTTCAAGAAGATCTTTCAAATACTATTCTAACAAAAAACACATCAAAAATTGAAAGTTTTTATTCTTAAAAGTATAGTAAAGGCGCACATCAAGTGCGCCTTATTTCTATATTCTTAATTATTTCTTTTCAACCTCAACTTTTTTTACCACTGTTTCTTTTGGTATTATCTGTTCTTTAGTCTTAGGTTGTGGTTTTGGAGGTGCTTTTTTTATAAAGCTTCCCTCTATACTTAACTCTTCTTTATTTTCTGAAATCATAAAAATTTCTTCTGTTAATGTTATAGCTTTTTTAGGACAAAAATCTTTACATAATCCACAAAATGTACATGATGTTAAATCAAAAGTCATTTTTATTTCTTGACCACCTTCTACTAGTTTCATTTCCTTAGTTATTGCTTCTCCTGCACATACTCTAATACATATTCCACATCCAATACACTTGTTTGAATCAAAAGAAAGCTTTCCTCTATAATTATCTGCTCCTTTTGCTTCCTCAATGGGCTCTTCATTAGTTAGTACAGGCTTAAATATATTAGATATTCCTTCTAAAAAGTAAGGAAGTTTAAACATAACTTTCATCCTCCCTCTTTTTATTTAATATTTCAACTGCTTCTAATATTCCCTTTGCAATAGCTTCTGGCTTTGGTGCACATCCTGCTACTGTTACATCAACTTTTGTCCATTTATCTAGAGGGCCATCTACAGAATAACTGCCCTTAAACACATTACATGATGCTGGACATGATCCTATAGATACAACAACCTTAGGTTCTGGAACTTGAGATAAAACTCGTAACATTCTATCTCTTGATTGAACTGTCACAGGACCTGTTACAACAACTATATCAGCATGTCTTGGCGAACCAGCAAGCTTTACACCAAATCTTTCAATGTCATACCTAGGTCCAAGTAATGCTACAAGTTCAATATCACACCCATTACAAGATCCTGTATTTACATGATATACCCAAGGAGATCTTTTTCTTCCCTTTTCAATTATTGACATTTTTATACCTCCTTAAAGATTAAAGCTTACTAATACATAGCTTAATAAAGATAATATTGTTGGAACTGTCCAATAAAATTTAAACATTTGATTAGTTTTATATCTTCCCATAAGGCCTCTAACTATTGATAAAAACATTATAGAAATAACTATCACTAAAATTATTAATATTATAGTATTAACTAATAAATCAATTCCTCTATTTCCTGTAGTTATACCTATTCCACCTAAAAATAGTACTACAAATAATGCAGTCATAACATAAATCTTTATATTATGTGTAAGTTTAAATAGCCCTAAGTGTAATCCACTATATTCTGCTAAAGGACCTTCACAAAGCTCTGTTTCAGCCTCTGCTACATCAAAAGGCGCTACTCCAATCTTTGCTGGTAATATCATTAAAAATGCAATTGCAGCTGGAATTAGAGATAAAGTAAAAATAAAGCTTCCGTTACTTTGTTGTGCACTAGCTATAGCTGATAAAGAATATGTTGTTCCTTCCCCCAATATTAAACCTGCTTTTTTACAAACAGCAAGTAATGATGTTATTAAGGGTAATTCATATGCAACCATTGCTACTACTTCTCTTGATACTCCAATTGATGCAAATGGTGATCCAGAAGCCATTCCTCCAACTATCATTGCTACTGCTGGTATAATTAATAAATAAATTATTACTACTATATCAGCTGTTCCACCAAAAAATGACCAATCATAAATAGGAAACAATGTTGGTATTATACAAATACTAACCAAGGCTATTATTGGTGATATAATAAATAAGCGTTCATTTGAATTTCTAGGTACTATAGTATCTTTTCCTAAAAGTTTTACGAAATCATAAAATGGTTGTGTAATTTTAGGTCCCCTTCTACGTTGCATTCTAGCTACTACTTTTCTATCTAAGCCAGACAAAAATAATCCCACAAGCATTGTAAAAATGAACCCTGGGAATATAATTAAATATATTAACTTACTCAAATATTCCATATTCCCACCTCCTATAAAATTATAATTGTAATCACACATACAATTACCAAAGTTACTATTATCCATAAAGAATAATCATTAACACTCCCACTATGAGCTTTCTGTATCTTATTAAAATATCCCTTTAATTGATATTTCATTCCCCAAAACAAATCATTAGCACCAATCTTTACATTTTCTCCCTCTTCTCCTCCAACATAAATATCATATTTACATGCAGAGTCTAAAGGTGCCTGCGAATAATTTACACCATTTGAACTATGATTTTCATATTTTTTAAATATTCTCATATCAAACTCACTATCTGATTTTTCATGCATTTCTTCTCCTGATTCACTACTTTTGAAAATAACAAACACTAAAATAGCAATCAATAATACTACAAAAAGTATTAAAAAATTAGTAGGATTATATATGCCATTTGTTAGGAATTCTACATCGACTATCTTATTAGCATTTAATCCCAAATTATAATTATTACCTAATGCTTCAAATATATATCCTGTTAAATTATATATACTCTTAACTACAGGAAGTAATAAATTATTAACTACAGTTTTAGGAAATAATCCAAATATAACTGTACCTAATGCTAATATTCCCATTGGAATCTTCATTGATATTGGAATCTCTTCTATATTTGCATACTCTGATTTCACTGGTCCAAAAAATGCAGAATGTCCAACTTTTATAAAAGAAGCTAAAGTAAGTGCTGAAACCACCACTGCTATAATGGATACTATTCCTAATGATCCACTAAATCCAGCCTCATATATCATCCATTTTGAAGCAAATCCATTAAAGGGAGGAATTCCACTAATTCCAGCTGCTCCAAATAAGAACATTGCTAAAGTAAATGGCATCCTTTTGCCTAGTCCCGAAACTGATTCTAGATCTGTAGTTCCAGTAGTATATAAAATAGCTCCGGCAGTTAAAAATAATAATCCTTTAAATATAGCATGATTAATCATATGATAGGTTCCACCAGTCATTGCTAAGACGCTTAATTCCCCTATTTCTACTATAGCAATACCTAATGCTGTTATAATATATCCAATTTGTGAAACTGAGTGAAATGCTAAAAGTCTTTTAAAATCATGTTGTAACAATGCCATTGATACACCTATTACCATTGTTATAACTCCCCAAACTAATATTAAATATCCTACTGGCTTATTTGATGCTAGTCCAAAAATCATAAATACTAATCTTATAATTGCGTATACTCCTGTTTTACTCATTACTCCTGAAAGTATCATTGAAATTGATGAAGGAGCTGCCATATGTGCATCTGTTGGCCATGTATGGCATGGAACCATAAATGCTTTAACTGCATACCCAACCATCATAAGTGAAAATGCTACTATTATTGTAGGACTCATTACATCTACACTATTTATTATTGCTGCTATTTCTGCCAAATTTAATGTTTTTGTTTCACTATATACTAAGCAAGTTCCTAATAAAATTAATGATGAACCTAAAGAACCTGTTACTATATATTTAAATGCTGCCTCTACTGATTTATCTTTATAATTTCTAAATGCAGTTAATGCAATAGCTGCAAATGTCATTATTTCAAGCATTACATACATATTAAATAAATCACCAGTAAATACAAAACCTATCATACTTGAAGTTAGCAACAAAAATAACACATAGTATTTTTCTAGCCCATTATCATGACTCATATATTTTAATGAATATACTACTGACAAAAGTGATGCTCCTGTAATTATTAATGCTAAAAATACTCCTAATGAATCTATTTCTAGTCCAATACCATAAGCACTTCCACTCATAGGAATCCAATTTCCCATCCAATTTACTATTACTTCACCGTTAATTAAAATAGGTTTAACTAATAATATTACACAAACAAATGATACTGCTGTTGCAATAACTGCAAGTGTTCTTTTAACTTTAATATATTTATCCTTAAATAATCCAAGTACAAAAGCTAAAACAAAAGGAGTCATTATGGCTATTATGGGAAGATTATTAATAAACTCTATACTCATCCTCTAATCCTCCTTATATCATCACTGTCTATACTGTTATAATGCTTCTTAATTTTAATTACGATAGATAATGCAAGTGCTGTAACACACGCACCAATTACTATAGATGTAAGAGTTAAGGCTTGAGGAATCGGATCTACAAAATAAGTACTGTTATCACTAAATATTGGGGCAGTACCATTAATTCTAAATCCAATTGAAATTAACAATAAATTAATTCCTGAATCTAAAATTCCCATCCCAATTACTATCTTGATTAAGTTTTTCTTCAAAAGAATTATTGCAAGTCCAATTACAATTAAAAGAAAAGCTCCAATATAATTAATTGTCATCTACTCCTCCTCCTTATTCTTTAAATTAGTTATCATAATTAATATTAAAAATGAAATACCTGCAAAAACTTTAAACCCTACAGCAAAATTCATCAAAAATATACTTCCTGATGAAAATAAATCTCCTGGATTACCCTTTTCAAGAATATTCCCAAAGAAAACCCCTGAACCTATTAATCCTATAAAGGCCAATATTATAAAGCCTAAAGCCCCAATATCTTCAGCAACTTTAAATGTATTTGCTGCAATGCCTTTATTTACTCCTTTAATTCCATAGCCAATATAGATAATAGCTATTGCCCCTGCAATTAGAACTCCTCCCTGGAATCCACCTCCTGGTGATAAATGACCATGGATTATAATATATAACCCTAATGTAAGCAAAATTGGTAATACTAAATTAGTACAAGATATTAAGATAGAATCTCTTCTCTTCCTCATATTATTTTTCCTCCTTTGCTTTTTTTTCTGGTCTTAAAACAGCTGCAACTCCACAAATTGCAGTAAATAATACTATGGCCTCTCCTAAAGTATCATATCCTCTAAAATCAAATACTGTTGCAGTAACTGAATTTATAGCCCCTGTTTCATTTATAGTTTCATCTACTATTATTTGAGATGCCTCTCCAAACTCTTCTGGCTTTAATCCCATTTTAAAACCTACAAAAACAAAAATAACAAGTAACAAGAAAAGAATTAAGTAAGTCATCTTTTTTCGCATTTTTCTTCCTCCTTAATCTTTTTTGTTTTAACTTTGTTTAAAGTTATTATAAAAATTACAGGAGTTAATATTGCTCCAACTGCAGCTTCAGCTATAGCAACATCTGGTGCTTTAAGTAGTAAAAACTCTAAAGCTAAAAAACCACCTAAAACAGCCATGGCAATAATACATTGAAGAATATCATCTAGGAAAAATACACAAATTGCTGATGCAATTAATCCAACTATTATTAAAGTATTTAATACATCAAAGCTACTCATTTATATCCCTCCCATAATGATCAAACTTTGTTTTTTCTGAAAGTCCTGCTTTAATTTTATATGCAGCTCTTGCCATTGCATGGGCACCTACAGGATTACTTATAAGTAAAAATACTACCATTATTAGAGATTTTATTCCTAAAGAAGTATTTCCACTTCCAAATCCATATATGCTACATGCTAATGCTATTGGCATTGCTCCCATTGTCGCTATATTAGTTGCACTTTGAAGCCTACAAAAAGTATCTGGCATTCTAATTACACCAATAACTCCTGCTAGAAGAAAGAAAATACCTATTACAAGCAATATACAAACTATTATTTCTAATATAGCCATTACAATTCCCCCTCTAAATATTTAGAAATTAATACAGTTCCAATAAATCCTAGAAGAGTTACTATAAGTCCAAGATCTAAATACATAGCTCTACCTTCTATTGCTCCAAATAAAATCATAATTATTCCTAAAATTATATCTATAGAGTCAGCAGCTAAAACCCTATCTATTACATTAGGCCCTTTAAATACCCTATATAATAAAACTAATGCCAGGATGGCTAAAAGTATTGAAACTACAGTAAATATAGAATTCATATTCATTATTTAAAAAGCCTCCTTACAAAATACTCAAATCTTCCCTTTATAATTTCTGACGCTTTATCAGTATCCTCTGTTTTTGCATCTATCCAATGAATATATAAAGCATTTTTATCTCCATCTTCATATATATCCATTGTTATAGTTCCTGGTGTTAATGTTATACAATTTGATAACATTGCTAGTCCATAATCTGAATTTAAATCCGTAGTAATCTTTACTATTCCAGGATTTATATTTAAATTCGGTGATAATGCTTTTATAGCCACAGTAAAATTAGCTTTTATTAATTCCCATATATAAACGGGAATAAAAATTATTAAATTTATAAATCTTAATTTTTTAAATAACCAAAATCCATCTTCTCTAGCGAAAAATGTACTTGAAAAACAAGAAACAATTACTGCTACAATTGCTCCTACTATAAGCTCTTGAGCTCCCAATTTTAAAATATTGAAATCTTGTATTAAAAATAAAATCCAAAATAAATATGATAAAATAAAAGTTCCAACAAATGCTGTCCATTTTTTCATTCATAACCACCTTCTATCTTATATTTTTTTTATTAACCACTCTGTAAACTCGTAAGTTCCACCTTCTTCTAATGAGTTAACTTTAAAAATCTTTGAATTTGGATTTCTAATAAGTGTTTGTTCTTTTACCTCATCTTCATTAAATTTAAAATACTGTATCATGTCATACTTTGTAAGTATCAAAGCATCTGCTTTTGAAAACATTAATGGATATTTAACTACTTTATCATCACCCTCTGGTATACTTAATAATGCAATCTTTAATACCTCTCCAATATCAAATTCTGCTGGACATACTAGGTTTCCTATGTTTTCAACTATAATAATATCTAGTTCATCTAAATTAAATTCTTTTATTATATTTTTTATAGACATAGCCTCTATATGACATGCACCTTGTGTATTAAGCTGAACAACAGGTATTCCTACTTCCTGAATTGCTTTTGCATCTATTGTTCCCTCTATATCTCCTTCTATTACACCAACTCTCAGCTGTTTCTCCTTAAGCTCTTCTATTAAATTCAGTATAAATGTTGTTTTCCCAGCACCTGGAGACCCCATTATATTAATCATTTTTACATTCTTTTCTCTAAGCTCTTCTTGTACTTCTTTATGACAATCCTCATTCCATTCTAAAATTTGCCTTACAACTTTTATTTTCATTTAATCAACCTCCATAGTATCTAAATAAAACTCTCTCCCTTTTGTAATTTCGTATATATTTCCTTTGCATTTTGGACAAACATAATTATTTTTCCCAATTTCACCCTCATAATTACATTTATTACACCTAATTGATACGGGTATTTTCTCTATATTTATCTTTGTATTTTCGGCAATAGTGTCTTTAGCAACTATATTAAAATAATATGATATACAACTTGGCACTAAATCTGTTAATTCTCCAACCTTTATATTTATTTCTTTTATACTCTTAACATTATGCTTTTTCCCTTCCTCTAAGCATATTTTAAGCAATCCTTGAGTTACTTCTAATTCATGCATAAATTACCTATCTAAACATGAGAAGCACGGATCTATACTAGCAACTATCAGACCAGCATCTGCAACAGTATTATTTTTTAACATTACTGGAACAGTCATTGCATTTTTAAAGGTTGGTACATGAATATTAACTCTCCCATTGGTTTGTCCTCCATTTGAAACTACATAGTAAGTTACCTCACCTCTTGGAGCTTCTGTTACCGCTATATACTCTCCTGTAGGAACCTTCGGAATCTTATTTCCTAAATTAATAGGTCCATCAGGCATATTTTTAAGAGCTTGTTCAATTATCTTGCAGCTTTCTTCAATTTCTATTAACCTTACAACTGCTCTTGAAAATACATCTCCATCATTTGCTATAGCTACATTAAAATCAAATTCTTCATAGCAATTATATGGCATAGTTTTTCTAACATCGAAATTAACTCCTGAAGCTCTTCCATGAGGACCACAAGCACCATAATTTAATGCATCATCCTTTGTTAATATTCCAACACCTTTAGTTCTTGCAGCTATACTTGAATCTTTAGCATAAACATTATAAATATTCTTATATTCATTTCTTAACTCTGCTATCATTTTTATTAATGTTTCTTTTTGTTCATTACTAATATCTCTTCTTGCTCCACCAACTATATTCATAGCATAATTAACTCTATTTCCTGATATAACCTCTAACATATCCATTATTTTTTCCCTTGATGCAAAGCACATCATAAACAAAGAATCAAATGCTACTATATGTGCTGCTAATCCTAACCATAAATAATGAGAATGTAATCTTTCTAGCTCACTTAATATTACTCTTATATAACTACCCCTCTTTGGAACTTCCATTCCAGCAATATTTTCTATTGCTAAACAATAAGTCATAGCATGTGAGTGTGAACAAATTCCACATACCCTTTCAACTAAAGTTATTGTTTGAATATAATTTCTAGTTTCAGTTAGTTTTTCTATCCCCCTATGGTTATATCCTATAAAAACCTCTGAATCATTAATAAGCTCCCCTTCAGTAAGAAGCTTAACATGTACTGGTTCTTCTAGCGCAGGATGATAAGGTCCTAATGGTAAAATGTAACTCAAGCCTTTCCCCCCTTTTAATTATCCTTCATTTTTTTGAGTTCATTTAATGGCATTATAAGTATTTGACCTTCACCATCTTTAAATTCCTCTGGCAAAAATAATCTTCCACTAAATATTAACCCTTCAAATTTTAATGGCATCATTTCTTGTATTTCTTCTTCAAACCACTGAGCCCCTTTATATATGTTAGTTACTGTAGGTAATATTGACTCTCTACTCACTTTATAATGCTTTCTAAAATCATCATATTCTAATGTATAAACTACTACATTGTTTTTCTCATTATCTACATAACCATTTATAGCTACTAATCTTCCTCCTTTATCCCTAACTTCTTGTACTTTTGATAAAATCTCTTTCTTTTGTATTTCCACTACACTAATATTACCCATAATACTCCCCCTTTTTAATTTTAAGGAAATTTTTATTATTTATGTATTTATTTTACATTATTACACTCTTTATTATACATAAGTTTAAAGCTTATTATAATATAAATATTGGATTTTTTTTTCAAATTACTAAACTTCTATATTTATTCTATTTTTATTAATAGTATTTTTTGTTTTATCTCTATAACTTTTATGCTATAATGTCTATATAATTAGTGTTAACATAGTATAATTTATAATAAAAGGAGTTTTTGCAATGGGTTTCAAAGATAAAATGACTAAATATTACTCTGATGCATACATGAATAAATACGGAGATAGAATGACGAGTGTTTCTGGTACAGTTTTATCAGTTAAAACTGAAACTAAAAGTTTTCTAGGAATTTTCAATAGATTACATGTTTGGCTAGTTGTTAAGTCTGATGCAGGTAAACAAATAGCTAAATGTGAATACAAAAGAAATAGATGGTTCAAAAAACCAGAATTTATTGATATATCTCAAGGTCACAAAATAATTGTTATGGGAATTAAAGGTGAAAAAGGTAAATCTAATTCTGAAGTAGTTGTTGCTTCAAATATAGCTAACTTAACTACAAGAAAAGACCTTCACCCATTTGACCATGGTCAAATAAAAAAAGCTAGACAACAAGCTACTAAAATGAGAACTAGATAGTTTAAATATAAAAAGAGATTTTGCAAAACGCAAAATCTCTTTTTTTATATTTAATAATAGGAAATAAATGTTTAAACGTCTTAATATATTTAATCTATTGATTTATCATTAAAATTTCCTTTTATTTTTTTCCTATGAAGTATGTCATACATTATAGGAACTATAAATAACGTTAAAACCGTTGCATAAGTTAATCCACCTATTGTTACTATTGCCATAGGTTGAATCATATCTGCTCCCATCCCTAATCCCATTGCTAAGGTAGAAAGACCTAAAATAGTAGTTAAAGCAGTCATTATTATTGGTCTTATTCTTGTTTTTCCTGCCACTACTAATGCTTCTTTCTTTTCCATACCTTCTATCCTAAGCTGATTAACATAATCTACAAATACTATTCCATTATTAACTACTATACCTGCAAGTATTAAAAATCCTAATATAGAAATCATATTTAATTCAAAGCCTGTAATAATTAAAGCTAAGAATCCTCCTGTAAAGGCAAGTGGTATTGTAAATAATACTATAAACGGTGATAATAATGATTGGAATTGAGCAACCATAATAAGATATATAAATACTATTGCTAACGCAATCATACTTATTAAATCTCTAAAAGCTTTATTCATGGCATCTTGCTCTCCACCAATTTCTATAGTATAACCTTCAGGAACATTATAATCTTTAAGCTTCTTTTCAACTTCATTACTAACCTTACCTACATTATGATTTGAATCTACTGCTGTTGTAACTGATAAGGATCTTACTTGCTCAACGTGATTAATTGATGATAATCCTTTTTCTTCTGTTATAGTTGCAATTGTACTTAATAACACTTCTTCTTCATTACCATTTTTATTTCCCTTAATTTTAATATCCTTTAAATTATCTCTCTTTAAAGCATTTTCATCATCTTGTGCTATTATTACAGGATAATCATTTGAATTTAAATTTATAGTTATTGATGAAGTTTCTAAAGATAATTCCTTTGCTACAGCTTGATAAACTTGTGCCACTGTTAATCCATACTCCATAGCTTTATTTTTATCAACAGTTATTCTTGTTTCCATTGATGAATCTTCTAATCCATCTGAAATTTCAATTGTTCCCTCTACTTCTCCAAGAATTTTTGATATATCTCCTGCAATATTTTTCAAAGTATCTAAATTATCACCTTCTATTGCTATACTTATTCCTGAATCTCCTAAGGCAGACATATCCATAGTTGATGTATTGACACTTATTTCACAGTTTAAATCTTTAGTCTTATCTTCTATAAGTTGCCCAACTTCTTTGCTAGATAACTTTTTATCCTCTTTTAAAATTATATAAAAAGAAATTGATTTACTATTTCCACCACCCATTAAACTCATTCCACCTGAGCTTTGCATAGCACCTATAGTTTCTATATCTTCAATATCTGATATCTTATCTATTACAGTATTACTCATTTCTCTTAATTCTTCTGTTTTAGTTTCCTTATCCATTTCCATAGTTACAGTAATTTGAGTACTATCCATGGTAGGTAAAAGTGAACTTCCCTTTGATATTGCAATAACAGTACTTCCTATTAATAATACAACTGCTAAAATTAAGAATACTGCTTTATGCTTTATGGAAAATCTTAAAGCTTTTTCATAATAAACTACAAGTTTATTAAATATCTTATGTTCTTTTTCAACTGACTTTTTAAGCATATTTGAAGCCATAGCTGGTACCAATGTTAATGCTACAATTAAACTTGCTAGTAAAGAATATGCTATTGTTAATCCCATATCAGTAAATAGTTGTCTTGATAATCCTTCTGTAAATACTATTGGTAAAAATACGCAAATAGTTGTGAGTGTTGATGCAAAAATTGCTCCTGCAACTTGTGTTGCACCTTTAACCGCCGATTCTACTGATGACATTCCTTCATTTCTAAGCCTATATATATTTTCAATTACAACTATACTATTATCCACTAGCATACCAACCCCTAAGGCTAAACCAGCTAATGAAATAATATTCATTGTTACTCCACTAAAATACATCATTACCAGTGCAAATAATAAACTTATTGGAATACTAAATGCAATTATTACTGTTGGTTTTACATTTCTTAAGAATATAAATAAAATTATTATTGCTAAAACTCCACCTAATATTAAATTACTTAATACTGATTGAACTACAATATTAATATATACTCCTTGGTCCTCAAGAGACGTTATGTGCATATCTTGATTACTTTTTTGAAGGGTTTCTATTGTCTTATTAATTTTATCTGAAACCTCTGATGTAGAGTAAGTACTCTGTTTTTGAAATGATAATATTATTCCATCATTCCCATTTATTTTTGCATACATTTCATCTGAATTATCAGTAAAGGAAACTTGTGCTACATCTTTAAGATATATATTTCCAATACCTTCTACATTAATATTAAATAATAATAAATTTTCTAATTCTTCTATAGACGAAAACTCTTCTCCCACTTTAACTAAATATTTTTCTTCTCCCTCTTTTATATATCCTGCAGGCATTGAAAAATTTTCTGCCATTAAAATATTAGATATAGTGTTTGAAGAAAGCGCTTCCCCTATACCTGCATTTTTATAAGCTTCATCTCTTGCTTCTTCAAACTCTTTTATACCTTTATCTAATTCCGATTCACTTGTTATAAGTCGTGCAGAAGCTTTACTTAACTCTTGATTTAATGTTAACTTTCCTATTTCTAATTCCTTTTCTTTTGCTACTAATGCAGTTAATTGAGCTTCTAAATTAGACTTTTGATTACTTATTTCTATTAATCCATTTTCAATATTCTCTAATCCTGTTATTAACTGTTCAAGCAGCTCTTTTTCTTTTTCAGTTAAATCAAATCCTAATTCTTGTTGCTTTTCTAATAACTTTTCTAAAATACTTTTCTTTGCTTCTATCTCTGTTTTTTGAGTTTCTAAATTATTTTGCGCTATTGCTAAACTATTAATTCCTTCTGTTAATTTAGTCTTTCCACTTTCAATAGCAGCTTCTACTTCTGCTAACTGTACTGCCTGCTCTTTTCCTTGTGATTCTAATTGTTCTTTTCCTGTAACTAATTGATTTTTAGCATTATCTAACTGTGCTTTTCCCTCAGCTAGTCCACTATCTATACTTGCTAAAACTTTATTATTAATTTCATCAATTTTATCTTGATTTAATTGAATTTTTAATTTTTCTTCAACTAAGCCTGTTGCACTTACAGATGCTACCCCTTCAATTTTTTCAAAAGCTGGTATTACTGTTTCATTAACCATTTTAGTTATTTCCTTAGTATCCATACTATTCACATCAACACTTGCAACCATTATAGGTAACATATCTGGATTCATTTTCATAAGCATAGGTATTTGGACTTCATCAGATAATTGAGCCTCTACCAAATCAATATAGCTACTCATTTCAATTAACACGCTATCCATATTTATACTTTGTTCAAATTCTAAAATTATAAGACTTGAATTTTCACTAGATATACTATTTATACTTTTCACTCCACTAGTTGTTGCAAGAGCTTTCTCTAAAGGCTTAGTTACAGTTATCTCAACCTTTTCCGGACTTGCTCCTGGATATGTTGTCATAACCATAACATATGGTAAATCTATACGTGGTAATAAATCTGTAGTCATTTTTGTAAATGAAATTATACCTAACAATATAACTAATATTACAGATACAAAAACTGTAAATGGTTTTTTTACACTGAATTTTGAAAGCATTATCTTCCTCCTAATTATTGGTATACTATCTAATTTTATATTTTTTATCCAATTATTACAACGAGGAGTTAAAATTTGTTACTTTTTATTTACAATGCTCACATTTAAAGTCTTTACCACTTTCATATACGGTTCCGCTATTTATTACTTTACTTCTAGCTAAAGTACTGCAAGAACTTTTAGTATGATACGTTTTTCCCTTTGGAGTCCAGAATACTAATTCTTCACTTTTTTCATTAAACATTTCATTTATATTATTAATTTCCTTGTTTATTTCTTTACTATTTTCCTTAACTTCTTTATTTTTTATACTTTCCTTAGATTCATTTATTAGAGCATTAAACATATTTTCAGAAGAATTATTAACTTCATTACCTACTTCTTCTTTTATTTCTTGCACTGAACCCATTATTTTTACTTCTTCACTACTTTTTATTTCCCCTATGTTATCTTTCCCATCTATAATTTCTATATCTTCACTTTCTTCATTTATTGTAGTAAGCGCTACTTCACTTAATACTTCATTCTCTATATGAACAGTATTTTTATTATAACTAGTTTTTGTATTATTTATTTCAACCATTTCTTCTTGTTCACTATTATTATTTTCTTTACTCCATTTTTTAAAAATAGATAAAGGTAAACTTTCAAGAACTGTTACTCCTGCATTTCTTCTTGTAAAATCACCTCTAAATATATATATAATGCAACCTATTACTAATATTGCTAATATTATTTCAATCATCCTTATTTACATCCTCTTTATCTTAATTTATTTTTAGAGTACTTAACACTATTGATTATACTATTAATACTATAGGTAAATAAAGCATTATTATGAACATTATTCATTTACTAACTTAAAACTTACATTATTAATAAAACCACACCATATATTTATTTAAATACATAGCGTGGTTAATAATTTTATTCTTTATTATATTTTTAATAAACTACTAATTCAGTATTATTAATTGCCTTTTCTACCATTGCATCTACATCTAAAACTGACTCTGCCTTTCTCATTGCTTCTAATTGTGGTTTAGTTTTTGGATGCTTTGGCACAAATATTGTACAACAATCTTCATATGGTAATATTGAAGTGTCATAAGTCCCTATTTCCTTGGCAATATCCATAATATCACCTTTATCCATTGCAATTAATGGTCTAAATACCGGTCTATCTGCACAGTCAGTACTCACTATTAAACCTTCCATAGTTTGACTTGCAACTTGACCTATGCTTTCTCCACTTGAAATTGATTGTACTCCGTACTTTTCAGCTAAACTACAAGCACATCTCATCATAAATCTTCTCATTAATATAGTTAATTCATCTTGTCTACACTTTTCCATTATATCTAATTGAATATCTGTAAATGGAACTATATATAAGTTAACTCTTTCTGTATAATTTGAAAGTATTTTTGCTAATTCTTTAACCTTATCCTTAGCTCTTTCTGATGTATATGGATGGCTGTGATAATATACACAATTAAGCTCTACGCCTCTTCTAGCCATTAAGTATCCAGCAACTGGCGAATCAATTCCTCCTGATAACATAAGCATTGTGCTACCATTCATTCCGTAAGGTAATCCACCAACACCTTTTATTTTATCTTTACTTGTAAATACATATGCTTTTTCTCTAATTTCAACATTTACTAAACATTCAGGATTTTTAACATTAACCTCTAATCCTTCTCCAAAGTGATGAAGTACATAACCGCCAACATCTCTAGACGTTTCAATAGAATTTAAGTGAAATTTCTTATTAGCTCTATTTGTTTCTATTTTAAATGTCTTTGGATTTGCTTCTTTAACTTTTCTTAAGGCTTCTTCCTTTATTGCAGTTAAATCTCTTTCCACTTCAGTAACTATACAAACTTCTGCAACTCCAAAAACTTTTCTTACTCTTTCTACTGCCGCATCTATATCTTCAGCCTTTATAAATCCTCTTCCTTGGTCTGTAATAAACTCAAACTGTAACCCAGAAAGTTTCTTTTCTATATTTTCTTTTAACTTTCTTTCAAACTTTCCTCTATTTAATCCTTTTAGGAATATTTCAGAAGCATATTTAACTAATATTAACTTATTGTTCATCTTTTTACTCTCCTTAAAAACACTAATGACTTTTTCAGTACATCAATTGTATAATCTACTTCTTCTTTTGTATTTTCATATGAAAAAGAAAATCTTATTGCAGATTCAATTTCTCTACTATTTAATCCTAAAGCTTTTATTACATAACTCCCATGTGCTGCACTACTTTTTGATGTACATGCAGATCCAGTAGCTACATATATCCCTGCTTCTTCTAATAAATGCAATAACACTTCAGCTCTTACACCTAAAAAAGATACATTTAAAATATAAGGGCTAAATCCTTCTACTCCGCTATTTACTCTAATATCATTTATTTCTTTTAATCTTTCAATAAAATATGATTTTAGCTCAGAAACTTCTGTATATCTTTTATTCATATTTTCAAAAGTTATTTTTGCTGCTTTCTCAAACCCAATTATTCCTGGAAGATTTTCTGTTCCAGCTCTAAACCCTTTTTCTTGATTTCCACCTGAAATAAGTGAATTTAATATTATTCCTTTCTTTATGTAAACTAATCCTGTACCTTTAGGTCCATGAATTTTATGTCCTGCTACTGTTAATAAATCTATTTTTGCCTTATTAACATCTATAGGTAGCTTTCCATATCCCTGAACATCATCTACATGAAATTTTGCTCTAGAACTTTTTTCCTTTATCAAATTCCCTATAGCTTCAATATCTTGTATAATTCCCATTTCATTATTAACATACATTATTGAAACTAAAACTGTCTCCTTACATATAGCCTCCTCTAAATCTTCTAATGAAATTCTACCCTCATTATCGACATCTAAATATGTAATTCTAACACCTTTTTCCTCTAGTTCTTTACATGTATTAATTATAGAATGATGTTCAAAAGTTGTTGTTATAAGATGATGACCTTGTTTAAGTAATCCCTTTAAAATTAAATTATTTCCTTCACTTCCACCAGATGTAAAATATATCTCATCCTTGTTGCATTTAATGGTAGATGCAAAATACTCTCTAGCTTCATTTAACCTTTTTTCACAATTAATTCCAATCTTATGTAAAGATGATGGATTGCCAAAATACTCCTTCATACCTTTACTTACTTCTTCTATTACTTCATCATAAGGCATAGTAGTAGCACTATTATCAAAATAAATATTCACTGACAATCACTCCTTTCTTTTAGTATTTACATCATAAGTAAAATTTAAAATTTTAATTTTACAAATTTACAACTTTCTCATTAGTAAAAGTTGTTTCATATTAATTTAAAATTCTATCATTTACTTTACTATAAGTAAACCATTTATACAATAAAATCTAGTATTCCTATCATTTTTCTATGAAATATATATTTTATTATATAGTTTTTCTTAAATATTATATAATTTTTGTAATTATTATTTCTAATAACAAAAAAAGCCAGGTTTTATTTCTAAATAATTCCTGACTTATTAATCATAATTGTCTATTTTTTTATTATTCCATTGCAATAAATTCAACTTTATCTACAAATTCTAATTGTTTTAATTCCTCTAGCATTTTGCTCAATTCAATTTTCATTGTTGATATATCAATAGTTAAGCTTAAATTTGCTAAATTATTAATTGGAATACCTTGATCAATAGTTAAAATATTTCCACCATGTTCTGAAATAAAGTTTAATATATTAGAAAGCACACCTTTTTGATGAGCTATTATCATATTAAAAGTTGCCTTTCTTCCGTTAGACATTTGTGAAAACTCAAAAACATAATCTTTATATTTATAATAAACACTTCTACTTATTCCCGCAAGCTTTGTAGCCTCTGTAATTTCCTTTACCTTGCCTTCTTGTAAAATTTTCTTTGTGTTAATTACCTTTTCAAATACCTCTGGCAAAACCTTTTTATCAATAACTAAATAATCACCGTTCATATTATTCACCTTTCAAAATTTTTGCCCCATGTTTATCTATTTTTAACTCTTTAATATCCCAATTAATCTCTTGTTTTTTCATAAATATCGTAAAATTATTCACAAAATCTATATCTTTACTATCAACAATTGTCATAACCGTTGGCCCTGCACCACTTAAAAAACAACTAAATGCACCAAGCTCTAACGCTTTATTATAAACTTCATCAAAATTATCAATGAGTTTACTTCTAAATCTTTCATGAATTCTATCTTTGCTTGCTTCTTTTAATAAAGCATAATTACCATTTGAGAAACATGATATTAATAGGGCAGCCCTCCCTATATTATAAACACAATCTCTAAACGAAACCTCTTTAGGTAGTATTGCTCTTGCTTTTTCAGTAGAAAGCTTAAACCTTGGAATTAATGCAACAAACTTAATTCCTTCTTTCACTTCTACACAATTATATAATGGCTTTTTATTATCTACCATTATTGTAGAAACTAATCCTCCAAAAATTGCTGGACATACATTATCAGGATGTCCTTCAATATCAACAGCTAAACTTAAAATTTCATCTTTGTTTATTTCTTTACCCATTAAAGCAAAAGCTCCTATAATTCCTGCTACTATACAACTTGAGCTTGAACCTAGTCCCCTTGATATTGGGATATCTTGCTTTATTATTTTAATCCTTATTCCTTTAAATTTAAAGTCATATTTATCAAAAATTTTCTTTATAGTCATAAAAATTATATTATTTTCATTCTGAAACTCTTTTTCTACACCCTCAAAGAATAGCCCCTTATTACTTTCAAGTGAAAATTCATATTCATTATATATACTTAAAGAAATTCCCAGCGAATCAAAACCAGGCCCCATATTAGCTGATGTCGCCGGTACTCTTACCTTAATCATTTTTAGCCCCACTTAAAAAATCAATTAAACTTTCTTTCATTTTATCCTTATCACATATTTCCTTATGAAGTACCTCTTTTTTATCTAAATCCTTTAGATTATTAGGTATATTAGTGTTAGTATTATTACTTAATATATTCAATATTTCAAATTCATCTTTTTTACTAATATCAATTCCTAACGCATTGCAAATGCTTCTTGGAAATTTATAAGGACTAGCTGTTGATGCAACTAATGCCTGCCTATAATCTGAAGTCTCTCTCCTATACTTATCCAATACTACATAGCCCACTGCAGTATGTGTATCCATTAAATACCCCTTACTATTATAAAGCTCTTTAATAGCTTCATAGACTTCATTTATATTTGCATAATTTCCATAAAAATCACTTAAAAACTCTTTTGCCCTTTTTGAAATTGAATATGCCCCTTTATTACTCAACTCCTCCATAAGTTTCTTAGTTTCTACTGAATCCCTATTATTAGCCTCAAATAATAGCCTTTCCAAATTTGATGAGATTAAAATATCCATTGATGGTGATTCTGTTAATATTAACTCTCTTCTCTTATCATATAGCCCTGTATTTAAGAAGTCTGTTAATACATTATTTTCATTAGATGAACATATTAACTTTCCTATAGGTAGCCCCATTCTTTTCCCATAGTAAGCTGCTAATATATTACCAAAGTTCCCAGTTGGAACTACTACATTTATTTCATCGCCCTCTTTTATTTTTTGCTTATTAACTAAATCAAAGTAACCATAAAAATAATAAACAATTTGTGGTATTAACCTACCAATATTAATTGAATTAGCTGAAGATAGTAAAAATCCATCTTTTTTTAATTTATTCTTTAATTCATTATCACTAAATATTGTTTTAACTCCACTTTGTGCATTATCGAAATTGCCCCTAATTCCGATTACTTTTACATTATTACCTTCTTGTGTTACCATTTGCTTTTGCTGAATTTCACTTACACCTTTTTCTGGATAATAAACTACAACCTTAAATCCATCTACATTACTAAATCCATTTAATGCAGCCTTACCAGTATCTCCAGAAGTAGCTGTTAATATAACTATTTCTTGATTAATATTTTCCTTTTTCTTTGCTACCTTCATTATTTGTGGTAAAAATAATAGTGCAGCATCCTTAAAAGCTGATGTAGGTCCATGATATAGCTCTAAAAAATTCTTTTCTTCTTTTACAAAGAATTTTTTATTATACGCTTCCTTTATTACCTCTTTTAAACTTTTATTATCAATATCATCAAAAAATTCTCCAATTATTTTATATGCTAATTCTTCATAAGAAAGCCCCATTTTCTTTTTCAAATCATCATATAAATTTGGAAATTCTATCGGAACATATAACCCTCCATCATCTGCAATGCCCTTTATAATTGCTTCAGAAGATGAAATAATTTCCCCTTTTCCTCTAGTACTTATAAATTTCATTTTACCCCCCCAATAACTTTATTTATTTTTCACTCCTCTGTATTATATTTCTATTTTTAAGCAAGAATTACCATATAAAAATATTACCATGTATTTTATAGAAATACAACTGTTTTTTTCTTGCAAACATTTTTATTTTATTTTTTCATAAAAATAGACTATCCCTCTCTTAGAGATAGCCTATTAAAAATTATTTTTTAGATTTTATAAGAAGATAAACACTGTTTATTAAGAATATTATTCCTGAGAAAAATAATACTAATAGCCATTGTCCTAAATTTAAAGCAACTGTATTAAATACGCCCCTTAAAAATGGTATATATAATATTCCACATATCATAATAATTGAAACTAATACTGCACCTAATAAATATATATTAGATAATACATTTATTTCAAATATAGAATGTCTTTCTGATCTACATTCAAAAACATGTAAAAGTTGAGACATAACTAATGTACATAATGCAATAGTCCTACAAGTTGCTAAGTCCATTCCATAATACCTACCAACCATAAATGATAATAATGTACAAATCCCTATTAAACATCCTCTAACAATAATCTTTTCCCAAAGACCCCTTGCAAATATACCTTCATTTTTTTCTCTTGGAGTCTGTCTCATTATATCTTTATCTGCAGGATCTACACCTAATGCAATGGCAGGTAATCCATCTGTAGCTAAATTTACAAATAAAATTTGTATTGGTGTAAGTGGATTTGGTAAATAAAATAATGATGCTAAGAACATGGTTAACACTTCACCTAAATTACAAGATAGTAAGTATCTAATAAATTTTCTTATATTATCATATATAATTCTTCCCTCTTCCACGGCAGATACTATTGTAGCAAAATTATCATCCATTAAAACCATTGCTGCTGCTTCCTTAGTAACATCTGTTCCTGATATACCCATAGCAACTCCAATATCTGCCTCTTTTATTGCTGGGGCATCATTAACACCATCACCAGTCATTGCAACTATGTTGTTATTCTTTTTAAATGCCTTTACTATTCTTAACTTATGGTTTGGAGATACTCTAGCAAAAACTCTTAACTTCCCTACTCTCTTTTCTAGTTCTTCATCAGACATCTTTTCTAACTCATCACCAGTAATAGCTTGATCATCTGTAGTACAAATATTAATACTCTTTGCAATTGCCAAGGCAGTATTTTTATGGTCACCAGTTATCATTACAGGCTTAATTCCGGCCATTTTACATTTTAATACTGCATCTTTAACCTCTATTCTTGGAGGGTCCATACTTCCAGCAACACCTAAGAAAATTAAATTTTCTTCAACTGAATCATTTTTAACAACATGTTCTTCTTTATAAGCCGCTGCTATACATCTTAATGCTCTATTGGACATAGATTCTATATAGCTATATATTTGCTTTTTCTTTTGAGCAGTAAGTGGTTTTATCTTTCCATTTTCTAATACAGCATTACATCTCTCTAATACTCTTTCTGGGGCACCCTTCATATAACATGTTTCTTTACCATTTGCATTCATTATTACTGTCATCATCTTTCTAGTAGAATCAAATGGTATTTCAAATACTCTATTAGCTCTTGCAATAAATCCTTCTAATTCTTTTATTTCCTTAAAAAACACTTTAACTAAAGCTGTTTCTGTAGGATCTCCCATAACAGCTTTATCTACTTCTTTAATATCATAATTATAATTTGTATCATTACAATATATGAAGGCTTCTTTAAGTTTTTCGCAATCATATATCTTTTCTTTATCTAATTCATAAACTTTACCATTTGTTAAAATTTCTTTTACTGTCATTTTATTTTGAGTTAATGTTCCTGTTTTATCTGAACAAATTACTGAAGTACATCCTAAAGTTTCAACAGCTGGTAATTTTCTAATTAACGCATTTCTCTTAAGCATTCTGCTTACTCCTAAAGCCAATGCTACAGTAACTATAGCAGCTAATCCTTCTGGTATTGCTGCAACAGCTAATGATACCCCTAAAAGGAACATTTCAGTAATATCATTTCCTCTTAATATTCCAAGTACAGTTACAATTATGCATACTACAATACAAACAATAACTAATATCTTTCCTAAAGAATCTAATCTTTCCCTTAAAGGTGACTTTTCCTCTTCTATGTTATCTAGAAGATTTGCTATTTTACCCATTTCAGTTTGCATTCCTATAGAATCAATTAACAACAACCCTCTACCTTTTAAAACTATTGTCCCCATATAGCCTTCATTTTTTCCCTTGTTAGTATCCTTTGATATACCTACTGATTCACCTGTTAATAAAGATTCATCTACAACCATATTAGCAGCATCAATAAATGTTCCATCAGCTGGAATTCTATCTCCTGCCTCTAATATAACAACATCCCCAATTGTTAATTCTCTTGAATTTATAACTTTAATATTTCCATCTCTTATAGCTTTACAAGTTGGAGCCGCCATTTCCTGCAATGCTTCTAACGATTTTTCCGTTCTAAATTCTTGTACAAAACCTAATATTGCATTTACAATTACTATAATAAGTATTGTTACTGCATCTGCCTTGTCTCCAATAATTCCTGATATAATAGTTGCACCTATTAATACCCATACTAAAAAATCATTAAATTGAGATAAAAAAATTAAAACTGGTGACTTTTTCTTTTTATGTTTAAGTTCATTTAAACCATAAGTTTTAATTCTTTTTTCTGCTTCTCTTGTACTTAATCCTCTTGTAAATTCTTTTTCCTGTATCACCCTTTCTCCTCCTCCTTAAGAACTCTTGTATATATATATTAATGTTTATGTAATACTATGAATAATTAAATAAATTTATCCTTAATATACTTTACATTTTTATTTACAAATCTCATTTACAAATATAGAATAGTAGTATGCAAAAATATGTATAAAGCTATTAATCCTATATAGCTTTATTTAAACAAACTAAGGAGGGCATATTGCATGAAAGATATAATTTATGTAACTGGTCATAAAAATCCTGATTCAGACTCAATATGTGCAGCTTACGCATATGCTGAATTTAAAAATAAGATTGGTGATGTTGAGACAATTGCTTGTAGACTTGGTAATGTAAATCAAGAAACTCAATTTATACTAGATTATTTCAACGCAGAATCACCAAAATTCTTAAACACAGTAAAACTTAAGGTAGAAGACTTACAATTTGATAATATAAGTCCAGTATCTCCTGATATCTCATTAAAAACTGCTTGGTCAATCATGAGAGATAAAAATATAAAAACTTTACCCGTAGCAGACGAAAGTGATCATTTATTAGGAGTATTAGCTGTAGCTAACTTAACTTCTTGCTATATGGACATCTGGGATAACAGAATTTTAGCAAAGAGTAATACAACTTTAGATAACATAATTGATACATTATCAGCTAAAGTTTCTTATGTAAATGAAGATAGAAAGTGCTTCCCTGGTAAAATAGCTGTAACAGCTATGCAACCTGACACTATGTCTGAACACATAGAAGAAGGAGATATTGCTATTGTTGGAGACAGAGAAGAAGCTCAAGCTGAATTAATAAATCTTAATGTTTCATTAATGATAGTTACTGGTGGATATGCTCCATCTGAAAAAATAATAAACTTGGCGAAAGAACATGGAGTAACTATTATAGTAACTCAACATGATTCATTCACTGCTTCAAGACTTATTGTTCAAAGTATCCCAGTTGGATATGTAATGATTAAAGAAAATATAGTTTCTTTCACAACTGATGATTTAGTTGATGATATAAAAGGAATTATGAGTGAAACTAGATTTAGAAGCTATCCTGTTTTAGATCAAAACGGAAGAGTTGTTGGTACTGTTTCTAGATACCACCTAATTTCTAATCATAAAAAGAAAGTTATTCAAGTTGACCATAATGAAAGAGGTCAATCTGTTGATGGATTAGAAGATGCTGAAGTATTAGAAATCATCGACCACCACAGAGTTGCTGATATACAAACTAATAATCCAATTTACTTCAGAAATGAACCAGTTGGAAGTACTTCAACAATAGTTGCTAAATGCTTCTTTGAAAATGGAATTAGACCATCAAGAAAAGCTGCTGGACTTCTTTGTGGGGCAATAATTTCTGATACATTATTATTCAGAAGCCCAACTTGCACTCCACAAGACCAATATATCTGCAAAAAGCTTTCTGAAATTGCTGGTATAAACATAGAAGAATTTGCAAAAGAAATGTTTAAAGCAGGAACTTCATTAAAAGGTAAAACTGTTGAACAAATCTTCAACACTGATTTCAAACCATTTACTATTGAAGGTACTAAAGTAGGTATCTCTCAAGTTAATACAATGGATATTGAAGGATTTATGCCTTTAAAAGAAGAAATGTTAAATTATATGGACCAAAAGGCTAAAGAAGCTGGTTTAGAAATGGTTCTATTACTATTAACTGATATCTTAAACGAAGGTTCTGAAATATTAGTTACAGGCGCTAAGCCTGAAATAGTTGAAAAAGCATTTAAGGTTACATTAAAGGATAAGGGTGCATTCCTTCCTGGAGTTCTTTCTAGAAAGAAACAAGTTGTACCTCCAATAACTAATACCATAACTTCTGGAAACTAAATTTTTTCATCAAATTAGTTAGTTAAGAGTTAAAAAAGAAAAGTGAAGAGTAAAGATTAAATATATACTTCTTACCTCTTCACTTTTAATTTTTACTTATTCATTATTAATTACAACACCAAGTTTAGTTGAAATTATGGTGTTAAGTTTATTTATCGAAAGTGTTAATGACATTATCTGTTTTTCTAATCTTATTAGTAAATATGCACTAATAGCTACTGGAAAACCAACATTAGCAATTAAATTAATCAATTCACTTATCTCCATAATCTTACCTCCTAAAATAATAATTACACTTAATATATATCCAGTAACTAATAATTTTTATATTATATTTTTTTATTTTTACCACTGAATATCTTCTTTAATATAACTATCTATATTTTCAGTAGTTATTTTCTTATAAGATGTTTTAAATTGATGGGTCTTATTTAGATCTTTTATTAATTTAGAATTATAATTATATTTTAAATCATATGAAATGTCTATCATCATTTCAGCTTGACTTATATAATCATTAAAGACCGTTCCCTTTAAAGAACCATCCCTTATAGATTTTAACGCCTCTGGTATCCCATCAATTCCAACTATAATAGGTCTATCCTCTTTCTCTATATCTAAATTTTCAAATGCTGATATAGCTCCTAACGCCATATCATCATTATTGCTAAAAACGACCTCTATTTTATCACCAAATTCATTAATCCATTGTGTTGTCTTTTCATACGCTTGTGAGCTTTGCCAATTTGCACTATCACTTGCTAATTTTTCAACCTCAATGCCTAATCCTGTTATCTTTTTAATAGTAGATTCAGTTCTAATAAGCGAATCTTGATGCTCTGGCTCTCCCTCAAGCATAACATATTGAATTTTACCATCTCTATTTTTATCAATACTAAAGTTATCTTTATTATATTGTTCTAATACTATTTTCCCCTGAATAGAACCTGACATTTCAGCATTAGCACCAACATAATAAACCTTATCCCATAAGTTAATATCTTCTTCTACTGGCTCCCTATTAAAAAATATAACAGGTATATCATATTTCTTAGCTTTATTAATTATTACAGAAGCCGCTGTTCTATCAACGATATTAACACATATAATATCGTAATCTTCACTTAAAAACTTATCTACTTGATTATTTTGCAATGTTGAATTTCCCTTTGCATCAGCTATATTTACAGTAATTTTAGTGTTGGTCTCATTTTCTTTTTTTATTACGTATTCTTCAATTACGTTTGTCATACAAGAAATAAATTTATCCTCTTGCTTGTACACAGTTATTCCTATTTTTAATTCATTATTTTTTTGACTTTTAACACCAATATTTTCACTACATCCTATAAAAGCACATCCAATACACACAATAATTATAATTATCCCATTAAATCTCTTAATCACAATAAATTTTATTCCTCCTCTTATCTAACAAATTGAAATAAAATTCTTTCATTTTTAGGCGAGTACATATCATCACTTTCTATTACCGTGGATTTTATTAATTTTAACTTTTCAACTTTTTCTCCAGAATTAAGTTCAATTGCATTTTTTACAGCTATATAACCAATATTAAATTCATTTTGAACTGCTGTTGCGTTTATTATTCTTTCTTCCAATAATGAAATTATTTTATTTGTATTTCCTACACCCAGAATTAATGTATTATTATTTTGATTTTCACTTATAATTTTCTTTTTCAGTTCTGCTATTTTCTCTGTAATATTTCTATCTATACATATTATTGCCCCTAAATTACTTGACTCTATCATGCTATTTAACACCCTATAATCTGTATAATTATCAATACTAGATATAAAATAATTATTATTATTTTCATCTAACAAATCTAAGATACCCTTATATCTTTCATAATAGCTTGTACTTTCATCATCACTTGTAATAATCATTATATTTTTACTCTTACTTATATTATTTAATGCCTCTTCTGCTAGCTTTCTTCCTAAATTATATTCATCACACATTACTTTATTTACATAACTTTTTGTATCTATTGAAGATTGCATCAATACAACTGGAACCTTCTTCCTTGCATACTCAATTGTACTTATTACCTCTTCAGTTTCTATTGGCTTTATTAATAAAGCATCTACTTCATTATCACATTCTCTCTTAATAAGATCTATTTGCTCTTCTTCGTTGTTATCCTTAGATAAAAATAAAAATCTTATATCAGCATTCATTTCTAAGGCTGCTTGTTCTGCCCCCTCTTTTAATATCATAAAACTTTCATCACTTTTACCTGAAGCTATAACTGAAATTTGATAAGTCTTATTTTTATCCCTAAATAATAAATCACAAAAAAGTAATATAAATGATAGAATAAGTAATATAATTAACACAATCAAATTTATTTTTTTACTTTTTTTCATATTTACTATCTCCATTATTAAAATAATCCTCAACTAATATACACGGCATATGAATCCTAACAGTTGTGCCTTCATCTAATTCGCTAAATATACTTAGTCCATACTTACTTCCAAAACAAATTTTTATTCTTTCATTAACATTTTTTAACCCTATTCCAGATCCTTTACTATTTAACTTAACATTTCCACTCAAAATTGCTTCAGCATTTTCCTGGGTCATTCCAAATCCATTATCAATTACATCTATAAATAAATCACATTCATTTATATATGCTTTAATTACAATCTCACCCTCCCCATCCATAAATTCCATACCGTGTTTTATAGCATTTTCAACCAAAGGCTGTATTACTAATTTTAAGCTACAAAGATTTAATGTATTGTCATCATATTCTATAAAATACTCAAACTTATTTTTATAACGTATACTCTGAATTGTTAAATAATTTCGCACATGTTCGATTTCATCTTTCAATGAAATTATATTTTTTCCTTTACTCAAACTTATCCTAAATAATTTTGCTAAAGCAGTTACCATTTTTATTGCTCCATCATAATTTTCATTTTCTATCATCCATATTATCGAATCTAAAGTATTATATAAAAAATGAGGATTTATTTGAGCCTGAAGTGCATTAAGTTCACTTTTTCTTTTCGCCTCTTGTTCTTTAACTATATTATCCATAAGTAAATGCATTTGATTTACCATTGACCTTATTGCTTTTGCTAAATGCCTAACTTCATAAGAACCATCTACTAATATTTCTATATCACTCTCACCATTTTCAAGCTTCTTAACACTTTTTTCAAGCTCTGTTATTGGATTTGTTATCCTAGTTGATACAAAAACATTAGAAAATGTAATTATTGTAATAAATAATAACATAATAAATATAGAAAATATCCCCATTTCACCATAATTATACATTATATCATTCATTGGAGTTACACATACTATCTTCCACCCCGTATAGCCAACTGTCTTAACAGTAATTAATCTACTATTTCCTTGAAACTTCTCTTTATGATTTCCATCCTCATAATCAGAAGCTATAATATTATTCTCATCAATTAGATTTGCATAAATTAATTGTTGCCTTGGATGATATATTATCTCGCCCTCTCCATCTATAAGATAAATATAAGAAGAATTATCCATAGAAACATTTTTAAAAAGTTGTTCTATTCCTGTAAAATTCATATCAACCAACAATACTCCAGAGCTTATCTTACCATTATTAGTTATATCAACAGCCCTACTTAATGATACTACCCACCTATACTTATAATCTGGATCTATAAATAAATTTTGAACATGAGGAGTAGAAAAATGTAGATTTTCACTTTTTCCTTTTGCTTTTATAAACCAATCACTTTGTCTAGGATCAACATAATTCTTTACTTGTGTTAATGGTTGTGCAGCTATAACTTGTCCATATTCTGAGAATACCCCTATACTTACTAGTGAATCTTTATTAGCCTCATATAATAAATTTAACTCTTCACTTATATCATCGTTAGAAAAGTTTGTCTTTTTTATTACTTGATAATATACGGCATTAGATATTTTCATCATATTACGCAAATAATTATCTAAATTTTGATTTACCTGATCTATAAAAAGAACATTATTTTTTGAAATAATCTTCTCCGTGGACTCTACATATCTTAAATATAATATTGCACCTAAGGTTAGTATTCCAATAGCTGCTATAGCTGTAAATGATGTAGCTATTACCTTTTTTATGCTATTTAATTTATACCATTTTTTTATTTTATTTATCCTTATTTTAAATTTATTGAACATAATAGTTATCTCTTTCTATATCTTGTAGGAGAAATTCCAAACTTTTTCTTAAAAACATAACTAAAATAATTTGGTTCTAAGTATCCAACACTTTGCCCTATAATACTTGTCTTACCATCTGTTGTGTTTAAAAGCCTTATCGCTTCCTCCATTCTTATATCAGTTAAATAATTAATAAAACTTACTCCTGTCTCCTTCTTGAATATTGTAGAAAAATAAGCAGGGCTTAAATGTAAAACTAAACACATTTTATCTACAGAAAGTTCATAATCATTATAGTTTTCCTTTATATATTTTTTAGCTTTATCTACAAGTATTTTAGATGAGTTAATTCTCTCATTCTTAATAGCTTCATTTGCTTTATTGGCTGCGTCTTTAAACCATTCTTTTATTTCTAGAATTGAATTTAAATTATTCAAGTATAAATAATTATTAAAATCTTCACCTATTATTTCTGATATATTTAAATTGTACGATTTTATTGTTTTAATTAATGATGTTAAAACTTCTATTCCATATACCCTAAATTCATTTATAGGTAATAATCCCATACTTTCTATATTAAATATTTGCTTTAAAATATTATCTATATCAGTAGCAGTTCCCACTTTTATTGCATCAACAAATTTTCTTTCTAAATTCTCATTAAAATCAAGACTCTTAGACATATCTGGTTCTACATCTTCTATATATATTACTTTTTCTCTCCCTAAAATAACCTTGTACTCTAAAGCATTTTTAGCTTCTTTATATGATAAATTAATATTTCTAAAATTCTTATAAACCTTACCTAATCCAATTACCATACTTCCCTTTATAATTTTTTTAAAACTTCTACAAACTTCATTAAGTCCATTAATAAAACAATTCAATTCTTCTTTTTCTTTTAAATTTCCAATTACTATTACATTATCTAAATACAAAAAACTAGTAAATTCACAGATATTTTTCATTATATCTTGCAATATTTTTTGAGCTGATATAGGAAGTAATTTATCATTTTCTTTAAATATTACATTATCATTATTAATATCTAGGTTAATAATTCCTACAGTAAAATTTTCAAATATAAAATTAATTCTTAACCCATCTAGTTTTTCTTTTAAGTTTACATTATATATTTTTCCTTCAATTGCTGCCGTTAAAAACTGTTCCCTCATTACAGGTATACTTTCAGCATAGTATTTTTGTAACACTTCAACATTTCTTTTTTCATCATATTCTTCATCTAACTTACATTTTAATTTTTTTAGTATTTCTATTAGATTTTCAGAGTTAATTGGTTTTAAAACATACTCAGAAACATTTATACTTATAGCTTTCTGCGCATATTCAAAATCATCACACCCAGAAAAAATTATTATTTTTGTAGCTGGCATAATCTCTTGTATTTTTGCACTTAATTCTAATCCATCCATAAAAGGCATTCTAATATCTGTCATTACTATATCCGGCTTTAAATTAGTAGCTTTCTCCCATGCTTCTACCCCGTTAGCTGCATCTCCTATAACCTTAAATCCATAGCTTTCCCAATTTATTTTTTTAATAACACCAAGTCTAATTTCTTCCTCATCATCAACAATAAGAATTTTATATAATTCCATTTATTAAATCACCCTCTACTTCTTCTAGTGTAATCCTTTACTAATTATATCACTTTATTTATATTTTGTAAAAATAAGTAAAGTGATATATTATTTAAATTATAACAAAAGCAGTCACCTTAAGGTGACTGCTTAAAACTTATGGATTATTTTCTTCTATATTTAGAAAGGTCAATTGCAACTGCTACAGCAATAATTACACCTTTAATAACTTGTTGCCACATAGGACTAACAGCTATAAATTGTAATCCATATTGTATAACTGTAAATATTAAAACACCGCTTACAATTCCACTAACCTTACCTACACCACCGTTAAGAGAAACTCCTCCGACAACACAGGCGGCTATGGCATCTAGCTCATATCCATTTCCGTAGTTATTAGTTGCACCTGCTGTTCTTGCAGCTTCAAGAATACCACCAACACCATATAATAATGATGCAAAAACAAATATTCCCATTATTGTTGCAAATACATTTACACCTGATACTATTGCAGCTTCTCTATTTCCTCCAATAGCATAAACATTCTTACCAAATACAGTTTTATTTAATATAAACCATACTAATACAACAAAAGCTAATGCAATTGGTACCAATATTGATATTCCGGGAAAATCTCCTATTTGGAATAGTTTAGTTTGACCTAATGCAATAAAGTCTGGTCTTACTCCCCCTATTGGTTGTGATCTATTTGGTGCCATATCAAAATATAGAGAACAAACACCATACACTATTACTTGAACTGCCAATGTTGCTATAAATGGATGCATATCATATTTTGCAACTAAAAATCCATTTATACATCCAAAAATCATACAAGCAACTACTGCTGCAATTATTGGAATAATAACAGCTAATTGAGGTAAGTCCGGAAAGAATCTATTTGCATAATCTGATGTTTGTAACATTGATGTTGATATTACAGCTGCAAGTCCAACCATACGCCCTGCTGAAAGGTCTGTACCTGCAATTAACAATGTAAAACATATACCAAGAGCAATTATCATTTTAGTGGATGATTGTGTTAATATGTCTAAAGCAACTTGATATTGCATAAATCTTGGTTGTATTATCATTATAACTACTACTAACGCTAAAAGTGCTATTATAATAGCATTGTTAGTTAAAAAGTTCTTAGCTGTTTTAGCTGAAATTTCAACTTCCATATTGCTATTCTTTTTATCAAAAAACCTTCTTGATCCATATATTAATAAGCCAACTCCTACAAGCATTACATAAATAGGTAAATCATAAAAAACAGCTCTATCTAAAACAAATTTTAATATTATTCCTAAAGCTAAAATAATAGCTCCCATAATCAAAAACATTTCTGAATACTTTTTATTAGAAATAATTTTTGCATTTCCCATATATATCCCCCTCTTTCATTACTTAATAAACTTAGTTGAATAACTCATTATTTTTACTTCGTCTGCTTCATCTTTATCTAATATACCAGTAACTCTGCCTTCACACATTACCATTATTCTATCTGATATACCTAAAAGTTCTGGCATCTCAGATGAAATCATAATAATTGATTTTCCTTTTTTTGCAAGCTCTATCATAATTGAATAAATTTCATACTTAGCTCCTACATCAATCCCTCTTGTAGGTTCATCTAATATTAATATATCCGGATTTGTTAAAAGCCATCTTGCTATTAAAACCTTTTGTTGGTTTCCACCTGAAAGATTTTGAATATCTTCATTTAATGTAGGTGTTTTAGTTTTTAGATTTTGGTTTGATTCCTTTGCCGCTTCATACCTTGCACTTTCTCTTAATACTCCCCAATTAGAGTATTGCTTCTGATTAGCAATAACTGTATTATCTAAAACAGAAAGTATTCCAAATATACCCGTTGCTCTTCTTTCCTCTGTTAATAATGCAAATCCTTGTTTTTTTGCATCCTTAACATTATTTATAATAATCTCCTTTCCATCCTTATAGATGGTTCCAGATTCTATTTTTCTTAACCCAAATATAGCTTCTACAAGTTCAGTTCTTTGAGCTCCTACAAGTCCACCTATTCCTAATATTTCACCTTTATGTAGCTCAAAATTTACATTTTTAAATGATCTATTGTCACTTGAACATAAATTATCAACTTTAAGTACTACTTCACTTTGCACTTCATAATCTTTGTCTGGAAATCTATTAGTCATATCACGACCAACCATACGCTTTATAATAAGATCTGTTGTAAGCTCCCTAGAATGCCAAGTACCTACATATTGACCATCCCTCATAATAGTAACTTCATCAGATATCTTTAAAATTTCTTCCATCTTATGAGATATATATATAATTGCACATCCCTTATCCCTTAACTGATTTATTATTTTAAATAAATGTTCAGTTTCATTTATTGTTAATGAAGATGTAGGCTCGTCCATAATAATTATTTTTGAATTATAGCTAACAGCCTTTGCAATTTCAACTAATTGTAATGTTGATGCAGATAAATTTCCTGCTAAAATTTCTGGATTAATGTCTAATCCAACTTCTTTAAATAATTCTTCTGTTTTTCTTATCATTGCTTTTTTATCTACAGCAATTCCTCTCATAGGAAATCTTCCAAGCCATATATTCTCCATTACTGGCCTAAATCTTATTGGATGTAACTCTTGATGTATCATTGATATTCCTAAATCTAATGCTTGTTTTGAGGACGTAATAACTTCTTTTTTTCCATCTAATATTATTTCTCCACCATCTTCTTCATAAACACCAAAAAGACATTTCATCAAAGTTGATTTTCCTGCTCCATTTTCACCCATTAACGCATGAACAGTACCTTTTCTTACTTTTAAAGTTACATTATCTAAAGCTTTTACCCCTGGAAAAACCTTAGTTATATTATTCATTTCTAATATATACTCACCCATTTAAACACCCCTTTCGGATAGCTATTAGTTTTTAATTAGTAGTTAGTAGTAAATGAAGAAACTCCTTAAGGAGCTTCAATCATAACTCCTAACTACTAACTACTAACTCATAACTACTTTAAGTAGTCTTGATAGTTTTCTTGAGTAACCTTAACATAATCAATCCAAATATATTTGCCATCAGTTACTTCATAGCCTACTGTATCCTTATTTATTTCTTTACCTTGAGATGCAGCTATAGCTACATTAACAGTGGCTTTTCCTTGATTTTCTGCATCATTTAATACTGTACCTAAAAGAGAACCATCTTTCATTGCTTGAAGTGCAGGCGCAGTTGCGTCAACTCCAACTACAGGTATATATTTAGAAGCATCACCTTTGTTATATCCTTCAGCTTTTAATGCCTCAATTGCTCCTAATGCCATATCATCATTATTACAAAGAACTGCTTCAATCTTATCTAATCCTTGTCCAGTTATAAAAGCCTTCATAAGGTCAGTTGCTTTAGCCTTATCCCACATTGCTGTATCAGCCGCAAGCTTTTCAGCTTTAAATCCACCATCTTCAATAGCCTTTATAGAATATTCTGTACGTAATGTAGCATCTTGGTGTCCTGGCTCTCCTTGTAACATTACATATTGAATAACTCCATCTCCATTTTTATCTGCTTCAGGATTTGCTTTAAAGTAATCTACAATAATTTCACCTGATTGAGTTCCTGATTGCTCAGCCTTCGCTCCAACATACCAAACCTTATCATAACCTGCCATATCAGCTTCTTCTGGCTCACGATTTAAAAATACTATAGGTAAATCTTTAGCTTTTGCCTTTTCGATTATTGGTCCTGCTGCAGTTCTATCAACTGGATTTATAGCTAACGCATTAACTCCCTTAGTTATAAAAGTATCAACCTGCTCATTTTGTGTTGGTTGCTTATTTTGAGAGTCAACCAACTCAATTTTTACACCCTCTTCATCTGCTTGATTTTCCATTGCAGTACGAACTCCTGTCATAAATGTATCATCAAACTTATATATCGCTGATCCAATTAATATATTCCCACTATTTTCCTTTTTGGATTGTTCAGTAGAATCTGTCTTTCCTTTATCAGTAGAATCACCCTTAGTATCATTTCCTGAACTACATCCAGCCATAGAACCTGCAATCATAGTTGCAACAACAACCATTGGTAATAATTTTTTTAGTTTAATCATTTTAACCCCTCCAAAATATTCCCGTTTTTATTTGTTTAATTTTTACAATTTAATTATAACGTTTTCATTGTTTTAAACCCATACAAAATTCTTTTCAAAATTATCGAAATTCTTTTAATTTATTAGAAATTCTTTTTATCATTACACAATAATTAGTTTAAATAATATATAAAATATAAAAGAGGTATATTAGAATAACTAATAAGTTTTCTAATATACCTCTTTATTTTAAATTATACTTTCTTAATAATATTATTAAAATAATCTAATATACTTCTATGATTTAATGTTGCTATATCAAGCTTTAAAATTTTACACCATAACTGAATAATATACCCTAATACTATTGCAGTTATTATAGTTCCAATACCTACATAGCCACCTAAAAACCAACCGCAAACTAGAGCACAAATTTCAATAGTTGTTCTTACTAATTTGACAGGCTTTTTTGTAATTCTAGTTAATGCTGTCATCAATCCATCCCTTGGTCCACACCCTAATTCACAACTTAAATAAATACATGTTCCAAGACCTAAAAAAATCATTCCTACTACTAACATTAGTATTCCTATAAATAAATTGTGTACCATCGGGATAACTTTAGTAATTGTTATTAAATCAATAAATACTCCTACAAGAATAGTATTTAATATAGTCCCTATACCTATTTTTATTCCTAAAAACATACTAGATATAACTACTATTATTCCAACTACAATATTAGCTTGTCCTATTGTCATAGGAATTACATTTGTGATACCTTGATGTAATACATCCCATGGTGATAATCCTAAATTAGCATTTATCATAAAAACTATTCCTAATGCTGCTAAAAAAAATCCTAACATAAGTTTAAATATTACAAATAAATATGTATCAATTTCTTTTTTAATATTTAATTCCATAGCCCCATCCTTCTATTCTAATATATAAACTATGTACTAAAGCTTATGTGCCGAAAATTAATATTTTATTTTCGGCATTCTTGTAGTACTAAATCTATTTGACCTTATTGCTTCCATCTAAGAGCTCATTATAAACCTTCATTATTTTTCTTAAAGTTTCATTATTAACATCAAATTTAATATTATCTACTTGAGATATTGGTAATATAGCAACTGAAGTTCCTGATATAAATAATGCATCTAAATCTATTATTTCTGAAGCTCTTATATCTCTTTCATCCACTTCTATACCTAATAATTCTGCTATTTTAAATATTTTATGTCTTGTAATTCCTCTAAGGACATCCTCACCCTTAGCTGTTATAATCTTTTTATCCTTTATTCCAAAGAAATTTGATTTGCTACCTTCTGTTATAAATCCATTTCTATCTACCAATAATGCTTCATGAGCATTGGCAACCTTAATTTTTTCTGAAATTTTAGCTCTAAATGCAGTACTTACTATTTTTAAATTAGGATTTTCTCTTTCACCATAATAAAGAATAACCTTTATACCCTTTTTATAGTACTCATCCTCTGGATAGCAATGCATTATATAATATATTTTGAAATTACCATTATTTATATTATATGTAACCTTTATATTTCCATTAATATTATCATTACTTTGTATAACCTTTATTATTAAACTTTCTATATTTTCTTCACTATCTGGAAATTCTTTATTTATTAATTCAAATGATTTCTTCATTCTAGATAAATGATCTTTTAAAAATACTGGTTTCCCATTAACAACTCTTAAGACCTCATATATTATCTTTTCTTTACAATCTTCATCAGTAAACTCATTAATAGGATATATTATTCCATTATTAAAATAAAATTTATTTATTGCTTCCATTAATATTACACTCCTTTTGAAGATTATTTATTTCCATCTTAAAATTTCTATTTCATGCTTTTTCTTATAATTAATTAAATATGGATTTCCTACTAAATCTAATAAAGGTTTATCTGAAAGAGAATCAGAGAACATATATGAATTTTTAAAATCTACTTTTATATTTTTTTCTTTTAATACTTCATTTAATCTTCTAACCTTTTCTTCACCCTTACAGTTATTTCCGCTCATCTTTCTTATGAATTTTCCACCCTCAAAAGTAAATTTAGTTCCAATTATTAAATCTACTTCTTTAATTGCATAAAATTCTTTAACATAAAACTCTGGAGATGCTGATATTAATACTACCATGTATCCTTCACTTTTTAACTTTTTTATCATATCAACTGCATCTTTATACAATATAGTACTTAATCTTTCATCATAAAAAGATTTAGTAAGCTTAGCTAATTCTGTTTCCTCTATATTTTCTATAAACTTTAAAAAGCATTCTTTAACCTTTTTCTCATCATAAACTTTAATTCCATACATTGCTCCAGAATATAATGCTCTTGGTAAAAATTTTATATTTTTTATATCCTTAGATACAATATATTTAAAAAATTCCATTAAAGTTTCTTTTCTTGTTATAGTATAATCTATATCAAATATTGCTAATTTTTCCACGTCTACTCCTCCAACTCCTTTTTAGTTAGAAATTATTAGTGTTTAATTACTAATTACTAACTATATAAAGGCTGAGCATTTTATATGCTACAGCCCCTTTTTTATTTTAACTCATTAACAAAATTATTAATTCTTTCTAAACCTTTTTCAATTAATTTCATTGAAGTTGCATAAGATACTCTTACATAATTATCTAATCCAAAAGCTTTTCCTGGAATAACAGCTACTTTTTCATACTCTAATAATTTAGCTGAAAACTCCATTGAATCATTTATTTTTTCTCCATTAATTTCTTTTCCTAAGCATTTATCAATATTTATCATAATATAAAATGCACCTTCTGGTTTAATTATGCTTAAGTTATTCATCGCTTCTAAAGTTTTAACCATGTAGTTTCTTCTTTTCTCAAACTCAACAATCATTTCCCTAACTTTATCCTGTGATCCATTTAAAGCCTCTATTGCGGCATATTGAGTTATTGAACAAACATTAGATGTCATATGACTTTGAATATTAGTCATTAATTTTGCTATTTTTTCGCTAGCTCCACAATAACCTAATCTCCATCCTGTCATAGCGTAAGATTTAGATAATCCATTTATAACAATAGTTCTTTCATATGCATCTTGAGAAACACTAGCAATACTTACATGCTTCTTTCCATCATATATTAACTTCTCATACATTTCATCTGAAACAATTATAAGATCATATTTTTTAGCAAATTCTGCAATTTCTATTAATTCATCTCTATTATAAATAGTTCCTGTTGGATTATTAGGAGTATTTAATATAATAGCTTTTGTTTTTGTAGTAACTGCTTTTTCTAAGTTTTCACTAGTAAATTTATAAGCAGATTTTTCATCACTATCTACAAAAACAGCCTTTCCATCAGCTAATCCTATAAGTTCAGGATAGCTAACCCAATAAGGACTTGGTACAATTACCTCATCACCTGGGTTTAATATAGCTAAAAATGCATTTGCAAGTGATTGCTTAGCCCCAGTTGATACAACTATTTGAGATGGATTATATATTAACCCATTATCTTTTTCAAATTTTTTACATATGGCTTCTCTTAATGGAAGTATTCCATTTACATTAGTATACTTTGTATTTCCCTCTTCCATAGCTTTTATAGCAGCATTAATTATATTTTGTGGAGTATTAAAGTCTGGTTCACCTGCACCAAAACTAATTACATCAATTCCACTTTCCTTCATATCTTTAGCCTTTGCTGTTATTGCTAAAGTTACTGATGCTTCTATTCTTTGTGCTTTTCTTGATAGTTCCATTATTTTGCCCCCATTATCTATTATTAAATTTAATAAATTTTTCTAAATACTCTTCATTTAATCCATAACTTCCTATTGATAGATTATCATAACCTAATGTTTTTCCATGATAATCACTTCCTCCAGTTATGCATAGTTTATACTTTTTTGATAAATTAAAAAATTTATTTATATCGCCTTGTGAATGGCTTGGATGATATATCTCTATTCCCTTTAGACCAAAGCATCTTAATTCCTTTAAGATATTTTCGACTTCAATTTTTCTATATATTTGCCCGGGATGAGCTAAAATAGCTACACCTCCAGCTTTATTAATTACATCTATACAATCTTTATAATTTAACCTAAATCCTTTAACATAGCCAGGCTTTCCTTGAATTAAAAAACTTCTAAAAGCACTTTTATAATTATCGAAATAACCTTTTTTAACCATTGCATTTGCAACATGACTTCTTCCTACAGTTGCATCTATATCTACAGCTAAATCTTCTATATCTAAGTTAATATCATATTTATTCAATTTATATAGTATATCTTCTACTCTTTTTATTCGTTGAGTATTTAACTCTTTTGCAAGTTCTTGTAACTCCTTATTATCAATATCCATAAAATACCCCAATATATGCAATTCCATTTCTTTATATTCAGTGCTAAGTTCTATTCCTGGAATTATATTTATTTCTTTATAATTATTTTTAGTTACATACTGTGATGATATAGAATCATGATCTGTTATAGAGATATACTTTATATTGTCTTTTATTGCTATTTTAATTATTTCCTCTGGACTCTTTACTCCATCAGAATAATTTGAATGAATATGTAAATCCGCATACTTCATCTTATTCACCTTTTTCTCTTTAAGTGAAATTTTAATTTATGACTTTTACTTAGTTTAAGTTACTTATCAAATTGTTATTCTAACTTATATTATAATATCTTAATTTTAATATTATTTTTAAATTTTCCAAGTAATATTTCCCATAATAAAAATATATCATCTTACCTTTAAAATGTAAATTGAAAACAAATAATAAAATTCACTATACTAATATAAAAAAAAAGAGATTACACAAATTAATTTGCATAATCTCTTTAAATATTATTCGTCAGCTAAAACGTTAGTATAATATTCTGTTACTTTATCAAATTCAGCTTCTTCTGGAACTATAAGTTCTCCTTCTTCAGTTGATCTGAATAAGTAAACTGATTCATCTTCTGGATTTTGAGCTAATACATATTCATTTTCTTCAAATTCAAATGCATCAACTATTGGGCAAGATATAACATTTCCGTTATCATCTTCTAAATCAACAACAAAGTGTTCATGTTCGTGTTCTCCACACCCACAGTTATCTCCACATCCGTGGCTATCATGATCGTGTCCGCATCCGCAGCCTTCGCCGCATTTATTTAATTCGTTATCCATTTTACATTCCTCCTTAATAAATAAGTTAAATAATTAATTATTACTTAACTTAACTAGTCTTTATAATTGTACCCTTATTCTTAGGAAAATAAAAGAAAAATATATTTTTTTTATAAAAATTTGATATATTTCTATAAATACAAAATAAAAAAAAGAGACTTTCGTCTCTTTTTTATTAATTTATTGCTATTCTTGATTAGCAAGCTTTCTATAATTTTCTAATCTTTCCATTGCATCAGCTTGTGTTTTTTCAAATAAAGCATCTGCTGCTTCTGGGAATGCTTTAGCTAACGAAGCATATCTAACTTCACCCATTAGGAATTCTCTAAAATCTCCCTTAGGTTCTTTTGAATCTAAAGTAAATGGATTTTTAATTCCTTTTAGTGCTGGATTATATCTATAAGTTGCCCAATATCCACAATCAACAGCTTTCTTAGTTTCTAATTGTGAATTAGTCATACCTATTTTTATACCATGGTTAATACATGGAGCATAAGCAATTATTAATGATGGTCCATTATAACTTTCAGCTTCTGAAATAGCCTTAAGAACTTGGTTCTTATCAGCTCCCATTGCAACTTGTGCAACATATACATAACCATAACTCATAGCCATCATTCCTAAGTCTTTCTTCTTAGTTCTCTTACCAGAAGCAGCAAATTTAGCAATTGCAGCTGTTGGTGTAGACTTAGAAGATTGTCCACCAGTATTTGAGTAAACCTCTGTATCAAATACTAATACATTTACGTTTTCTCCTGATGCAAGTACATGGTCAAGTCCACCGTATCCGATATCATATGCCCAACCATCTCCACCAAAAATCCATTGAGATCTCTTCACAAAGAACTCTTTATCATTTAAAATAGTTTTAGCTATTTCAGAATCACAATTTTCAAGTGCAGTTGATAAAGCATTTGCTCTTTCTCTAGTTCCAGCACTTTCATCCATATTATCTAACCAATCTTTTAATACAGTTTTAGTATCATCAGCTAAATCACTGTCTAATGCAACTTTTACATTTTCAGCAATTCTATCTCTGATAGCTTTAACTCCTAAGAACATACCTAAGCCATACTCAGCATTATCTTCAAATAATGAGTTTGCCCAAGCTGGACCATGCCCATTATGGTTAACTGTATATGGCGTTGCTGGAGCAGATCCTCCCCAAATTGAAGAACATCCAGTAGCATTAGCTACCATCATTCTATCACCAAATAATTGAGTTACAAGTTTAGCATATGGTGTTTCTCCACACCCTGCACAAGCACCTGAGAACTCAAGAAGTGGTTGCTCAAATTGGCTACCCTTTAAAGTGTTCTTATTCATTGGGTTCTTCTTAGCAGATACTTCTGTAGTTGCATAGTCCCAAGCCTCAATTTGGTCATGTTGACTATCTTGTGGCTTCATAACTAAAGCCTTATTCTTAGCTGGACATACTTCAGCACAATTTCCACAACCCGTACAATCAAGAGGTGTAATACCAATTGAGAACTTATATGGAACTTCTGTCTTTAATGCCTTAGCATCAGTAATCTTCATTGAAGCAGGTGCTTTTTCAGCCTCTTCACCAGTTAATAAGAATGGTCTTATTGCAGCATGTGGACATACTACAGCACATTGATTACATTGAATACAATTTTCAGGTACCCATTCTGGAACATTAATTGCAATTCCTCTCTTTTCATAAGCTGCAGTACCAGCCATGAATGTACCATCTTCCATACCATGCTTAACAAATGTAGAAACTGGTAATCCAAATCCTTCTTGTCTATTCATAGGGTCAACTATGTCTTTTATAAAGGCTGGAATTTCTTTAGTAGTAGATACTTCTGATTCTACTGCATTTATCCAAGTTGCTGGAACATCTATCTTAACTATAGCTTCAACACCTGCATCTATAGCAGCATTATTCATATTAACTACTTTTTCACCTTTTTTCCCATATGATGTTACAACTGCTTGTTTTAAATACGCTATAGCTTCATCAACTGGAATTATATTAGCTATTTTAAAGAATGCAGCTTGCATTATCATATTTATTCTTCCACCAAGTCCAATTTCTTGGGCTATCTTAACAGCATTTAATGTATAGAATTCTATATTCTTTTCAGCTATAGTTTTCTTCATTTCTGCTGGTAATTTTTCATCTAATTCTTCAGGTGTCCAAATTGTATTCAATAAGAACTTACCATTTTTCTTTAATCCATCTAATACATTATATTTATAAACATATGATTGATTGTGACATGCTACAAAATCAGCTTTATCTATTAAATATGGTGATTTAATTGGCTTCTTACCAAATCTTAAGTGAGAAACTGTTATACCACCTGATTTCTTAGAGTCATATGAGAAATATCCTTGAGCATACATATCAGTATGGTCACCGATAATCTTAATAGCACTTTTATTAGCACCAACAGTACCATCTGAACCTAATCCCCAGAATTTACAAGCCTTAGTTCCTTCTGGAGTAGCATCTATATCTTCTACTGTTTCAAGCGAAGTAAATGTTACATCATCAACTATACCAATCGTAAATCCATTCTTAGGCTCGTCCTTAGAAAGGTTAGCATAAACAGCTGCTATATCTGAAGGATTTGGATCCTTTGAACCTAATCCATATCTACCACCAACTATAATTGGAGCATTTCCCTTACCTGCAAATGCACTTACTACATCTAAGTATAATGGCTCACCTATTGATCCTGGTTCCTTAGTTCTATCCAAAACTGCAATTTTCTTAACTGTATCTGGAATTGCAGCTAATAATTTTTCTATTGAGAATGGTCTATAAAGTCTAACCTTTACAACACCAACCTTTTCTCCTCTAGCATTTAAATAATCTACTGTTTCTTCAGCAACATCAGTTCCTGAGCCCATAGCAATTATTACTCTATCAGCATCTTTTGCTCCATAATAATCGAAGCAATGATACTCTCTTCCTGTTAATTTAGTTATTTCAGCCATATATCCTTCTACTACTTCTGGAATATCATCATAGAATCTGTTTACAGCTTCTCTTGTTTGGAAATATATATCTGGATTTTGAGCTGTACCTCTAGTTACTGGATGATCTGGATTTAATGCAGATTGTCTAAATTCTTTTACTGCATCCCAATCAACTAGCTTGCCTAACTCATCATATTCTAAAACTTCAATTTTTTGAATTTCATGTGATGTCCTAAACCCATCAAAGAAGTTCATAAATGGAATTCTAGTTTTTATAGCAGCTAAATGTGCAACTGCTGATAAATCCATAACTTCTTGAACTGAACCCTCTGCAAGCATCGCAAAACCAGTTTGTCTTGCAGCCATAACATCTTGATGGTCTCCAAAAATATTTAATGAAGATGTTGCTAGTGCTCTAGCAGACACATGTATAACCCCTGGAAGTCTCTCTCCAGATATCTTGTACATATTAGGAATCATTAATAATAAACCTTGTGAAGCTGTATATGTAGTAGTATAAGCTCCAGCCTGTAATGATCCATGAACCGCTCCTGCTGCTCCTCCCTCTGATTGCATTTCCATAACCTTTACTGGTTGTCCAAAAATATTTTTTCTACCTTGTGCAACCCATTCATCAACATGTTCTGCCATTGGTGATGATGGAGTTATAGGATAAATAGCAGTTACTTCTGTAAACGCATATGATACGTGTGCAGCAGCAGTGTTACCATCCATAGTCTTCATTTTTCTCATCTTGTCTACCTCGCTTCCCTTTTTTAAAATTAAGCATATAAATAATATGGTATATATCGAATTAAACTATATTTAATTTCAATAATATACCATTGTTGCTTACATAAACTGCATAATTTATTCACTTAGTAGATATGAAACAAATTAAAATTCCATTTCTGAAGTTAATAACTTCCCTAATTCCTTAGCCTTCATCAAGTTATTTTGTTCAATAGAATCCTTAACTGTTAACTTTCCTAAAACATTAAATCCATAGTCTTCCATATTACTTTCCCATTTATCAATAAACTTAGTATCACGCCATCCACATGATCCAAATAATATTAAAGGCTTATTTTTAATTTCTAATCCTCTTAAACTATTAATAAAAGGCTTCATATCTATTTCTTCTATATCATCGTTTATCATTGCTGGGCTTCCAAAAGCTACTGCATCTGCTTCTATAACATCTGTAATAGATGCATCTGCAACATGTTTTGTTTCAACTTCTACATCTCCTATACTAGCTCCTTCTGCTATAGCATTTGCTATAATTTCAACATTTCCACCATTACTCCAATATATTATTGAAACTTTTTTCATTTTAGCACCTCTTCTACTTTTGTTAGATTATTATGTTAAATTTTCCATTAATTTCATTATATAACACTAAAAATTTTTTTCAAGTTCTTTACATCCATATTTTAAAATTTATTTTCTTGAAAACGCTTATATGCAAAATCATTTTTTCTTAATACTATTCATTATTACATTTATAATTGCATCAACACCATTTTTCATTTGGCTATTATTCATATTTTTAATAAAATCATTTTTTCTTTCTTGTAATTCTAAAAGTTTTTCCATTAAGTTATGCTTTTCCATCATTTCATCTTCATCTAAAACTAAAGAATACCCTTCTTTTTTGAAAGAATTAGCATTTAAGATTTGATCTCCCCTACTACTTTTTTTAGATAATGGTATTAATAATGTTGGCTTTTTTAATGCTAATAATTCAAATATTACATTTGCCCCAGCTCTAGAAATTATAAAATCAGCATATTTAAGTAAATGTGGTAAATCTTCTTTAACATATTCAAACTGTTTATATCCCTCTACCCCATCTAATGATTTATCTAAATTTCCCTTACCACATATATGGATTATATTAAAGTTTTTTAATATATCATTTATATGATATCTAACTTCATCATTTATATTTTTAGCACCTAAACTACCACCAATAACTAAAATAACTTCTTTATCCTGATTAAATTTACAAATTTCTTTTCCACTTATTCTATTTCCTTTTAATATCTCTTCTCTTATCGGAGTACCTGTTAATTCACCTTTTCCATCTTTTATATAACTTAAACTTTCTCTAAAAGTTACACATAATTTATCACAAAATGGAGCTGATAGCTTATTTGCAAGACCTGGTGTTAAATCTGATTCATGAGATACTACCGGTATCTTCTTCATTGATGCAGCAATAACTACTGGAACAGCAACAAAACCTCCCTTTGAGAAAATAACATCTGGCTTTTCTTTTGATAAGATTTTACTTGCTTGCATTACACCTTTCATTACCTTAAATGGATCAGAAAAATTCTTCATATCAAAATATCTTCTTAATTTTCCTGATGAAATTGCATAATAAGGTATTCCCGCATCACCTATAATCTCTTTTTCAATTCCTTCATAACTCCCTATATACTTTATCTCAAAGTCTTTCTCTTTTAACTTTGGAACTAAAGCTAAATTAGGAGTTACATGTCCTGCTGTTCCCCCACCAGTCATTATAATCTTGTACTTACTCATTAAAACACCTCATTGATTATTAATGTATCTATACTATTATTTATATTTATTAAAATAATATAGTTTTACACAAATTTTAAATATTTACCTTAAATACTTTTATTAAGATTTTAACCAAATTTCAACTCTTAATTCTAATAATAATTTAACTTTTACCAAATTTAAGTTGTAAATAGCTAACCATCTCTATATATTCTACCACTAACCCAGTAATTTTCCACCTTTTCCTCTAATTAAATATAATACAATTTCTTTATTTGGATAAGCTATTAACATAACGATATAAGGAGGTGAATTTAAATGGCACAAAACTTAGTACCTGATGCTAAAGATAAATTAGCTAAATTCAAAAACCAAGTTTCTAGTGAAATGGGAGTTCCTTTCACAGATTATAACGGTGACCTAACTTCTAAACAATGCGGTAGCGTTGGTGGAGAAATGGTTAAACGTATGGTTGAACAATACGAAAATGGAATGAAATAATAACTTTCCAAAATAAATAATAGGATGCTGTATAAAGCACCCTATTATTTATTTTATAAACTATATATAATGTATCTCTACTCCTGAAAGCTTAACATCTCCAGTCAATATTAAAGTATTAGTATATACTTTATCTCCATATTTTTTATTTTCTACTCCACCTAAAAATACATTTGTTCTATTTTCAACATTCCAATTTTTTGGAATGTATAACTCTAATCCTGAAAAAGCTACATCTAATCTAATAACTGCTGTATTTTCTGCCATTACTGCATTATCAAAATATACTTCAAGACCTGAATATTTACAACTAATATCAGCACTCGCAAATTTATCAGTATTTATAAATTTTGTTCCTCCTGAAAAAGCTACTGATATTTTTATATTACCTTCATCTTCAATATTTATCTTTTCTCCTTCTTCCCAACTCCAAGATGAACTTTTTTTAAAAAATTTATTTTTTTTAGGAAAAATCATTGATAAACCAATACTTCCAAATAAAGCTGCAATTAAAACAGTCCATGGTGTAAGTGCAGTTATTCCAAGCTGTTTATCATATATTATACAAAGAAAAGCTATTGGAAATAATATTCCTGCATAATTTAATCTAAATAAGCTATCTATAATAATAGCACCTAAAATTACTGAGAATCCTAAACTAAATGGATTAACATCAGATAAAAAACCCATCTTGCCTATTACTAAACCAATTGCACCTAAAACAAATAATATACCCCAAAATATATTTCTTTCTCTCATCTTATCTCCTCTTTTCTGATAATTTTAATTTTAACACCTTATAATAAGATCTAGATACATATACCTTCTTATGTGTGTTTTTAAACTCTACTAAGCTGGAAGATGTTATATTACGAGTTATTGAATAAATATGATTAATATTTAAAATTGTAGATTTAGATACTCTAACAAAATTCTTTGGTAAAATCTCCTCTAATTCATAAAGCTTATACTTAACTTGATATACTTCGCTTAATGTATGTGCATAAATTGAACTTTCTTCAGTTTCAAAAAATAGCACATCATCTATACATATATAATATTCTGTATTATCTTTATAAAATATCATTTCTTTTTTCTCTGCTATTAGCTCTGAAATTACCCTTTGAATTTTTGTTATTTCTTCACTTAATTCACTACATTTAATAATAACTTCATTTTCATCTATTTGATTATCTACCTCTATTCGTATTCTCATCTTCACTCCGCCCTCCATACTCAAATTATATTCTAAGCATTTTTTAATGTAAACGTACTTTAAGTAAGTGGTAAATTATTTCTCCTAAGAGGTTAACTATCATAACTTAATTAACAAAAAGAGGGAATGTATCAAAACTATATTTCAAATATGAAAATAGAATTTTGATACATTCCCTTGTTTTAATTAAAAATACATTAATTTGAAATTCTATAATTACTTATAACTAATTGAACCTTTTTATTTCCATTAAACTCATTAATATCTGGCATACAAATTATATCTAAATAAAGATTATTAGATATACCATTAAATACTTTATTATACTCAATTTCACCTAATTCATCTTTTATAGAGTTTTCAAAACCTTCTATATCACCAAAATATATACCTTCAATATAAAGCCTTCCATCTGTTAATTTAAGCTTAAGTACATTTTTATTTTTGCCTAATATTTTTGCATCTACTACTTTTAACTTTTTTATACCAAAGGTAGGCTTAGGATTCGCCTTTCCATATGGTTCTAACAATGATATTTCATCTATTAACTCGTAATTTATTTGATTTAATATTAATCCCATATCAATTGAAACTTCTAGTATAACATCTTCATCAGTTAATTCTGTTACCTCATTTAATCTATTCCTAAACTCATCTATATTTTCAATTGGTAATGACATCCCTGCTGCCATTGGGTGCCCCCCAAATTTACCTAATAAATCTTTACATTTAAGTAATTCTTCAAACATATTATATTTATCAATAGATCTTCCAGATCCTTTAGCTCCATCATGAGCTTTTGTTAAAATAATTGTAGGTAAATTATATTTTTCTCTAACTCTACCTGCAATTATTCCAGCAATACTTTCATGAACATCTTCTAAGTATACAACTAACACTTTATCCTTAGCCATATTATTTTTTTCTATTATTTCAAGTGCTTCCTCTAATCCTTCTTTAGTTAGCTCTTGTCTTTCTTTATTTAAATCATTAAGCTTTTCTGCTAATTCCTTAGCTTCAATTTCATTATCACTTAGAAGCATTTTCAATGCCCACTCCGCTTGTTCAAGTCTACCTGAAGCATTAATACTTGGACCTATAACAAATCCTAGTGTATAAACAGTTATAGTCTTATCTTCTAATCCTGTTTCCTTAAATAAAGCTTTTAAACCGATATTATTAGTTGAATTTATTCTTTTTAAACCTTCTTTAACTATTATTCTATTTTCAGATGTTAAATCAACAACATCACAAACAGTAGCTATTGCAACATATTGAAGCAAATCATAAAGTTCTTCTTTATTTATATTAAATTTTTCATAAAGACATTCAACAAATTTATAAGCTACAGTAGCTCCACAAATTTTATCAAACTTATATTTACATTCCTCCTGCTTAGGATTTAATACAAAATCAGCATTAGGAACAATATATTTCCTCTCACCATTTTCTTCAACAAAAGGAACATCATGATGATCTGTAATTATTACCTTTAATCCCAATTCCTTAGCAAGCTTAGTTTGCTCTATTGCAGCTATACCATTATCACAGGTAATTATAATATCAACATTATCTTCACTAGCTTTTTTAATTATACTTTCATTTATTCCATATCCTTCTTTAATTCTATCTGGAATATGGAAAGTAACATTTCCACCACATTTTTTTATAGCAGTATAAAGAACATATGTGCTAATAACACCGTCCACATCATAATCTCCTACGATAAGAATCTTTTCACCAGAAATTATGCTATTTTGCATTAATTCAACAGCACCATTCATTCCTAGCATATCCTTAGGATTATTAAAACCACTTATATTTCCTTCTAAAAATTCTTTTGCATTATCAATGGTATAAATATTTCTATTAACTAATAATTTTGCAACAACTGGACTTATACCAAGCTGGTTTGCAAATTTTAAGGTATCAAACTTAATGTTTTTTACCATCCATTTTTCCATAAAATCACCCCCGATTATCAGTTTCAAGTTTCAATTTTCAAGTTAATGAATAAAGTCAGCTATCGCTGACTTTACTAAAAAAATATATTATAGAAACTCCCTAAGGAGTTTCATCTTTAACTTACAACTTGTTACTTGTTACTTACTACGCTTTTAATTACTAACTACTAAAATAGCATTGCGTTTTTTATCTGGTCTACTTTATCTGGTGCTACATGCTTTAATATTTCAAATGCAAATGGTATTGCAGCTGCTGGACCTCTTCCAGTAATAACATTTCCATCAACAACTACAAGTTCCTCTTTATAATTACATCCTACTAATTGATCATCAAACCCAGGATAGCATGTTGCATTCTTTCCATTAACTATTCCAAGCTTTCCTAAAGTAATTGGACCTGCACATATTGCAGCAACAATTTTACCCTCATCATAAAAATTCTTTACAAGTTCATTAACTTTTTCATCATCTCTTAAGTTTACTGATCCTGGCATACCACCTGGTAATACAACAACATCATAATCATAAACTTCTTCATTTAAAACTTTATCTGCCTTTATTGTTACTGAATGAGATGTTGTCACCTCTAAACTCTTTGTTCCAAAAGTACTACAAGCAACACCTGCTCTTCTTAAAATATCAACTGTTGTTAATGCTTCAATAGTTTCAAAACCTTCTGCTAATAAAACTGCAACCTTCACTTTTAACACTCCCTTTTATTTATTACATTTATAAGCTAAATAACGTTTCTGTTATTTCGTCATCTAAATTAATAACCATAATATTAGTTCCTCTTCCAGCTCTATTTTGAACTCGAATATCTCTTATCTCTACTACCTTTTTTTCTTTATTTTTTGTTAATAAGGTAATTTCTTCATTTCTATTATCATCTATAGCTATTTCATCCATAGTATTACTTAATAATTTAAGTATATTTCCTGAAAGTACTTCATCATCTTCTTTTAAGCTTATTCCTGTTACTCCTGAAGCAACTCTTCCCATAGCATTTACACTTTCACTAAGGAATCTAATTGCCATTCCTTTTTTACTTATAATTACTATTTCTCCATCATTGGCTTCTATGCATACTGAAATTAATTCATCATTTTCATATTTAAACTTATACGCTTGGCATGATGAGTAATTTCCATCATATTCTTTCAATGAAGTCTTTTTTATCATTCCCTTTTTACTAAAGAAATAAACCATATCTTTTTCATTAAAGGTCTTAATTGAATAAACATCTATTATCTTTTCTTTTTTTGAATATCCATCAATTATATTTTCTATTGCAATTTCTTCTTTAATAACATTAGAAATTAAAAATGCTGGTATCTTATAAACATTTCCCTTATCAGTAAACATTAATAATGTACTTAAAGAATCTGTATTAACTTTTAATCTATCATTAGCCTTTGCTCTTGCAAATCCCTTTAATGTACCCTTTGCTGTTACTCCAAGGCTAAATGTTATAAATTCAAATTCATTTACATATTCTACATTTATTATTTCATCACTTTCAATTAAGTTAAATAATTGAGTTCCTAAAATATTTCTTGGTGTATCTTCTATCTTAGGTAATTCTAAGCTAAACTTTAATCCTAATTTAGTTTTTACTTCTAAGAATTCCTTATCCTCTTCACTATCTAATAATATTATATTTAATACAAGTTCATTTTCCTTTAACTTTAATGCTTGAATTTTACTATAACTAGTTTGGAACTTATCTAAAGAGCTCTTCTTTATTATACCTCTATTAGTTATAAATTGAATACTCTTACTTCCATCTAACACACCTATAGAAAATGTCTCTACTATATTTTCATCATCTAGATTTAAAGTTTTTATTATAGAATCTACTCTTTCGCCCTTTTCCTTCCATTTACCTTCTGGAATATTTATTCCTTTAATTTGATACATATTACCTTTATCAGTAAATAAAAGAATATTTTCTGTAGTATTTGATTTAAATAAGAATTTAAGCTCATCGCCTTCTCTATATTCAATATCTTCAGCTTTTGCATTAGATCTTTGATAATTTTTAAATGGTATTCTTTTTATAAATCCATCTTTAGATAATGTAATCATAACATCTTCAACAACAATAAGTTCATCTAAATCAATTTTAGCTTCACTATCATCTTCTACTATCATAGTTCTTCTTGGATTTCTAAATCTATCAGTAATCTCTTTTAATTCAGTTTTTACAACTCTTAATAGCTCTTTTTCCTCAGCTAATATTTTTCTTAATTTCTTTATAGTTTTTTCAAGCTCTGCATATTCCTTTTGGAACACTTTAATTTCTAGCCCTGTTAATCTATAAAGCATAAGTTCTAAAATTGCTTCTGCTTGAATTTCTGTAAATCCAAACTTATCAATTAAATTTATACCTGCATCTTTTTTAGATTTTGATTCTCTAATAGTCTTAATTATTTCATCTAAAACATCTATAGCTTTAATAAATCCTTCAACTATATGGAACCTTTTTTCTGCCATAACAAGTTCCTTTATAGTTCTCTTTGTAACTATATCTTTTTGATGGTTGACATAATGCATTATTATTGTCTTTAATCCCATAGTTTGTGGTTTTCCATCAGCAAGTGCTACCATATTAAAGCTTATGTTACATTGTAAGTCCGTTTTCTTATATAAGTATTTTAAAACTTTATCTGCTATATCATAATCTGCAGCCTTTTTAAGTTCTACAACAGCTCTTATACCACTTCTATCTGATTCGTCCCTAATATCAGTAATAGCTTCTAATGCTTTTTGATGTCTCTTATCTCCAGTCATCTCAGATATTGTTTGAAGTATCTTTGACTTATTTCTTCTATAAGGGAATTCAGTAATAACTATTCCATATCTACCATTATCAAGCTTTTCTATATTAGTTTTCGCTCTTAAAGTAACTTTTCCTTCTCCTGTTTCATAAGCAGATAATAAAGAATTTTTACCAATAAGAACTCCACCAGTTGGAAGATCTGGTGCTTTAATATAATTCATAAGCTCTTTTGTTGTTATTTCTGGATTATCTATATATGCTAATACACCATCTGTAACTTCACCTAAATTATGTGGTGGTATATTAGTAGCAAGTCCAACAGCTATTCCAAATGTACCATTTACTAAAAGGTTTGGATATCTTGCTGGTAATACTTTAGGCTCCATTTCACTATCTGAATAGTTTGGAACCATTTCAACTGTATCTTTATCTATATCTCTAAGCATCTCCATTGCTATCTTTGATAATCTAGCCTCAGTATAACGCATGGCAGCTGCTCCATCGCCATCCATTGAACCAAAGTTCCCATGTCCATCAAATAATTGTTCTCTAGTAGAGAAGTCTTGAGCCATAAGTACCATAGCATCATAAACTGATGAATCACCATGAGGATGGAATTTACCAAGTACATCCCCAACTATTCTTGCACTTTTATAATAAGGTCTATCAGGAAAAGCCTTTAAAAGATAAGCTCCATAAAGTATTCTTCTATGAACCGGCTTTAATCCATCTCTTACATCTGGAAGCGCTCTATCCTTTGCAACTTCTACTGCATATGGAAGATAATTATCCGGCATAGCCTCTTCAAGAGGTATTCTTAATATATTATTATCCCTTGGAATGTCATGTCCCTTCTTAGCCATAATTTAGCTCCTTTCTCTACCTAAAACTCTGCATACTTATACATATAATTTTTTCTTGGCTCAACAACATCACCCATTAAAAGTGATACCATTTTTTCTGCCTTAGCTGCATCTTCAATAGTAACTTGGAAAAGAGTTCTAGTTTCTGGATTTAAAGTAGTATCCCAAAGTTGGTCTGGATTCATTTCTCCAAGACCTTTATATCTTTGAATTAAAGCTCCCTTTCCTATTTCCTTTTTAACCTTTTCTAATTCTTCATCACTATATGCATATTTTGATACTTCTTTTCCTTTTACAATCTTATAAACTTTATATAAAGGCGGTTGTGCTAAATAAAGATGTCCATTAGCTATTAATGGTCTCATATATCTATAAATATAAGTCATCCATAAAGTTCTGATATGATATCCATCAACATCAGCATCACTCATTATTATAATTTTATCGTACTTTAAGTCTTCTTCTTTATAGTTATCTAAAGTACCTGTTCCTATAGCTGTATTGAAAATTTTAAGTTCTTCAGATGCTAGTACATTTTCAAGCTTTTGCTTTTCTGTATTCATTATTTTACCTTTTGAAGGCATTATAGTTTGGAATCTTCTATCTCTAGCTTGTTTTGCTGAACCACCGGCAGAGTCTCCCTCAACTACTATAAATTCATTAACAGTATTATCTTTTAATGTACAAACAGCAACTTTCCCAGCAAGTGGTGCTGTTCCCTTACCTATCTTTTTCTTTTCAGCTTCATTTATCTTTTTAATTTTTTCTCTTCTTTGGGCTGCAGCAAGTGCATTATTTATAAGACTTGTAGCAACTTCCTTATTATCTTCTATCCATTCACAAAGTCTAGTATATGCTAAATCATTCATCATAGTATAGGCTTCTGAACTTCCTAACTTAGTCTTAGTTTGCCCTTCAAACACAGCATTAGTAATCTTGATTCTAACTATAGCTGTCATTCCTTCTCTTAAGTCATCACCCTCAAACTCTTTATCCTTTTCCTTAACAAGTCCTAACTTTTTTGACCACTCCTTAAATGCTCTTGTCATACCTGTTTTAAATCCTGATTCATGAGTTCCAGCTTCTGTAGTAGGAATATTATTAACATAACTTGCAATATATTCAGTAGTAGAATCTGTGAATTGCATGCAGACTTCTCCATACATTGAAATATTGTTTATTTCTCTTTCACCTTCAAAAAGAATTGGTGTAGCATGAATTGTAGTTTTACTTTCATTCAAATAATCTATAAAATCAAGCAAACCTCTTTCAGAATAATATTCCTTTCGTACTTCTTCATCTTTTCTATTATCTATAAGCTCAAGATGTATGCCTTTATTTTGGAATGCAAGTTCTTGTAATCTTTCATCTATAATATCAAACTTGAAATCAGTTGTAGAAAAAATTTCTCCATCTGGTTTAAATGTAACTCTTGTTCCTGTATCTTTTGCTTTTCCTACAACCTCTAATTTACTTACTGCAGTTCCAGGCATATCTTTTTTAAGTTCTTTATCATAAGCATATTCAAATCTTTGCTTATATATATTACCATTTTGATGAACTTCAACTTCAAGCCATTTAGAAAGTGCATTAACAACTGCCGCTCCAACTCCGTGAAGACCTCCTGATGTTTTATAGTTCTTATTATCAAACTTACCACCAGTATGTAATTCGGTAAATACCATTTCAACTCCTGATTTTTTCTTAACGGGATGAATTCCTGTTGGTATTCCTCTACCATTATCTATAACAGTAACACTTTTATCTTTATTTATAATAATTGTAGCTTTATCTCCAAATCCATTAGATATTTCATCTATTGAATTGTCTAATATCTCCCATATACAATGATGTAAGCCCTTTGTTCCTGTAGACCCTATATACATTCCTGGTCTAACTCTAACTGGTTCAAGCTTCTCTAAGGATGTCAAATCAGTTACATCATATTTACTATTAACTTCACTATTCATATAAACCTCCAAAATTATAACCTATTCACATTTAAGTAATAATTTAGATATAATTATACAATTTCATAATATCAAAATCAAACTAATGTTCTTTATTAACTTTTTAATTTTATCACAATTCTTTAATTATTAAAAATTTCTATGTTTTATGGTATTTAATTATAATCCATTTTATAATAATAAGTCATCTAAATTTTCATGTATTTAAATTATATTTAATTAATTATTTTTAAATTTCTTACTTATATATTATCCTCATTATTCAAATTTACAAATTATTTTACTTACAATACTTCATTTTATTATATATTTTAAAATAAATTAGCAAAGCTAAATTAATAACATTTGTCAATATATCAAAAATAAAAAATCAAATTACCTTGTAATTATACAAACTACAAAGCAATTTGATTTTTATAATAAAATCTGCTTTTCTAATTGGTTAATTTCACTTAATACTTATAATTATAATTTTATAATTATACAATACCTTGTGCCATCATAGCATCAGCAACTTTTTTAAATCCAGCTATATTAGCTCCCATTAAAATATTTCCTTCATGTCCGTATTCCTTTGCCGCAGTTGCTGAATTATTATAAATATTAATCATAATATTCTTAAGCTTAGCATCTACTTCTTCAAAGCTCCATGACATTCTCATGCTATTTTGAGACATTTCTAAAGCTGAACAAGCAACTCCACCAGCATTAGCAGCCTTAGCAGGTCCAAATAATACTCCATTTCCTTGGAATACTTCTATAGCTTCTAATGTAGATGGCATATTTGCACCTTCAGCTACAACCTTAGTTCCATTTTCAACTAAAAGCTTAGCTGACTTTTCATCTATTTCTCCTTGAGTTGCACAAGGAAGTGCTACATCACATTTTATTGTCCAAATACCTCTGCACCCATCGAAATATTTAGCAGTAGGAACATAGTTTAAGTAGTCTTTAATTCTTCCTCTCTTAACTTCCTTAATTTCTTTTACAGCTTCAAGGTTAATCCCATTCTCATCATAAATATATCCATTTGAATCACTTAATGCAACAACTTTAGCTCCTAACTCTGCTGCTTTTTGAGTTGCATATATAGCAACATTTCCTGAACCAGAAATTACAACAGTTTTTCCAGCTAAAGAAAGCCCATTATCTTTCATCATCTCTTCAGTAAAGTACACTAATCCATATCCTGTTGCTTCAGTTCTTGTTAAACTTCCACCATAAGATAATCCTTTTCCTGTTAGAACACCTTGATCATTAGCATTTCTAATTTTCTTATAATATCCATACATATATCCAATTTCTCTAGCACCAACACCAATATCTCCTGCTGGCACATCTGTGTCTAACCCTATATGCTTACATAATTCAGCCATAAAGCTTTGACAGAACCTCATTACTTCTCTATCTGATTTTCCTTTCGGATCAAAATCTGAACCACCTTTTCCCCCACCAATAGGTAGTCCTGTTAATGAATTCTTAAATATTTGCTCAAATCCTAAAAATTTAATTATGCTTGCATTAACTGTTGGATGGAATCTTAATCCACCTTTATAAGGTCCTATAGCACTGTTAAATTGAATTCTATATCCTCTATTAACTTGTACTCTTCCTTCATCATCTATCCAAGGAACTCTAAACATAATTTGTCTTTCAGGTTCTACAATTCTTTCTAATAAACCTTCTGCAATATATTCCGGATGTTTATCAAAAACTGGTACTAATGAAAGTGCAACTTCTTTTACGGCGTCTAAAAATTCCTTTTCGTTGTTGTTTCTTTTTTCTACTTGTTCTAAAACACTTAAAACATATTCTTTTCCTGTCATAAGTTTTCCCCCTTAATTTTTATTACCATTTATAATCAATAATTTTTTGGATTTATTTTACATATAAATGTATTATTTATATGATTTTTTTCTTATATTAATAAATTTATATTAATATATTTATTAATATAGTAATCCTAATTAATATAATAATCCTATTTTTATAATTTTAAAAGATAATTTTCAAAAAAATATAAAAAAGTTGTGCAATATTATTAAACACAACTTTTTCAAATTATTTATCACTCATGATAAAATTATTTTCTATTAATTCATTAATTAATAGGAATATGTTCTTTGTAGAATCATTTTTATCAAACGACTTACAAGCTTCCTTCATATCCTCTAGCTTTTCACCGTCTTTTAATAGTTCTACAATAGCTTCTCTACAGCTATTTCCATCTTTAATTCTTACAGCCATATTATGTTTTAATAAAAACTCTGCATTTTCTTCCTCTTGCCCTGGAATCGCATCAAAAACTGCCATTGGAATATTACAAGCTAATGCTTCTGTAACTGTTAATCCTCCTGGTTTTGTAATTATTATGTCTGATGCTTGCATAAACTTATTAATTTCATCTGTAAAATATATAAGCTTTGTCTTTTTAGGACTACTACCTATAACTTCTTCAAAATGTTTATACAACTTTTGATTTCTTCCTGTAACTAATATTATTTGAAAATCTAAATCTATATCTATTATATTTTCATAAACATCAAAAACATTGGATACTCCAAAACTTCCTGCCATCATTAATATTGTTGGCAAGTTTTTATCAAGACCTAACTCTTCTATTACTAATTGTTTTTCTTTTTCTTCAAAAAATACCTCATCTACAGGTATTCCATATGGATAAATACATCTTGCATCTACCCCCTCTGAAGCCATTTTAGTAACCATATCATCATTAGCCACAATATATGCATCTACCTTATCATTTATCCATGCCTTATGTGGTGCATAATCAGTCATTATACATATTAATGGTATATTTATTTCCCTTTTAGACTTTAACCTTGATACCATTTCAGTTGGAAACGGATGCGTTGTTATAATAACATCCGGCTTAAAATCATCTATTAAAGGTAATAACTTATTTGCAAATATATTGTTAAGTCTAGTTACAAAATTAGCTAACTTATGATCTTTATTAGTTAAATCATATAGTTTTCCATATAATTTAGGAGTCTTAGTTGCTAAATAAACATATCCACCAGTTACTGTTTTATTTAATATTGGACTTATATACAATAAACTATCTACTATTTTAACATTTATATCTTTATTTTTTTGGGTCATATAACCCTCTATCGCTTTAGATGCCCTCATATGTCCTCCACCAGTCGATGCTGACAAAATAAGAATATTCATTTAAAGTCCCCCTAACAATACAATTTCTATAATCAATCAATTTACTATTATATCACATAATTTTAAATATTAAAAAACCAATCTCCCTAAAAAGGAAACTACAGTTATACCACAAGTAAATCCTAAAACCATTCCAAAAATTACATCTGTTGGATAATGTACTTTTAAATATAACCTTGAAAATGCAATTAATGTTGCAATAGGACTTACTATTAAGCCCAACTTTCCATTCATTTGTAAGAATACTGCTAAAGCAGCAAATGATGATGCTGTATGCCCTGATGGGAAAGAATATGTTATGGGTTTATTTACCAATAACGTTTCTTCTTTATCTTGAAATGGTCTACTTCTTCTGACTATATGTTTTATTATTCCTTCACCAATTATTGTAGTTAGTGCTAATGCTAAAATAACACCTATTCCAATAAGTCTATATTCAACTTTTAAAAACATTAAACTTGATATAACGAACCATATTACTCCTAAATTTCCCATCATAGTTATAATCGGCATTATCTTATCAAATGTTCTATTTTGACATTTTTCACTTATGTACTTTAAGCCCTTACTATCTATAGCTTTAAAAAACTTCACCATCCCACTATCTCCTTATTTCTATTTTACCCCTTTTAATATTTCGCATACTTTATATCCATCTTCATTATACTCCTATTATATAATAATTTTATTATATAAAGTTAATTCTTTGTTAACATTTAGCTTATAATTTTCTTAATGTTTTCTTAAGAAAATACAAATAAGGAGTAGAAATAACAAAATATTATTTCTATTCCTTATTAATACTCCTTAATCTCTTTATTTAAACTTTCAATAAACTTTATTTTTTTCCCTTTTATATAGTATAAATATATAGGAATATTGGCAATTCCCCCCATTAAACTACCACATATTATATCCCACATTGTGTCATGCAAACTATTATTTTGAGATGCAAATCCAAATAATTGGTCTGTTGAAAACTCCCATATTTCCCACACTGCTGCACCTGCAATAGAAAATATTATTGAAAACAATATAGGCATATACCTTTTAAATGAGCCTTCAGTTGCTCCATTACTTACATGTACAAACAATATATATCCTATCATTCCAAGAATAAGACCTGACATCAAGTGTAATATTTTATCATACATAGGTATAATTAAATAAAAATCAAATACATTACCTAAATACATTGCTCCAAATATAAAAGAATATATTAAATAAAAACTTATTCTTGTCTTTCTTAAAAAAGTTTTTTTATATACGCCATACATTATCCATAAAGTAATTGCCATTAAGCCTATTCTAAAAAGCTTTTCTCCACCCCTAAACATACAATCATATATTACAGTAATAATTAATATTAGCATTGATATTAAATTTAACCTAAGTGCTTTATCCTTTAATAAACTCATTAGCATTACTCCTTTATAAATTAATATATTTTTCTATCCTTTAGCATCAAAGCAGAAACTCCACCAAATATTAATCCTCCTATATGAGCACCATTATCTATATTACTTAGTGTAACTCCTATAAATATATTTATGAGTAAAACTTTTAACAAATTAATTATATATCCTTTTCCAACCTTATCTTTGTGTTTTATACCAAAGATAATCATTGCTCCTAAAAGTCCAAATATAGCTCCTGATGCACCTACGCTTATTGAATCAGAATTAAAAAGATAACTAAAAATACTTCCCCCTAAAGCTGAAATTAAATATATGACTATATATTTAATTTTTCCATATACATACTCCACCTCTGAGCCAATAATTTTAAGAGCATACATATTAAATGCTATATGAGCTAAGCCTCCATGTAAGAAGGCACATGTTATTAATCTCCATGGTTGTCCATGGTCTATTAAAACATTAACTTTTGCTCCTAATTGTACTAAAGTATATGAATCAATATTTTGTATATTCTTAGACATAAAAGCTGTAACTATAAAAATTAAAATATTTATACATATTAATATGTATGTTACTATACTTTCCTTATACTTTAATTTTTCTTTAACTTTATTTTCCATGCTATAATTAAGTATAGAAACAAGTGGTTTACAGCTACTATCGCTGTAAACTACTTGTTTTTCTTTTTCTGAATAAATTACTTTATTATAGTTTTGATTTATTAAAGATTCATAGTTATCTGTTACGTATATAACCATATTTAAAGATATTTTTTTTGAATACATTTTCCCTAAAAAACTAATAGCTTCATAATATATAAAGTCACTTTTATAACTATTAGATACTACAACAGCATAAATAAAGTCTTCACTTTCCATTATAGCTATCCATTTCTTTTCTTTTAAAAAATCGCTATAGTAATCCTTTATATAAAATTCTCCCTGCTTTGTTAGCTGTCCAAATAACACATCTTCTAATTTATTCATTCTTAAATTTCTTTCTCTAACATATCTAATAATTCATTAAATCTATCAATAGTTGATTCTAGAGGCTTAGGTGTAGTCATATCTACTCCTGCTTTCTTTAATATTTCTATTGGATAATCGCTTCCACCACTCTTTAAGAATCCAACATATTTTTCAACTGCATTCGGTTCATTATCTAGTATACTCTTTGCAAAAGCAGATGCTGCTGCATACCCTGTTGCATATTGATATACATAGAAGTCACTATAGAAATGTGGAATTCTTGACCATTCAACATCTATTTCAGAATCTACTACCATATCTGGTCCAAAATATTTAACATTTAACTCATGCCACTTTGCATTATAATCTTCTGCAGTTAAAGGAATACCATTTTCAAAACTTTCATGAGTATAAAGTTCAAACTCTGCAAACATTAACTGTCTAAATACAGTAGTTCTTATTTGCTCTAACTCTTGATTTATTAAATATAATTTTTTCTTTTTATCAGTTTCTTTATTTATTAAGTAATGAATTAATAAAGCTTCATTAGTAGTTGAAGCAACTTCTGCACAGAATAATGTATAACCTGCATAATAATAGCTTTGTTCTTTTCTTGAATAATAAGAATGAATTGAGTGACCCATTTCATGAACTAAAGTTGATACATCATTAAGTTCATAATTGTAATTTAATAAAACATAAGGTTTTGTATCATATCCACCCCATGAATATGCTCCACCACGTTTGCCTTTATTAATATATTTATCTATCCATCCACCATTAATTCCCTCTTGGAATATATCTAAATACTCCTTTCCTAAAGGTTGTAATCCTTCAACTGCCATTTTAACTGCATCATCAAATTCTACTCTTTCTTTAGGAATTTCAATTACAGGAACATATAAATCATACATATGCATTTCATCAAGTCCTAATAATCTTTTCTTTAATGATACATATCTATGAAGTGATGAAAGATTGTCATCTATAGTTTTTATAGCGTTAGTATATACTTCTAAAGGAATATCATTTGGTTTTAATGAAGCTTCTAATGCACTATTATAATTTCTTACTCTAGCACCAAAGTTAAATACCTTTATTGAGCTAGAAAGAGTTGTTGCTAATGTATTTTCAAAAGCTTTATATTCTTTAAATAATCCTTTAAATGCTTCTTTTCTAACTTCTCTATTCTTTGATTTAATAAATGAAGAATAATTTCCTTCTGTTAATTCAACTTCTTCACCATCTTCATCTTTTATATTACCAAACTTCATATCTGCATTTGTCATAATATTATGTATAGATGAAGGTGCATCTAAACAATCTGAAGCTGCTGCAAGTAATTCCTCTTCTTTTTTATCTAATACATGAGGTTTTTCTTTTAAAACATTTTCTAATAAGAACTTATATGGTTCAAGACCTTTTAATTCTTCCATTTGTTTTTCTACTATTCCATCAGGAAGTGCTAAAATTTCTGGTACAACATATGCTGTGTAAGTAGCATATTCAGCCATATAAGCATCTATTTTATTCATCATTGCTTGATATTTTGTATTACTTGTATCTTCATCACATCTTAAATGCGCATAAACATAAATCTTTTCTGCTTTTCTTGATATTCTTTCATTTTCTTCGAAATATCTTATTAAAGTTTCTCCATCTCCAAGCTTACCTTCAAAGTCTTTAAGCTTTGGAGCTTCTTCTTGTAATTCCTTATATTCTTTTTCCCAAGCTTCATCACTAGAGTATACTTCATTAACACTCCACTTGTCTTGATTTTGTATTTCCTCTCTTTTCTTTAAAACCTTACTTTCCATAGCTCAACTTCAGCCTATCTATATAGGCATCTCCTTTCTATTCTTATTTATAATCTTCTTCTTTTCCTTCAATATCATTAAAGGCTTTTTCCATAGCTTCTTCTATTAACTCTATAGCAAGAGATAATTTTTCTTCAATGTATTGATGATCATCTTTATAAGTACAATTAATTAAAAATGTTGGATTATATTCATCATCTACTTCTTCAATTTCAAATCCTTCATTTTCAAATAACTCTGCATTAAATACATCATATATTGCAGAGTATTCCCATTCTTCAACGTCTTTATTTGTATCAAATTTTATATAAACATTATCACCTTTTACATAAAATCCTTTTATATGTTCTGCGCCCTCTGAAACCTTAAAGCTTCCAAGTTCCTTTGATACAAATCCTGTTTCATTGTCTCTTTCCATTAATATTAAGCTTGAATAATCCATAATAATATTCTCCTTTTCTTCTTATCCGTATTTTTTATTCATAAGTTTATGAATTTAATCATTAAACATAATTATAAAAATCTATTATTTTGCTAAAAATGTTTATTTAAAGTTTGTAAAAATATTAATCCTAATCTAAAGGATGTTTTATATTAATTATATTGTTAGTATTACAAATATACAATATTTTCTTTACTTATTTACATAATATGGTAATATATAATTATAAGCGAGATTCTAAATATTGATTTAGCTAAAGTAATTTCTTTGTGGAGGTTAACATATGAACACTGTCCATGCAGTAAAAAAACAAAATTTAATTAAAATGAAACATAAAAAAAAGAAGATACAAAGAAATAGAAAAATTATCGCAATAGCTATTTTATTATTAACATTATTTATTATAGGAACCTCCATAAAAAATATGTATGTATATTTTAGATGTTCAAATTTTATTTATTCCGTTGATTATTATTTTACTCACTGGGATGATAAAAATTTAAGATTAATAAACGTTGAATCTATATCTGTTCTATCTAAGATTGATAATAGTATAGAAGTTGAAGCCTATGGATTTGGATATCAGAAGCCTTATAAAAAAACCTATTTAATAGGCACCTTTACTGAAGATGATAAAGGTAGATGGCGTATGGAATCAGTTAAAATTAAGGATTCTGATACATCTGAAAAGGATGTTGAGGATGATGTTAAAACTTTAAATAATAATTAAAAACAAGCTAAATTGATAAGCAATTTAGCTTGTTTTTCTTATGACATTAATAAATTATCAAAATGTCTGCTTATATTCCAAGTATGATAATTATTCCCTTCCATTGAGTGATTCTCTATAAACTCATCTAAGTCTACTTCAACTTCATTGAAATCATCTAACTCAAGATTTACCATATCATCTCTAGTAAATTCAATATTTGTAATTTCACCAGTTGGAACACTTTCACTTCCATAATAAAAAGTTACACCTAATTCTATTAATGTATCATAATACTCAATTAACTTTTCAATTTTATCTTTAGTCATATTTTCTCCTTATATTACTCCTTTTAAGAATATTATACTAAAAATAGTTCCCTTTCCAAGTTCACTCTCTACAGTTATACTCCCACCATTAGCTTCTATAATTTTTTTGCTAAGTGATAAGCCTATTCCTATACTCTTTGGATTTATAGAGTTTTTACCCTTATAAAATCTTTTAAATATATTTTTAAGTTCTGATTTTTCAATCCCTCTCCCATTATCACTTATAGTAATAGTAAGAGAAAGTGGAGTCTCGTATAGATTTATTTTTATTTCTCCATTATTTTTAGTATGCTCAATAGCATTTTTTACTATATTACTTATACTTTCTGCAATCCATTTTTTATCATGATTATAATACCCTTCATTATTAAGCTCTAATTTTATACTTTGATTTTTTTCATTTGCAATTAATTTTAATGGAGCTATAGCATATTTTATAGTTTCACTAAGTGGTATTAGCTCTTTATTGTAACTTATAGCATTACTTTCTATTCTTGCATATTTAAGTAGTGTTGTAATAAGCCAATCCATTCTATCCAACTGTTCTGATGTTAATTCTATAAACTTACTTTTTACTTCATTATCCATATATTCATGATTTTTTAATATATCATTATAAGATATTAACGCTGAAAGTGGGGTTTTTAATTGATGTGATATATCATTAATTATATCTTTTAAATGTACTTTTTCATCTTGAAGATCCTTTAATGCATTTTCAAGTCTTTCTCCCATATAAGTAATTTATTATAAAACACATAAAAGTCACCTTCCTCAAACTTAAGCTCTTTAGAATTAAACTTTCCTTCTACCATTTCATCAGCTCTTTTACCTAATTTTTTTATATTATTAAATATTGGTGAAATAATCTTTAAAATAAATGCCATAACTACAACAAAAAATAATATCCATAATAATATTATTATCACCTTAAATTTCTTATAGCTTTCACTAAGAATTGGATTTTTTATATTACTTAAGTTTTCGTTATAATAATATTTGTCTAAAATATTACTTCCTGCTTCATAATAGTCTTCTATATTTCCTTTAGTTATAATAGGTACTATCTCTTCTTCTAACTCTGGATTATTTTCTACAATTGCTCCAACTAAAGCTATATTTTGATTAATATATTTTAAGTTTATGTTATTAAACCAATTATTAGTTATTAAAATAACTCCCAATAAAAACACTAAGAAAGTTATAAAGCTAGTTATTATAATAAGCTTTACTTCCTTATTCTTTAATAACCTCATTTTTATGCCTCCCTAACTTCTTTTGCCCATCTATACCCTATTCCCCTTACTGTTTCTATATATGCAGGAGTTTTTATATCATCTTCAACTTTTTCTCTTAATCTTTTTATATAAACAGTTAATGAATTTCCATCAACAAAATTTCCATCAGTATCCCATAATCTTTCTAATAATAAATTTCTTTCTAATACATTTCCATTATTCTTAATTAAAAGTAATAATAGCTTGTATTCAATAGTAGTAAGCTCTATTACTTTGTCCTTCTTATATACTTTATATTTTAATAATTCAACAGTAATATCTCCGCTTATTATTTTATTTTTATTTTCTTCTTTTTTAGGTGCTACACCTTTTCTTCTTAAAACTGCATTAATTCTAGATACTAATTCTTTAACTCTTATAGGCTTAGTTATATAGTCATCTCCCCCCATATCTAATCCCATAACTACATTCCCCTCTTCATCACAAGCAGTCATAAAAATTATAGGAATTTCACTACTCTCTCTTATGGTTTTACAAAATTCATATCCAGTTCCATCTGGTAACATAACATCTAATAATATTATATTAAACTCATTATTTTTATATTGTGCTCTTGCCTCACTTAAATTTTTAGCATGAATTACATCAAACCCTTCTTGCTTTAATGTATATTCCATTCCTAATGCTAGTGGTAAATCATCCTCTACAAATAATATTTTTATCATATTTACTATTTCCCCTTTATTCTAAAATAGGAGCAGAAAGTTATTCTGCTCCTATCTTTCTATACTCAATTGAATAATTTACTAATCTTTCCTAATTAATCAATATATATATTATAACCTATTAATTTCACTTTATAAATAAGTTACTACTCAACATTTCTTATAGTTTCAACTAAACTCATATTTTTAAGTTTATTTAATGGTATTAATGATGCTATAAGAACAACTAATAAATTAATAACAAATCCAATAACAAATGGCTGCCAATAAATTTTATTTGACATTGTAAACCCATAAGATACCATTTTAACAACTAATAAAACTAATGGAATTGAAAGAACTCCTGCTAATATGGATGAAAATACACCATGTAATATTCCCTCAAGTAAAACCATCTTAGTAAGCTGGCTTTCACACATTCCAATTGTCCCTAGAGTTCCAAACTCTTTCTTTTTAAGAAGTATATTAAGAGAAATAGTATTTATGACATTAACTACTCCAATTAAAGTTACCATTACTATGAAACCATAAATAAATACATTTATTACGTTCCACATTTCTTCTTCCCTTTGATTATCTTTGTTCGTATCATTAAATGTAATTTCATTATTTTCTGCAATACTTTTAATACTTTCTGATGTTTTCTCAACAGACTTTTCATCACTTATATCGTTATATCTAAACCCAATAGTAGAATTATAATCATTTTCATCATAAAATTTATTAAAGCTATTTAAATTCATTATTATTTTAAATATACCACTAAAATCATAATCAAATTTACTCTTATTTATTATCTTTTTAACTTTAAACTCTATAAAATCATTACTTATCTTATCTTTTTCTAATCTTTCATTTAAATCATCTAAGTTTTCTGTAGAATATCCTTCAATAGAAGTCTTTGCAACTTTAATAGTATCGCCCTCTTTTAAGTTAGTAAAATCAACATTTTCCAACTTACCCTCTTCATTATAATTTGCAAAACTATTAACTAGAACTATTTCATTATCATTTAACTTTTCATCAAGTCCTAATTCATTTAATGCTTCATCACTATAACCTTCAATTTCTGTATTTTCTATTAAATTATTCCCTAAATCATTTTTTCTATATTTCTTATACTTATCAGTTAATACATCTCTATCTACATATAAATACGGTATATACTTATTAGAAATTCTATATACATCATCAACACCATCTACTGATTTAACTTCATTTTCAATCTTATTAACATTCTTATAAGCATATAGCTTTCCATGTGCTAAGCTATTCTTCATTAAATAATCTAACTCATCCATTCTTTTCATATTTAATGTAGTAAATGTAATAAACATAATAAGTGAAATACTTAATGAAAGTATTGTTACTGTAAATCTCTTAGAATTTTTCCTTATATTTTTATAAGCTATCCATCCTTCTATTCCAAATATTTTTCTTATAATATTTCCTTTATAATACTTATTTTTTTCTTCTCTATTGTTTCCCTTAATAACACTTATAGGTGAAACTTTTCCTGCTTTCCTTGCTGGCCCAAAAGTTGCTAAAAATATCGTTAATACTCCTAATATTATTGTAAATAATATTATACTTGGATAAAATTTAACAACTAATTGTCCTCCTCCAAACATATTTGATATTTTACTATCTAATATCTTAACAGTTATCCAAACACCCCAAAATCCAAATATAGTACCAAATGGTATTGAAGTTAAACACATTAATAAGCCTTCTCTTATAACAATATTACTTACTTGCCTTGGAGTTGCCCCTATACTTCTAAGTATTCCAAACTGTGTCATTCTTTCAGTTACTGATATGTTTATAGCATTATAAATTAAAAATATAGTAGCTAATACAATTATAGCTAATACAAAAATCACCATACCTTTAATTGCTGTATTTATACCAACATAAGTACTTTCTCCTTTTAAAGCTAATAAATCATTATTTATAGGAATATAGTTTAATTCTCTATCTAATTTTAAGTTATCAAATTTTTCATTAACTAAATTTGTTTTATTTTTATTACTAACTACTGTAAAAAATACATTATACTCCTTATTATCTTCAAGATTATCTAAAAGTGTTTCTCCAGAAAATACTGAATTACCAGTTTCATATTGCTCTTTAATAAAGCCTACAACTTTATATTCCTTATAATTATCAGTTAATACTTCATTTGCATCTTTATCATATTGAACTTCTCTTAATCTTACAGTATCACCTATACTAATTCCTAAACCTTCTTTTGCATTACTATTTAAAATAAGCTCTTTACTACTCTTAGGATACTCTCCTTCTGTTAATTTTGTTGTAGTTATATCATTTGAATAAGTTGTATCTTGCTCTGTTATATAAATACTATTTTCGCCTTTTCCTTCTAATGTTAACTTTCCTAAAACTACATTAGCAACTGTACCTACCTTTTCTAGATCAACATCATTTCTTAGTATATTTACTACCTCTGCATTGACACTTGAAAATCCAAATTCATAATCCCCATTATTATCTATAGCTCTATCATACATGTAATCATTAAAACTTAATCCTAGAAATCCAACTCCACTAATAAGTGATAATGAAAGAATTATACCTACAATAGTAAATAATGTTCTTTTCTTGTTTTTCTTTAAATATTTTAAAGTAATATCACTATAGCTTCTCATTATTTAATCACCTCATCAGTAGTGATTTTACCATCTTCAATAGTAACAACCCTATCAGCTGATTTTGCAATATTAATATCATGTGTAATTAAAATTAATGTTTGATTATATTTTTTAGCACAATATTTTAATAACTCTAATACTTCCTTTGAATTTTTAGAATCAAGATTACCTGTTGGCTCATCTGCTAATATAATAGAAGGCTTATTAGCTAATGCTCTTCCTATTGAAACTCTTTGTTGTTGTCCCCCTGATAATTCCGATGGATGATGATTTCTTCTTTCTTCTAAGCCTAATAACTTTAAAAGCTCATTCATATATTTTTTATCTATTTTATTTCCATCAAGTAATACTGGCATTTCAATATTTTCTTCTGCTGTTAATACTGGTATTAAATTAAAGAATTGAAATACAAATCCTAACTTTCTTCTTCTTAAAATAGATAATTCCTTTTCTTTTAATTTATAAATACTTTCACCTTTTATAATTACTTCTCCTGAGCTAGGTTTATCTACCCCACCTAATAAATGTAATAATGTACTTTTACCAGAACCCGATGGTCCAACTATTGCTACAAATTCACCTTGCTCAATATTTAAATTTATATTCTTTAAGGCTTCTACCTTTGTTTCTCCATTACCATATACTTTACATAAATTCTTAACTTCTATAAGTGCCATATTACTCGTCCTCCACTTCATTTTCTATTATAACCATAGTATAAAATTCGAATATTACATTAATATAAATTAAATTATTACAATTTATTAATATTAAACATAATAAAAGTGAAGTAGATTTTCTTCTTCCACTTCACTTAATTCATATTAATATATTAAAATTTTTAATTTTAACTAATATCCAATATTATTTATGCTAATTTGTAGTCATTACCTTGTTCGTTATATATCTCTAATTCATTTATAGATTTTCCTTCTATATATAATTCATACCATAAACAAAACATAAATACAGTCCAAACCTTTCGTGAATTATCCTTTTTACCTTGAATATGCTCATCTAATAAATTTAATACATATTTTTTATTTACTAATTTATCAACATTTGCATTAGTAATTATTGTTCTAACATACTTTCCTAAATCATTCTTTAACCATACTCTTATAGGAGTTGGAAAACCTAATTTTTTCTTTTCTTTCATATAAGGTGGTACTATATCTTTAAATGCTTCTCTTAATAAAACCTTTGTATTATGTTTGCTTACCTTTTGATCTAATGTTAAACCTTTAGCACATTGTAAAACTTCTTTATCTAAAAATGGTACTCTTAGCTCTAAGGAATGCGCCATAGACATTTTATCTGCCTTTAATAAAATATCACCTTCTAGCCATGTATTAATATCTATGTATTGCATTGTTGTAACATTATCATAATTATTTAAATTACACTCTTCATATAAGTCTGCTAAAATACTGCTATAATTATTGTTCTCATTATAATTGCACATTATATTTTTTACTTCTTCATCGCTAAATATTTTAGCATTTCCTATGTATCTATCCTTTAACTTAGTAGTTCCTCTTAATAAATAACTTTTCCCTCTTATATCAGGAAGTGATTTAGCTACCTTATTAACCCTATCTTTCATACTATCTGACAAATATGAAAAAGGTTTAAGACTATAATATTCCTTATAAATATTATATCCTCCAAATAATTCATCTGAGCCTTCTCCTGATAAAACTACTTTTACATGTTTTCTAGCTTCTTGTGATAATAAATAAATTCCAACACAAGACGGATCTGCTAATGGATCATCCATATAATAAGCAACACTTGGGAGCGCTCTTATATAATCCTGTTCAGATACATTTACTGCTATATTTTCTACACCTAAATACTCTGCTGTTTTCTTCGCTACAGATAATTCATTATATCCATCTACATCAAATCCAATAGAAAAAGATTTAATTTTAGGATTAATTTTTGCTGCTAATGCTGTAACAATAGTAGAATCTATTCCACCTGAAAGAAATGTTCCAACTTCAACATTTGCTATCATATGATGCTTTACTGAATCATCTATAATATCATAAATCTCCTTTTCAGTTACATCTTTATTATTAAATTTCAAATTATAATATCTATTAAATTCTATATCTCCATTTTTTATTGTAAAATATGTTCCATTAGGAATCTCCTTAATTTCATTAATAATAGTATTGTATTTTGGTGTGTATTGAAATGATAAATAATTTTGTAATGCAACTTCATCTACATTTAATTTATCAACTAAGCTTACTAAAGACTTATATTCAGATGAAAAAGCTATAAATTCACTATTATTAATATAATATAGAGGTTTTATTCCAAAATGATCTCTAGCACCAAATACTATATCTTTAACTTCATCATATATAATAAATGTAAACATACCTCTTAACTTATCTAAGCATTTCTCCCCATAATTAATATAAGCTGTTAAAAGAACTTCTGTATCTGAGTTAGTACTAAATTCGTTACTTTTAAGCAATTCTTCTCTTAATTCTTTGTGATTATATATTTCACCATTAAATATAATAGTTCTCTCTTCTTTTTCAAATGGCTGTTTACCACATTCTAAATCTATTATACTTAGTCTATTAAATCCAAATGCAATATTATCTTTTATAAAATATTCAGTATCATCTGGTCCTCTATGAATTATTTTTTCTGTTAATTGTCTTATAAGTAGTTCATCTGCTTCTTTATCCTTATAATATATAGATATATGACCGCACATTTTATAACCCCCTACACGCATTAAGTTTTTCAAATTATTTTAATTATTAAACTATTTCTTTTTTATTCTTCCCATTTTTTTCATATTTAAAATTATACACGACAAAAAAATTTTTTTGTTTAAATTTATGTATTCTTAATGTTATTTTAAGAAAGCAGTAATAAAACCTTTTAAATTTAAAAAGTGAAGTAAGATTAAGATTACTTCACTTTTTGTTATTTACATTTAACTGATTTATAAATATAAACCCCAATACTTCCAAATAATACAACTATAGATATAGGTAAAAACGCTATTGATAACCCCTTACCACTATTCATTGCTACTCCTGTACTAATTTGAATATAAAAAAATATAGATAATGTCTCAACATTAATAACTCTAATAAACGTTGATGCCATTAAATATTGCTTTTCTTTATTTCTTGAATTTATTTCAACAGGATAATTATATATGTTTGGAAACTTAGCTAAAATTGCTATTCCAATATAAATTATTACTGCTATAGGTAGTAAAATAAATAATGTATTTTTAGAACCATATGCATCAATTTCACCTTTAAAATTATAATGAGTTGGCACGACCTCAGGCGCCTTCTCCCAATATATAAAAGTCATAACAACTAATATTATAACCCAAACCATTCCTATTATATCAAGACATTTATTTATTTTTGAATTTTTGTCCATAATTTTCCACTCCCCCATTATTACTCGTCACCTTTATCATTATGCTTACTATTATATTCCATATTTATAAATAAAAAAAGCTGATATTACATGGATGTAAATCAGCTTATACAATCTTATCTATATACTTTTTCTATGTCTTTTAATGAATATAAGAAATATAGTAAACTTACTATAAATAATAATGAAAATAATATTATTACTGGTATAAATCCTTCAATTGAATTCAACCCCGAATCTATATTTGATTTAACTACAAAAAATATTGTACTTATAATTAATCCACCATTTATTAATAACTGAATTATAACAATAATGTACCATTTTATCTCTTTAGCAAAATAAATTATCAGAGATCCTGTAATCTGCATATCAACTATTAACATAAATATAGAAAAAATTATTATTTTAGCTATATTAAATAAAACTAAGCCTTCTAATGAGTCTATTGAAAAGTTTGATGCCATTGTTGTTATTGAATTACTTATTGCTATATACTCATATGAAACACTTACAAAACTAGCTATAATAATCCATAAAGGATATGCTAAAAGCCACATCTTTATACCTTTCCATGCTAACTCCTTATTGCTAAAAGGTAAATGATTAACTTTAATCTTTCCACTAAATGATTTCTCACTTGTAGGAATAATATACCCAAAGCTCATTAAAGGTATAAAGCACACAAACATAGTTCCTATTGTTACCAATTTATCAGCTATTTCATAATTTACCTCCCAAAATATTTTTCCATTTATATTTCTAGTAAATAAAACTATTATTGCTAAAAACACCATTGGTATAAAGGTAAATAAAAAAAAACTTCGATTTGTTCTTAACCAATCTTTCTTAAATTTAAACATTCCCATACACCTCTTTATACAAGTCCACAACTGATTTACCTTCAAGCCTTAACTCTTCAACTAACTTATTAACAACAATTTCTCCACCCTTTAAAAGTAAAACCCTATCAAGCATCCTTTCAATATCTGATACTAAGTGACTTGAAATAATTATAGTACTATCTATATTAAAATTATCTAATATCATACTTATAACTTCTTCTCTTGAAATTAAATCTATAGCTGCTAAAGGTTCGTCCATAATATATAACTGCCCCTCAATTGCCAAAGCTAATGATAAGTGATATTTTTCATTTTCACCTTTTGATAATGTCTTTACTTTTCTTTTAAGATCAATTTCAAAATACTTTAACATCTCCAAGCACTTTTCTTTATTGAAAGTCTTAAAATATTCATTATAATATTCAATTCCATCTTTTACTTTCCAGCTTGGCGGAATTATTGATGTATCATTCATATATCCTATTAACTCTTTATTTTTGTAATTAAACTCTTCTCCATTAAAGAAATATTCTCCACTATCAAAGGTTATTTGCCCTCCAAGTATTTTTAAAAGTGTACTTTTTCCTTCTGCATTAGGTGCTAAAAGCCCTATTATTTCACCCTTGTTTATTTCTAAATTTAAATTTTTAAATATTTTCTTATCTTTGTATTCTTTATTTAAATTAACTAATTTAATCATAAAATCTCCACCCTAATTTATTTTTATATTATCTATCTTTTTTAAAATGTAAACAAACTCTAAAATACTAAAAACAACTAATACTATAGATGCAACAACTATAATATATACTAAATACTCTTCCAATACCCCGAAAAATCCTTTCCACAAATTAAAGAAAATTATAACTGAAATTACTATAAAGACTAAACTTCCTTTTTCCCCTACATTTCTTTCTCTACATAAAATGTCAGTAATTATTGCACAAAATACTATTGATACACTTAATGCAATTTTATAAAAAGAATTATATTCTTTTATCCCTATATTTAAATTTGTAATATAAGTAATTATTAAAAAGATAATATAAAATAATACTATACTAATTGTAATATTTATTATTTTATTTCTATTTGAAATTGGAAGTATTCTATTAATTTTTTCTACGTTAGAAAACTTTTTTTGGTACTCAAAAAATAGCCAAACTGAAAAAAATGGTGGAATTGCAACTTGTAAAAAACTATATAGAATAATAAATGGTACTGTTGGTGCTAATACTACATTTTCTATTTCAAAACTTATGTCATAAATACTTGTAGTTATTAAAGCTCCATTCTTATAAGCGAAATAAATTGCTCCTGCTGATACTAAGTAAAATGTTATAGTGATAAACAACATACTATTTAATTCATTAAAATAAAAATTCCTTTTAAACCATCTTTTCATTTTATTCCCCCACTGATTTTAATATTTTTATTGCTTCTTCTTTTTCTATGCCTATAGATTCCATATCCTTTATGAATTTTTTAGCTAGTTCTTTTCCCATATTAATTTTTAAACTTTTCATAGAATTATCACCCTCACTTATAAATGATCCCATACCTCTTCTTGTATAAGTTATTCCTAATCTTTCAAGCTCTCCATATGATCTTTGTAATGTATTGGGATTTACTCCTAAGTCTTTAGACATTTCTCTAACTGATGGTAACTTTTCTCCAGGAACAAGATCTCCAGTTGCTATATTTTTCTTAACTAACTCAACAATTTGAAGATATATTGGCTCTTTATTATTAAACTCAAAATTATTAATATTTAACGTCATCTTCAACCTCCGTTCTACTGTTCTATTAAAATAGTACAGTATTACAATCCATTTGTAAAGTATTTCCTCAACTAAAATTAAAAAAAATAAATAGGCCAGTTAAAACATTTTATTATTATCTTTAACTGACCCACTTTATTATTTATATTCCTTTAAGATTTTAATAAATTCTTCATTATTCTTTAAGAAGCTTAATTCTTTATCGCAGCTACTCTCAAGCATATTAATAAAATTCAAAAGAAATATTTTATTTATTCCTTCTTGTCCTTCTTTTTTATTAATATTCTTATATAACATCGAGCTTGATATATCCCATTTATTTTTTAAGGCTCTAAGTATCTTTTTTATAACTTCTACACATTTTTCTTCATCTTTTTGTTTTATATATAATTGAAAATATGAAACATAAGAATTATATTCCCATAAATCATATAAATTAGCTGTCTTTTCTAAAATATCAGCATAATACTCTGCATCACTATCTCTGCTTTCTTCTAATGCAATTTCCATCATACTAGTTAAACTTATAAAAATTTCACTTGTAACTGATAATAGCTTTCCTTCATATATTTCTGAACCTTTCTTAAAACTACCTTGCTCTCTATAAAGCCTAGCCTGCATTATCTTTTTATCATAAGTAATATTAGGAATTTTATCTATACATTCTTGAGCTTTTTCATATTCCTTCTTTTCAAAATATTTATTCATAATCATTGGAATAGCTTGATTTTTTACTTCTATATCCTCACTATTAAAAGCTTTTTCAAATAACTTATCTATTTTTTCTTCATATTTTTCTTTGTTTTCAACATTATACATAAACATTGAGCCTTGTAATGTTAGTCCAATATTTAAAATAAGCTTATCACAAGTAGGATATTTATGAACTTTATCTATTGCTATTTCAAACCCTTTTTCAAACCCATCATCATTAATTACAGTACTAAGTTCATTAATAAAATTTGCTATTTCTTTATCGCTTAAATCTTCCTTAAAAGAAAGAAGTGTATTTAAGTCTATTTTTAAAACCCTAGCTAAAGAAGGTAAAAGCGTAATATCTGGGTAACTAACTCCCCTTTCCCATTTATTTACGGCTGGAGTAGATACCCCTAAATAATCAGCTATTTGCTCCTGTGTTAAATCTTGTAGAACTCTATTTTTTCTTATAATCTCATTTATCCTCATAACTTATATATTCCTTTCTATATTTCGAAAGCTTTCTATATTAATAGTCTATCAAGGATAATAATTAACTACAATTGAATGGTTGTTAATATATAATTAAATAAATTAACTTATAGTTAATTCATTTATAATAATAAAATTATAGCATTTTTCATTTCCATTTATTTACTATTTAAACTAAATAATATAAAATAGTTTTATAATTAAATTTGTTATTAATTAAAGGAGGGAACATATTTGATAGGTGTTATTGATGTAGGTGGTGGACTTAGAGGAATATATGGTGCAGGAATTTTTGATTTTTGTTTAGATAATAATATTAACTTTGATTATGGTATAGGTGTATCTGCAGGTAGTGCTAATATTGCATCCTTCTTTGGAAAACAAAAAGGTAGAAATTTAAAATTTTATTCTAAATATATTTTTAGAAAAGAATATATGAGCCTACATAATCTTTTTAGAAATGGTTCTTATATAGATTTAGATTATGTTTATAGCGATCTTTCAAATTCTGATTCTGAAAATCCACTTAATTTTGAAGAAATAAAAAAATCAAAAAGTATTTTTAAAATTGTAACTACTAATGCTTTAACTGGAGAAACTGTATATTTTGATAAAGATTCATTATCAAAAGATGATTATGATATATTCAAAGCCTCCTGTTGTCTTCCTGTAGTTTGCAGACCTTATAACATTTCAAATACTAACTACTTTGATGGTGGGCTCTCTGACCCTCTTCCTATAAAAAAAGCTACTAATGATGGTTGTGATAAATTAGTTATTATACTTACTAAACCTGTTGGCTTTGAGAAACCAGATAAAACAGATAAATTATTTTCACAATTATTAAAGAAAACTTATCCAATCTCTTCAAAAAAACTTATTAATCGTCATAAAAAATATAATGAAGGTATTGAAATTGCCTTAAAATATCAATCACAAAATAAAGCTTTAATAATCTCACCAGATAACTGTTGTGGAGTTAATACTTTAACTAAAAAAACAGAAAACTTACTTGCTCTTTATAATAAGGGATATAAAGATGCTGAAGCCTTAATCCCCTTTATAAATTCCAACACATAACTAAAATCTTCTCCACAACTAATAATATAAAAACCCTCTGTTTTTCAACAAAGGGTTTTTTCTACAAACTGATAAAAATATTGATTTGCAGTATTTTTCTATAACGTTATATCTGACGTAGTAAATCTTATAACTTTCGAAAGATCATTAAGTGACATTTCTACTTGGTATCCAATTTTCCCTGCACTAAAAATAATAGTTTCACACTCTTCAGCCGAAATATCTATTACAGTTTTAAAAAACTTTTTCATTCCAATTGGTGAACAACCACCATGAATATATCCAGTCAAAGGTAATAATTCTTTTGATTTTATCATTTCTACAGATTTTTCACCAACTGTTTTTGCAGCCTTCTTTAAATCTAACTCTTTTTCAACCGGTATTACAAATACATAGTTGTTTTTACTTTTACCTATAGTAACTAAAGTTTTAAAAACACATTTAGGATTTTGACCTAACGCTTCTGCAACTTCAGTTCCACTAATAGCTCCTGTTCCTACATAACTATGTGTTTGATGCTTTATTTTCTTTTGATCTAGAATTCTCATTACATTTGTTTTTTCATCCATACTTAATCATCCTCTTATTATATTATTTATGTTATTAGATTAGTTTTAAGCCATAATCTTTTTATACGTCATTTAAAAACTAAAATTAAGTTTCTTGGTTTTGATATTGAAATTAAAAGCAAACAAAAAGATGCTCCATCCAGCAAAGATTAGCATCATTTTTGTTAACATATTCGTTTAAATCCAATAGCCCTAAAACTAAAAACGTTCTAAGGATTGCTTAGTGTTGACGCACTAAGCTTTTCTTATTTATATTATATCAAATTTTTATAAAAAATAAACATAAATAATTTTAGAATATCTAACTCCTCGATAAATTCCAATTTACCTTTCACTTTAAATTTATTATAACTTAATTTGTAAATTGAATCTTACTTATGATACGTTATTTCATGCTATAAAAATAGTCTTAGACAAGTCATATCAATGCCCAAGACTATAAACCTCATTTACTTGTGATACGATTCAGTTTTCATAATTCTAAATTACTTAGAATTTTCTTTTTTATTATTACTTCTCCCCTTAGGCTTATTAATTCCTCTATTATTTCCTCTATATCCTCTGTAATTTCTATTTTTATTATTTTTATTACCTTGATTATTACTTTTCTTTTGAGCTGTCTGTACTACAGGCTGAATTATTTCGTATTCTTCTTCTGCTAATACAGGTATAGACTTCCCAATAACTTTTTCAATACTTCTAAACATTGCTTTTTCTTCTTCATCACAGAAAGTTATTGCAATACCTGAAGCTCCTGCTCTTCCTGTACGTCCAATTCTATGTACATAAGTTTCTGCTACATCTGGCAAATCATAATTTATAACATGTGATAGTTCATCAATATCAATTCCTCTAGCTGCAATATCCGTAGCAACTAAAACTCTTATATTTCCTTCTTTGAAATTATTTAAAGCTAATTGTCTTTGATTTTGTGATTTATTACCATGAATAGCTGCAGCAGCTATTCCAGCTTTTTCAAGATCCTTAGCTATTTTATTTGCTCCATGCTTAGTTCTTGAAAATACTATAACAGATTTTATACTTTCATCTTTTAATAAATGTATAAGTAATGACTTTTTATTTTTTTTAGGAACATGATATACACCTTGTGAAATTATTTCGACTGTTGATGATACTGGTTGAACTTCTACCTTTATAGGATTTTTTAATATAGAGTTAACAAGTTTCATTACTTCCTTAGGCATAGTTGCTGAAAATAATAAGTTTTGTCTTTCCTTAGGAAGTCTAGATATTATTTTTTTCACATCATGAATCATTCCCATATCTAGCATACGATCAGCTTCATCAAGTACAAAATATTTTACACTTTTTAAATCAACATGCTTTTGGTTAGATAAATCTAAAAGTCTTCCTGGTGTTGCAACTAATACATCTACACCTGATTTAATTTTTCTTACTTGTGAACTTTGATTTACTCCTCCAAAAATAACAGTATCTTTTATATCTAAATACTTAGAATACATAGCAAAATTTTCTTCAATTTGAATTGCCAATTCTCTTGTTGGTGCAACTATCAAAGCTTTTATATTTCTTTCACTATTTTTTTCTTTCTCTCTAGCTATATTTTGTAATATTGGTATTGCAAATGCTGCTGTTTTTCCTGTTCCAGTTTGTGCACACCCTAAAATATCTTTTCCTTTTAATACTACTGGAATTGAGTTTTCTTGTATTTCTGTAGGTTGTTCATATCCAGCCTCTTCAACAGCTCTTAATATTGGTTTTATTATATCTAAATCTTTAAATAACATATTTTCTCCTTTTTAATTGAAATAAAAAAGAAACACTATTAAATGCTAAATCACTAAAATAGCATCTATATAGCGTTTCTTTTTATAAGTATATACTATTTTTCTATTAATATCATTATTTTTTTGTTTATACCATTTATTTACATTTAGTGTTATTATATTAAATAGGAAATATATTCATAAAATAAAGGAGGAAAAAGAAATGTTTATTTATAATAATGAAAATGAAAAAGAAGAAAAATCAAAACCATTATCTGACTTAGCTCTGGAAAAATTATTAAAATCAAGAACAATAATTATTTCTGGTGAAATCAATCAATCTTTAGCTGAAAAAGTTACTACTCAATTATTAATTCTTGAAGAAATGAGTAATGATCCAATTAAAATTTTTATAAATAGTCAAGGTGGTCATGTTGAATCTGGAGATACAATACATGATATGATTAAATTTGTTAAACCTAAAATTATAATGATAGGAACTGGTTGGGTTGCAAGTGCTGGAATAACAATATATCTAGCGGCTGATAAAGAAAATAGATACTCACTTCCTAATACTAGATATATGATACATCAACCATTGGGTGGATTTAATGGTCAAGCAACAGATATAGGAATCGAAGCTAAAGAAATATTGAGAGTTCGTAAAAGAATTAATAATATTATAAGTGAATCAACTGGTCAACCTATAGAAAAGGTTAATAAAGATACCGATAGGAACTATTGGTTAAGTTCAAAAGAAGCCTTAGATTATGGAATCGTTAATAATATAATTTCAAGTCATTCTGAGTTAAAGTAATTTAAATAAAAATGAATCTATTTATAAAATGTATTAATAAATAGATTCATTTTTTTCTCATATATATTCTTCCTATTTTTTAATCATAGGTAAAAGAAATCTCTCCTTCTCCTACCATAATTGTAGTATGCTCTGATAATGGTTTTGCTAAATATATATCTATTTCAGGAGACTCCTTAGTAAATTCTACATAATACTTTAAAGTTCTAGTGTCATTTTCTATAATCATCAAAATCATAGGTTTATTGGGACTTTCTAGCTTTAAATAAAGCTTTTTACCAGAACCTTCAGAAAAATGATATATTCCCTCTTTATAAATATCAGCTACTGGTGGATTAATACTCTTAATTAAAGTACTGGCATCAGCTATTATTGGGGATGATATTAAAACTATAATTACTACAACTGCAAAAATTATTTTTTTCATCATTAGTTATCAAGCCCTTTCCTTAAAATATTAATTATCTATTTAAGTTACTAATATCTTCTGTATATATCCTTAAATATATTCTATATTTTTTAGAAAAGATTTGTATCAAATATTATTTAAAACTAATTATTATAACTTTTTAAATATAGTTTTTCCTTCTTTTATTGTTTCAAGCACTTCTATATTTTTAATATCCATAGGATTAACTTTTAGTATATTTTTATCTAATATAACTAAATCAGCTAATTTTCCTTCTTTTATAGTACCTTTAATACTTTCTTCTGAATATTGATAAGCAGCATTTTTAGTAACTGCCTTTAAAGCCTCTAACGGAGATATTCTTTCATCTTCTCCTAATAAAACTCCGTTCTTAGTTGTTCTATTTACAGCACACCATATAGTTTCTAACATATTGGGCTCTATAACTGGTGCATCTTGATGGAATGTAAATAATATTTCCTTATCTAAAGCATCCTTAGCTAAACTTATTCTACTTGCTCTTTCCATGCCATAATTTTTTATGTGTATGTCTCCCCAGTGATATACATGTGCGGCAAAGAATGATGGAATCATTTTAAGATCTTTTACTCTATCTAATTGATCTCTATCTAATAATTGTGCATGTATTATAACAGGTCTTATATCATTATTAGATTTTATTTTTTCTTTTGCTATAGCATATTGGCTTATATATTGCTCACAAGCAGCATCCCCATTGCAATGAACTAAAATTTGCATATTCTCTTTCAATGCTAATTCCAATTTTGCTTCTATCTGCTCATCTGTTTGAGTACCATAAGCATAATAATCCTTTTCTTCCCCTAAGTATGGTGTACGCATCCAAGCTGTACGACCTTGTGGCGATCCGTCTAAAAATGTTTTATATCCTCCCATTTTTAGATGATTATTATATTTATTTAAACAATTTTTAAAGCTTTCTTTTAACTCACCCGCTTTAGAAATATCCATAAATCCTATTAAGTCTATTTTTAAAAGTTTTGCTTGCATTAAATATTGAAATATAGGAGCTAATTGGGCTACAACAAACCCTTCTTGTACAGTTGTTATTCCATAACTTGCATAAGATTGTTGCGCTTTAACTAAATTCCCCATAAACTCTTCATTAGACGCCATAGGTAACTTTTGAATATAATCCATAAATGCAGCTTCTTCTAAATAACCTGTAAGTTTTCCATCTTTTTTTTCTATCATTCCGCCATCAGGATTTGGTGTATCTATAGTTATTTTCATTTCCTTTAAACCTAAAGAATTAAATACTCCCATATGACCTGATTTATGCTTGCATAAAAGTGGATTTTTAGGTGATGCTTCATCTAAAAGTTCTAAAGTTGGTTGTGATTTTTCATCTAAAAAGTTTTGATCATAGCCATCTGCTTGTATCCATTTTCCCTCTGGAATGTTATTCTTCTTTATAAAGTTTTGAATAGCCTCTTTAATTTCATCAAAATTTACAGTTTTTGACAAATCTACCTGTGTAAAAGAAATTGCATACCCTGAGAAATGAGAATGTGCATCTATAAAAGATGGCATAAGTGTTCTTCCTTTTAAATCAACTAATTCTACCTCTTCACTGACTTCTTTAAGAAGTTCATCTTTTTCTCCAATTTTATATATCTTATCACCCTTAATTAAAACAGCATCAACATATAATTCATTTTCAAGTGTTAGTATATCTCCATTAAAATATAACTTCTCCATTTCAAACTCTCCTTTGTATAATATAACTTTACCTTACTTTATTTCATAGCTTTTCATCTGCCCCAAAATAATATAAAATTTCTACTATTGTTTACTTTTAAATTAATATTAAATATTATTATATCACCTTATAAATATTAGTATGGTTAATAATTATGATAAGCTAGTATACTCTCTTAATACATATTCTTCAAGTTAAATTATTCTATTTTAATATTTATTTAACAAATTACTTAATTACTCTATAAAAAACTATATAATGTGTAAATTGCATGTGAGGTAAATTGTACATAAGATAACTTATTAAGGCGTCAACTTATATATTTGATTATTTTAGAAATTAAAAAGAGCTAGGTAAAACCCCCTAACTCTTTAACTTTAAAAGTAATATTTTAATATAATTTTTATGATGCTATATTATTATTCTGCTTTTCAATACTCTTACCTTTTTTTCTAGTTATAAAATAATCTACAATTATAGCTATTGCCCCATCACCTATAACATTAGTTGCAGTCCCAAAACTATCCTGTGCTGCATGCAACGCAATCATAATTGGTTTTTCTACTGCTCCAAATCCAAGCATTGATTCAAGCAATCCTAATGCTGCCATGACTCCACCACCAGGAACCCCTGGTGCTGCAATCATTGTAACTCCTAACATAAATATAAATGGAACTATCATTCCAAAAGTAGGAGTTTGTCCATTCATATACATCACTGCCATAGAAGTAAGAACTAAAGTAATAGTATCACCTGCTAAATGTATTGTTGCTCCTAAAGGTACAACGAAATCTAAAACTTCTTCACTAACTTTATTTTTCTTAACACATTGAAGTGTTACTGGAATTGTTGCTGCTGAAGATTGAGTTCCTACAGCAGTCATGTATGCTGGAATCATATTTTTTATTAACTTAAAAGGATTTTCCCTTTTAATAGCTCCTGCAATGCAATATTGAAGAACTATATATAGCAATTGTAGTGAAAACAATATTACATATACTATTCCAAAAGATTTTAATGTATTAAATATTTCACCACTATAACTTAACTTTGCAAAAACACAACCTATATAAATAGGAACTAATGGTATTAAAACCTTCGTAACAATCATTAAAATAATTGAATTAAATTCATTTACTACTTTTAACATTTGACTATTTTTAATTTTTGATAAACCTATACCAAGTATAAATGCTAATACTAATGCAGACATTACTCCCATTATTGTTGGTATTTCAATAGTAAAGTATGGCTCTATAGATTGCCCTGCTTTGCTTAATGAAACTCCACCTTTTATTAATTTAGGTAGTATTCCTATCCCAACTAAATATGCTGCAAATCCAGCCGTTAATGTAGAGACATATGCTATTACTGTAGTTATGATAAGTCCTTTTCCCGACTTATTTCCTAATGATGCTATTCCCGGAATTATAAATCCAATAATTATTAAAGGAATTACAAACGATAAAAAGCTACCAAATAATCCACTAAAAGTTGCTAGTAATCTTACTGGAAATTGAATGTTATTTGCCCCACATAATAATCCAATTCCAATTCCTAATACTAAACACAAAAATATCCTTGTAATTAAAGATAATTTTTTCATTAAACAGCCCCCTCTTGTCTTCTACGGAAAGACATTTGTCTTTTCTCTAAATTCACTATAACCCATTTTTTAACTACTGTCAAATTAATTTAAATAAAAAAATCTATAATAATAAAAAAATTTCATTATTATAGATTTATAAAGTTTAATTTACTTATATAAAAATCAACTTTTAAAAGAAAATCATCTTTATAGCAAAAATAATTAATGTTATTCCACCAAAAAAATTTGCATACTTTGCTATAAATTCTATTTTTCTTATATATCTGCATGAATAAAAGGCAATTGTACATAATATCAAAGTTATAAGCCCAACAATTGAGCAATCTGCTATCATCATTAAAGGATTACTTATGTAATTAAATGCTGTAAATCCTACAACAAATGCATCAATACTAACAGATATTCCAAGTATTAATACCATTCCTTTTTTTAATAATAAACTTTGACTCTCTTCATCACCATCTATCCCTTCTTTTATCATTAGCATTCCTACAATAGCTATCGCTATCCCTCCAACTATATTGGGAATAGTAGTTACATACGTTTCAAATAAATGCCCGCCAATCCCTCCTAAAAGGAAAAATAAAAATTGAAATATTGCAAAAGACATAACGAAAGCTATTTTATTATGTCTTCTAACCATAGGATTAACTCCAATACTAATAGTTACTCCAACAGCATCCATAGCTAAAGCAATACCAACTATAATCACATCTTTTATATTCATCCCAACCCCCATTTTACATTATTTGTATAATTTTATTATTAAGTTCATCAACCTATGATTCATATTGTAAATTTTATTTTTTATGTCTTTTATTTAATACTATTTTGTTGTATAGTATATATTGTATTTAATAATAAAAGAAATAGTATATCACATTAATGCAAATTTTCTAGTAATTAATGTATATTTTTTATTTTTATAAATTAAAATTAATTTCAACTTTAAAGGAGCGTATTTTAATGGCAAATTGTATCATAGCACAATCTGGAGGTCCTACAGCAGTTATAAATTCAAGCGTTGTTGGATTAGTAGAAGCAAATAATACTTTAGGAGTTTTTAATAAGGTCTATGCAGGTTTAAATGGAATTGAAGGAATTCTTAATGGTAATATAATAGAACTTTCATCATTTTCTAAAGATGATATAAATAGATTTAGATATACACCTTCATCTGGATTAGGTTCTTGTAGATATAAAATGAAAAAACTTGAAGAATCAACAGAGGAATATGATAGACTACTTGAAATTTTAAAAGCTAATGATATTAAAGCTTTCTTTTATGTTGGTGGTAATGACTCTATGGATACTACTGCTAAACTAAGTTCATATGCAAAGGAAACTGGAATAGATGTTAAATTTATAGGCATTCCTAAAACTATAGATAATGACTTAATGTACACTGACCACACACCTGGCTTTGGTAGTGCTGCTAAATTTATTGCAACAAGTGTACTTGAAACTTATTTAGATTCATCTGTATATATAAATAATGGAATATTTATATTAGAAACTATGGGCCGTGATACTGGTTGGTTAGCTGCTGCCGCTTCATTAGCTACATTAAATGGTAAACGAGTAGCTGATTTTATTTACTTACCTGAAACAGCTTTTGATGTAGATCAATTTTTACTGGATGTAAAAAATAAATTTGAAGAACAAAATCAAGTTTATATAGTTGTTTCTGAAGGTGTAAGAACTGCTGAAGGCAAATTCGTTGCTGAAGCTCATGCTCAAGCTCATGATAAATTTGGCCATGCTCAACTTGGTGGTGTTGGCTCATATTTAAAAAATTTAATAATATCTTCTGGTATAACTAAAAGAGTTAAATCACTTGAACTTGGTGTTCTTCAAAGATGTGCTATACATTGTGCTTCTAATTTAGATTTAGAAGAAGCCTATGAAGTTGGATATGAAGCATTAAGACAAGCTAGTCTTGGAAAGTGTGGATATATGATCGGAATAAAAAGAGAAAATAATGTACCTTATAAATCTTCTTACTTCTTAATAGAGGCTGATAAAATTGCTAATAACGTTAAATACTTCCCAATTGAATGGATAAATGAAGCTGGAAATAACGTAAATGAAAAAGCTATCGAATATTTAGCTCCACTAGTTTCTGAAGTTCCAACTGTAATTTCATCTTCACCAATGCCAGACTTTAAAGTATTTAATAAATAGTTTTTAAAATGAAAAGGTAAGAGATAACAGTTAAAATTGAAACTGCTATTTTAATTCAGCTATTCTGAATTATTCCCTTACCTTTTACTTTACTAAATTACTTAGTAATTTATTTACTATATCTTCTGCAAATATATTCTATAGTATCTAAGAATATATTTGCTTCTTTTTTAGTATTATAAATTCCTAAACTTACTCTAACCAATCCTGGAATTCCAACTTCACTCATATATCTTTGAAGCTCATCATCTTTTATTCCAAGAACTCTTCTTGTATATGGATGGGCACAAAATCCCCCTTCTCTAACCCCTATTCCTCTTATATCAGCAAGGGCTCCTCCAACTTCTTCATAAGTCATTCCATCAATATTAAACACTAAAATTCCCAATCTATCGTCTATATTTTCATTATCTGCGTATAAAGTTACCTTTTCAAATTGCTTTAATTCTTTAATTAAATATGATAATAAGTTTTTTTCATTATTTTCAATAACATGAAATCCTATTTTGTCCATTTCCTTTAGTGCTTCTGCTATTGATATTGCTCCAAAAAGATTCGGCGTACCAGCTTCATTTTTTTCTGGTGTATCTAACCATAGTTGACGTTCATCAAGAACTATTTGAACAGTTCCTCCACCACTTGAAGCTGGCTCCTTCTCATTAAATATTTTCCTCAAACCAATAATAACTCCACTTCCAAATGGAGCATATATCTTATGTCCAGAAAACACTAAAAAATCTATATTTTCAGTGATATCATCTTGTATCATAGATATTTTTTTATGAGGAATCAATTGAGCTCCATCAACAATTATTTTTGCTCCATATCTATGAGCTGCTTTGGCTATTCTTCTTATATCATTTACATAACCAGTAACATTAGACGCTCCCGTTACTGTTACATATTTAACTTTTTCTTGATACTTATCAAGTAATTCTTCGATATCTTGTACCTTAATTCTTCCATCCTTATCTACTTCAACATGCTTCAAATCACATTTGTTTCTCCAAGGCAAATCATTTGAATGATGTTCCATTCTAGTTGTAATAACTACATCATCTTTACTTTCAATTAAAATATTAGATAACTTATTCAATCCATCAGTAGTATTTCCTACAAAAATTGCTGTATATATATCTTCTGGTGCATTAAAGTATTCTAATATATATTTTCTAGAACTATCATATAAATCACTGCAATATTGAGATTTTTTACCATCACCTCTTGCAATCGATCCATAATACTCACTAGTTTCTAATACCTTTTTCATAACTCTTTTAAAAGGTGGAGTGGTAGCTGCATTATCAAAATTTATAGGAATTAATCTTCCTTTTCCATCTACATTAACCTTTTTATCCAACCCTATAAATAGCTTTCTTAAATCATCTATATTTTCTTTATGCATAATAATCCCCTCCAATACAATATATTCTTACTTTTTTGCTATTGTGATTATTTACTATACATTCTATTATTCAATAGTAATATACCTCTCATTATAGTCATATTCTATAAAGTAACATATGTGTTTAAAATACATATATTATTAATAAATTATTATTTGGAGGGTAATAATGAGTTCTAAAAAAACTAATACACAAAAATATAATGATGATGATTTAAATTTTATGCCTTTAAATATTGATTCCTCTTTAGCACCTAATAGTACAAAATTTCCACTACTATTTAATATTGATGGAATTTCTATTACTAAAACCTTTGGTACTTTATCATTAGGTTTTCCAAATTTAAATATCAATCCAACACCAATTCCGTTAAATACTAATCCAATGACTGAAATCGCTCCACTTACACCTTACCCTAAAAATGTGCCAAATATAGACTCAAATACCTCACTTAAAGAAAGTAACAATAACACTAATATTATAAATAACAATAATACTGAATTAGAATATCCAACAGAATTAGATGATAGTTTTCTCTATTCTTATAATGAAGAAAAGGTTAATGACAGATATTTAGATGACTCAATCAATACTATTGATATCTTAAGAAACTTAGATATATCCTTAGACTTTTCTTCAACTGATTCTAGAAAGTACAATTGTACTGAAGATGAGGTTAATGAACTATTTGCCTTAATCGAAAAGGATAATCCTGGAATATTAGCTACTATGAAGGCTTATAGAATACCTTATCCTATTGCTAAATTATTAATAAAAAAAATAATAAAAATCTCTCTTGATAATTGTAAAAGGTAGGTGATTTTTATGGAACAATTTTCAAGGTCACTCCCTAGAATTGAGACTAGTGTAAGAATTCTTCATTCTGTGCCTAACGCACCAAATGTTGATGTTTATGTAAATGGAAATCTTATAGCAAGCAATTTGGCATTTGGAAAAATTTCTAAGTATTCAACACTATCTCCTAGCGAATACGAGTTTCAAATTTTCCCATCTGGAACATATGATAAACCTTTATTAAGTCAAAATGTTCAATTAATAGCTAATGCTAATTATACTGTTTCAATCGTTACACTCGCTAATAATTTATATTTATTTAGGCTAAAAGATGATAATGTTCCTATTACTAAATCTCAAGCACTTTTAAGATTCATAAATTTATCTTCAAATTCACCTTTGCTTAGCTTAGCATTACCTAATGGTATTACTTTATTTAATGAAGCTGAATACTTAGAAACTACTGGATATTATCAATTATCATCTGGTATTTATAATTTTGAAGTGCTTTTAGGCTCTTCTCAAATCTCTACAAAATATATTAAAAATATTACATTAGATGGCGGTAAATTCTATACTATATATATTATAGGTTTATTTAAAGATAAACCACCACTTGGATACCTCTTTGTAGAGGATGCAATATAAATTTAGGAGTTGTTGAAAAACATCTCCTTTTTTAATTTGATATAGATTTATTATAATAGTATAATTAATTAGGTTAAGGTTTGCTACTGCAAATAATTATGGAGGAAATTATGATAATACTAAGTTGTAAAGATATATGTAAAAGTTATGGAATACGCGATGTCCTTAAAAATATTACATTTTCAATTAATGAAGGTGATAAGGTTGGAATTATTGGTGCAAATGGTGAAGGAAAATCAACTCTTTTTAAAATAATAACTAAGGAAATATCTCAAGATTCAGGAGAAATATTTATAGATAAAAATAAAACTTTAGGGTATTTATCACAAAATCTATCATTAGACTCTAATAAAAATATATATGAAGAAGCACTTTCAGTATTTGAAGATATTTTAAATATTGAAGAAAGACTTTCATCTTTAGAAATAAAAATGAATGAACCTTATGATGAAAATAATGCTTCTTACCATGACAAGCTTATAAAGGATTACACTACTCTTCAAGATTTATATTCACATAAGGGTGGTTATGTATACAAGGGAGAAATATCAAGAGTATTAAAAGGTCTTGGATTCACAGAGGATGATTTTTATAAATCTATTACTACATTAAGTGGTGGTCAAAAAACAAGAGTTGCCTTATGCAAGTTATTATTACGTAAACCAGATATTATACTACTTGATGAGCCTACTAACCACTTAGATTTAGAAGCTATAAGTTGGTTAGAAGACTATATGAAAAACTATAAGGGAACAGTTCTAGTAATTTCCCATGATAGATTCTTTTTAGACTCAGTAACTAATAGTACTTTTGAAGTTATTGGTGGAAAAATTGAATGTTACAATGTACCTTACTCTAAGTTTATAGATCTTAGAAAAAAGAATTATGAAGCTAAACTTAAAGCTTATAATCTACAGCAAGCTGAAATTAAACGTCAAGAAGCAATTATTGAAAAGTTCCGTTCTTTTAATAGGGAAAAAAGCGTTCGTGCTGCTGAAAGTAGAGAAAAAGCATTAGATAAAATGGAAAAAATCGAAGCTCCTACACATGAAAAAGAAGGCTCTAAAATTAAATTTGAAGCCTCTGTAAAAAGTGGATATGATGTTTTACATATAGAAGATATGTCTAAATCTTATGGAGAAAAAATACTATTCACTAACTTAAATGTTGATTTAAAACGTGGTGAAAAAGTTGCTTTAATTGGTGAAAATGGTAGAGGTAAAACTACTTTATTTAAAATAATAATGGATAAAGTTCAATCGGATAAGGGGGTTAAAGTATTAGGAACTAACGTTAATGTTGGATATTACGATCAAGAACAGTCTGATTTAAATTTAGATAAGACTATATTAGATGAAGTGTGGGATGAGTTTCCTAATTTAACAACATCCAAACTTAGAAGTTATTTAGCATCTTTCTTATTCATAGGTGATGATGTATTTAAAGTTATAAATACTTTAAGTGGTGGTGAAAAGTGTAGAATTAATTTATTGAAGCTTATGCTTTCAAAATCAAATCTTCTTCTATTAGATGAACCAACTAACCATCTTGATATAATGTCTAGAGAAGCACTTGAAGATGCTATATTAGAATACGATGGTACTTTAATGGTTATATCACATGATAGATACTTCTTAAATAAAGTAATTGGTCGTATACTTGAACTTAAAGAGGATGGTGTTTCCGAATACCTTGGAAACTATAGTTATTATCAAGAAAAGAAACTTAATCCAACTCGCTTTGAGGATTATGAAGAATTAGCTAATGGTAAAACCAAAACTCAACTTAAGGACGAAAAAAAGAAAAAACGTGAAGCTGAAAAAGAGGCTAAAGCTCTTCAGCTTAAAATTAAAACAATAGAAAAAACAATATCTGAAAAGGAAGATGAATTAACTTCTTTACAAGAACAACTTTGCTTAGAATCAATTTATTCTAATCCAACTGAAAGTCAAAGAGTTAATAATGAAATAAAGAAACTAGAGGATTGTATTGCTCAACTTTATGAAGAATGGGAAACCTTAGTTTAATTAATAATTGTGACTTTTACAATATAATTAAATAAATTTAAAGTAATATAATAAAGAATGGGTACTTAATCTTGAAACTTCCTAAGGAATTTCATTCATTAATTACCCATTTATTATTAATAAATTACTATACAATATTTTAAAATTTAAACTCTTGTATACATCTTTGTATAGCTTCTTCTGTATCACTAAAGTTTATATTTAGTTTATTTAATTTTCTATTACTTATTCTTAGATCCCTTTTCTTATCCTTAAATCTTTCACTATCTTTAATTATTATATCTTCATCTCTATTCTCTAACCCCATATGTTCAAGCACTTTTGTACCAATTTCATATGTAGAAAGGTTGTTTTCTGACCCATAATTATAATCACCAAATGGTATTTCAATTAATTTCTCAAAATTTTCTATAACTTCATATACATATGTCATACCCCTAAATTCATTAATTGATAAATTTAAAGGCTGTTTTTTTAACGCTGCATTTAAAATATTAGTTATTATATTAGTATTAACTTTTTTATTCCTCTCTGCCATTGAAAAAAGCCATGTTAATCTCAAATTATAATAATTATCTAATATATTTTTAATTTCATTTTCGGCATTAAATTTACTTTCTGCATAAACATTATTAGGTTCTATTATAATATCCTCACTATAAGGACCTTCCTTTTTATTTCCAGCATAAATTTGATCACTACTAGCAAATACCAAAGTTGATTTTTTCATTTCACATCCCTTAGCTATATTTATAGTTCCCTGTAAATTTATTTTTTTAGCTAAAGTTGGATTACCTTGACATTTACCAGTATCTGAAATAGCTGCTAAATGTACTACTATATCAAATTTATTTTCTTTAAATATATTATAAACTTTAAATTCATTTGAAATATCTAAATCATTTTTATTAAAACTCATAATATCATATTTATCTTTATAAAACTCTATAAATCTTGATGCTAAAAAGCCATTATTTCCTGTAACTAATATTTTTTTCATATATTCCCTAACACCTCTTTAATGTAACTATTTACATACAAATAGAATTTCTACCACTTATTTTAGCTTTATATAATTTTTTATCCGCTATACTTATTAACCTATTCATTGTATTAACCTTTTTGCTTAAGCTAGCTACTCCTACACTAATAGTTATTTTTATTTCTACATTATTATATTTAATTATCTTTCCTTCAACTATTGACTTTATTCGCTTTGATAAAATATAAGCATCCTCTTTATCAGTATTTTTAAATAGAACTAAAAATTCTTCTCCACCATACCTTGCTATCCAATCATTTTTTATTCTTATATTATTTTTAATTAATTTACTTATTTCCTTTAATACAAAGTCACCTGCTAAATGTCCATATTCATCATTTATATTCTTAAAAAGATCAATATCGATCATAGCAATTGATAAGTCTAAATTATTATTTATTGCTAAATCTATATCTATAGGTAATCTTTCATTTATATATCGTCTATTATAACATTGTGTAAGTTCATCCGTAATTATTAATCTATTCATTTTATTAAATGTACTTTTTATTTCATCAATTGACGTCACTTCAATACTATCAATTATTTTACAATCTGTTATGTCTCTAATTGTTTCCATAACATAATTACTTTTTTCTCCGTTTAAAGGTGTAGCCATAATCATATATACTTTATTATTAATATATTCAAATTTCATAACACTAGTGTTTTGATTGTATGCTCTAATAGAAATACAATTCTCACATACGGAATCTCTATTACATAACTTAAAGCACTTAATATTTTCTTTTATTACTTTTCCATTCTCTTCAATTACTATTTTCTTAATCGGATCAACTATTCTTATAATATCAAATAGTTGTTTTAAATAATCAACCTCTAAAAGTTTGTTATTGTTTTTTCTCACAGTGTTAATCTCCTATTTTATAGTTGTGCTTATTCTATTATATTATTTTTAATAAATATTTCAAATATTTCCGTATTAACACATTTATTAATTTACATAAAAAAGCCAGTCTCTTGAACTATTTTCCGTCAAGTAGACAGAAAATAACTCATTAAAACTGACTTTTTATATTAATATATTTTATTTTTATGCAGCTTCTACAACATTTTGTTTAACTGTTTCTTTATTAAAAATATTAACTATAGCTTTTCTTATCATATCTACTGGGATAATTGTAATTGCCATAAGTATTATAACAACCCAATGATTTATTGAAATTGGCGTACAACTAAACATTTCTCCACCAACTATTGTTAATACTACTTGGACTAATACAATAATTCCCATAACCTTTAAGAAGCTCATATTTTCATTTATATGTTCAAATATATTAGCATTACTGCTTCTTACATTAAATCCATTAAACACTGCACAAAGCACAAACATTGAGAAATATGATGTCATATGCTCTTCAGTATTAGCAAACATCTCTACAAAGAATGGAGCTTTTAAAAATACAAAGCTTAATATAGTTACCCAAATTCCAGCAAAAATAATTTGATTCATCATCTTACCTGAAACTATACTTTGAGTTCTTGACTTAGGCTTTTCAAGCATATATTTTTTAAGCGCAGGTTCAGAACCTAATGCTAGTGCACCAAGACCATCCATAACTAAGTTAATCCAAAGTATATGAGTAATCTTAAGTGGCTCCTCAATACCAAAGAAAGGTGAAATAGCACAAACTGCAACAGCTGCAACATTTATAGTTAATTGGAACTTTATAAATTTTAATATATTATTATAAATTGTTCTACCATATAAAATAGCACTTTCTATAGATTTAAAGTTATCATCTAAAATTACTATTGAACCAGCTTCTTTAGCTACATCTGTACCACTACCCATAGCAAAACCAACATCAGCTCTCTTTAATGCTGGCGCATCATTAACACCATCACCAGTCATACCACACACAAGATTTAACTCCTGAGCAAGTCTTACCATTCTTGATTTATCTGTTGGTAATGCTCTAGCTATAACTCTTAAGTTTGGTATAATAGCTTTAACTTCGTCATCTGACATTTTATTTAATTCTTCTGAAGTTAATGCAACATCTGTATCTTCTCTTAATAATCCAGCCTCTTTCGCAATTGCAACTGCTGTTTCTTTTCTATCACCAGTTATCATTACAACTTGAACTCCAGCATTTTGAACTTCTTCAATAGCTTGTTTTGCTTCCATTCTTACATCATCACGAATTCCAACAAATCCAACAATAACTAAATCATCTGGAAGAGTATCTTCTACTAATCCACTTTCACTATAAGCAAATGATAAAACTCTCATAGCTCTTACAGCTAATTCATCTATCTTAGAGTTAATTTTATTCTTATTTATATCAACTACATTTCCATTTTCATCTAGCATCTTTGTTGCTTTAGCAAGTAATCTTTCTGGAGCACCTTTATATACTGTTTTTCCACTTAGCTGGCTTGCTGAATACTTATTAGACGAATTAAATCCTTGTGATTTTTCAACAACTAGTCCTGTTAACTTTTCCATTTCTTCTTGTGTTAAGAAATTAAGTAATGCCTTATCAGTAGCATTACCCCCTACTATTTTGCCATTTGCATCAAACATAGCTCCTGTATTTTTTCCAATACAAAGCTTCATCATTTCTTTAACTTTAGAACCTTCTTTATAAGTATCCTTTAAGTTTCCATCAAAGAACTCAACAACTTCTAATTGTCCTTTAGTAATTGTTCCTGTTTTATCAGAGAATAAAATATTTAATGATCCTGCTGTTTCAATACCTATTGGTTTTCTAACAAGTACATTATTTTGTAGCATCTTAGATGTATTTCTCATAAGAACAATTGCAATCATAAGTGGTAATCCTTCTGGTACTGCCATAACTACAATAACAACTGCTAACATAATAGCTTCTAATACATCTTTAAATATTAATACTCCACCTTGTGCAAAGTACTCTGCAAATCCACCTTCAACTAGGACTTTATGTCCTAATAAAGCTAATGCAATAACAACTGAACCAATATAACCAAACATAGAAATTTGCTCTGCAAGTTTAGTAAGCTTAACTTTTAATGGACTTTCAACTTCATCATCAGCCATATCTGCAGCCATAGCACCCATCATAGTTTTCATACCAACTTTAGTTACTTCCATAACCCCTTCGCCATTAAATACTACAGCACCTCTAAATAAAGAATGTGAGTCAACGAATGTATCTCCAGTTATATCTGCTGTCATAGCAATTTCTTTATAAGTTTTAGAATCCTCAACTGCAATTTTTTTGCATTCTTCTGCTTCACCATTAAGAGCTGAATTGTCTACTCTTAATTCTCCATTATAAAGATATCCATCAGCAGGAATTTTATCTCCACTTTGAAGAATAACCATGTCTCCTACAACTAGTTCATTTACTTCAATTTCAACTACCTTACCATCTCTATGTACCTTACATACATCTTTTTTAGTAGAATTTTTTAACTTTCTATACTCATTATCACTTGCAATTTCTGTCTTTGCAGAAATCCCAGTTACTAATAATACTGATATTGCTATACCTATTAATTCTCCAAATTCAGCATATCCCATAAACGCCATAATTGCCATAATTGCTGCAATTGCAAGCAATAGCTTAATCATTGGATCATCGAATGCACCCTTAAATTTGTCCCAAAAAGTTTCTGGCTCTGCTTCATGAATTATATTATCTCCATAGAGCTTCCTACTTTCTTCTATTTGCTCTTTATTAAGCCCTTTAATCATTCCATTCTCTCCTTAAACAAAATTTACATCTATTTATAAATATACTATATATAATATCTTATCATTTATTTAAATATCATATTGTTAACTTTTCTTTAAAAAATATACATGCAAAAGTGAATTTATCTTTTGCATGTATCTCTTTAACTATTGATATAAAGCTAATACACCATTTAAATCAGCAATTTTACCTTCTCCAACAGCCTTAAATTGCCACTCTGATCCATTTCTATAAAGTTCAGCAAATATTACTGATGTAGCTGTAGACCCATTTTCCTTTAAATTAAATCTACATAATTCTTTTCCATTTTGTTCCAAATCAACTAATCTAACGTATGAATTATTTATCATTCCAAATGTTTGTCTCTTAGCCATAGCTTCATGAATTGTAACAACAAACACTATCTTTACTATGCTTGGATCGATATTATCTAATTCGATATTTATAACTTCATCATCACCTTCACCAGCACCAGTTCTATTATCTCCACCTAATGTAATACCTCTACCTGCTTTATTATTAAAGAATATTACATTCGAAACAGTATTAAATTTATTATTTGCATCTAATAAAAATGCTGCTATGTCTAAATCAAAATCTGATCCACTATTGGAAGTATCCCATCCAGCACCAAGCATTACTTTCTTTAATCCTGGGTTTCTTTTTGTCAAATCTAATATATCATTCTTACTTAAATTTAAAACTCCTCCTGCTGGTGCGTTATTATTTGTATTGCCTGTTAAATTTCCAAATCCTGATCCTAAATTAATTCCCATTTTAGTTTCCTCCTTTATTTATACATATCTGCTAAAGATTTAACTGTAGCATGTAACAATTCTCCTTTAGCTTTAAACTGCCAACTTCCATTAGCTCTATTTAATTCAGCAAAAAGTAATGCTGTATTATCTCCACCATCTTCTGATAGATTATATCTACAAATCTCTTTATTTCCATTATCTTCATTTAATAATCTAATATAAGCATTTTTGACCTTAGAAAAACCTTGTTTTCTTGATACTGCATCATAAATATTAAGAGCAAATATAACTTTCTCACATTTTGATGGTAATTTATCTAAATCAACTGATATCTTCTCATCGTCTCCATCTCCAGCACCAGTTCTATTATCTCCGTGTAAATATATTCCTTCTCCGTTTAAGTTTCCGAAATATATTACTCCTCTATTTATAAGCTTATCATTACTATCTAATAATAATGCTATTAAATCCAAATCATAATCAGCGCCTATATTAAAAAATCCTTTTTTAGCTACATCCCAGCCAGCTCCTAATATAACATGCTTTAATCCTGGTTCTGCCTTTCTTAAATCTAAAACATCATTTTTTTGTAAATTTAAAACTCCAGCCATATTTTTTCCTCCATATTATTCTTTCTACATATATAAACCTAAAATACCATTTAAGTCAGCGATTTTTCCTTCTCCAAGTGCTTTAAATTGCCATTCTCCACTTATCTTATATAATTCCGCAAATATTACAGAAGTAACTGTTGAACCATTCTCTTTTAAATTGAATCTACAAACCTCTTTTTCATTTCGTTCTTCATCTAAGATTCTAACATAAGAATTTTCTACCATTCCAAATGTTTGTCTTTTCATTTGAGCTTCATGAATTGTAACAACAAAAACTATTTTTTGAACATATGGTGAAATAGATTCTAAATCAATCCTTATTCTCTCATCATCACCATCACCTGCACCAGTTCTATTGTCTCCTTCTAAAAGGATTCCTTGACTTTGCATATTATTAAAGAAGATTACATCATCTGGTATATTCTGAACTTTACCATTTTCATTTAATAAAAATGCTGCTATGTCTAAATCAAAATCTTGCCCTATACTAGCTACATCCCAGCCAGCACCTAATATTACTTTCTTTAAACCTGGATTTTTTTTAGTTAAATTTAAAACATCATTCTTTTTTAAATTTAAAGCATTTACTCCATTATCACTTGTATTAGAACGCATGCTTCCCATCATTGAACCTAAATTAATTCCCATTTTTATACCCTCCCTTGTCACTAAGGATTATTATTAATTATCTTATGTGATAAATTATACCACTTAATAAATTATAATGCAACGTTTTTTATGGTATATTTTATTAATTTATTCCTTTATTTTAATTATGTCCACTTCTTAAAAATTATTCACCTTAAATTAATTTTAAAATATTTTACGCTTGGGCTATATTTTTCTTCATTGTGTGCTTAATTTGTTCAAGCTTAGCTGAGTTTTCTACTCTTTGTGCTCTGTTCTCCTCTTGAATTGCTTTTGTATCTTCTATTCCCTTCATTATTGTTTCAAATGATTTTTCTAATGTAGAAATAGCTACCGAACTTCCTGATGCCATTCTTGCAATTTCAACTGACTGTCTTGCTGTATTCTGTGCATTTCTCATAATAAGCTCATTAGTTTTATCATCTAATTGTTTAATTGATTTAGCTTGAATTTCCTGTCTCTTTAATATAACGGCTTGAGCTAAGCATTGTTTAAAAATTGGTAATGTAACTATAAATGATGAATTTATTTTTCTCATTAAATTAAAATTAGACATTTGTATAGTTTGAATCATTGGTGCTGCTTGTATAGCAACATTTTCTGCTATTTGAAGATCATATACACGTTGTGATAACATTTCCTTACTTATTTCAAGTTTTTGAGTAAGCATGTGTTTTTCTTCATCATTCATTGCATTATTCATTGATATTTGTTGTATATATAAATCTATTTCCTCTAATGCTAATTCTCCAGCAACAATATATTTTTCAAGTAATTGATAGAAATGAAGATTAGCATCATATAATCTTTTTAAATTGGCATTTGATTCTCTAATATCATTTTCATATTTCTTTAATAACACATATACTTTCTCAACTTCATATCCCATAGTATCATATTTTTGAAATATTTTAGCAACACTATTACCTACACCTTTAACAAATTTAGAAAATATAGATTGTTTCTCTTCAGCCTCAAATTCCTTAACATCAAACTTATCCATTATTTTAGTTAAGTTTACTAACATTTCACTAGCTTCCTCTGCTTTTACAGCTTTCATAGACTTTAATAATTCATCAGAAACTTTAGATATATTTTCACTAGCTTTTTGTCCAAACATTACTATAGAATTAGGGTTTTGAATTTCCACTTCACTAGTAAGGTCTTGAACTTCTTTCAACCCTCTTAATCTTTGCTTGTATTCTGATATAGTTGCCATATCAAATTTTTCATTAGGAACTTGTATATTTTCCCCTTGCATCATTTCATTAAAAGGCATTCCTTGCTGATTTTGGTATCCCATTTGTTGATTTGGATACATTCCTTGTTGATTTTGATATCCCATTTGCTGATTTGAATATATATCTTGATTTAATGTTTGTCCAAACATATCATTATTATCATTATTCATTTCTAAAACTCCTCTTAAACTTTATTTTTTATCTTCTTAAAAACCTCGAAAAAACACCCTGCTTTAAATTTATTAAATTATTGTACTTTGAATCATATTTCATCACATCTAATCTAAAATCATTTAAGGCTGTTTCCTTAATAACATTATTAATATTAAATAACCCTGATGGATTAAATATAACTATATCAATTCCTATAGTATGAATATATCCTAATAATATCTGCATAGATTCAGGCATAGTATTTTCATCTTCAAGATAAATTACTATTTTAGGTATAGCACCTGTAAAATCAAAATTATCTATTAACCTAACAATACTTTCATTTAATCCTAACACTAGTACTAATAATCTTAATATTTCTTCTTTATTGAATGTTCTACTAAACAAATCCTTGCTACTTATTGTTTCATTAAACTTATTAAGTAAAAAATTCTGAACATCATCACTATACTTCGAAAATCTATATAAAGGTAATTTCTTAATTTCCTCTATATCAAAAGAACCATCACTTAATTGACAAAACATAAGTTGATACATATCATCTGTAAACTGTACATCTTCTGAAAAATATCTTCCATTGAAAACTAAAGTATTTTGTGATGATGTGCAATACTTAACTAGCTTTTGATATTCAAACTCATCACTATATACACCATCTATCTTTTTAAAAAAGCAAGGAACTTGAACTGTATCTCCTTCAACTTTAAATCCACTTCTCAATTTACAAGGTTCATCCCAATAAATATAAATATCCTCTAATATTGTGTCTAATAAAACACTTTTTGTATAACCTTTTCTAAACTGCCAAGGTTTATACATTCCTGTATTAGAAAAAAGCTTTTCTTCTACATCTCTTTGAATTTGCTTAGTAATAGTTTCAAAGTTATCAATTACCTTTCCCTTGCTAGCTCTTTCTTCAAAAGATTCAACATTTAAAATTTCTAAGCTTTTTATACATTCACTTAAGCCTTGATCTTCAATTTCATTCCATAACTCTTCTTTTAATGGGTTAATATAAATAACATCAAATCCCATTTTATAAAGCATAATTAAAAAATACACTTCATGCCTTTGAATATTTCCATAATAAATACATTTTGGATTAATATTAGCATCATACTTTATATCTTTAGCATAGGTATAAGTCCAAACAATTAATTTTGTTATAAAATTATTTCTTACATTTTCATTAAAGAAACTTTCTTTATTGCAAGCAACTGGTATAATATATTCTAATGAACTTAAAAATTTAAAATTAATTTCTAAATCATCAAATATTGTAATATCTTGCGAAGTCATTTTATAAACATCCATAGATGCAAGCTCATTAAAAATATATTGAATTAACTCCATTTCGCCACTTAACGGAATACTATTATCAAATATAATACACTTATCTTGCTCTTCTATGCATTTACTTTGAATTGTCTTAATAAAGTCATCATATTTTGAACTATCTTCTACACCTATAAATCTATAAAAATATGGCTTAAACTTATTATATGTATCTTCCCTTTCATAAATAGTTCTAAACATATAATTTGTTATGTTTTTTAAATTTATAGCCATTTTTCAAATAACCTCTTACTTTCCTAGAATAAACCTTACATCTAAATTTTAACCTATTTCATACTTTACTTTCAACATCTTCCTATTTTAGATAATCTTATTCTCATATTTATACAATAAATTACTTATATAATCTAATATCTCTTCTGTCGAACTTATTTTATCTTTTCTAGTTATTATGGCCTTATCATGCTTAAAGGAACTATGCTTAGGCAAAATAGCTATCCCTCTAGTAGTAAATTCCCTATCCACCTCTGTATCCCCAGAAGTAATTAGATTTTTTATATTAAATTTTTCAACAATATAATCAACAGCATATACCTTATTTATTTTTTTATGAATAATAAATATCTTAGCTTCTATTTTTAAAACATCAATATCCTTACTAAACTTATCCTTTATAATATAATAAAACTTATTTGCCTCTTCTGAACTTTTACACTTAACAGTAATATAGAAATTTTCAATATTTCTTACCTCTATAACATTTATATTTTCCTTATAAATTTCTTTTAATTCTTCTAGATAATTAATATTTTCAATTAGATCATTATAATTACACAAATTCTTCATCTGCTTGTCCCACTCATTATCTAGCTTCCCATCAATATAAATTTGAGCTCCATTAGTACATATAATAATCCTCGGATTATAATTCCTTATAAAATCAACTCTTAATGTTTGACTAATACTTCTCATTGTACATGGTATAAATGTAAATAATTCATTTTTTAATAATTCTTGTAACTTATCATAAGCATAATTAGTCATATATGTTATTTCCCTATTTCCTAACGTCTCAACACACTTATATCCTTTATACTTAGAATGTATAATTGTTCTATCTAAATCTGTAATAAAAAATATATTCTCCATTTATTTTTCATTAATTATCGAAATACAATTATAATCACTATTTTTGTACTCAATAACCTTTACTCCCTTTTCCTCTGCTAATTTAATTATATGCTCTACATTTTTATCATTCTTATTTTTTACTAATACAATTCTCGGATCTCTTCTTAACAAAACCCTAGCTGATTCTCCAACACTTAACTTAATATTATTTATATTGTTAATATCATATAATTCTCTTATACTATTAACAATATTCATTGAATACTGCTTATCTACAACTTCCAAATATAACTCTTTACTTTTAATGGTTATATTTTTAAACTCATTATATATTTTGTTTATAAAATATTGTGAATAATCCTCATCCTCTAAATAATATAAGGTTTTTGCTCCATGAAAATCATTTTTCCCAATATACTTTTCATTATGAATAGTTCTGCTTATTAACCCACTTACAGTTGAATTTAAACAACATGTCACTATACCAAAGTCTTCTCTCGTTCCACATATTTCACATAATTTTGCTGGATCAGAAATAACAGCTAAAGAACTATCTATATTAGTTCCATTTTCACTATTAAAAATATCTATAGATTTATTTAACTCTTTAGTTATAGACCCCTTCCCTGTCCATCCATCAACAAATTGTATTTTTGCATCTTTATTTTTGTTTAAAATATATTTTAAAGCATTTATATCTAGTCCTTTTCCCCTTATAATAGAAATACTGTAATGTGGTATGCTAACATTATACTTTAATCTTAGATACTTACTCATTAATATTCCATAAGGAGTTCCAGCTCTAGCTAAAGATACTATTACTAAATCATTTCCCTTTTCTCTATATACTATTTCTGATATTTTTGCCACATAGTATGCAATTATTTTTTTATCTCTATTTAGCATATTAAGAAACAAACTTTTTATCTCTTTACTAGGCTTATTTTCTTTTGAAATCATTTCTGAATAATTAATTCCATTTCTTATTAATGCCTCTTTCTCCTTTATTGTAATTTCCTCTATATCATTAGTTAAATCTTTAAGTAAAAATATACAATCTCCATCATAACTATGCTTGACTAAATTTATATTATCCATAACTCTTAAATCCTTACTATAATCATATTATTTGTTAATTTAACATTTAAATCATCTTCTGTTATTAAAATTACTTTATCATACCTTTCTTCTATTTCGCTTTTATTATAGAAGTAATACTTAACTCCTTTATGATAAAATACATGCTTTTCTTTTATTGGATAATCATCAATATTCTCGCAATAAATAGGACTTCTTGTAGTACTTTTAAAAAATACATTACCCTTTATGTAAGAAGCTATTCTACATGGAATATATATATTTTCACCATGACCTAATATTAATACTTTCTCACTACTTTTAATAAAAGATTGCACCTTATTAGCAACCTCTTCACAGCTTTTTTCTAAGGCTTCTATTTCATTAAATTCTACTCCAAATCTACCTGTATTTAATAAATAACTCTCTTTTTCCGCCTTATAGCTCGTCTTTAAATTTATTCTCTCTAAAACCTTATAATTTAGAATGTCAGTAGTTTCTTCTATTAACTTATCCGAATTATCTATGTAAGTACTATTATCATTTATTTTAATATCTCCACATATTAACGATAAAACTTCTACATTAATATTTTCTTTCTTAATTAAATCATTATATGATTTTCTATGTTCTTCACTTCTCCAATCTAATATACTAAGAATAATAAAATCCCTTACGCTACTTACTGATTTTAATTCTCTTATTATATTTATCATAGATTTTCCTGTTGTTATTTCATCATCTACTAAAATTATTTTTTCTGCATTTAGAATCTTATCTTTATCTAATGGAAAGCATTTATGTGTTGTAGCATGAGAATGCTCTTCTTCAAATTTTAAAAGTGAACTTAATTCTGTTATATCTTCTCTAGTAGTTGTAATATAATAACAATTTTTAATATATGAAGCTACAGACATTCCTAATCCAGTTGCTGTTTCGGCAAACCCTAATACACATATTTTCTCATTACTTTTATAAGGCAATTCTTTTTGTTCTTTATCAAAAATAAGACCAGCTAATTTTGCTCCCATTTCTTTGCATATATTAGGCCTAGCTTCAATATGTTTACCTAGCACCTTACTTATAAACAAAAAATTTCTCTTTTCATTATTAATCCTTTTTCCCATTACTATCAAATCATTTAAATCTAAATTATATCTATTCTCTCTTATATTTATATCTATACTCATAATTCATCCCCTTTTACTCTATATTTTTATTGCTAAATTCAGACTTATCATTTTCTTTATATAACTCTTCATTTAATACTTTTTCATTTAATACTCCAAAAACTTTTGCTCTACTCATTATTTTTTTCGCCCAATTAAAATGTGGTTTTACCTCATTCATCTTATTTCCGCCATATCCTTTAAATACGCCTCCATCATTACAAGATCCAATTATATTTTTTGCATCAATATATTCTTCATAAGTAACTGCATACAATGAATTTACATATTTAATTTGACTTGGATGAATTATTGTTTTACCACAAAATCCATTTTCTTTATCGATTTTAATCTCATTTATTAATCCAATAACTTCTTTAGAACTTATATCCTCAGAAAAATACTCCCAAACCGGTGCTGAAATAACATAATTTTGTCCTTCTCTTAAAAATATATTTATAATATCAATCAAGCAATCAGCTACAACCCTTACATTATATATACTTGAATTAACGCTCCTTCTTAATCCAAACTTTGAAGAAAAATCTGTTCCTCCAACTCTAATATTTAAAATAATATTAGAATATTTATCTATTACTTCTTTTAAATTTATTAATTCTTGTAGTCTTGTCTCCTTATAAATAATAGCTTCACTCTCTAAAATAGGCATAGCGTATAAAATCTCATTATATCTTTTAGAAAGTTCTTTTATATATTCAAGATAATCTATTGAGTTTTTCGTTGTAAACTTTGGAAAAATAAATCCAGCAATATAACTATAATGCTCTGGTCTTAATTTGGATGTAAACCTAATAAATTGATTATAATTTCTTATCCTAAAAAAAATAAGAGGACTACTATTTATAACCTCTATATTCTCACTATAAATTTTCAATTTATCTAACATTTTAACAACATTATCTTCTGCAGCTTCAACCTCACTATCTCTAGTTGCATCCTCAAAACAAATAGAAATTGCTCCTAATTCATCAAAATCCCCATTAATTATTTTTTCATAAAAGTCTTTTTCTCCATTCATATATAAATTAGCGCCTACTGCATATTTCAATATATCTTTATCTGAATACTTATTAAACACTACTGGTTTTTTATAAAATAAATTCTTTTTACACTCTTTTAAATATCTCACTTTATCTTCATACTCCTTTGTAATACCTATTAATTACTTTTATGTAATGGTTAAGTATTATTCAATTATATCAAAATAAATGCTATTTTGGTTAAAATATACTCTTAATATTTATTATATTTTTTGACAACTTCCTCTCATCCTCATATAATATTTGAGTATTATTGCACATTGTATTAATAATCTAAAGAAGAGGAGGAAAATATATAATGTATTTAATTATTTCTATTTTTGCATTATTGATATCATTTTTACTTTCTGTTATTAAAACAGATTACAGAAAAATATTAATAATTATAAATGTCTTTATATCACTTATATATATTATATGGAGATTTACTGTTATACCTACTGAATACGGACTCATAAGTTTTATATTAGGTTTATCTTTATATTCTGCAGAAGTTTTAGGTCTAATATCCTTTATAAATTTTCAGTACTTATTTACTAAAAATTATAAATTAGAGAGTAAATCATTAAATGATTATCTTCCTAATGATATTCCTTCAGTAGATGTACTTATATGTACATATAACGAGCCATTAAACTTACTTAAAAAAACCATAATAGCTAGTAAAAATTTAGATTATCCTAAAAATAAACTTAAAATTTATGTTTGCGATGATGGTAATAGAGTAACATTAAAAAATTTGTGTAAAAACTATAATGTAAATTATATTACTAGAGATAATAATGAAGGTGCTAAAGCAGGAAATATAAATAATGCTTTAAGTATAATAAATGGTGATTTATTTGCTATTCTAGATGCAGATATGATTCCTAAGAAAAACTTTCTAAATAGAACTGTTGGATATTTTATTAATGAAAACATATCTTTCGTACAAGCTCCACAAGTTTATTATAATCAAGATATGTATCAATATAACCTTAATAAAACACTTCCTAATGAACAAGACTTCTTTATGAGAGATATAGAAGAAGCTAGAGCTGCTAGAAATGCTGTTTTACATGTTGGAACAAATGCAGTTTTTAGAAAAAAATATGTTATGGATATAGGTGGATACCCTACCTCCTCGCTAACTGAAGATATGGCTGTTGGCATGTTATTGCAATCAAAGGGATATGATTCAGTATTTGTAAATGAAGAATTAGTTTTAGGCTTAAGTGCTACAACTTTTACTGAACTTGTTAAACAACGAGATAGATGGTGTAGAGGAAACCTACAAGTAATAAAACAATTTAATGTTTTATTTAATAAAGGCTTAACCTTAGGGCAAAAAATTGCATACCTTGATGGTGTAATATATTGGCTTTCAAGTCTTCAAAAACTTATATACATATTGTGTCCATTAATATTTTTATTAAGTAGTAAATTAATTATAGATTCTTCAGTGAAAAACTTATTAATAGTTTTTATTCCTTTTTTACTTGGTCAAATATTAATATTTAATAGACTTTCCCCTAGAACAAGAAGTTTAAAGTGGTCTCACTATTATGAAATAGCTATGGCTCCTCATATAAGTCTTTCTATATTACGAGAATTATTTTGTTTAAAATTAAAGTTTAATGTTACATCTAAAGATATAACTAATAACAAAAAACAGTTCCAATTTAAAATGGCTTTACCTCATATTTTAATAATACTATTAAGTATACTAGCTTGGATTTTTGGCACTATATTCCTAATAAATAATAAAATTAACTTAGGCGCTTACTTAATTAATATTATATGGAGTATATATAACTTTTTAGGTGCAATAATTTCTATTAAAGTTGCGTATCAAAATCCATTATATAGGAAAAGCGAAAGAATTCCGATTCAAGATCCCATAAATATTTTTATTAATACTGAAAAAGGTAAATTAACTGGATCATTAATAGATATATCAGAAAATGGACTAGCTGTGAATTTAGATAAATATTCGGATATTACATTAAATTCAAAAATTGATTTACATATTGATAATAATATAATTCCTTGTAAAGTTGTTAGGAATAAAGATAATCTATTAGGATTGACATTTGAATCATTAAATAATACTCAATTCGAGTTCGTAATGAATATATACATAAGTAATATGAAACCATATTATGATACTAAGAAACTTCAAAAATACATAAAAAAAGACTCCTCAATAAGTAATATTTTTTCATTTAATAAATCAAAAGTTCACTCTACTTAATTAATAACTATCTTATCTTAACCTCTCCCAACCACCTAAGTTTAATTTTAATACATAAAAAAATGGCATAGATTTATCTATGCCTATTTTTTATTACTATACTAAGCATTGTACTTTTCTATTACATTAATAACCCTCTCGTAAAGCGCTTTCACTCTTGGCATTTCATATTCATCTACAGGTTCTAAAGGAAGCCTTGTTGTTCCTATATCAACACCTCTAAGTTTAACAATTTCTTTTGCAACTCCATAAAGAGATGGAAATGAAAGCAACTCTCCTATTATATCATTAATTGCAAATTGTACTTCCTTTGCTTTTTCTATATTTCCAGTTGAAAAATACTCTTCTGCCTTTAAAAACAACTCGGGCATTACACCATAAGTTCCTCCTATTCCTGAGTCAGCACCCATTATTCTTCCTGATATATATTGTTCATCAGGCCCATTAAAAACTAAAAAATCCTCTCCTGCAATTGCCTTAAACCTCTGAATATCATAAGTACTCATACTACTATTTTTTATTCCTGCAACATTTTTATATGATAGCATTTTATTTAATAAGTTATTAGATAGTGAATAGCCTGTAGTTTGAGGAATGTTATATATTATAAATGGAAGATCTGCGCTATCCATTATATTCTTCCAATGCAATTCAATACTTCTTTCCGGAAGACCATAATAAACATTAGGAACAGCTGAAAGTGCATGAGCTCCAATTTCCTTTGCATGTTTAGCAAGCTCAACACTATCCCTAGTCGCTGCGGCTCCTACATGAACTATAATAGTTAGTTCATCTCCAACTTCATTCATTACAGCTTCTAACATTTTCTTTCTCTCATCTACAGTTAAAAGAAACCCCTCTCCAGAACTTCCACCTACATATAATCCTTTTACACCTTTACTCGCATAAAATCTTGCTAACTTTTTAGTAGCTTCTGTACTTATATTTCCCTCTTTATCAAAACAAGCATAAAATGCTATAAATATACCTTTAAAGTCATCTTTACAAAATTTCATAATTACACCATCCTTTTTATACTATTAACCTTTTACTGCACCCATAGCAATACCTTGAGTAAAATACTTTTGGAATGCTATAAATATTACTATCATAGGAAGTGATGCTAATGCTGCACCTGCCATAATCGATCCATAGTTTGTAGTAAATTCTGATTGTAATAAAGCCACTCCTAAAGGTAAAGTAACCATATCCTTGCTTCTTATAAGAATAAGTTGCATGAAGTAGTCATTCCAAGAACTTATAAATGTAAATATCGCTAAGGCTCCAATTCCTGGTTTCACAAGAGGAATAACAATATTCCAAAAAATTCTTACCTCTGAGCATCCATCTATTTTAGCAGCTTCTAAAAGTTCTCCTGGAATTCCTTGTGAAAATTGTTTCATTAAAAACACCCCAAATGGCCAAGCAACAGCTGGAAGTATTAATGCCTTATATGAGTTAATCCAATCTAATTTAGCCAATATTGTAAATAATGGTATCAAAACAACTTGTTTAGGTAACGCCATTGCGATTATGAAAAACCAAAATATTATTCTCCTTCCCGGAAACCTTTTCTTAGCTAATACATACCCTCCCATAGTTGAACTTAAACAAACTAATATCATTGTACTAAAAGAAATAAAAAAACTGTTGAAAGACCATTTTAATAGTGGTGATTTAGCCAAATCTTTAAAGTTATCTAATGTAGCAGGGCTTGGAAACCACTGTGGCGGTATTTGTATAGTTGCACTTTGATTTTTAAAAGCACCTGTTAATATCCAATAAAATGGAAAAAGGAATATAATACTAAGTACTATTATTATTGTCATAAAAATTATATCTTTAGGTGATATTTTTTTTAACTTACCCATTAAACCTTCACTCCCTTCTCTTAGTAGTCAACCTCTTCTCCAAAGAATTTATATTGAACTATTGAAATAATCATTATTATTATCGCAAGAACAACTCCCATTGCCGAAGCTAAACCATATTTATTTAATGTAAATGCTCTCTCATAGACTAAATACATAATTGTTGATGTAGAATATGCAGGTCCCCCTGAAGTTAAAAGTTGTATTATAGCAAATGTTTGGAATGAATTTATTGTTGAAATTATTACAATATATAATGTAGTTGGCATTAAAAGAGGCCATGTAATCTTTCTAAATATTTGCCAAGATGTTGCCCCATCAATTTCTGCCGCTTCTAGATATGATGCCGGAATATTTCCTAATGATGCTACATATAAAATTATAGGTTGTCCGACTGATAGAGTTATTAAGACTACCACAATACATATCAATGCATACTTTGGATCTCCTAACCATGTTTTGGGTTCTGCCCCAAAAAGGCTAGTTATATAGTTTAGTATTCCATAATTAGGGTGTAAAATCCAACCCCATACTACAGTTATACTAACTATTGATGAAACTGTAGGAAGATAGAATATTCCTCTAAATAATGATCTTAAAAAAGGATTCTTCTTATATATTACTAATGATATAAATAGTGATAAGACAATTACAACGGGGACTGTTCCAAGCACTATAAGTAAAGTGTTTATTAAAGACTTTATAAATACTTCATCAGACAATAAACTTTTATAGTTTTCTAAGCCTATAAACTCAAATTTTCTAAGAGAATAATCAAAGAAGCTTATATATATACCTTTAAGCATTGGATAAACGACAAAATAACCAAAGATTATTAGAATTGGTGAAAGGAATAAGTATGCAGAAATCCATTCTTTTAAATCTAATTTACTGATTTTTTTATGTTTTTTTGCTAATCTATGCTCTACCTTCTGCATATTTTGCATAATAACACCTCCACTATGATTAATACTAAAATAAAATTAAATTAAGTAGTTTACCAATTTTAAAGATGAATTTTCAAAATCAATAACCTTTAAATTTAATAATTATTTTTGATGTACTAAACTCTAAATATTAATTATTTAGAGTTTTATGTATAGTATGGAGCCGAAAACTGCTCCATACTATATATAACTATTTCTTATCTAAAGTTTCATTTGCCTTTTGAACAAATTCATCTAGTCCATCTTTTGCTGTTGTATTTCCAAGTAGAACATTTTGAAGTGTAGGGAACCAATAAGTTCTCATTTCTGTAAATCCAGGAACTGCATTATAATATGTTCCTATATATTTAACCATAGTCTCAGCATATTTTACCTCTTCATTATCATATAAACCTGTAACTGATTTTCTTACAGATAATCCACCTGTAGCTACTAAATTAGTTTTAAATGTTTCTGGATCATTAGCTATAAAGTCAGCTAATTTCTTTGCTGCTTCTACTTTATCTGGGTCATTATTATCAAATATACCTATGCCTCCTACAAACGCTTCTAATTGTGGCTTTGTAGAAGTGCTTGGAGTTGGGAATGGAATTAAAACTTCTTCAAAGTTACCTACCTTTTTAGAAGAATTAGTTTTCATTAATACTGTTGAGTATATTATAGTTGAAGCTGATTTTCCTTGTAGATACATATCCATAGCATCATTACTTGTTAAAGCCTCTGCACCTTTTGCTATATATCCTTCTTTAACACCATTAGCAACCCATTCTAAAGCCTTTACTCCTTCTGGACTATTTATAGTGTACTCTTTTAAATCATTTGATATTGTTTCACCTCCATATATATTAGAAATCAAAGCTCTTGTAGCTTGATCCCCACCACTTGATTTGCTAAATACTGTCATTGGAGCAACATCTGGAAGCTTTTCCTTTATTGCTTTTAAAAGAGCTGTCATTTCATCTATTGTCCATAATCTATCAGGTTTGTCTAATGGTAACATATCTGCAATACCAGCTTCTTCTAACATAGTTTTGTTAAATGCCATCATAAATGGTGCTGTATTTATAGGATACATATAATAATGTTCATCTAACTTACATGCATCTAAAATCGTTGATGGTACATCCTCTTTAAAAGAATCTGTAAACATATCATCTAATGGCGCCATTACAGCATTTCTTGCATATTCTATAATTCTTCCTGGATAATCATAAACTAAATCAGGTGCAGAATTTGATGCTATAGCTGTATTTATCTTTTGTGGACCACTATTGAAATCTATCATTTCCACATTTACTTTTATATTTGGATACTTTTTATTAAAATTTTCAATAATTTGTTGTTCGAATTTCCCTGGAGTATTATCGATAGTATCATAATTAGGATAATTCCACCAAGTTATTTCAACAGGCTTATCTTCATCTTTAGAATCACCTGTAGTTGTTGATTCATTTTTCCCACATCCAGTAAAAATACTTAAAGATAATACTGATACAAGGCTTAAAGCTACTAAAGTCTTAATACGTTTCATTGTTTTTCCCCCTACACTTTTAAAATTTTATTATATCAATTCAATATAATCGTTTTCATTTTGTAGAAAATTTTATGTATTCTACAAATTTCTTAGTTATTAATTGCGGTCTAGTTATTGCTGCCCCTACAACTATTGCCCATGCACCAGCTTCTAAACATTTAATAGCATCTTCTGGCACAGCTATATTTCCTTCAGCAATAATGGGTATTTTTATAGAACTTTTTAAGTCTTTAATTAATTGAATATCTGGTTTAGGCTTGTCTAAAGTATACTCAGTATAACCACTTAGTGTTGTTGAAACCATATCAAATCCTATTCTTTCAGCCTCTATACCTTCTTCTAAGTCAGATATATCAGCTAAAAGTAATCCATCATAAATCTTCCTTATTTCTTTAAAAAACTCTTCAAGTGATTTTCCATCTGGTCTTTCTCTTCTAGTGGCATCAACAGCTATTATTTCTGGTTTTATAGGTAATAATTCTTTTACTTCTTTTATTGTAGGCGTTATATATACATTATTTTCAGCATAAACACTCTTATATATTGCTATTATCGGTAACTGAACATGCTCCTTAATCTCTTTGCAATCTTCTGGTGAATTAGCTCTTATTCCTATTGCCCCACCCTCTAATGCAGCCTTAGCCATTCGCATCATTATATGCGAACTATGTAAAGGTTCATTTTCAAGTGCTTGACAAGATACAATAAGCCCACCCTTAATAGTTTTTAGTACCTTTTCTGAATTATACATCTTACCTCCCCCATTCCTCTAACATTTTACTAAATAAGTAAATTCTGTTTTTATATGTTAATTATATCACCTTTATTTTTTTTGTCTATACAAAAACTAATTATATATACATTTTTTTGAATTTTATATAAAAAAACAAAAGTGTAAATTCTTTCTTTAATATTCAGAATTACACTTTTGTCAAAAAAATCAATTATTTAGTTGTTATTAAATAAAACCATATTAAAAGTATATCTTTCAGAATGATAAATTGTTCTGGTAAATTCAATTGGAGTATCATCTAAATTATACATAAGCTTTTCAGAAGCAAAACCAATACCATTAGCTTTTCCAAATAACATTTCTGACTCTTTCTTATTAAGCTTTATAGCTCTCAAGCTCTGTTTCATATAATTAAACTGTGTATTATATTCTTCCTTCATTATTTTATAAAGTGAACAATGTCCCATATTGAACTTTATAATATCCGAGAAAAATTTTTCAGGTAAATAGCAGTATTCTATAGCTATAGGCTCATTATCTGCTAATCTTAATCTATTTAAAAAATACACTTCTTCATTCTCTAATAAACTTAACTTTTCTTTTATTTCATTACTTGGTTTGATTTTTTCAAACTTTATCACTATACTTCCTGGAGAAAGTCCTCTTTTTATCATATCTTCACTAAAGCTTTCAATTTCTAACTTTTTTTCTATTACTTCTTTTGATACAAATGTTCCCTTACCATAAATTTTATAAAGAACACCTTGATGTACAAGATTAGAAATAGCTTGTCTTATAGTCATTCTACTTACGCAATATAATTCTGTAAGCTCTCTTTCTGTAGGTAACTCTTCTCCTGGTAAATATTCTTTATTCTTAATTTTTTCCTTTATTGACTGTTCTAACTGAAGATATATTGGCATTGTTGAGTTCTTATCTAACATCTTTCCCTCCCCAATTAAGCATTACACCCTCCCCCTTCCATTGATAATATATAATTATTATATCCAATAACCTTCTTACAGTCTATACAATCTATCCCTTATATATACAATATATACTTAATTTTCATTCTACCTCACTTTGCTATTTATAAATAGCTTCAGTAGTTTTAATCTTTTTATTTACTGCTTTAACATGCGTTTCTTTCACTACTTGCGTATATATTAAGTCAACAATAAAAATCTGCGCTAACTTAGATGATACTGCACCACTTTCGAACAATGTTTCTGAAGAAATATAACTTAAATTTATATCTGAAATTTTAGCTAAAGTTGAATTTTCATTCTCAGTTATTGATATAATTTTTGAACCATTTTCTTTTGCAATTTTGGTGGCCCTTATAATTTCTTCTGTTTCCCCAGAATGTGATATAACAAAAACAACTTCATCTTCACTAGTTAAAGCAGACATCATTACCATAGTGTGAGTATCTGAATAGTAAACACTATTTATGCCTATTCTCATAAATTTATAATTTGAGTCTTGAGCTACTATCCCCGAATATCCAATCCCCATAAAATATACTCTTGTAGATTTTTTTATTAAATCTGCGCAAACATATATATTATTGCTATTTAATTTATTAACTGTTCCTTCCAAAACATTTATATTATTTTTAAGTAGTTTATTAGCAGTTTCCATTACATCTTCATTGTTAGTTATTTCATTATTTATTATACTATTTCTTACTTTCAATGAAATTTCTTGTGCTAAAGTTACTTTAAAATCTTGAAATCCTGAAAACCCCATTTTCTTTGCAAATCTAGTAACTGTAGCCTCACCAGTATTTGTCTTCTTAGCTGATTCTGATATAGTCATGTATATAATTTTTTCAGCATTATCTCGTATATATTCAATTATTTGTTTGTCTGATTTACTTGTTTTAAAGTTAGGATTATCTAACTGCATTAATATACTCATATCTCACCTTATTATTCAAAATATTATAAATAAAAAATATTCTACTTTAACTACTGTTTTATTTATTTTTAAAATTATAAGATTTGTTTCTACTTATTTAATATATAAATTAATTAATCCACGCAAGAAATTTTTTTTCATTTATTGAGATAATAATACCATGTAAACATTATCTTTTCAAGTATTTTCCATTTATCAAACTATTATTTCTATTGTTTTAATAGCATTTGCAAATTAATTTCATAAAATAAAAAAGGACATAAATGTTCAGTTATATAACTATATCCCTCTTACATTTACGCCCTTTTCACTTTAAATCTTAACTAAAATTTCATTGATATCTTGACTTACTTTAAGTCTTTCAGAGTAAACCCAATCCACATCAAACTTTAAATTAAATATCTTAGAAAAAGAGTAATACATATTTATTTTTTGATAATAAATTTCTAAATCTTCAAGATTCCCTGTAAAGCATGCTGGCTTAGTTATCTCTTTTGCCTTAGATACAAATACCTCATCAACATACTCTAAAAACTTATCCATAAGTTCTTCATTTGCAACGTCAAAAGGAACCTTTAATAAATCCCATTGATCTTCTTCTTTAAGTTTGTACCTTTTAATCTTTTCTAATATTAATAAGTATTCACTTATATCCATTTTTGTATAGTAATCTAGCTTCTCTTCTCTTGTTTTCCATAAAACTAACTTTTCATTTAAAGGTAAGCTTTTAATGGTAAGAATTGCTTCTGATGGACCTACAACTGCTTGTTTAATAACTTCATCTTTCACTTCAAGTTTTCTACTTATAAAGTTATGTGTGTCAGAAACACCTGCTACATATCCCACATCATAAATTCCCTTTCTACCGGCTCTTCCTGCTACTTGTTTAACTTCTTGAGAAGTTAATTCTCTCATTTCTTCCCCATCAAATTTTCTTATAGACATAAACACAATTCTTCTAATAGGAAGATTAACGCCCATTCCAATAGCATCTGTTGTAACTAACACTTTATTTTCTTTATTTATAAATTCTTCATACTGCATTTTTCTAACTTCAGGAGGTAAATCTCCATAAATAATACTAGTCTTAACATTTTTATTAGAATAATCCTGTGCTATTTCTAAAACTCTCTTTTTTGAAAAAACTACAATAGCATCGCCTTCTTGAACATCATTATAACTAAAATTCTTAGTCTCTACTTCTAATGGTATACTTCTGTGATACTCTTTTATTTCATAATCATCTTCACAATCTTCTAAAATCCTAATTAATAACTCTTTAGCATTTATTGCTCCACAAATATGAATTTCATTACATCTTAAACCAAGAACAGCCCTAGTCCATGCAATTCCTCTTTGTAAATCGTTAATCATTTGAATTTCATCAATTACAGCAATATCATAATTTTGCTTTAAATTAACCTTTTCAATAGTACAAGAAACATGTGTAGCATTTTCTTTGATTATCTCTTCTTCTCCAGTCATTAAATCACAAACTACACCTTCGTTATTTAATTTCTCATAGTTCTCTAGTGCAAGTATTCTAAGTGGTGATAAATATACTCCCTTCTTTGCAGTTTTTAATCTTTCTACCGCATTATAGGTCTTACCTGTATTTGTATCACCTAAATGGACATATATCTTTCTTTTCATTCTTCTGGTTACCATATATTCATCTTTAGGATTATCAGGAAATGCTTCTTCAAAAGCTTCACCTATAAGTTTAGGTATATGTTGCTTTGTAAGAACTGTCATAACACCTGAATTTAAAAAGGTATTATAATTTCCCCTTACAACCTCATAAAAATCAAAATCTGTATTATTCTTTTTGTTATAGTCCTCAAGCATTCTCTTAGAGGCATCCTCTAATATCTCCTCATACCTGTCACATACATCTTGATATTCCTTAAAACCTTCATTCTCCATTTCCTTAAGTAATCTTATCTTTTTTCTAATTGATGTTTCTTGTTCTATTAATGCTCCTACTTTAGAATGATGTACTATCTCTTCTATTTGATTAATTTGACTCTTTAATTTTTTAAACTCTCTTAGCGCTGCATTCTTTTTCATATATTTCCTCCACTACTCTATTAGTTCTTTTATCCATATTACTGCTTTTTTCATGGCTTCCTCTTTATCATTATTAAGAGGTTCAAAGAAATCTATTTCTCCCATAAACTTATTATTTGGAATTTCTTTTTTTATATTATTAAAAAACTTAGTTGCTCCACCGCCACCATGGCATGCAAATAACGCTATATTTTTTCCTTGTATTTTATTTCCTTTTAAAAAAGTATTAAATGGCGGTGCATAAGTTCCAACCCATATAGGTGTTCCAATAATAATATTCTCGTAATCTTCTATATTTTTATTTACTTCTAAGAGCTCTGGCTTTTCCTTAAAAATTACACTTTTCCCGCCCCAGAAATATTTTTTAAATCCTTTCTCACTATATTTCTTTTTTGTTTTCAACTCTAAAACATCTGCATTTATAGCCCTTGCTATAGTACTTGCAATTAATTTCGTATTACCTTCTAATGAATAAAATATTACTAAATTTTTCACTTAATAATCGCCTCTTTTTTTATTTATTAATATAACATTATTATAAATCACTTTACATTATTACCCAAGGTAAATTACTCCTTTAAATTAATCATATTAACTTCATTAAATTGAAACACAATTGACATATTTTAATACTATAATTTAATCATAAAGTGTTAAACAAAAATTTCCCCTATAAAAAAAGTTCCTAGAAAAATACCATCCCCCGGTAAATTTCTAGGAACTTTTATTTATAAATTATATAACTCTACTATTAATCTTAACTATTCTAAAAACATCTTCATATCATCTTCAACATTAGTTATTCCACCAATTCCAAAGTTTTCAACTAAAACTTTAGCTACATTAGGTGAAAGGAATGCTGGAAGGGTTGGTCCTAAGTGAATATTCTTAACTCCAAGATATAATAATGATAATAATACTATTACAGCTTTTTGCTCATACCAAGCAATATTAAATGCTATTGGTAACTCATTAATATCTTGTAATTCAAATACTTCTTTTAATTTTAGAGCTATTAATGCTAATGAGTAAGAATCATTACATTGACCCGCATCTAAAACTCTTGGAATTCCATTTATATCTCCTAAGTCTAACTTGTTGTATTTGTACTTAGCACATCCTGCAGTTAATATTACTGTATCCTTTGGTAAAGCCTTTGCAAAATCTGTATAATAATTTCTTGACTTAGCTCTTCCATCACAACCTGCCATAACAAAGAACTTTTTAATAGCTCCAGTTTTAACTGCTTCAACAACTTGATCAGCTAATGCTAATACTTGTGCATGAGCAAATCCCCCTATAATTTCACCTTGTTCTATTTCTGTTGGTGCATTACACTTCTTAGCTTCTTCAATAATTGCAGAGAAATCTTTAAATCCATTTTCATCAGCTTCTATATGAACACACCCTTCAAAGCCTGCAGCCCCTGTTGTGTACATTCTTGATTTATAGCTTTCATTCTTTGGTGGTACTATACAATTAGTAGTCATAAGAATTGGGCCATTGAAGCTTTCAAATTCTTCTTTTTGCTTCCACCATGCATTACCATAGTTACCTACTAAGTGCTTGTACTTCTTTAAATTTGGATAGTAGTGAGCTGGTAACATCTCTGAATGAGTATAAACATCTATCCCTGTTCCTTCTGTTTGAATTAATAATTGTTCAATATCTTTTAGATCGTGTCCTGATACTAATATACCTGGATTTTTTCCTACTCCTATATTTACTTTTGTAATTTCAGGATTTCCGTAAGTTGTTGTATTAGCAGTATCTAATAATGCCATGCCATCTACCCCTACTTTTCCTGTTTCTAAAGTTAAAGCAATTAATTCATCTATTGATAATGAATCATCTAAAAGCTTAGCTAAAGTTTCTTGCATAAATGCATCTATTTCTTCATTATCATAACCTAAAGCATTAGCATGCTTAGAATATGCTGATAATCCTTTTAATCCATAAGTTATAAGTTCCCTTAAAGATCTTACATCTTCATCCTTAGTTGCAAGAACTCCTACTTCATTGCTATTTGACTTTTCCTTTAATATTAAGTTTAGTGATTTAGTTTCTTTACTTCCACTTACTACACCTTTAATTTTTTCTAATATACCTGCTTTTTTATCCATTTCTTCATTTGAAGAAGCATCCCATAAAGCAACTTCTGATAAGACTTCTTTGTTAGCTAACTTTGATATCAATTCATTTTTTATTCTTAAAGTTTCTTTTACTCTTCCATAAAATACTTCATTATCGAAGTTTGCATTTGTAATAGTTGTGAAAAGATTTAAAGTGATAAAATGATTTAACTCCTTATCAATTTTCTTCCCCTCTTTTCTTAATCTTGTTGTTACTTCTGATAATCCCTTAGTAACATATATTAATAAATCTTGCATATTAGCTAATTCTGGGCTTTTACCACACACCCCAAATTTAGTACATCCTGTGCATCCTGCTGTTTCTTGACATTGAAAACAAAACATCTTATTTTCCATATTTAAAATCTCCTTACGAAATATATTTTTTAAACTTCATGACCTTATTCTATATCCATATAAAAAAAGAGTCTGTAACAATAGTTACAAACTCTTTTTTTCTAATTAAATAATTCTTCTTCTAAACTTTCAACATCTAATACTCTAATTATTTTTCTATCAAATTCAATATATCCTAAATCTCTTAAACTAATTAATTCTCTAGATAATGATGGCCTTGGAATACCTAATAATGATGCTATTTCTTCTTTAGTGTTATTTAATATAATAGAATTACTTTTTTGTTCTTTTATTTCATTTAATATATAGTTAATTACTTTTTGTCTTAAACTTTTAAAAGATATACTCTTTATTTTTGAATTTAAAATAAAGACTTTATCACTTAATAAAGATATAAAGTTTTCTAATACCTTTTCCTCATAAGAGCATATCTTTAAAACATCCTCTTTATTTATAAAAAGTACCTTACATTCATTTAAAGCTATTACGGTTGCAGGATATGTTTTTGATTTTGAAAATACTAATGCCTCTCCAAATACCTCCCCTTCAAGTAACCTACTTAAAACTATGTATTTTCCATTAGAATATAACCTTTGTATTTCTACTGTTCCAAACAAAACTAATGATAAACTTCTACATTCATCATCTTCATGTGCAATTATTTCACCCTTACTATATGTCTTTATATAATACTTAATTTCTTTTAAAACATTTCTTATCCCATCATCATTTAATCCAATAAATAATTGATTTTTCTTTATTTTTTTAATTATTTCTTCCATAAGAATACTTCCTTTTCTATTGTATAGGTAACATAATTATAAACTCACTACCTTTTCCTTTTTCACTAATTACACTAATATCTCCTCCATGAAGTGTAATTAAATTCTTAGTTAATGTTAATCCTAAACCACTTCCTCCAAATTCTTCTGATACCTCATTATAAACTTGAACAAATCTATCAAAAATACTATTGTGATACTTTTTATCTATACCTACTCCAGTATCCTTAACTCCTATTTTAACTTTTTCATCTAATTTATTAACACTAACGCTTATAGTTCCTCCTGCCTCAGTAAATTTGATAGCATTCCCAATTAAATTTATTATACATCTTTCTATATCTAATTTATCACAATTTATAAATAACTCCTCTATCTCTGGATCTACTATAAGCTCTATCCCCTTAACTTGTGCAAATTCCACCATAGATAAGGATGTATCTTCTACAAGCTCTACTATATTAACTTCCTCTTTATCAATCCTATAAAATCCTGAATCTATCTTAGATGTATCAATAATATTATTTATTAAATTTAACAATCTTTTTGAATTTCCCTTTAAAGTATTCATATATGTTTGTAGTTTTTCATTAGATATAGCAGTTTTTGATTTATTTAATGAACTTATTAACTGTTCTATAGATAAAATAACATTTAATGGTGTTCTAAGCTCATGTGATAAATTAACAAAATAATTATTTTTACATTTTTCTAACTCTATAAGTCTTTTATATAACTTTTTATTTTCAATTAATTTATTATTTAATTCCTGCGTTCTTTGAATTACTAGTGCATCTAATATTTTTACCTGATTATAATATATATATATTATGCTTGATATAATGATAATATATATTATGTATGCTATAGGACTTTTCCAAATAGAATTCTTTACCTTTATTTTCACCTCTGATACATCAGACCAAACACCATTATAATTTCTTCCTGCTACTAACATTTTATATTTTCCTGGTGATAAATTAGCATATCTTGCATAGTTTTCATTCCCCGCAAATGTCCATTCACTGTCCATTCCCTCAAGTTTATAAGCATACTGCATTTGATTTATATTTTTATAATCTGGTATAAAAAATTTTATATAAAGCTCCCTTGAATCATAATCTAAAACAATATTATCGTGTACCTTTATCTCAATTCCAGCACTAGTTTTTATACTATCAACTATTACATTACTAGTATTCATTTTCAACTGAATATCTACTGGATTAAATTCTGTTAAACCACTTACTCCACCAAAATAAATATTACCTTCTTTATTTCTATGGTAAGAAAATCCATTATACTCATTACTTGCTAGCCCATCTGATTCATAATATCTTATAAACTTATCATTTTTTTGATCATACATTGATATTCCATAATTAGTACTTACCCAAATATTATCATTACTATCTACTACTACTCCATAAATAAAATCATTAGATAATCCTTCACTGTAAGTATATACTGTAAACTCTTCAGTTTCCTTATTTAATTTATTTAATCCACTCTGAGTTCCTATCCATATATTCCCTTTGCTGTCTTCTGCTATAGATCTTATATTATTAAAACTTAATGAATTTACATCTTCATCATTAACTAAATAATTCTTAATCTCTCCTGTTTTTTTATTATACTTAACTACTCCCCCTTCATTTCCAAGTCCGAACCACATTACTCCATCACTATCTTCATATATGCTGCTAATAGTTTTTCATAAATACCATTTTTCTCCAATACATCATTGTATGAAATAAATTCATTTTTTCTATCAAATGTAGATATTCCACCTCTAGTTCCTATCCAAAGAATTCCTTCTTTATCAATATATAATGCTCTTATTTCATTATTTACTATACTATTTTTATCATCAGATTTTTTATAAACAGTAAATTCATCTGTACCTTTATCATATTTATTTAATCCATTATCAGTTGCAATCCAAACTTCATTTCCTATTCCTGTTATATCTTTTATTCTATTACTACTTAAGGAATTATTATTGTTAATATCACTATAATATCTAGTAATGATATCATTTTTCTTATCTATTTTATTAACTCCTGAATTAAATGTTCCAACCCATACCATACCTTCATCATCTTCATATATCCCACAAACACTACTATTACTTAATGAGTTATCATCTGTTGGATTATTTCTATAGACATTAAAATCTTTATTAGATGAAAACTTGCTTATTCCATTAAATGTACCTACCCATATTACTCCTAAATTATCTTGATACAAATTAATAATATTATCATCACAAATGCTATATTTATCTGTATTATTTTTATATGTATAAAACACTTCATTTTTTTCATCAAAACGAGCTAATCCTTGATCTGTAGCTAACCACATTGTACCATCTTTATCCCTAATTATATCTCTTATAAAATTGCTTGGAATAGACTTAGAATTATTAGAATCATGAGTATATACCTTTATACTATAATCCTCTAAATCCATTACATTTAATCCACCTGTTTTAGTGCCTATCCATAATTTCTTTTCACTATAATAAACAGAAAATATATTATTTTCACTAATTGTATTCTCATTATTTTCATCATGTAAAAATTCCTCTGTTTTATTATTACTAGGATTATATCTATATAATCCATCTCTTGTAGATACCCAAATATTCCCCTCATTATCCTCATCAATATCTTGAAGTCCTTTATTTTCCAAATACTCACTTGCTACTTTTATAAATGTATCATTCTTACTATCATATAAATTCAATCCATTTATAGTACAAACCCAAAGTCTTCCTTTTGAATCTATTAATAACTCATCAACAACGGTATTAGACCTTGCTTTATCATCATCCGATACTAAATACCTGGTTATATCCCCAGTAATTAAATTCATTTTATTTAATCCACCATCAGTACCTATCCATAAATTTTTATCATCATCTTCTACCAATGAACTTATCATATTATTACTAATACTATTAATATCATTTTTAATATTCTTATATACTTTAAACTCATTTCCATTATATCTATTTAATCCATCATTAGTCCCTATCCATATATACCCAAAGCTATCTTGATATATATATTCCGCTAAAGATTGTGATAATCCATCATCTATAGTTATACTCTTAAAATTAATATTATAATTATCTTTGGCATAAGAATTACTACAAAATATACCTATTAATATAACTACAAATATTACAACCTTTTTTATAATTTTATTCATTGGTTTATCGCTCCCCCACTTCTATATCTTCTACATATTATAACAAATTTATCTAAATTAATCATTTCAATTATACTTTTTACATTTTTCCCATAATTTTAAATGTGTATATTAATATTTTAACTGCAATAAAAAAAAGGAATTTGTACTATTTATTACAAACTCCTTTTATAATATTAGATAGGAAGTAAAATTATAAACTCACTCCCTTTTCCCTTTTCACTAATTACACTAATCTCTCCACCATGAAGCTTAATTAAGTTTTTAGTCAACGTTAAACCTAACCCGCTTCCTCCAAACTCCTCTGAGGCCTCATTATAAACTTGTCCAAATCTATCAAATATACCTTTATGATATTTGTTATCTATACCTATTCCTGTGTCCTTAACACTTATTTTTACATATTCATTTAACTGTGATATATTAACAGTTATACTTCCTTTAGGTTCTGTAAACTTTATAGCATTTCCAATTAAATTAATTATACATCTTTCTATATCTAATTTATCACATTTAATAAATAGCTCTTCAATTTCAGGATCCACTATTAACTCTAATCCTTTTATCTCTGCAAGTTCAACCATACTTAGCGCTGTATCTTCAACTAGGCTTACTATATCAGTTCTTTCTTTATCTAGTTTATATGATCCTGAATCTATTTTTGACGTATCTATGATATTATTAATTAAATTTAATAATCTTTTTGAATTACCCTTTAAGGCATTCATATAAGATTCCATCTTTTCTTTAGTTATTTGTTTACCTTCACTATTAAGAGTAGAAATTAACTGCTCTATAGATAAAATAACATTTAATGGTGTTCTAAGCTCATGTGATAAGTTTATAAAATAATTATTTTTATATTTTTCTGTCTCAATTAATTTATTATATAACTTCTTATTTTCACTTAACTTATTGTTTAATTGTTGTGTTCTTTGATCAACTAAACCATCTAATATTTTAACCTCATTATAAAATAAATATACTATTATACAAACTATTATAATATAGACAACATATGCACTTGGGCTTTTCCAAATAGAATTTTTAACTATAATTTCTATTTTAGATATATCAGACCAAACACTATTATAACTTCTTCCTGATATTAACATAGTATATTTACCTGGCTTTAAACAAGCATACCTCGCATAATTTTCATTTCCAAGAAATGTCCATTCATTTTCTGCACCTTCTAATTTATAAGCATATTGAATTTGTTTAGTATTTTTATATTCCGGAATAAAAAACTTTATATATAGTTCCCTTGAATTATAATCTAATACAATGTTGTCACGTTCCTTGACTTCAATTCCTCCACTTGTTTTAATACTATCCACTATTACTTTTTCAGTATTCAAGCTTAATTTAACATTACTAGGATTTATTTCTGTTAATCCATTTACACCACCAAAATAAATACTAGTACCATCTTTATTTATATGATAAGAAAATCCATTAAATTCATTACTTGAAATTCCATCTGATTCATAATATCTTACAAACGTATTATTATCTTGGTCATACATTGTTAATCCATAATTAGTACTTGCCCAAATATTATCATTATTATCTACAACAACTCCATATACAAAGTTATTAGATAACCCATCCCCATATGTATATGTAGTAAATATTTCTTTATCCTTATCAAACTTATTCAGTCCATTTTGAGTTCCTATCCATATTGCTCCGCTACTATCTTGTGAAATTGATCTAACTGTATTAAAACTTAAAGAATTTATATCATTCTCATTTGAAATATATTGCTTTATTTTTCCTGTCTTCCTGTTATATCTTACTATTCCACCCTCATTCCCAACGGCAATCCACATTTCTCCATTATTATCTTCATAAATAGCTGAAATATTTTTTTCATAAATTCCACTTTCCTCTAAAATTTGATTATAAGATATAAATTTATCTTTTCTATCAAAAGTATATAGCCCTCCTTTAGTTCCAATCCAAAGCAAACCATCCTTACCTATAAACAAAGATCTTATTTCATTATTTAAAATACTATTTTCATTATTATAAATTTTAAATATTCCTGTATTCTTATCATACAAATTTAGACCATTATCAGTAGCTATCCATACTTCATTTCCTATTCCTGTTATATCTTTTATTCTATTACTACTTAATGTTTGAGAATCATTAAGTAAATTATAGTATTGAGTTATTTCCCCGGTTTTTTTATTTATTTTATTTACTCCAGCATTAAAAGTACCTACCCAAAGCATTTCATCATCATCTTCATATATTCCACATACACTATTATTACTTAATGAATTGTCATTTAGTGGATCATTTCTATAAACCTTAAATTCTCTATTTATAGAAAACTTACTTATTCCACTAAAAGTACCTACCCAAATAACTCCTAATTTATCTTGAAATAAACTTACAATATTGTTATCTGATAAACTATACCTTTTAGTACTATTTTGATAATTATAAAACTTTCCTTCTTCCTCATCGAATAAAACTAATCCTTGATCTGTTCCTAACCACATAGTATTGTCTTTAGCTCTAAGCATGTCTCTTATAAAGTTACTAGGTATAGTTGTACTATCATTAGGATTATGCCTATAAGATTTTATACTATAATCCTTTAAATCCATTATTAATAATCCCTCTGTTTTAGTTCCCATCCATAACTTTCCACCCTCACAAAACATTGAAAAAATATCTTTTTTTCCAATTATATTTTTAGGATCATTGAATTCTTCTATATTTTTATTTATAGGATTATACCTGTATAATCCTACATCAGTTGAAATCCATATATTCCCTTCATCATCTTCCACAAAATCTTGAATAATAGTTTTTTTAAATAAATCTGTTGGAATAGTAATAAATTTATCATTTTCTCTATCATAATAATTTATTCCACTAATACTACATGCCCATAGTTTTCCTGAAGAATCAATCATCAATTCCTCAATTACAGAGTTTGAATACGTTTTATCTTCTTCAGAAATTAAATATCTTGTTATATCTCCAGTAACTAAATTCATTTTATTTAATCCACTATCAGTGCCTATCCACAGATTCTTATAATTATCTTCTACCAACGATGTAATTGCATTATTACTTATACTATTATCATTATTTTTAATATTTCTATATACCTTAAATTCACTTCCATTATATCTATTTAATCCATCACTAGTTCCTATCCATATATATCCAATACTATCTTGATATATGTATTCAGCTAACGATTGAGATAATCCATCATCTATTGTTATACTTTGAAAGTTAATATTACCTATCTTTTCTGCATATGCATTATAAAAAAAAGTGCATAATAAAACAAACGAAAATATCGCCACTTTCCCTATTATTTTACTCATCTCTCAACAACCCCAATCCTCTATTTTCAAGATATTATAACAAATTTATATAAAATAGTCATTGTTTTTATCTTGTAAATGATCCCTTAACAAATTTATTTTTTATTAAAATATAAGTATTTTCATATCTAAATAGAGATATACTAAATTATACGGAATTATTTATTATTTCTATATTTAGGAGGTATATGATGAATAATAAGTACACTGATTTATTTGATATATTAATAAAATCTTATTATGACGGTAATTTTGATGAAACTCTTAACAAAATAATTACTTGTCATGAAAAATCTCCACAAGAAACTTTTGAAATAATAACCTCATTATGTGGAGTAAAAGTTGACTTTGATAACAACTATGTCTATAACCTAAAAAAAGCAATAACTAATTATAATGTCAATAAAAAAATAGTAGAAAAGTTAGAATGTTCCGGTTCTCATTGTAAACCTGATGCAAATAATACATATGGTTGCCAACGTGCTTGTCCATTTGATGCTATAAAATTTGATTATTCAAATAATACAACTTTTATTGATAATGATATTTGTATAGATTGTGGTATTTGTGTAGATTCATGTAATAATGGGCGTATTTTAGATAAAATAGAGTTTTTACCTATTTTAGATTTATTAAAAAATAATAAAACTGTTATTGCTGCTGTTGCCCCTGCTATTATAGGTCAATTTGGTAGTGATGTAACTATGGATCAGTTAAGATCTGCCTTTGTTAAAATTGGATTTACAGATATGATTGAAGTTGCTTTTGCGGCTGACATGTTAACAGTAAAGGAAGCTGTTGAATTTAATAAGCACGTAAAAGGGCCAGATGATTTAATGATTACTTCTTGCTGCTGTCCAATGTGGGTAGGTATGTTGAAAAAAGTTTATAAAGAACTAATTCCTAACCTTTCACCATCAGTTTCTCCAATGATTGCTGCTGGTAGAGTTATTAAAGAACTTAACAAAGATGCTAAAGTTGTATTTGTTGGCCCTTGTATAGCTAAAAAAGCTGAAGCTAAAGAGAAAGATGTTGCTGGTGCAATTGACTTTGTTTTAACCTTTGAAGAACTTAATAATATATTTGAATCTTTAGAAATTCATCCTAGAGATTTAAAAGGAATTCCTTCTCTAGAGTATACTTCTAAAGGTGGAAGGTTATACGCTCGTACTGGTGGTGTTTCAATTGCTGTTTCAGAAGCTGTTGAAGAACTTTACCCTGAAAAAATAAAAAACTTTAAAGCCAGAAAAGCCGAAGGCGTTAAGGAATGTAAGGAGGTACTTAATGAAGCTTTAGCTGGAAAAGCAAATGCTAGCTTCATTGAAGGAATGGGATGTATTGGTGGTTGTGTTGGTGGTCCTAAAATTTTAGTTCCTCCAGAAGAAGGTAAAAAAGCAGTAGATAAGTTTGCTTATGATGCTTCAATAAAAGTTGCTGTTCATAGTAAAGTTCTTGATGATGTTTTAGATAGAATAGGCATAACATCATTAAAAGATTTTGAAGATCCTAAGAAAATAAGTATTTTAGAACGTAAATTTTAGAAAACTCAAACAAAAAAAAATAAGTTATGCACATTGTGCATAACTTATTTTTATATCAAAACTATCTTCTGTTTTGTTGTTCTTTTTTAGCTCTTCTACAAGCAACACATCTAGTTGGCTCATTAGTGAACCCTTTTTCTTTGTAGAATTCTTGTTCTCCTGTAGTAAATACGAATTCAGCTCCGCAATCTCTACATGTTAAAGTCTTATCTGTCATAATAAATTTCCTCCTTTTATTAAAGATTAATACAGCTATCCATATAACTTTCTAAAAGAAGAAATTTACATACACATACATATAAACCTTTTTTTTTGCCACTTGGCTAGAACATAATTATATCATATACAAATATAAATACAAGTACTTTTTTAAAATTTTAATGATTCATCAAGGATATTTTTTGCTTCATCTAAAGATATATTTTTAGATTGACTTATTTCTTCAGCTACTAAAGATTTTGTTGAATTTAAAACTTGTTTTTCATTAGCATTTATATTTCCATTATTCATAACTTCACTTAAATTTAATATAACATCTAAATAATCTTTTAAAGTACCATCTTTTATTCTTTTAGAATTAATACTCATTCTTTCCTTGGCCGTAGTACTTTTAATATCTTCGCCATTTAAATTAGTTTTACTAAAATCTTTTAAATAACTATCTATATCTTTACTTTCACTTACCAATCTAATATTACTATCTTCAATTCTATTCATAGGGTATGTAAGTTTCATTGTACTATTAAAAATGTCTATTTTATAAAACTTCTGCTTTTCACCTTTAAATTCTCTTTCTTCAATACAATCTATGACCCCAATTCCTTGACCTGGATAAACAATTTTATCTCCTATATTAAACAAATAATTACCTCCTTAGGTGTTTATCATTTAATTATAGCACACTTTTTTGTTTTTTTGTAATTTTTTATTTTATCACATTTTCAAACACAGGTCAATATTAGTCTTTTATCCAGTTTCTTCCTAATAATTAAAAGGTAAATTCTAATATTTTCTTCTGAAAATTAATCTGTGTAATTTAATTATAATTTTAAGAAACCCTATCTTATTTAATCAAAGTTCTATTTTTATTCATATACTATTATTATCTATCAAAGAAATTACTGCACAAATGATTATGAGGTGAGTTACTATGAATATAAAATCTAAAGAATACTTTCCACCTAAGTCAAATTCAATCTATATCTACAGAGGCTTTAGCGATAGTTCGATTAATTTTAAAACTTCTATAGATTATTTTAATGAAAATAAACTTCAAGTTAGACTCGATAACGGTATAACTAATGCTATAAATGTTTATGAATATGTAGATGATGGTATTAAACTATCTTTTCAATCAGGGAATACTTGTTATCACCAGAATTTATTAAATGAAAATAATTATAAAAACAATTATTTAATAAAAGATCCTATTATTAAAGATAATATGTGGTTTTTATCTAACGGAAGTAAGCGTTGCATTACTAATATAGACATAGAAGTTAAAACTCAATTTAATATATTCCCAGCAGCTATTGAGATTGTTACCATTTCAAAAAATAACCGTGAATTTTCTGTAGATTACTACGTGCTAGGTATAGGACTTGTTAAAAGTATATATTATACTAAAAAAACAGGAATATTATATTTTGAACTTGAAGATATACAAGAAAACTCCTCTTATTCAAAAAATATTAAAGTCTACTATCCAGATAAAAACTTAAATTCTATTTGGTTTTCCCCTAGAACATTAAGTTACTACACTAATGAGGATATAAGTCTCGGCTTTTCAAAACTATTTGAAACCCCTCCTTATGGACTACTTCCATTAATAAATCGTAATATAAAAATAAATAATATGTATTATAACGTTAAAAATAACTTTGCTTATATAGACTTATCTGAAAAAATTATAAATAATTTAAATAATAATTCACTTAATGCATCCTTATTTTTCGAGTGTATTTATTATACGTTAAGGGATTATTATAAAACAAACAATATATCTATTACCATTAAGAATGAGCCTTATACAAAGTATTTTAAATCAATAGTTCCAACAGATGAATTTAAAGCTATTCAATGGCGAATACAGGATTGTAAATTTCCCTTTACTTATGTAGTGGAAAATAATGATACACTAATAAGTATTTCGAAAAAATTCGATATTCCCTATGATAAAATTGCTAAACTAAATAATATAAAAAATCCTAACAAACTTTCAAAGAATCAGATTCTACAAATATATTCTTCTGGAATATATAAAATAAAAGAAAATGACTCCTTAGAAAGTATTTCTAAATCATTTGGATTAAGTATTAATAAACTAATACAAATTAATAATATTACTGATTTAAGCTTTGTTAGTCCTGGGAAAAAAATAAGATTATTTTAAAAAGGTGGATTTTAAAATCCACCTTTTTTAATTAAACTAATTTTTATATATAGTTTTACGCTTCTGCCTCTTCAAATTGACTGTTATAAAGATTTGCATAGAATCCATTTTTAGCTAATAACTCTTCATGATTTCCTTGTTCTACTATATCTCCATCCTTCATTACAAGTATTAGATCAGCATCCCTTATTGTTGATAATCTATGAGCAATTATGAAACTTGTTCTTCCATGCATTAAATTATCCATAGCCTTTTGAATTAACACCTCAGTTCTAGTATCAACCGAACTTGTTGCCTCATCAAGTATTAATATCTTTGGATCTGCTAAAATAGCTCTAGCAATAGTTAATAACTGTTTTTGACCTTGAGATACATTACTTGCTTCTTCATTCAGCTCCATATCATAACCATGAGGTAATGTCTTTATAAAACTATGAACATGAGCTGCCTTAGCCGCTTGTTTAACTTCCTCATCAGTTGCATCTAATCTACCATAACGTAGATTATCCATTATAGTTCCATTAAATAACCATGTATCTTGAAGAACCATACCAAACATTTTTCTTAAATCATTTCTCTTGAAATCTTTAATATTATTACCATCTATTAAAATTGCTCCATCATTAACATCGTAGAATCTCATAAGAAGCTTAACCATTGTTGTTTTACCAGCTCCTGTAGGTCCTACTATAGCAACTCTTTGTCCTGGCTTAATATTAGCTGTAAAATCATTAATTATAGTTCTCTCTGGATTATAACCAAAATGAACATCTTTAAAATCAACTTTTCCAACTATGCCTTCAGCACTTACTGGGTTTTCAACATCTATAGCCTCTTCATCTTCATCTAAGAATTCAAATACTCTTTCAGCCGCTGCTGCAGTTGATTGAAGAACATTTGCTATTTGAGCTGTTTGGCTAATTGGTTGCATAAATGATCTAATATATTGAACGAAAGCTAAAATATCTCCAACTTCAATAACCTTCTTTATAGTAAGCCATCCACCAAGTATAGTCACTAATACATATCCTAAGTTTCCTACAAATGTCATTATAGGCATCATCATACCTGATAAAAATTGTGATTTCCATGCACTATTATAAAGAGTATTATTAAGTTCTGTAAATTTCTTAATTTCTCTTTCTTCTGCATTAAAAGCTTTCATTACATTATGTCCAGAATAAACCTCTTCAACCTGACCATTAACATACCCTAAATATTCTTGTTGAGTTTTAAAATATTTTTGTGACTTTTTAACAACTCCTGCAATTAAACCAACTGATACTGGAATTATAATTAATGATGCTACTGTCATTATCCAGTTTATTGAAAACATCATTATTAGTACTCCAATAAGAGTAGTAGCCGCTGTTAACATTTGTGATAAACTTTGATTTAAAGTTTGGCTAACAGTATCAACATCATTTGTTACTCTTGATAACACTTCACCATGTGTTCTAGTATCAAAGTATTTAAGTGGCATTCTATTAATCTTTTCTGATATTTCTTTTCTCATATTATATGATACTTTTTGAGCAACACCAGTCATTACCCATCCTTGTATCAAAGAGAAAAGTACACTAATTAGATATAAGCCAACTAAAAATATAATAATTTCCCCTATACGAGTAAAATTAATTCCTTCTGCATTAGCTGTTGTAACTTTTTTAACTAATCCATTAAATATCTCTGTTGTTGCATTTCCTAATATTTTAGGACCAACAATTGAAAATGCCGCTGATCCAATTGCAAATATTATAACAACTATTATTGATAATCTATAAGGCTTTAAATATTTCATAAGAGTTTTCATAGTCTTTTTAAAATCCTTAGCCTTTTCTCCACCTTTTCCCATTCCGCCCATTGGACCTCCACCCATTGGACCTCTTCCATGCTTACTCATTTGAAAGCTCCTCCTTTGAAAGTTGTGATAGAGCTATTTGTTGATAAACTTCACAGTTTTCCATAAGCTCTTTGTGAGTTCCTTTACCTACAACCTTACCTTCATCAAGAACTATAATTTGATTTGCACCCATTATAGTACTTATTCTTTGAGCTACAATTAACAAAGTACTTTCATTTAATTCAGTATTTATTGCCTTTCTAAGGTTAGCATCAGTTTTAAAGTCTAATGCAGAGAAACTATCATCAAATACAAATATCTCTGGTTTTTTAGCTATAGCACGAGCAATTGCAAGTCTTTGTTTTTGTCCTCCAGAAACATTTGTACCTCCTTGTGCTATTTCTGTATTAAATCTCTCTTCTTTACTACTTATAAACTCCATTGCTTGAGCAATTTCAGAAGCCTTTATCATATCTTCATCAGTTATATTCTCTCCGCCATATTTTAAGTTACTTTCAATTGTACCTGAGAATAACAATCCTTTTTGCGGTATAAAACCTATTTTTTCTCTTAAATCATATTGTGATACATTTTTTATATTTACACCGTCAATTAATATTTCACCTTGTGTTGCATCATAGAAACGAGGTATTAAATTAATTAAAGTTGATTTACCACTACCTGTACTACCTATAAATGCAGTAGTTTCACCTGGAAGTGCCTTAAAGCTAACATCATGAATTACATCTTCATCTGCACCTGGATATCTAAATGAAACATTTTTAAATTCAATAGTTCCTTTTTCATTACTATTAAATGTTTGTATTTCTTCTACATCCTTAATTGCAACATCAACCCCTAGAACTTCAGATACACGTTGAGCCGATACCATAGCTCTAGGTAATATAACAGAAACCATAGATATCATTAAGAATGCCATAATTATTTGCATAGTATATTGCATAAACGCCATCATTGTACCAACTTGCATAATACCTTCATCAATTCTATGAGCTCCAACCCATACAATTAATAATGTTATTGCATTCATAATAAACATCATCAAAGGCATCATTGTTGTCATTATTCTATTAACAAAAAGATTTGTTTTAGTTAAATTCTTATTTGCAACTTCAAACTTATCTTCTTCATACTTTTGAGTACTAAATGCACGAATTACAAGCATTCCAGTTAAACTTTCTCTTGTAACAAGATTTAATCTATCAACAAGCTTTTGCACACTTTTGAATTTTGGCATAGCAAAACTAAATAATACTATTACTAGAAGTAGTATAGATATTACTGCAACACCTATAACCCATCCCATTGATGCTCCAGTGTTAATAACCTTAATAACACCACCTACACCTAATATTGGTGCATAGAATACTACTCTTAATCCCATTACTACAAGCATAATAATTTGTTGTATATCATTTGTTGTTCTTGTAATAAGTGATGCTGTTGAAAATTCATCAAATTCTGAATTTGAAAACCCAACAACCTTATTAAATACATCTTTCCTTAAGTTTCTACCTAATGCAGCACCAACTCTTGCAGCAATAAAGCTTACAATTACTGTAGCTAGCATACTTATTAATGCTATCCCTACCATTTTAGCCCCTGCAAAAATTACATAATTAGATTGAAGCTTATCTGTGTTTATTCCTATATTATTATATTGTAATTTTACGTATGATGTAGCAGATTGAGTTATCATACTTTCTGGCATAGAATTTAGTTTTTCATCTATACTAGATATCATTTGATTAATTTGCTCTTTAGACATCATTTTTAAAACTTCAAATGTATCCATAGTTGATAAATCAACACCAGGTGGTGGTTGTATCATCTGTGACATCATATTGCTATCACTAGAAACACCATTTAACCCTTCCGTTTCTAACATGTACACTATTAGCATTGGTTTACTAAATATACTATTAAGTTTGTCTATCTTTTCCTTAGCTTTAACATTTAGTTTATATAGGTCTTCATTTTCCAATTCTGGATACTGTTTTAAATAATTATTGTATTGATCACTACTTAATGTTTCCTTATTAAGCAGCTCATAATCATCCATAATCACATTTTTATCATCATCACTCATAAAAATAAATAATTTATCTAACTCTGATGATTGAATAACTTTAGGAACAGCATTTTCTACTCCCCCTTGTTGTATTCCTACATTGACTATATCAGACATATAATCAGGCAATGATAAGTCGCATATAGCTTGAACAAATAAAAGTGCTATTGCGATTATCATTGAGCCAATAAAAGGTTTTAAATGTTTTAGTAATTTAAGCATAAGCTTTTCTCTCCTCATTTAATTAAATATATTTCTGATTTTATAATAATTATATTTTCATAACTATATAATGTCAATACAATTTAGTTATATTTTTATAATAGTTATATTTTTATAATTAATATATTGTAAAGTTTTTGGGAATGAATTATAATAATATCAATTACTACAGAAGGAGGATTCCATGGATACTTCAAAAAATTTAAATGATATATCTGAAAACTTATATATGCTATTATTATCTCTAAATAGACATATTTTTAATCCCCATACTCTTACAAAAAAATTTAATGTTCCACATTCACATATAAAGGTATTATTTTATTTAATTCATCACGGCCCAACATCTATTTCTAAGATGGCTAAGGAGCTTTGTATTTCAAAACCTAATATGACTCCTGTAATAGATAAATTGGTGGAAGATGGACTAGTAACTAGAGATTATGATCCTAATGATAGAAGAGTTATACTAATTCAAAGTACAGATAAGGCATTAGATTTTCTAAAAGAAGGGAAAGAATATATCAAAGAAGATATACTTGAAAAAATATCCACTCTTGATAATAACGATATTAACATTCTTTCAAATTCACTAGATGAGTTAATTCCCATTATAAACAAATTTTAATTTTCTTATATACTATATTTTACAATTCAATAATCGTTACTAAAACAAAAGCTCACATTGAATATAATCAATGTGAGCTTTTGTTCTAATTATTTCTATTTAATAAATACAAATTTAAGTACAAACACTACTGCAACAACTATTGTTGCCATGCTTATTTCTTTGCTCTTACCAGCAAATAGTTTTAATAATATATAAGATACAACCCCAAATACAATTCCATCAGAAATAGAATATGAAAAAGGCATCATAATTATTGTTAAAAACGCTGGAATAGCTTCTGTATAATCTTCTAAATTTATTTCCTTTATTGTTTCTATCATAAATAATCCAACAATAACTAAAGCTGAAGCCGTAACTGCAGGAGTTATTATTCCAAATATAGGTGATAAGAACAATGCTAAGAAGAACATAAACGCTGTAGATACAGCTGTTAATCCAGTTCTTCCACCTTCAGCAACACCTGACGCACTTTCTACGAAAGTACTTACTGTACTAGTACCTAAGCAAGCTCCTACTGTAGTTGCTATGGCATCTGCAAATAAAGCTTTTTTAATATTAGGAACTTTTCCATCTTTATCTAACATATTTGCTTTAGTTGCAACTCCAACTAAAGTTCCTATAGTATCAAACATATCCATAAATAATAAAGTAAATAATACTATAACCATATCCAAAGAGAAAATATTATGCCATTCAAATTGCATAAATGTTGAACTTATTGATGGTGGCATACTTACTATTTTATGTGGAAGATCTACAACACCCATAGGTATTCCTATTACGGCTGTAATAAGCATTCCTAAAAATAATGCACCTTTAACTTTTCTTGCTACAAGTACTCCTGTAATTACAATACCTATAATAGCTAAAAGTCCAGCTCCTGAAGTTATATTACCAAGTGCAACTATTGTTCCTCCATCTTTAGGATGTATAACAATCCCTGCTCCTTCAAGTCCAAGTAAAGCTATTAATAAACCTATCCCAACTGAAATAGCCCTTTTTATATTCGTTGGTATTGAATCAACAATTGCTTCTCTAACATTAAATACAGTTAATAATATAAATATAAGTCCTTCTAATAAAACTGCTGTTAATGCAAATTGATAAGAATATCCCATTGATAATACTACAGTATATGCAAAAAATGCATTTAACCCCATACCAGGAGCTTGTGCAAATGGCAACTTAGCGTATAAACCCATTATTAACGTAGCTATTATTGATGATACTGCAGTAGCTGTAAATACAGCTCCTGAATCCATCCCTGCTGCTGATAAAATTGAAGGATTGACTATCAATATATATGCCATTGTCATAAAGGTTGTAATCCCTGCTATAAACTCCGTTTTTACATTTGTATTATTTTCTTTAAGTTTAAAGAAATTATCTAAAAAACTATTCATTATATAATCCCCTTTTTCCTCTGTTTTTTTAGTACTTTTATATAATAACAGAAATTTTAAAAATTCCAATACTTTTTACGAACATTTTTTTATTTTTTTTAAATTTCGTTCACTATTTATAACTTTTTTATACATTTTTATATTTTGTTGTCGATTAATATATTATACCCTCAAAATTACTATAAAATTTTTAATTTACTTTTTTAAGAAAAGTAGTATAATAGTTATTATAATTGCAAATTATTATCATTTGACTTTAGGAGGACAAGTTATGAAATTTAAAATATCGAAAATTTTAATATTGCTACTATCAACATCACTTTTACTTATAGGTTGTAATAATAATCAATCTACAAAGAATGAAGATGATAACACTTTAAACATAGTGACTTCATTTTACCCTATATATATATCAACTTTAAATATAGTAAAAGATGTTCCAAATGTAACCCTTACAAATATGACAAAATCTCAAACTGGTTGTTTACATGACTACCAACTTACACCTCAAGATTTAAAAACATTAGAAAAAGCTGATATTCTTGTTGTAAATGGTGCTGGAATGGAATCTTTCTTAGATGACATAATTTCACAATACCCTAACTTAAAAATAATTAACGCCAGTGAGGGATTGAATCTTTTAGAAGAAGATGAACACGATCACGATGGTGAAGAATCTCATTCAGACCACGATCATGAAGAGGATACTGATCATGATCACGATCATGAATATAATGCCCATGTTTGGGTAAGTGTATCTGGTAACATTGATCAAGTTAAGACCATAGCTTCTCAATTAGCCGAATTAGATCCTTCAAATAAGGCTACTTATGAAGATAATAAAAATACATATGTTTCTAAACTTGAAAATTTAAGTAATGAAATGCATTCTGAATTAGATAATTTACCTAATAGAAATATAATTACATTCCACGAAGCTTTTCCTTACTTCGCAAAAGAATTTAATTTAAACATTGCTGGAGTAATGCAAATAGAACCTGATTCAGAACCTTCTGCAAAAGAAATTGAGGAGATAATTCAAACAGTAAAAGATAATAATATAACTGCATTATTTACAGAACCTCAATATTCATCAAAAGTTGCTAATACTATTTCAGAGGAAACCGGAGCTACTGTTTATGAATTAGATCCAATTGTTACAGGGGATGCTACATCAGATTCATACAATGATTATATAAATAAAATGAAAGAAAATCTTAATGTTTTAAAAGAGGCTTTAAAATGATAAAAAAATCGAATTTTAATAAAAATACTACTTGTAATAATTTTTGTTGCACTAAAATTGAAAACTTTTCAGTTACTTTAGGCAATAATGAAATATTAAAAGACGTAAATCTCCACATTCATTGTGGAGAACTTACTTCTATAATAGGGCCTAATGGTGCAGGTAAAAGTACACTTTTAAAAGCACTTCTAGGTGAAGTTAAACATAATGGAACTTTAAACTTTATGGGACAAAATGACAATAAATATAATCAACCTATAATTGGTTATGTACCTCAATACTTAACTTTTGATAAAAATACACCTATTAGTGTTCTTGATTTATTTGTCTGTTGCAAAACTTCTATACCCGCTTGGTTAACTCCAAAAAAGAAAATACGTGAACAGGTTTTAGAAAGCTTAGAAAGAGTTAAAATACCTTATTTAATAGATAGACGACTTGGGGCTTTATCAGGTGGCGAACTTCAAAGAGTATTACTTGCACTAGCTTTAGACCCTATTCCAAATATTCTTTTATTAGATGAACCTGTATCTGGAGTAGATCAAAATGGATTAGAGTTATTTTATGAAATTTTAATGGATATTAAAAAGAATTATGATTTATCAATTATTTTAGTTTCTCATGATTTAGACTTAGTTTATAAATATTCAGATCGTGTAGCACTTGTAAATGGAACTATAATTTGTTCAGGAACTCCAAAGCAAGTATTTAATAATCCTGCTGCAAAAAAAATATTTGGCTTATCATTTGCAAGCTCTAATGAAGAATCGTCTAATACAGGAGGAATTTAAAATATGTTTGACACTTTATATAATACACTTGATCTCTTACTACCTTTTCAATGGCTATCTCATACCTTTATGAAGAATGCATTTATTGCCATACTAATAATAACACCTTTATTCGGATTACTTAGTACTATGGTTGTTAGTAATAAAATGTCTTTCTTTGCTGACTCATTAGGACATGGTGCCTTTACTGGAATAGCTGTTGGAATATTACTAGGTGGCATGGATCCTATGTGGGGAGCAACCTTATTTTCAGTGTGCTTTGCAATAGCAATAACTATTATTAAAAATAAAGGTACTTCTTCTACAGATACCATTATAGGAGTTTTCTCTTCTACTTCAATCGCTCTTGGATTAGTGCTTATGAGCTTTTCTAGTAGTTTAAGTAAATTTTCTTCATACCTAGTTGGAGATTTACTTAGTATATCTAAAGGTGAAATAATCCTTTTAATTTTTGTATTTATAACTGTTATTATTTTATGGGCTTTAATATTTAACAAACTACTTGTTACAAGTTTAAACACTTCACTAGCAAATAGTCGTGGTATGAATACCTTATTAATTGAAATTATTTTTACTTGTACAATAGCGGTAATTGTTACAATAACAATTAGATGGGTTGGTTTACTTATAATTAATTCACTTTTAGTATTACCTGCTGCTGCTGCACGTAATATATCTAAAAACGTTCGCCAATATCATTTATTCTCAGTATTAATTGCTATATTTTCTGGTATTACAGGACTAATAATTTCATACTATTTAAATACAGTTACAGGTGCAACAATCGTTCTTGTATCATCTGCAATATTTTTTATCACTTTAATTGTTAGGCGTAAATTTGTATAATATAACTTAAACAATGCCTGGAGGTAATAATTTGGATAACGAAATTAACTTTAATGATATACTTAAATCAAAAGGGTTAAAGGTAACTAAGCATAGAACTTCTGTACTTCAGATTATATCCCATAGTACCCACCCACTTAGCGCTGAAGAAATATATTCAAAATTAAAGGAAAATTCAATTTCTATAAATTTATCATCAATTTATAAAATATTAGATTCTCTTTCTAATAAAAATGTAATTTCTAAATGTATTTTAGGGGATGATAACAAAACTTCATATGAATTGACCACTTCTGAGCATAAGCATCACTTAATTTGCAAACAATGTAAAGAGGTATTTCCTATAAACGATTGTCCTCTATGTGTTTATGAACAGCATATACGTGATGATATGGATTTTGATGTAACTGAGCACCGACTTGAAATATATGGCTATTGTAAATCTTGCAAAAAAATGACTAAAGAGTAGAATCACTCTTTAGTCATTTTTTATTCTCTATTTATCTATAATACTCATTTTATAAACTGTAGTATGTTTATATTCCTGACCAGCTTCTAATAGTATATTTGAAAATCCTGAATGATGTAAACTATCTGGGAAGTACTGTGTCTCAAGACATAATCCTTGTCTTTTCTTATATCTTACTCCACCTTTTCCTACTTCATTTTCATCCAAGAAATTCCCTGTATAAAATTGTATTCCTGGTTTTGTAGTGAATACTTCTAGTACTCTTCCACTCTTCTCATCTACAACTTCAGCAGCTTTCTTTAAGTCTCCTGTATAATCATCAATAATCCAATTATGATCATATCCATTTCCATTAATTAATTGATCATATTCTTTTTCTATATCTAATCCAACATGTTTAAGCGTAGTGAAATCCATTGGAGTTCCTAATATATCTCTTATTTCACCAGTTGGTATACTTTCTGAATTTGCTACTGTTATATTACTTCCATAAATCTTAACCTTATGCTCTAATATATCACCAGAAGCATGTCCTCTTAAATTAAAGTATGAATGGTTAGTTAAATTTAAAACTGTATCTTTATCAGATTTACCATAATAATTAATAACCAATTCATTCTCTTCTGTTAACTTATACTCAACAATAACTTCTAAGTTTCCTGGATAATTTTCTTCACCATCTCTACTAAAGTATGATAATGATAAATACTCTCCATCTTTATCACTTTTAATCTCTGAATCCCATACTACTCTGTTAAACCCTTTATTTCCTCCATGAAGATGATTATTACCATCATTTTTTTCAAGCTGATATTTTACTCCATCAACTTCAATTTCAGCCTTTCCAATTCTATTGGCACAACGCCCAATAATAGATCCAAAATATGTTGTTGTTGTTTTATAATCCTCAAAGTTATCATATCCTAAAACAATATCGTCTTGCTCTCCATGTTTATTGTTGGTAAGTAATGATAGTATTATTCCACCATAGTTTGTTATCTTCACGCTAGTGTCTTTATTGGCTAATGTATAAATATAAACTGATTTATTATCAATTTTATTTAGCATTTCTTCTTTTTGTATTCTCATTATTGCCCCTCCATTAACATATTTACATAATATTCTATCATACTAATTATACCAACCATAAACACAGCTGTAAACATTACCACTTTAACTTATCAAATTTTCCTCTTTAAGAATTATATCTAACTCTTTAACAAGATTATTAATATCTTCTAATATGCTTTCATTACATGCAGGAATATTATTAATCAAACTATCAATACTACTCAGCAAGTTATTAGGTATCTTTTTACACGAAGCATTAACTATACTCAAAAGTCTTTTTTCTCCAGGATGAGGAGTTTCGTTTACAGCAAAAATAATATCAAAATAACTATCAAAAAATGCAGCTATTCTATTATTCAAGTTAACTAAATCCTTTCTATTTATTGCTTTTTCTATTTGATTGTAATATGAAGAGAAATTCTTTTTTAATATAGGATAATTTTTATTAACTATATTTTGTTTAAGCTTCTCTGGATAATCTACTGTATATTTCTCTTGGAGGTCCTTAAATTCATTATATCTATCAAAAACTATTAATGAATTAATTACATTATTCCAAAAACAAGTTGTATATCCTATAGATGGATTACATCTACCTACAACATTTTCTAATTGATTTTTTAACCAATTAAATTCAAAATAAGCTATATCAACTTGTATTGATGAATTTCTCAATACAAATTCATCTGAAGTACCCCAAAAATTATTATTTATTTCCATTAAGTCCGAAAACTTCTTCGCAATTAATTCTCTTTTCTCAATTGGTATATCTTTTTTAGTAATTATATCTATATCAATATCTGAATAATTATCCTTTCTTCCACTTGCACATGATCCTGCTAAAGTTATAGCAACTACTTCATCTAATCGCTTAAACTCATTGACTATTTGATAAACTATCATATTCATGCCCATAAGTCTCACCCCTTTTATCAATTTTAAATACAATATAGTATGTAGTTTATTAATTTTAATAAAAACTACATACTATATAATTTATTCTATTGCCTATATATTTAGTATATTATTTTATTAATACTTTTATTGATTTTGCTGGAACTATTACTATATTACTATCTACACTTTCAATAATTTCAGTTCCTGCTTTTTTTTCATTAACAAGTACTCCCCATTTTTTTTCATTAAGATTAATAGATTCTTCTTTTTCATTGGCATTTATTATAACAGCTATTTTAGAACATTTATTATCAATATTTTTAGAATCTATTACATACGCAACTAAATTATCAGCCTCAAATTCATTACCTTTTTCTAAGAAATGAATATTTCTTTGTATTTCCTTATTGCTATTCATTCTAAAAGCTTTATACTCTTTTCTTAAAGAAATCAACCCTTTATAATACTCAACTAACTCTTTATACTTAATTTTTCTATTCCAACAAATTTTATTTACTTCATCAGAAGATGCAAAACTATTTTCAACTAACTTTCCACTTTCATCAACTTTACTTCTTGCCATCTCCTCACCGGCATGTACAAAACTTATCCCTTGTGAAGTCAGTACTATTCCCGCTATTAACTTATTCATCTTTATCAATTGTTCTTCTGTACAATGTGGTGATACTATTTGAAGTTTATCCCACAAAGTATAATTATCATGTGCTGATGCATAAGTTACTGTTTGATATGGTTCATTAGCCCAAAAATCCTCTGAATATATTATATTAGTTTTATCAACTTCTTTATGAGGTGTTGATGCTACTACAGCAAACTTAATTGTCTCTTCAAGTCCCTCTTTACCATTTACAAATCCAGCTTCTTCCTCATAGAAAACATGTCCTTTTACTCCATCTCTACAATCATCACTAAATGCCGCTATTTGTAATTCATCAAACTTATAAGTATTTTTCTTCAATGCTGCTTCATTATCTTTCAAAGGGCTTGGACCTCCCATCCAACCTTCGCCATATACAATTATACTTGGATCTATTTTATTTAATTCTTCTCTTATTAATTTCATAGTTTCTATATCATGTATTCCCATTAAATCAAATCTAAATCCATCAATATGATATTCTCTAGCCCAATATACAACTGAATCTACCATATATCTTCTAAACATATATCTATCTGATGCTGTTTCATTACCACAAGCTGAAGCATCACTATAACTTCCTTCTGCGTCTTGTCTATAGTAATATCCTGGTACAGCCTTATTTAAACAAGATTCTAGGTTATAAGTATGATTATAAACAACATCCATTACAACTCTTATTCCTACCTCATGTAGTGATTTAACCATTTCCTTAAACTCTTTTATTCTAATATTCCCTAAATAAGGATTCGTTGAATAAGACCCCTCCGGTACATTATAATTTTTAGGATCATATCCCCAATTAAACTGTGGCTTATCTAACTTAGTTTCATCTATAGATCCATAATCAAATGCTGGTAATAAATGAATATGAGTAAATCCCATATCCTTTATGTGATTTATAACAGTTTTAATTTTTGTTCCCGGAATGCATGAATCCTTAATAGTTAATGCTTTAAATTTCCCCTTATATTTATTATCTATTCCAGAAGAATCATCAATAGATAAATCTCTTATATGAGCTTCATATATTATTGAGTCAGTAGGATCCTTTAACTCTGGCTTTTTATCATCTTGCCATCCTTCGGGATTTGTACTATCTAAATCTATTACCATTCCTCTATTTCCATTAACACCTACCGCCTTAGCATAAGGGTCAACTACTTCGTTAATTTTCCCATCTACATTAACTAAATAATTATAATATTTACCACTTAAATCGCCATTTATCTCAATTACCCAAGTTCCATTACTCCCCTTACTCATAGGATAAACTTCTTTAGCATCACAATTATATTTATATCCATCCTCACCATACAATGCTATTTCAACACTAATTGCTGTAGGTGCCCATAATATAAATTTGCATCTATCTTTATTATAAATTGCTCCTAGTTCTCCGTTATAACCATATATTTTATCAAAATCATTATTAAATTCTATTTTAATACTCATTTTACTCTCTCCCATCTATAAACTTTATTCATTCTCTAATAACTCTCGGAAACGTTTCCGACTTATATATCAATTGTATACTATTTTTCAATCCTTATCTACAAATAAATACATTTTAATATTATTTATATCAAATAATTTAATTACTGAAAATTGTTTGTAATTTAATAACTACAAACAATTTTCCTGATTAATTATTCCCATTCACCAGTAACTTCTTCTTCGTCGTCTTCTTTATTTATATTTTTTTTATTACTTTTATTATCATAACTATTTTTATAATCTGATTTCCACTCTCCAGTTTTATATTCATAAAGAGCTTCTCTTAATGACTTATAATCAAATTTACTTTCATCTGGTTCTATGCCATTAAATATAAAATCATGTAAAATTTCTGTATTTTGTCTTCTATCCATTATAAACACAGAACCTATTCCGCCTCCATAATTCATATCATCAGATAATTCTGTAATAGGAATATGAATTTGCTTTGTATCTAAACTAGGAAATTTATAAATTGTATATGCCATATTTATAGCATCCATAATGTCTATATTAGTATTTATATAATCTAACATACTATTAACAATTCCTAAGTATTTTGTTGGTTTTGTATCTCTTAACTTCTCTGCAACCTTAAACAACACTTCTCTCTGTCTTTCAGTTCTTTCAAAATCATCTCCAACACCTTTTCTTATTCTCGCGTAAGATAATGCTTGTTTTCCATTTAATAATTGTAATCCTGTTTCTGTAACTGGACAGTCATTTCCTCCAGTAGATTCACCTATATACTTATTTAATTCCTTTAACTGATAATCTTTAACATCTATTTCTAAACCACCAATTTGATCAATTATAGCTTCAAATCCCCAAAAATTTATTATTATATGTTTATCTATATTTATGTCATATGTTTCTCTTATTGTATCCTTTAACAATTCTATCCCACCAATAGACATAGCTGCATTTAACTTTTCAGCTCCATATCCTTCAATATCAACAAGTGTATCTCTAAATAATGAGGTTAATCTTATTTGCTTATTATTGCTATCTAACGTTGCAATTATAATAGAATCCGCTCTTGCAGGCTCCTCTAAATCTCTTCCATCAGTCCCAACTAATAATACATTCGTAATTCCTTCCACTTCTTTATAATCTACATCATCTTCATTTTTCTTCTCTACAGTTTTTAATTTCACTTCATTAGGCTCTGTATATATTTTACTCTTTACATAACTAAAATATCCCATAACTACGCCAATTATACCTACCATTACTAAAGTTATAATTGAAACAATCACTCTTTTCTTTTTAGGGAATTTTTTCTTTTTATCTACTGTATTTCTGCTCATTTTTTTGCCCCCTATTAATAAACTATACGACTTTTATATTTTACCATAATTTTCATTAGTCATGGTATACTTTCATTCTTTTTATACAAATATATTTTTTACTATATTAATTTTTTTTATAAAAAAAAGACTATAAGATTAATCTTATAGTCTTGAAAATTCAATTACTTTCTGTTGTTTTGAGCTTTTCTTGCTCTTCTGCATTCAACGCATCTTACTGGTTCGTTATCGAATCCTTTTTCTTTGTAGAAAGCTTGCTCTCCTTCAGTGAATAAAAATTCTTTTCCGCAGTCTCTGCATACGATAGTCTTATCTGCCATTTTAAATTCCTCCATTTTCTTAAGATTTATCATGGTTAATAACATATCTCTTGAATAGGAGAAATTTTATTAATCTACTTTAAATCTTGTGCTTGTATTAGTCAAATATTTTTGACTTCTTTTTTAATTATATCACATAAATTTTATATTACAACACTTTTATACAATTTATTAATTTTTTATCCTTTTAAAAAACACTATTTACTATTATTAATTTTCTATTATTAACTCCCCATCGACAAATGCTTTTTCCCATTGTTCCACATAACTTCCACTAGCCCATTCCGACATTATTATTTCATCATTTTCACCTATAGGAATCATTTCTAATGGCTCAGTTATCAAATTTCCATTCTCTATTTTATAAATTGCTATATAATCATCAAATTGGACTAATGCGATTTTTCCCAATGGAGATATAAATACGTCCTTAAAAAATCCAAACTGTTGCTTTAGAGCTTTCCAAGACATATAAAGAGAATTATAATTTATAAATCTACTATCTGGTAGTATTGATATTTTAAAACTTTCCCCTGCTTCATTCATATCTTTTGGTAGCAAATTAGCTACAAACATCCAGCGCCCTATTCTTCGTTCTATTGCTAAATTATTATAATTTATTGATGAAATATTTAATTCCTCTAATTGCTCCTTCGATAAACTATTAATTTCTCTTTGAAATTCTTCTAAGTATTTTTCCTTCTCAGTTCCTGTAAATATCTCATCTATCTGTAAACCATTTTCAATATTAATATTATTCACAGGTATTATTTGATAAATTGGATAATTCCCCTCAAAAGAAGTTCCTTGATATTTCCCTATTGCAATATAATCATTTCCAACAAATTTTATAGTTTTATACTCACTTTTATCTAGATTTAACTTTCCTACTGCATTATCTTTTAATTTTTCATCATATTTTCCAACCATAAACTCATCACGTTCAAAACCATTACTACTCTTTTGATTAACTTCTAATTTCCATATTCCATTTAATCTTGGAAAAATAACATTTGGTTTTTCATAAACATTTCCTATTTTCCAATTATCATGAGATATCCATAAGGTTTTATATTTATCATCACTATATATTCCTTCATCTATTTCTTTACTTGGAGTTTTAATGCCTAGCATAATTCCTTCTTTTGCATCAAATTCCTCCTCTTGAGTTTCATTTCCTATGATAACATCATTCTTGATATCATCAAAATTAGTGTTTTTATTTATACGCTTTAATTTAATTAGATTACTTTTATATAATAATATCATTTCAGTATCAGAGTTTAAAAAGAATTCTCCTATTATTTGATTCTTATCAATTATGGATATTAAATCTACCATTTTTCTACCGTTCATAAACTCATTCATTGTTAAGCTATTTTCATAAGAAATGATGTAATCTCCCTGAATAGCTTTTAATTTATAATGAATATTTTGTTTATAAATCCCTAAAATATTAACTTTATTACTATCTAACTGTATTTCATCACCAATTAAATATGCTAAGTCCTCTTCATCATCTTCCTTATCACCTAGTTTTTCTACTGATTCAATTCTCCAAGTTCCAATAAAATTAAAAATCCCATTATTCTCTTCATTAATACTCTTTGCCTTACATCCAAAAAATAATATTATAATAAAAAAATATATTAACAAAAATTTTCTACTCATACTATATTTCTCCCTGATTTAAGGGAATTTTAATAACTATTTCTGTCCCTTCATTTTCCTTACTTTCGATTTCTAAACTTCCATTATGTAAGTTTACTATCTCATCACATATAGATAAACCTATTCCATTTCTAGATTTACTATTTTTCCCCTTATAAAATTTATCCTTTACCCTCGGTAAATCTTTAATACTTATTCCACTACCATTATCTTTTACTATAAATACTAAATTATCATTTTCTCTCTTAACACTTAAAATTATTTCTCCATGCTCACCAGTAAATTTAAAAGCATTATCTATAATATTACTTAAAACTTGCTTAATCCTATTTTCATCAAAATAAACTTTACCAACATTTTTATCTATATTTATTATAAACCTTTTTTTCTCTCTATCAGCTCTTGGTCTCATATAATTTGCAATATATTCAATAAAACTTTTAACATCATTTTCTTTTACATTTAATGAAATAACACCATTTATAAGTTTTGAAAAATCAAGCAACTCTTCAACCATATCAGTTAACCTATCACTTTCTTTTTCAATAATATCAAGACCTAAAGCTACTGTTTCCATATCACTACAATCATATTTTAATGTAACAGCCCACCCTTTAATTGATGTTAATGGAGTCCTTAGTTCATGGGAAATTGATGATATAAACTCATTTTTTAATTTTTCTCTTTTTTCAACTTCACATCCCATATAATTCAATGTTTTTGATAATTGTGCAATTTCAATATTATCAGTAATATTACTTCTAATATTTAAATTTCCCTTTGCCATTTCTTTAGCAACCTCTGTTATCTTTTTTATTGGATATACTATATCTCTGGCTATTATTAAACTCATTATTATCCCTAGCATTACCACAATTACAGAAATAGCTAAAAATAATATACTAAACGAATCTATTATTTTATGTACTTCCTTTAACGAAAAAATAATTCTAACTATACCAATTCTTTCATTAGTGTCTATTTTAGAGGTAATAGCTTTAGATACTATCATTACCTTATCATTATAACAATTTACCTTTCCAGTCCAAACTCCTACCTCACCAGCTTTAGCCTTTGCAATATCCGGTGTGCTTAAAAGTTCTGCATCTCTTACCCCATATGAATCCATTAATAAATTTCCATCTGAATCTAATATTTCAATTTGTTCATCATTAGTATTCCAAAAAACATCAACATTTTCATATATATTCTCCATTAATTTATTATTTGAAAAATACTTTTGATAAAAATTAATAGATGATTCTAATTGATTAAGCAAAGTATTTTGAGTATTTTTATAATAATATCCCTTTAAACATAACAAAGTTAATACATCTAATATTAAAACTGTTAATATTATTACTATAAGGAAATTTTTTAATAACTTACTTCGTATACTCTTCACACTCTTCTCCTCTCCATCTATAACCAAATCCCCATATTGTCTCTATGTATCCTTGTTTGGATGATGAATCTTCTATTTTACTTCTAAGTCTTCTTATATTAACATCTATAATCTTTGAATCTGCAAAATAATTTTTTCCCCAAGCTAAATCCAGTAATTCATCTCGTGAGAAAGCCCTATTAGGATTCTCTATAAATATCTTAATAAGTGAATATTCTTTAGGAGTTAAATCTATCTCTTCATCCCCCTTAAATATTTTCTTTCCATATATGTCTACAGTGAATATCCCTTCTTTTAAAACTTTTTTCTCATCATCCTTCCCAATTCTTCTTAATATAGCTTTTATTCTTAACAATAATTCCATAGGATTAAATGGTTTTACCATATAATCATCTGCACCATATTCAAGCCCTATTATTTTATCCATCTCTTGTCCCTTTGCTGTCAGCATTATAATTCCTATATCATCTTGTTTTTCCCTTACTCTTTTACACACCTCAAAGCCATCCATTCCTGGCAACATAACATCTAATATCACCATAGCTGGCCCTTCTCTCTCTACTATCTCTAACCCTTCTTCTCCATTATCAGTTTCTAAAACTTCAAAGCCATTTCTCTTTAAATTTATTTTTAAAAACCCTCTTATACTTTCCTCATCCTCAACTATCAATATTTTTTTCATACAAATTTCCTTTCAGTTTTATAGCCTTACTTTCTCTATTTATATTTTCTAATATATACAAATAAAATACTGGATAAATATATTAATTCACCCAGTATTTTAAGATTCCTTTTTATTTTAGCGTTCTGAATTCATATCCTAAAGACTTTAAATAATCTATAATTTGTTGTAATGCTTGTGCTGTTGTTTCCTTTGCATTTGTATCATGCATTAACACCACTAAAACATCATCGTTTCCTGCTAAATCATTTACTGAACCCTTTAATCTACTTACTAATTGCTCAACTGTTCTATCGTTACTTTCTGCATCTCCATTTAAACTATTCCAATCTATGTAGCTATAACCATTTTGTTCTAGAATAGGATCTAATGCTTTAGTATTCCATGACATATGTCCTCCAGGTAATCTAATAACATTTGTACTAAATTCCTCACCTAAAACTGATTTCATTACTTCTTCTGATTTTTTCATATCATTTATAAATGCTGTAGGATCTGCAACCCTGCCTGGATATAAAACACTATAATCATGACAATACCCATGATTTCCAATGGCGTGTCCTTCCATAACCATTTCTTTTAATAATTCTTTTTGCGTATCACTTTTCTCAACATTACTTCCTAACACAAAGAAAGTAGCCTTTGTATTATTAACTTTAAGAGTATCTAAAATTTGTTGTGTTACTTCAGTAGAAGGCCCATCATCAAAAGTAAGATATGCAATTTTCTTTCCATCTTCTCTTAAATAATTCCATTTACTAAGCATACATTCTATATCTTTAGCATTATCTGCATATAAATCATTTTCATAAGAAGTATATACTAAGTCTTGTTTCTTTGTAGCAGTATTAACATTTTCCTTGTTAGATATATTAGATTCTTCACCCTCAGACTTAGTGTTACTACTTTCCTCTGATTCATTCTCTTCCTTTATACTTACTGTTTGATTAGCAATAACTTCTCTATCTTCGTTATCATTATATAAAGTTTTTATTCCCAACAAAACAACTACTAAAACTATTATTGCAATACTATTTTTTATTATAACACTTCTTTTTTTGCTACGTTGTTTTCTTATAGACTTTTTTGATTTGTTCATCTTAAATTCCCCCTAGCTACTTCTTACATATCTCTATACTTTATATTATACCTATATAAGTGCTAAATTAAATTACAAAAGAGTTACAATGCAACTATAATTTATGGCTATTGGTGAATTTTTTTCCTTATTTTATTTCTAAATTAAAATATAAAAAGAAGTTAGCACCATAAAATTTTATAGCACTAACTTTCTTATTTAAATAAATGGATTATAAAAACGTCCTTTATTAGCTATATTCGCAATTATAGCAATAGCTAATATAGAGACAACTAAAACAATCGCAATATAGTCATTTTTCTTAAATGGCTTTTCACTATACCATGTACGCTTCTTCTTATTTCCAAATGCTCTTAACTCCATAGCCGTACTTATTGTATCGATTCTATCTAGACTTGAAAGAATAAGTGGCATTAAAATAGCAGCTGAATTTTTTATTCTTTTAATAAAACTTTCTTTTTTTGATGTATCTATTCCTCTTGCTTGCTGTGCAAATGATATATCTTGATAATCTCTTTGAACATCTGGAATATATCTTAAAGCTATAGATACTGAATAAGCTATTTTATAATTAACTCCTATTTTATTTAATGAAGCTGCAAATTCACTTGGGTTTGTAGCAACCATAAACAATAATGCCATTGGTATTATGGAAAAATATTTAAGAGTTATATTAAATTGATAAAATAACTGTTGAACTGTAACTGTATATGGACCTGCTATTTTAAACAACTCTGTTCTACTTCCATATATCTCTACACCTTCATATGGTGAAAAAATAAATATAGCTATATTATTTATTAATAAAAATACTAATATAAAATATACCACAAATGCAATTTGTTTAAATTCTACTTTAGAAAGCTTAAATACAATAATACTTATAATAAACATTCCTACAAGAACTCTCGTATCATATGTTATCATTGAAGCTATTGCCCATAAAACTAATGCTATCAATTTTGCAGCACCTGTCAGCTTATGAATAGGCGAATCTATTTCTGAATAACTTAACATTGTATTCATTTTTGCCTAACCCTCCTATCATAATCAATAAACTTTTTAATAAATAATCTTGGATTTTCCAACCCTGTTTTTACTGCTAATTCATATAAAGAAGTTTCTTTTAAATTAGCTGCTTTTATCACATTTTTATCAGTAAGAATATTAGCTGCTGTATCATCAGCTAACTTTAAGCCATTGGCCAAAACAATTGCTCTGTTAGTATATTCAAGCATTAAATGCATATCATGAGTAATCATTAAAATAGTTACTCCCTTTTTATTTAATTCTCTTAAAAACTCCATAATTTCAGTATAATGTTTAAAATCTTGCCCTGCTGTAGGCTCATCTAAAATAATTATTTCTGGATTTAAAACTAGTATTGATGCAATAGTAACACGTTTTTTTTGTCCATAGCTTAATGCAGAAATTGGCCAATTACGGAATGGATATAAACCACATATTTTTAGTGTTTCAACTACTCTTTCCTTTATTTCCCTTTCATGAACTCCTCTAACCTTCAATCCTAAAGCAACTTCATCAAAAATCATAGTCTTCGATATCATTTGATTTGGATTTTGCATTACCATACCAATTTTCTCAGCACGCTCTTTAATAGTATCATTTATTAAATCTCGTCCATTAAATAATATTTTTCCTGCAGTTGGTTTATAAAAACCACATATTAACTTAGATATAGTAGATTTTCCTGCTCCATTTTTTCCCACTATACTAACCATTTCGCCCTTATTAATTTTAAGAGAAACTCCATGTAAAATTTCTTTACCTTTTTCATAACCAAATTTTACATCTTCCATTTCAAGCAATACTTGTTCATTAGTAACTTCTAATTCTTCTCTTGTTTCATTGTACCAATTTTTTATTTTATCTATAGATTCATCTATTTTTAATGAATTTATATTTTCTGGTTTAATTTCTGGTGTAATTCTACATCCAGCATATTTTAAAGCTGTAATATATAATGGTTCTCTTATTCCTATATCATTAAGTAGATTAGAACTTAATAATTCTTCAGGAGTTATATCTGCAGCAATAACTCCTGAATCAATAACAATTATTCTATCTATAGATGAATGTAATACATCCTCTAATCTATGTTCTATTATTAATATAGTTTTATCACTTTCTTTTTGTATTTGATCTATTAACTCTATGGCATTTTTTCCTGTAGCTGGATCTAGGCTTGCAAGTGGTTCATCAAATAATAATATATCTACGTCTGAAACCATAACTCCCGCCAATGTTACACGTTGTTTTTGTCCTCCTGACAAACTGTAAGGTGCTGAATCTAAATGACTTTCTATATCTACTATTTTTGAAACAAGACTTACTTTACTCTTCATTTCCTCTTGCGATACACAATCATTTTCTAACTTAAAAGCAATATCTTCACCCACTGTAAGACCTATAAACTGTCCATCTGGATCTTGTAGTACAGTACCTACTGTATTAGATAATTCAAAAATACTCGAATTCTTACTTTCTTTTCCCTTAATCTTCAAGCTTCCTGTTATTGTTCCCTCATGTAAAAAAGGAACAAGACCATTTATACAATTAGAAAATGTACTTTTCCCGGAACCAGATGGTCCAACAATAAGTACCTTCTCTCCTTCATATATAGTTAAATTTATATTTTTTAATGTTGGCTTTGCTTGAGCTCTGTATTGAAATGTAAAATTTTCGAACTCAATTACAGGTTTTTTCATAGCAAATCTCCCTCGTTTTTATATGTAATGTAATGTAATATAATTAATTTCCATACTTTTTATTTTAATTCAAATTAATCTTCTTTATCTAAACTACCTGTTTTTATCTTAGTTTTAGCATAAGTATGTAATAATATAGTGCCTAGCACAGCAACTGTAATTGAATTTGATATTGCTGCTATAGTTCCTTGTAAATATACTTTGTTAGCCGGTTCGGCATATATAACTATATCTAACGTTGGTGCCACTACTCCCCATGCTAATATATTTGCAATTATTTGATATATATTAAAAATTACAATTTCTTTCTTCTCAAATATTCCACCATTTATTTTTAATCTTCTTGCTGAAAATCCTATAATAAGACCAACTACTCCTGACGCAAACACCCAGCTGAACCATGGCATTCCATAAAACACTAAATCTTTTAAACCATGTCCTATAACCCCTATTGCAAATCCTGCTATTGGTCCATATATAACTGACATTAACGCTAAAAGCGCATAACTTGTTTCAATGCTAGTGTTCGGTATTCCTGTTGGAATAGAACCAAATCTTCCTAGTATCATGAATACTGCTGCTCCAATACCAATTGCAACTATAGCTTTAATTGACAGCTTGTTTCTCATTTAAACGCCTCCTTTTTCAATTAATATTAAAGGAACTTTCCTCTTTTTTTATTAGAACAATATTATATGAATATTATTTAAATTAACTTTATTTTAAATTCGTATTATGTCGAATTTTATCACTTTTTAGTTTTTAGCAACACCTTAAAATTATACTTTTATATTATTTTCTAGTCAATGCTTTTATAATCTCATTTTTCTAAAAACTATTGGAAATTCTCTTAGTTAATATATAATATCAACCAAAAAAAAGTTGTCCAATTAAAGGACAACTTTTTTTAAATTTATTTAGTTTAATACGTGAGTTCCCTCACCTATGTTACTTGTATAGAATGAAGGTGTAATTTCTGTAACTTCTTTATATGCTACTGATACTTTTTCCTTAAATTCTTCAACTTTAGTATTATCTACTAAAGCAATAGCACAACCACCGAATCCAGCTCCTGTCATTCTAGCACCAATACAACCTTCTATTTTTAATGCTTCGTGTACTAAAGTATCAAGATGAAGTCCTGTAACTTCATAATCATTTTCAAGAGACATATGAGATGCTGTTAATAGCTTACCAAATGCTAATATATCGTTAGCTTTTAACATCTCCATACTGTTTTTAACTCTTTCATTTTCAGTAACAACATGTATAGCCCTTCTCTTTATAGTTTCATCATTAATAAAGTTTTCTATATCTTCTAATGTTGCTTGACAAAGATTTTCTAACTTTTCTGTTTTATTCTCATTTATTATTTCAAGAGCTTTTTCACATTCTGCTCTTCTTTCATTATATTTAGAATCAGCAAGTTCTCTTCTCTTGTTAGTACTCATTATAACTAAGCTATAGTCACCTAAATTTAATGGTGCATATTCATAGTAAAGAGATGCACAATCTAAAAGTATCGCGTGATCTTTTTTACCTACTGCAACTGCAAATTGGTCCATGATACCGCAGTTAACACCAACAAATTCATTTTCAACTTTTTGGCAAAGTTTAGATACTTCTACTCTATCAATTTGCTCTGGATTTTCTAAATAAAGTATTATATATGCCATTAGTACTTCAAGTGCAGCAGATGATGAAAGTCCTGCCCCATCTGGAATATTACTATATAAAACTATGTCCATTCCTGGTACTTCATGTCCCAAATCCTTAAGTGCCTTAATAACACCTTTTGGATAGTTACCCCAATCATCTTCTTTCTTATAAACTAACTCTTCATCTAAATTAACTATAACTTCTCCAGCAACATTTTTTGATCTCATTCTTATTTTATTATCATCTCTTAAGGATAAAGCTGCATAAATACCAACTGTTAATGCTCCTGGAAATACAAAACCGCCATTATAATCTATATGTTCACCAATTAAATTAACTCTTCCTGGAGATAAGAAAGTCTTTATTTCTCTGTTATCTACCCCGTATTCATTTTTAAATAATTGTATCATTTCTTCTCTATTCATTTTTTCTTCAACCTCTCTTAAAATCATTTTTTCTAGTTAGAAATTAGGAGTTATGGAATAGATTATTCCTTATCAAAATTTAGAAAACATATTCAAAGAAACTACCATGTAGTTTCATACTTAACTACTAAATAAACACTCATAACTATAAACTGCTTAAAGTACTGTGCTTAAGAACTTTTCTAGTCCACCTTGTCCCTTTTCAGTTCTCTTAAATACTCCTGCATCTTCAAGCACCCTTGAGAATATAATTCCAACTTCTTCTTTTAATAACTCCTTAGCTTCTCCATAAGTTAATGAAGAATTTTCAGACATCATTCTTTCTATCCATGGTATATGCTTATTAATTTCATCATTTTTTTCTGCTTCAACTCTGTTATAAACTAAGTCCCCGCATAATATTTTAGCTATAGTATCTAATTCCTTCTCTAGTCTTCCTGGCAAAACAGCAAGTCCCATAACTTCAATCAAACCTATATTTTCTTTCTTTATATGATGAAGTTCTTTATGTGGATGGAATATACCATCTGGATGTTCTTCTGAAGTTCTATTATTTCTTAAAACTAAGTCTAATTCAAAGGCTTCACCTTTTCTTCTAGCAATTGGTGTAACTGTATTATGTGGTACATCTCCGCTAAAAGCTTCTATCTCATTTTCAGCATCTGAATAACCCTTCCAAGCTTCAAATATTTCCATAGCTAAATCTACAACTCTATTTTTATCATTACCCTTTATTCTAACTACAGACATTGGCCATTTAACAGTTCCAATTTCAATATCTTTATATTTTTTGCTTTCATAATACTTTTCTATTTCAGCCTTCTCCATAGGAAATTCATGTCTTCCACCTTGATAATGATCATGGGTTAATATTGATCCTCCAACAATTGGTAAATCAGCATTAGAGCCTATAAAATAATGTGGTAAAACTTCTGTAAATTCAACAAGTCTTTCAATTGAATTTCTTGTTAATCTCATAGGCTCATGTTCACCACTAAATACAATACAATGTTCATTGTAATACACATATGGTGAATACTGTAAGAACCATTCTTTATTTGTTAATTTCATAGGAATAATTCTATGATTTTGCCTAGCTGGATGATTTATTCTTCCTGCATAACCTACATTCTCCTTACAAAGCAAACACTTTGGATATGTTGCTTGTTTCATAAGCTTTGCTTTTGCAATTTCCTTTGGATCTTTTTCTGGCTTAGATAAATTAACTGTAATTTCTAAATCCCCATACTCAGTTTTTGCTGGCCACCAAAGATTTTTAGCTATTCTTTCAGTCATTATATAATTTGATGCTTTGCTTAAATCGTAAAACCAATCTGTTGCTTTTTCTTTTGATTCATTTTCATATTTATTATAAAAAGTTTTAACAACTTCTCCTTCTCTTGGCATTAATAATCCCATTATTTTTGCATCAAATAAATCTCTTAATGTAGTAGTATCTTCTTCTATTAAACCAGTTTCAACAGCGAAGTCTAAAATATTATTTAATATACCAACTGCATTTTCTTCTATACCCTCTTCTACTTCTCCTTCAAAAGGTGCTTCTACTTTTAATAAATCTATTAATGCATTTCTTGAAGGAATCACATCCCATTTTGAAATCATTTCCTTTTTTAAAGCAAATTTTAAAAGCCTTTCAATTTCATACCCAATATTACACATAATTTTCACCATCCACTTTTAATTTAATAATATTTAAAATAAAATTTAATAGTCTAATTTTGTATTACTTTATTGTAATACCATTAAATATTTCTTGAATAACTAATGTTGTAGCTCCTACTACTGCAACGTCTCTACCTAGTAAACTCTTAATTATCTTTACATTTTCGCTTGATAATTTAAGCCCTCTATTTTTAACTATTTCATTTAGTGTTTCAATAGCATGTGTTGTATTTTCAAATATTTCTCCAACAACTACTATTGCCGTAGGATTTAGTATATTTATTAAATTTGTAATACCTATTCCTATATATCTAGCTGCCTCTTTTAATATTGTTATTGATAGCTCATCACCATCCCTTGCAGCTATACATATATCTTCTATAGTTAAATTATTTATATCATTATGTTTTATCTTTAAAGAACTATTTACCCCTTGTTTTATAAGCTTAATAGCTTTTTTAGTTATATTATTATTAGATGCAACAGTTTCAAGACACCCATAATTACCACAATTACATTTGTCACCATCTGGTTCTACTACTATATGTCCTATTTCTCCAGCACTAAAATCAACTCCATAATAAGGCTTATTATTTATAATAATTCCAGCTCCAATACCATTTGATATATTTAGAATTATAAAATTAGCTATATCTGAAGTTACTCCAAACCAACTTTCACCTAGTGCCATTGCTCTTACATCATTATCTACATATACTGTTAATCCAAGAGCTTCTTCTAACTCGCTCTTTATATCTACATTTTTCCACCCATAATATGGAGCATATATAGATATTCCTGTTCTTGCATTTACTATCCCGTGTAAGGCTACTCCTAGCCCCAATATTTTTTCCTTATCTATCTCACTATCATCAATAACTTCATTAATTAAATTAACTAACTTATTAAAAACTAAATCATGATTAAATCTTTCATCATCTATTTTTATTGATTTTTTAATTATTATCATAGCTGAAAGATTAGTTATCACTACTTCTATTACACCAACCCCTATGCATACACCTATTACATATCTAGCATTGGGATTAAGCTCTAATATTATTGGTGGTCTTCCTCCACTTGATTCTCCAATTTTACCTTCTACAAGAATTTTATCTTCAATTAAAATTTTTGTTATATTAGTAACACTAGCTGGAGTTAACCCCGTTAGTTTTGCAATCTCTGCACGTGATAGACTTCCATTATCTCTTATAACTTTAAGTACCGCTGAAACATTCAATTGTTTCATTAACTCAAAACTACCTTTTAATACTTTACTCACATTACCACTTCTTTATTAATTATTTTAATAAAGTCTTCAAAAAAATTTCTTCTATCTTAAAGACCTTTGAAATTGTTTTCTTATCTTTATGTTATCATATCTTTATATTTTGTCAATATTATTTTACTCAAATTAAAATAAAGGCTAATTTATATTAGCCCTTATTCATTATTTATTATTTAATACTTTATATACCTTAAATGAAAGTTTATCCAATCTAACCTCTAATAAATCTTCAATAGTTTTCGTTATTAAATTTACTCCCTTTGACCTTAAATTAAGTCTTACTAGAGATTCATCTTCATTATTATTAAATATTATTAAAGTTTCTTCATTATTTAAAACTCTCTTAAAAGCTATTATATTATTTTCACAATGTACTTCTTCAAATGTTCCATAAATAAATACTTTATTTTCTTTTCTAATATTAATTATATCTCTATAAAAATCAAATATTTCTCTATTCTGTGTATTATTATTCCAATCCATACACTTTCTATTGTTAGGATCATCTCCTCCACTTAATCCAATTTCATCACCATAGTATATATACGGAACACCTATATATAAAAATTGATATGCTATAGAAAGTTTTATTCTATCAATATTTCCATCACATTCTGTATAAATTCTCTTTGTATCATGACTTCCAACTAAATTCCACATTTGCTTAGTTATGCTCTCCATATATAGAACTCGATTTTCAGCCATTATATCAAAAAACTCTCTTCCACCTATAATTCCTTTTGCAAAAAAATCTATAATAGCATTTTTAAAAGGATAGTTCATTATACCATCTAGTTGATCTCCTTTTAAAAAGGCATTAGCCTCATGCATTATTTCCCCAATTATTATTGCATCCTTTTTTATACTCTTAATTCTTTTTCTAAATGCTCTCCAAAATTCATGTCCAACTTCGTCACAAACATCAAGTCTCCAACCATCAATCCCTACTTCTTTAATCCAAAACTCTCCAACGCTCAACAAATACTCTCTGACCTCTTTATTATTAGTGTTCAGCTTAGGCATATTGTCACAACCATTTGCAAAAGTGTAATATTTATTTTTTGATTTTGTTACAGGCCATGAATCTATAAAATACCAATCTTTATATTTAGATTTTTGCTGATTTTCTATTAAATCTTCGAAAGCAAAAAAGTCTGAACCCGAATGATTAAATACTGCATCAAAAACTACTTTCATACCTAATTTATGAGCCTTATCTACTAATTCCTTAGCTTCATTTAATGTTCCAAATTGAGGATCTATATCAAAATAATCTTGAGTGTTATATTTATGATTAGTACTTGCTCTAAATATAGGTGTAAGATATATTAAATTTACTCCAAGATCATCTAAATAATTTAACTTATTAATTATTCCTCGTAAATCTCCTCCATAAATACTTCTTCTATGAACTCTTCCTTTTCCCCACTCACTAGTTCCTTCAATATCTATAGATGAATCACCATTACAAAATCTATCAGGAAATATTTGATATACAACTGATTCTTGCAACCATTTAATCTCTTCATATAAATCTTCTTCTGCTATATAAGGGAATTGAAAAGAATTCATATCATTATAGTTAAAATGTTTATTTACAAAGCCTCTCTCATTATATTGAAACTTTTCACAATTTGTATCTACAAACTCAAAATAGTATCTATACCTATTTCTAAAAACTGATATCTCTGTTTGATAATATGTGAAAAACTCTGTTTCTCCAACTATTCTCATAGCTTTTTTATTGTATTGATTTTCCCAATCATATCTATCCTTATAATAAATATAACATTCCTTAATATCATTTCTTGCAACTCTAACTCTTACAACTAAAGTATCCTTATCTTTTCCATAAGAATAAGGAGTATCTAAAACATGAAAAACTGCATACTTATTCATAAATTTCCTCCTGTTATATTAAAACATTTACATAACTATTATAAAAATTTTTTATACCACAGTTTGTATATTTATAATATAATATATATATAATTAATATAACTTTCTATATTGGGGAGGATTATTATGTACGAAAGTTTTATTTCCGATTTAAATATTTTTAGCAATGAATTTTCATCTTTTATTGATACTAGTAATAGACCTGCTATTCTTTATAAAATTAAGCAAAAACATATTGGAGAATTAGAAGAAGATTTAAATATAGAAGATAAAAAAATAGATTTATATATTTGGAATGCTATATTTTCTAAAGAAATCATAAGACACGGTATTTCAAAAAAATATCTTCATACCCTTTACAATAAATATTATATTAAAATTCCTACACTTAATGATTTAAACTCACTTCAAGAGCTAGAAATAGAAATGGCTGAAGCATATCTTGAATTTTTAATTAGTGATGTAGAAGTTAAGGATAACTTCATAGTAAATAAATTACTTCAACATCTTCATATGAACATCGAAAGTTTTATGTCTCTTGAAAAGATATCTGAACATCTTGGAATAACACCAGAATATGCATCAACTTGCTTTAAAAAACATATGGGAATATCTTTAATGAAATACTCAAAAAAAATTAAAATAGATAGAGCTAAAGTTTTATTACTTACAACCAATAAAAGCATGCTTGATATATCAATATCACTTGGTTTTTATGATCAAAGTCATTTTTCAAAAACTTTTAAATCCTTTGAAGGAGTATCTCCATCTGAATTTAGAAATACTCATTACAATTAAATCTTAAATGCCATGCTATCAAAATATCATTAATTTTTGATCTCATGGCATTAGCACTTTATATGTAATTTAGTTATTTTCTTGCTCTTTCAACTCTAAGTTTCTTTCCCTTTATAGTTGAATTCTTAAGCCCTTCTATTACTTTATTTCCTTTACCATTTAATATATCTATATACGAAACAGTGTCTTGTACGTCTATTATTCCAATATCCTCAGCAGTTATTCCTTCAATTCTAGATATAGCCCCTACAAAATCTCCTGCTCTTAATTTTTTCTTTTTACCACCATTTAAATATATTTTAGTTATATTTTTATTTATAACCTTAGCTTTTTCCTTTTTGACCTTTGGTTTAGATTTTAAAGCTTTTATCGCTTCATCTCTTTTTTCTTTATTTACTTCAATAATATTTCCTGCAACAGGAATTTTAAATCCTATATAATCTTGTATTGTGTCTAAAAGTCTATCCTCATATTGATTAACAAAGGATATAGCTTTTCCTTTTGCCCCTGCTCTACCTGTTCTACCTATACGATGTACATAAGCTTCTTTTTCTACTGGTAAATCATAATTAATTACATGAGTAATGCCTTCTACATCAATTCCCCTTGCTGCGACATCTGTAGATACTAATATTTTAAAGTTACCCTTTTTAAATTTATCCATTGCTTCTAATCTTTCCTTTTGAAGCATTCCACCATGAATCTTATTTACAGAGTATCCTTTTTTATTTAAGACTTCAAAAACTTTATCTACATTTTCTTTTGTTTTGCAAAATACAACTGCTGTCTCTGGCACTTCACTTATTAAAAGCTTACTTAAATTATCTAACTTATAAAACTCATCAAATCTATATAATTCATGAGTTATATTGTCTGTTATTAACTTTTGTGCCTTAATTTCAATATTAACAGGATTATTCATATATACCTTACATAATCCTAATATCTCATCTGGAATAGTTGCTGAAAATAACATTGTTTGTCTATTTTTACTTAATGCATCTATTATATCCCTAACTTGATCTATAAATCCCATGTTAAGCATTTCGTCAGCTTCATCTATTACTAAATATTTTATATTCGATATATCTAATGTTCCCCTATCAATATGATCAAATATTCTACCTGGAGTTCCTACTACAATATGAGTTTTTTGTTTTAACTCTCTTGCTTGATCAGAAAAAGGCTGCTTTCCAAATACAGCAACAGCTCTTAACCTTTTAAATCTACTTATATTTGTTAATTCTTCTTTAACTTGAATAGCTAACTCTCTAGTGGGTGTTAAAATTAAGGCTTCTGGCTTACTCTCTTCCCATTGCACATTTTCACATAATGGAATTCCAAAAGCTGCAGTTTTCCCACTTCCTGTTTGAGATTTAACTACAACATCCTTTCCACTTAATACTTCAGGTATAACCTTGCTTTGTACATCAGAAGGCTTATTATAGCCTATTCCTTCTAATGACTTCATTATTTCATTACATAAATTGTAATCCTTAAATGTATTTTTTAACATATTTACCTCGTTTTTATAAATTTTATTTATTATATTTCATTTAATTAGTATAACCTATATTTATATTAAGTAAATAAAAAAATAAAAGGCAACTCAAACTATTACCAACAATTTGAATTTGCCTTTTGTATTTTTTAAGAGTTTAAGAATTCTTCAATATTTAATATCTTCTTGAATTCTTCTAATCCAATTCTATCAATATAATTTCCTAGTCTTTCTCTTCCTTGGCCATTTTCAGCGTAAATATCTATTACTCTTTCAACAACCTCAAAAATTCTTTCATCTGGAATATTCATAGCAATTCTATCACCTAATCTAGGAATAACTCCACCTCTTCCTCCAAGGTAAAGAATCCACCCCTTTGGTCCACCTATTAAACCAATATCTCTAGTATGACTATCTGCACAGCTATTTGGACATCCACTAACACCTATTTTTAATTTATTAGGAAGATTTCTACCATGGAATGCTCCATCTAATTTTGAACCTATAGCTACTGAATCCTGTAGCCCTCTTTTACAGAAGGTAGTTCCTGGACATATCTTTACACTTCTTACACATAACCCTATTGCAGCTCCTGGCTTCATACCTAAATCAGCCCATGCATTATCAATATCTTCTTCTTTTAAGCCAACTATGGCTATTCTCTGAGCTCCTGTTACCTTTACTGCTGATGCATTGTACTTTTCAGCAACATCGGCAATATCTCTAAGTTGCTTTGGAGTTATAAGCCCTCCTGTTAAATGTGGAGCTATTGCATATGTTTCCATATCTCTTTGAACTACAGCTCCCTTATCTAATAAATCTTTCATAGAACTTCTCCTCTCAAATAAATGTAATATACTTTGCTTTTACTATCTATTTATTAACTATAGATTTATAAGCTTTTCTCTTTATATTCTTTTATATCATCTATTTAATTATAAATCTATATAAATTTTTATTATAATTAATAAATAAAATTTATACTCACTTAAAATTTCTTTATATTAACAAAACTACCTATAATATTATACCTATAGGTAGTTTTTTCTTGTTTATTTATAATCAACCCTAACCATTTCATTTAATATGTAAGCTAATTTCTTACTATTTACTTCAATAATTTTCTCTCTTATTTCAAACCTAACTAGTTCAACACAATCAACTATTGCATTAATTGCATTTCTGAATTCAATTATATTAAGCGATGTTGCTTCTTTTCTCCCATATCCAATATCATACTTATGAACATCTGCATCATCCTTTTTATCAAAAATATTAAGGACACCTTTTCTATCTGCTGCTAATATATTTTTATCGTTACAATCTTTCTCATCACTTTCAATTGCATATACAAGTTTTTTATGGAACTTCATCATTGTAAATAAAATCATTAACTCATATTGATCTTTTTCTAAGAAATTTTCTTCTCCATTACTAGCAAAATACGCATTTAATAAATCATATGGTACAACAACCATAGTACATTTGCCTTCATCTATAGAAAATTGATATATTCCATTAAATACTCCAAACTTTATAACATCAATTAACTCTTTACCTTGTAATTTTCTTATATATTCAGTACCATCTTTTATAATATTAAAATGTTTAACAAAATTTTGTGCAAATTCCTTTTCTGAAAAGAACCACATACATGGCATTTTCTTATGATTTAAAGCACATAATGGTTTTGCTGTATTTTCATTAACCTCTTCAACTGTTGCACTTCTTGAAGCTATTGTATAAACTTCATTTAATTTAAAAAATTCACTTAAAACCTCTTCAGTTTTTTTTCTAAAGCCTTTAACATCAGCTCTTGGAGTTTTTGAAAATTCTTGCAATAATTCTTGATATTTTTTAGCTGTTCCTGTATTCATATTTTTTCCCCTTTTCTCCCTTTTTAAATGTTTACATTTCAATTATACAACATATATCTACATTTTTTCAACGACAACTAAAAATCACAATTCATATTTTACAATTTAAATAATAAATATAATTAAATCTATATAAATACTAACTAAGTCTCCATAATAATTGGAATTATTGTAGGTCTTCTTTTGGTTTTTTCATATATATAATTTTCAACAGTTTTTTTAATGCTACTCTTTAATACATACCACTCAATAACGCCCATTCCTAAACACTTTTCTAGCTCATTTACTGATAATTCTTTTACTTTATTTATAAGTTCCTCAGACTCTTTAACATATACAAAGCCTCTTGTGATTACATCTGGTCCTGAAACAATACTTAAAGTATCTCTTTCAATTGCAACCACAATAGTTAACATTCCATCTTGAGCTAAATGTCTTCTATCACGTAATACAATATTTCCAACATCTCCAACACCTAAGCCATCAACAAATATAGCTCCTGTTCTAACCTTACCTTCTTTTTTGCAACTATTCTTTGTTAATTCTAAAACATTTCCTGTTTCTAAGATAAATATATCACTTTTTTTCATTCCTAAATTTTCAGCTAAATCACCATGATGTTTTAAATGTCTATACTCGCCATGAACAGGCATAAAATATTTCGGATTCACTAATGTATGTATAAGCTTTAATTCTTCTTGATATGCATGCCCAGATACATGAACATCTTCTAAATCCTCATATATTACGTCTGCACCTTTTCTAAACAATTGATTAATAACTCTTGAAATGAGTTTATCATTTCCTGGTATAGGTGATGCTGAAATTATAAAAGTATCATTAGGTTCTATAACTATTTTTCTATGAGTTGAAAATGCTATTCTAGCTAATGATGCCATAGGTTCACCCTGGCTTCCTGTAGTAATCAATGTAATTTTATCATTTTCATAATTATTTAAATCATCAATACTAATAATATGTTCATTAGGAATATGTAAGTATCCAAGCTCCATAGCAACCTTAGATATATTTTCCATACTTCTTCCATTAAAAACTACTTTCCTATTACTTTTAATAGATGCATCTACTATTTGCTGCATCCTATGAATATTAGATGCAAAAGTAGCAACTATAACTCTTCCCTTTGCTTTTCCAATAATACGATCTAATGTTAATCCTATACTCTTCTCTGATAAAGAATGTCCTTGTCTCTCAACATTAGTGCTATCTGCCATTAATAAAGCTATTCCCTCTTTACCAAGATTAGATATTCTTTGCAAATCCATCTTTTGTCCATCTATTGGTGTATAGTCTATTTTAAAATCACCTGTATGAAGTATTATTCCTGCAGGTGTAAATATAGCTAAACTACATGAATCTGCAATACTATGAGTATTTCTTATAAACTCTACTTTAAGCTTATTAAATGAAATAACGTCTCCTGGCTCAACATTGTTTAACTTTGCCTCTGCTAAAACATTATGTTCTTCTAGCTTAGTCTTAACAATACCTATTGTTAATTTAGTTCCATAAAGAGGAACATTAATTTCCTTTAACACATAAGGTAATGCTCCTATATGATCCTCATGTCCATGAGTCAAAAAAATACCTTTTATTTTTTTTTCATTGTTTTTTAAATAAGTAATATCAGGAATTATCAGGTCAACTCCATACATTTCTTCATCTGGGAATGCTATTCCACAATCAATAACAATAATCTCATCATCACACTCTATAACAGTAATATTTTTTCCTATTTCCCCTAATCCACCAAGAGGTATTATTCTAACTTTTTCTTCATTCATCAAAACAATTCCTTTCATAAAATATCTAATATATCTATTATTATTATTCCTTGCCATATTATTAGTTATTCTATAAATTGAAAGTATATTTTTATAATTATTTTGTTTTTATAACTATTTTATTTTTATAATTATTTAATGTATTTATTATAAAAATAGTTTTATTTTATCAAATCAAAGAATATCATTATATTGTACAACCATTATTCCCCGTTTATTTTTAAAATATTCTTTCTATAAAGGAGGCTATTAATGGATATATCTCATTATACAAGCATCTTATCTAATCGATTGAATTCTTATTTTGATATACAATACGATAATCAATTACTTTCTAATACATTTAACATTTTCGCTAGCACAAAGCTAATTCTAGGTAGAACAATGATATCTCAAAAAGATATAATAGATAAATTTGAATCAAATGAATATGTTCTAGTAAAATATTTTGAATCTATAGATGATTATAAAATTGATGACTTTATAGAATACATAAAAACTACCCCTAACCTTTTAGTAAAACCCCATAAAGATCATAAAAGTTCTTATATAAATGCAATCATTGTCTGCAATACTCTTCCTAATAAATCAACAATAAAAAAAATTAAAGAGTTCAAATTTGAAAAAATATATAAATTTTACTTTCAAGGTTTTTGCGAAATAAGATTATTTATTGTAGGTCTTTCTGATAACTTAGTTGAATCTAATAAAGCAGGTAAAAAGCTAAAAAAGGTGTATTTACCTACATCTTAATTATATTTTATAAGGGGGACTTATATGAACTCATTATTATTACTTATTGGTGCTATAGCTATTTTCATTATTGCTTATCTAACCTATGGACGCTGGTTAGCAAAAAAATGGGGTATTGATTTTGAAAGAAAAACTCCTGCAAACACTTTAAAAGATGGCATTGACTATGTTCCTGCAGATGCTAAAGTAGTCCTCGGACATCACTTTTCTTCAATTGCTGGTGCAGGTCCCATAACTGGCCCTATACTTGCTTCTGTATTTGGTTGGCTTCCAGTTTACTTATGGATTTTAGTTGGATCTATATTTATTGGTGGAGTTCATGATTTTGGTGCACTATTTGCTTCCCTTCGTCATGATGGTAAAAGTATTGGTGAAATAATGAAAGTTAATATAGGCAAAAGAGGCAAATTATTATTTGATGTATTTGCATATGCAACACTAATATTAGTTGTTGCTGCCTTTACTTCTATTTGTGCTGGTACATTTGCATATAATCCAACTGCACCTGAAAGTTTAACTGGAGCTAGGGCTGGTACTGCCTCTCTTCTATTCATTGCCTTAGCTGTTGCATTTGGTTACTTTGTCTATAGAAAATCAGCTAAACTTGGTATTGCTACGATAATTGGCGTTTTAGTTTTATTTATATGTATATGCCTAGGATACCTATTCCCAGTAGTTAAACTTTCCCAAGGCGCTTGGAATATTATTCTTATAATATATATAGCATTAGCTTCTATTCTACCTGTATGGATTTTATTACAACCAAGAGATTATTTATGTTCATTCCTTTTATATGCAATGTTAATTGGTGGTGTAATAGGTATATTATTCTCAACTCCATCTCTTTCAGAAATACCTATGTTTGCTGGATTTAAAATTAATGGAAATACATTATTTCCATTTTTATTTGTAACAGTTGCTTGTGGTGCTGTCTCTGGATTCCATTCACTTGTAAGTTCTGGAACAACTGCAAAACAAGTAAAATCTGAAAAGGATACTCAACTTATAGGATATGGTGCTATGCTTATAGAAGGTGTTGTTGCTGTACTTGCACTTATAGCTGTTGCTTCAGTTGCAAAAGCTGATGGTGCTACCCCTGCTCAAATATTCTCAAATGGTTTAGCTACATTTATGAATAAATTTGGTTTACCAATGGAAATAGGTAGAATATTTGTAACTCTTACTTTCTCTGCATTTGCTTTGACAAGCTTAGATACTGCAACAAGAATTGGTAGGTATATATTTCAGGAATTATTTGATGATGCCAGTGAACCTGTAAAAAAATTCTTTGGAAATATATATACTTCAACAATAATTACAGTTTTACTAGCAGCAATATTATTAGGATATGGCTATGATAAAATTTGGCCAATGTTTGGATCTGCAAACCAATTATTAGCTGCATTATCATTATTAGCTATAACTGCATGGCTTGCAAAGAAAGGTAAGAAAACTATGATGACTATAATTCCTATGGTATTTATGTTTATAGTTACTCTAGTTGCCCTTGGACTTTTAATTAAAACAAACTTATTTAGCTCAACTCCTAATTATATACTTGGAGTTATTGCTATAATACTATTTATTTTAGCTATAGTTCTTGTTGTAGAAAGCTTCACTTCATTAAAAAAGGCTAAAAGTGATGCCCAAACTAATATTTAAATAATTATGTAAAATTATAAAATAAGATGGAAGCTAAATTATATAGCTTCCATCTTACTTTACAACTAAACTTTCAAAACTTGTCCTGCATATATTAAATTTGGATTTGAAATATCATTTAATGCCACTAAATTATTAACTGTAGTTCCAAACCTTAATGCTATTCCACTTAAAGTATCACCATATTTAACTACATAAGTTGCAGTTGAGTCTCCTCTTTGTGCAGATACTCCTGATCCGCTAATTTTCAACACTTGCCCAACATATATTAAATTTGGATTTACTATTCCATTTATTCTTGCTAAATACTGAACTGTAGTTCCAAATCTTGCTGCAATTCCACTTAATGTATCTCCTGATTGTACTACATAAGTTGTTTGATATTGTTTAGATGATGCTCCAGTTTTAACTGAATTAGAAACTGGAAGTTTTAATACTTCTCCAACATATATCAAATTAGGATTTGCTATATTATTTAATTGCACTAATGCTTGTACAGTTGTGCCAAATCTTAATGCTAATCCGCTCAAAGTATCTCCTGATTGAACTACATAGGTTCCACTAAAACTATTATTTCCTCTTTGAACTTTACTATTTCCATATATCTTCAATACTTGTCCTACATAGATTAAATTAGGATTTGCTATATTATTTAATTGTACTAATGCTTGAACTGTAGTTCCAAATCTTGCTGCAATTCCACTTAATGTATTTCCTGCTTGTACTACATAATACTTGATACTCCCATTTTCCAACTCTTGCTTTCTAGTTCCTGGAATACTTACCTTACTATTTAGCAATATACCACTATTAAAAGTATCTAAATCAGAGTTTCCATTTACACCTGGAGTATATCCTGTATCTGAATATTGCCAGCCTGCATAACTACTTCCCCATATTGGATTATCTTCTGGACTACTAGTTCCATACTCTGCTATCCATAATGGATAATTTTCTAATCCATATCCTGTTTCAATATTATTATTTGCAAAGCTTGCATAAGTGTATAAAGCTACATCTAATCCACTGTTTGATTGAACCTCTTTTAAAAATTCACTTGCAATACTTGATAATTCTGAAGGCCCGTATCCACCTGCTTCTTCTAAATCTAATACCAATCTACATTCACTTGTCATTCCACTTATAGCATTAGTAAAATATCTTGCCTGTTCTGATGCTGATACAGATGGGCTAAAAAAATGATAAAATCCTATTAATAATCCACTATCAGATGCTCCATCATAAAATTCTTGAAGATAAGGATCTGTATAAAAGTTTCCTTCTGTTGCTTCAATATAAACTATTTGTACTCCGCTATTCTTTACCTCTGAAAAATTTACGCTTCCTTGCCAATTGCTAATATCTATCCCCTTATAAGTTGTCATCTCTCTACTCCTTTGCGTAATATTTTAGATATACTTTATTACTATTCATCACACAAAAAAATAGTGAGTACTTTATATTAATATTGAAACTTATATAAAAATAAGAGATTATTACATTCACTTTTGTAATAATCTCTTTAATTTATCTATTTATTAGTTATTATAGAAAAGACTTTCTGAAGCGTATTCTGCATCACATGTAACGTCTATTCCAAGTTTTCTAAATGTTTGCTCATCACTAGTTGGTAATATAGTAACTGAATGTGCTTGACATCCCTTTAGCATAGCTAACTTTTCCATAGCAACTTGTGCTGTTGGATTAGTAGCAGCTGAAATACTTAAAGCAATTAAAACTTCTTCACAGTTTAATGATACTTTTTGATTTGATAAAGTTTTAGATTTTAAATCTAAAATTGGCTCTAAAATAACAGGTGAAATTAAGTGCATATCATCTGCTATATTAGCTAAATGTTTTACAGAATTTAATAACGCTGCTGCTGATGCATCTAATAACTCTGAACCTTTTCCTGTAAGAATAGTTCCGTCATTTAATTCTATTGCAACTGCTGTACATATTTCATTATTTTTTTCTTCTTTTAATTTTAATGCACGCTCTCTAGCTGGCATTACAACTTTTCTATCTTCTTCTTTTAAGTTTACTTGTTCCATTATAAGTTTTGCATGTTCAAAAGTATCTTTATCTACATACCCCTTCTTATATTCACAACCAGTTTTAAAATATCTTCTTATAATTTCTTGTCTTGAAGCTTCTTTAACAACTTCATCATCAACTATACCAAATCCAACTCTATTAACGCCCATATCTGTTGGTGATTTATAAATCGATTCTTTTCCAGTAATCTTTTCTATTATTCTCTTAAGCACTGGGAATGTTTCTAAATCTCTATTATAGTTAACTGCAGTTTCTCCATATGCTTCTAAATGGAAGTAATCTATCATGTTAACATCTTTTAAGTCAACTGTAGCTGCTTCATAAGCTATATTTAATGGATGCTTTAGCGGAACATTCCATACTGGGAATGTTTCAAACTTAGAGTATCCAGCTACATTTCCTCTTTTATTTTCATGATATAATTGACTTAAACATGTAGCCAGTTTACCACTTCCTGGTCCTGGTGCAGTAACAACTACTATTGGTTTACTAGTTTCAATATATGGATTCTTTCCATATCCCTCTTCACTAACTATAGTATCAACATCTGTTGGATATCCTTTAGTAGCTCTATGCTTATAAACTTTTATTCCACGTCTTTCTAATTTATTAATGAAAACAGTAGTTGAAGGTTGATCATTATATCTAGTTATTACAACTGAATTAACTTCTAGATCATAACTTCTTAAATCGTCAATAAGTCTTAAAACGTCCATATCATAAGTGATTCCGAAGTCGCCTCTTATTTTATTTCTTTCTATATCTCCTGCATAAACACAAATAACTACTTCTACATTTTCTTTTAATTTATGTAATAATTTAATTTTTGCATTTTCATCAAATCCTGGTAAAACTCTTTTTGCATGTAAATCAAACAAAAGTTTCCCTCCAAATTCTAAGTATAACTTGTCGTAGTTATTTACTCTTTCTAATATGTACTTTGATTGCTCCTCTAAATATTTCTCATGATCAAATCCTATTTTCATATGTCCACTCCTAATTTTATAGTTTTTTTTTAGCATAAATAGCTTTTTAATATAAAGAACTATTTATACTAATTGCAACTATTAATAAAAAATTTCAATTTTATTCTTATTAATTAGGCACAAAATATATAATATTATTGCACAAAATTTTAATAAAGTAAACTATAAAATACGAAATAAAATTTATTCAGAATATTTATAATTCGTAAAATTTAACAAGAATTATATTTTTATATCATAACTTTTAAAACACTCTTTTCTTTCTATCTCAATCAATAAATTAATTAAATACCTTCTTATTATTTATTGATGCTAAAACGCCCAAATGCTATAATTATCTAATTAACGCTATAAAATTAGGGGGAAAAATGAAAATCAAAAATAAATTCTTAAAAACCTTTTTAGGAATACTTTTATTTATTTTAATATGGAACTTAAGCTTTTATGTTGCACAAAAAGTTAGGGTTTTTGGCACTACTTCTACAGATTTAATAAATCCTCAAGTTCAAACCTTTGATGAAATAATGGATATTTCTAATAAAATCACTATTGAAAAAAAGATTTTTTCTTTTAGGAAACACTATTATATCCTTAGTGATGGTGTACTTGTTGGTGAAGTTACAGGAAAGCTATTTCCTATATTCGGAGATACTTTAAAATTAAAAGATATTAATGGAAATCTTATAAAAAAAGAAAATCAAATTAAAAGAATGGGCTTAACTCAAGTTAAATTATTCAATTTATCTATAAACAGATTAGCACAGGTAGAAGACTCTAATGGTAATATAACTGGTTACATAGGTGAACAAAAACTTACTGATTTTTGGAGATTAAAAAGAGTTGAACACTTTTATAATTCCAGTTATAAAAAGTTAGGTAGGGGAATTCCAGACTCTATAATCTTATGTAGAGATTATAAGATTTTTGATAATGACGATAATGTTGATTATATTATTGATGGTAGTATTTTTAGCCCTACTCATAAATATAAAATTACTATTAATGATACTAGTGACGTAGATGTTGAAGATGCCATTTTTTATACTATAATTGAAAATTCTATTAGAAGTGATAAGCTTAAAGAATCTAATTCAAATTCAAATAAAGGAAAAAAATAAAAAGACCAGTTGGTCTTTTTATTTTTAATCCTTAACAAAGTCTCTTAACCTAAAACTTCCAGCTGTAAAAAATACTACCGACATCAAAATTAAAACTAAGCAAGGCATAATTATACTTCCTGTATCAATTATTCTTAAAAGCCATGTAAATGGTGATATTATAGATAGTCCTTCTATGAATATAGGAACATTTTCAATAGAATCCATTCCCCATTGCATCATAGATGCTACAAAAGCTATTAGACCTATAACTACAATAGCTAAACTTGCTAATGTCTTATTTTTTATCCACCTTGTTACTGCTACAATAAGAGATGTGGTAATTAAGCTTCCTAATACAACCGCCAATATCCCTTGAGCTATATTAGCATTTTCCGGCTTTAAAACTGATATTAAAATTAATAATCCTAAACTACATAAGGCTCCTTGTATTATAAATGATGACATAAATAAGCTTCCTAATATAGCTCTATCAGAATTAGCTGTAGCTATTGTTCTCCTTAAAACATTTTGTTCTTTAAGTTTAATTATTTCTTCTGATATTATAGATCCACCAATCATCATAAAATAACATAACATTAAAACTATCATTATATAATTTGACTTATCTGTTACTTTTTCATTGTTAACTATAGTCTTTATTGATTTTGTACTTAACCCTTCACTAATACTTTCTTGAACAACATTATTTATATAGGTTGTTATTATTTCATCTGCCAATATTATTCCATTGCTAGTGCCATTGCTATAACATTTAACTTCTGGACTATTACCATGCTCTAAAACTTCTTTAAAGTTACTGTCTATAACATAAATAGCTCCAACCTTATTATCCCTTATTAAATTTAAATTTTCTTCTGCATCTCCAGTTAAAGTAATATTATAACTTTTTTCTAATTCACCAATTATCTCTTGTGAGTAAATTGAATTGCTTTTATCTACAATTCCTATAGCTCCAATTTTATCACGACCTTCGCCTTTGCCTCCATTAATAATTAAAAGCATTACTACTGGCATTAATAAAGTTATTATGATTACAAAAGGATTTTTTAATTGTCTTTTTATATTAATAAACGTTAATCTCATTAACCCCATATTCTTTTCCTCCCTAATATCCATTCCTTTAAAAAGGCTAACATAAAGGTAATTCCAACAATAGCAATTATAATAATTAACCAATTACCACAGCCTTCTAAATTTCCATTTAAATTATATAAAGAAAAGGCATTATTCAAATAATGTGTTGGAGTTGCTACCGCTAATTTATTTCCTTCTCCTAAGAATATCTCTCCACTTATTAAAGGTAATGTAAATAAAATAACTCCTATTAAATTACCATATTTAGCTCCAAATAATGTAGATATACACTTAACTATACCTACAACAAGCATTGCTCCTAACAATATCAATATAATTAAGCTTAAAAATTCTCCTGTAAAACTAATACCTAATATTCTAAAGAACATAACATATGCAAAAAGAATTATAAATATATATGCTACTAAACATATTGAATCAATTATTAAAAGCTCTACCTTTGTAATAGGAGTAGAATTTAACCTTTTATCAATATTCATACTTACTGGCATATATCCAGCTTTAATTAATGAATATATAAGCATAGTTATTATAAATCCAATCATAGATGCAGACATTTTTTCATACTCCGTGGCACCTTCTTTTGAATCTATAGATATATTCTTTATAATACTATTTGTCGTATTATTTAACTGTAATGTATTCCCATCACTTAGTGAAACATATATCCCTTGATGATATCTATCTAAAACAGATTTTAAAGTTGTAATAGTAGCTAACTTCTTTTCAGACTCTCTATTTATTATTATTTCACCACCATTTAATGATAGAACATCATCTCCATAACCTTTATTTATTATAATTTCAACTTCTGGTTTTTTATCTACAATATTAACTATTTCACTTAACTCATTGCCTTCTAAAAAACTTACCAATTGTTTCGACATTTCACTATTATCATAATCAACTATCTTAGTATTTACAGATTTAATCTTTAACTGGCTATCATGAAGTGTCCCTTGCATAAACCCCATAACTCCAGCTAATAAGATAGGAAATAATATATAATAAGCTATTGTTATGACTCCAGTTGCAAACATATTCTTAAAATTCATTTTCATGTAATACCAAAGCTTCATATCTATTCCCCCTAATCTCTTAAACTTTTTCCTGTTAATGATAAAAATACATCTTCAAGCTTAGCTTCTTCATAGCTAATTTTCTTAATATTAATACCCTCCTTTTCCATCAAGGAAAGAACACTTCCAAGTTTAAAATTAGAACCTATAGTTAATGAAACTTTATTATCTTTATCTGTAACATTATTAATTCCATCTATTGATTTAAGCTCTACTATAGTTTTTGCATTTATATCTTGAGCTTCTATTAACACTTTATTATTAGAAAATACAGCAGCTTTAATTTCTTCCCTATCACCATAAGCAATTTCTTTTCCTAAATCTATTATAAATACTCTCTTGCAAAGCTCTTCAATTTCCTCCATATAATGAGATGTATAAATAACAGTAGTTCCCCACTCTTTACATATATTTTTTACAAAAGAAAATATGTGATTTCTTGATTGTGGATCAACTCCAACTGTAGGTTCATCTAATATTAAAACCTTTGGGTGATGCATTATAGCAACTGCAATATTTAATCTTCTCTTCATTCCCCCTGAAAATTTCTTAACCTTTAGCCTTTTTGTTTCCTCTAACCCTGTAACTTTAAGCGACTCTTTTATTCTTTCTTTTAAAACTTTACCTTTCAGTCCATATAAAGATCCAAAAAACTCTAAATTATCATAAGCATTAAGTTCTTCAATTAAAGCTAGATCTTGTGGAACATATCCTATACACTCCTTTGCTTTTATAGGTTCTTTTAAAATATCATATCCACATATTTTAATACTTCCGCTATCTGGTGTAATAAGTGTTGTCATTATATTTATCAAAGTAGATTTCCCTGCACCATTTGGTCCTATAAACCCAAATATCTCACCTTCATTTACTTCATAACTAACATTATCTAAAACTAACTTATCATTAAATCTTTTTGTTATATTTTTCACTTCTATAATACTCATTAAAAATACCCCCTAGGCTTATCTTAATATTATAATAAGATATTCTTAGGGGGATAACCACTACTTAAGGTCACTACATAAATGACTTAAGTCACTATTCCATTTTTAAATGCAAAAATTGCAATTTGTGTTCTATCTCTAAGTTCTAACTTAGAAAGTATATTAGTAATATAATTCTTTACTGTTCCTTCTGATAAAAATATCTCTTCAGCTATTTCTTTATTAGTTAATCCATTAGCTATTAACTCTATTATTTTAATTTCTTTATCTAACAGCTCAAATTTTTCTATACTCTTCTTAATGTTTGGACTATTATCCATCATTTGTGTTGCTACTTCAGGATGTACTACCATATTGCCTTTATAGGCTGTTTTTATTCCTTCATAAATTACATCATGAGAACTATCCTTAAGCATATATCCGAATGCCCCATATTTCAATGCATCTTGAATATATTCTTTATCTTTAAAGGTTGTTAAAATCAATACCTTTATTTTTGTAAATTGTTCCTTAATAAGCCTTGTTCCCATAACTCCATCACATTCCTTCATTCTTATATCCATAAGAACAATATCAACTTCATTATTTTGACAAAACTCTAAAGCTTTATATCCATTTTCAGCTGTTCCAACAACATCAATATCCTCAAAAATAGATAGCATTATTTTTAAACCTTCTCTTATTAACTTTTCATCATCTACAATCAATAACTTTATTTTATCCATCCCTAAATCTCCTTCTCCCTAGGTACTATTAACTTAATGAAGAAGCCCCTTCCTTTTTCAGATTTTATATCAACCATTCCACCTAACTCTTCTATACGTTCTCTTATACTTTTAAGCCCTACTCCACTTTCAGTTATAACATCAGTTCCTATTCCATTATCATTAAAAGAAATTATGAATTCATTATCTGTAAAATTCATAATTACTTTTATTAACTCTGCCTTACCATGTTTTAATGAATTAGATAATACTTCTTGAGTTATTCTATATAAATGACTAATTTGCTTAGTTGATAAATTCCACTCACCTTTGGATATTATTGTTTTAACTTCAATTCCAGACATCTTTTCAAAGTTTTTACATATTTCCTGTAATCTCAAAACACCTTGATAATTATCATATTCATCAGGTTTAAGCTCTCTTACTGCCTTTTTAACATCCTGAAAACTTACATTTATAAATTCTCTTAAATTATTAGCCATGCTCTTTAGTGAACTACCTTCCTTATTCGCAATTGCCTCCATTGCAGATAATTGAATCATTGCTGTTGATAAAGCATGTCCAACACTATCATGAATTTCCCTTGATATTCTATTTCTTTCTTTAAGCAATGTAATTTCTTCTATAGAATTAGCATACATTTCAAGTTCTTTATTAGCACCTATAAGACTCTCTTCTGAAATTCTCAGCTTATCATAAAGATTTTGAGCCTCTTTTTTTGTAGCATAAAGATTTGAAATATAATTTAATAAAATAAAGAATATTACTAAAACAGTAAAATAAATAAACTTTTCTTCTATATTGCCTGTAAAACTATTTGACAGACTTATTGCTAATACAAAGCCAATTAAACTATACTTAAATCCATTATTTTTTAAATTAAATATATCAATAGCCGCTCCAATAACATAAAAAATTATACTTCCTCCAAATCTAACTTGCGCAAAAGGTATAATTAATAATTCTACAATTATGGATAATATATTAGCATTATCACTTTTAAAATAAAATACTCTCAAATTATTATTTATTATAAATAATAATATAAAAATAATACTTACTATACTTTTGTTTTCCTTTTCTATAAACACTTGAAAAATAAGTATAAACATAGATATATATCGTATTAATAGTAATTCCTTGCTTTTTGCCATAACACCTCTCAATTTTTTCTTAACTTTATTTTGCCTTACCTATATTATACAATAAATAGAACTACATAATCTTATTTTCTATGTAGTTCTATTTATATTTTTACTTATTTCCCATTTAAATAAAAAGTGCAATCTCCCTAAAGAAATTGCACTATACATTATTTATATCTTTAAAATATACTTAATTTACTTTGAAACATTACCTGCTACATTTAATGCATCCCATGTTCTTGCAAATGGTGGTGAATAACAAAGATCTAACATTCCTAATTGATCTGTAGTCATCTTTGCATAAATACACGCTGCTATTACATTACATCTTTGAACAGCATCCTTATATCCTGCTACTTGCCCTCCATATATAACCTTAGTATGTGCATCATAAATAAGCTTAATATAAATTCTTTCTCTACCAGGATAGTAGCTTGTTTGATTCATGTCAGTTATAAACTTAGTTTTATAATCAAATCCTAAATCTTTAACTTCCTTTTCAGATAAGCCAGTTCTAGCAGCTTCCATCTTCATAACCTTAATACAGCTAGATGCCATAGAACCTTGAAATGAATTATTTTGACCTGCTAAATTTTCTCCCACTATTCTTCCAAGCTTATTAGCTCCAGTTGCAAGAGGAACATAACTTTCTTTTCCTGTAATTAAATTATTTATAGTCGCACAGTCACCAGCTGAATAAACATCCTCTACTGATGTTCTTCCATAGCTATCAACTATAAGTGCTCCATTCTTTAACATCCTTATTTCATCTGATTTTAAGAAATCAGTATTTGGCTTAACACCAGTTGCAAGTATAACTATATCTGCATCAATTTCTCTTTTATCAGTTTTAACCTTAGAAACTTTTCCATCACCAATAAGTTCAACTACAGTTTCTGCTAATAAAAGATTAATATCATTATCTCTTAATTCTTCTTCTAAAAGCTCAGTTATATCTTTATCAAATACTTCTTGAAGGACCCTATCTTGTAATTGAATAACAGTAACTTCCTTACCCTTATGCTTTGCAGCTTCAACAGCCTCAAGTCCTATAAATCCAGCTCCTATAATAGTAACTTTCTTATAATCTTCATTTGCCATTAAGTCTCTTAATTTATTACCATCCTCCATAGATTTTAAAGTTACTACATTTTCTAAATTAATATTTTTAATAGGCGGTATTATTGCTCTTGCACCACTTGCAATCATTAATTTATCATAATTTTCTTCTAATATTTCATTTGTATTAAGATTTTTTACATTCAATTTTTTATTAGAAAAATCTACATCTATAACTTCATGTTTAATATGTATTTCTACTCCTGATTCCTTAAATTGTTCAGGAGTTCTTGCTATCATCTCTCTTGAATCATCAAAGAATCCACCTACATAATATGGTAGTCCACAAGCTCCAAATGAAACTATATCACCCTTCTCATATACTACTACATCATCATTAGGTGAAAGTCTTTTAAACTTAGCTGCTGCACTCATTCCTGCTGCAACTCCACCGATAATTACAACCTTCATCTATAACACCTTCCTCTTCTATAATTGAACCCTCAATTATTTATAGTTTACTCTTTATCTTAAATTTATATAAAAATAAAGTAATTGTTAAATAACATTTATTCTTATTATAAATGAAATTCAAAAAAATAATAGTCCTAAAATTAGAACTATTACTTAAAATATTATTTAACTTCTATTCCACCTAATACTGCAGTATATTTAATTCTCACCTTAGGGCCAGACAAAGCGTTTCTATTTATCTTATGCTCAAATCCACCTAAAACTGGTACTCCAGAAATTATTTCCACTCTAACATCCTCAGGAATATATACATCTATTCCTCCTAATACAGCAGTAAGCTCTAATACTATATCTTCTGTTATTTTAGCATCTCTTAAATCTATTTCTAGTCCACCTAATATAGCCTCTGCCACTACCCCCTTTAAATCTTCAGCATTATTCTTGTAATCTCCACCACCTAATATAGCAGTATATCTTGGATATTGTGTTGAATCATACTTATATGATTTACTTTTAGTATACTCTTCATCTTCAATGTTTCTTTTAGTACCACTTCTAAAAAATGATGTTAAAATAGAAATACCTATAATAACTAAAATCAATGGAAATACTAATTTCCACATAATATCACTACTAATAATATCTAAGGCATCAAAAAGTAATATTAAGCCTAATATTACTAGTATTCCTGATCCCCAATTAAATCCGTATCTAACCATAGATACTAATCCAGGTATAATTAAAAATAAAGTCCACCATCCTGGGAAAAATACATCTATATCCCATATGTTAAGAGCATTCCCTCCAAAGATAATTCCTACAGCAACAAACACAAGTCCCCAAATAAGTGCCGAATAATCTTTTTTCATTATTTCCCTCCTAAAAATATATAATTACAATTATATATTACCATTTTGTACCTCTTATTACTAATTTTACTTGAATTAATTCAACTTTTATAAAATCTTACCATATCACCTAACTTCTTAATCTCTAGAAAGAAATTCCTTTTGTATGGTAATACAAATTTGTTAACTCCCAGATAAAAAGAGTAACAGTATTACATCCAATAGCAATTAGATAAATAATTGAAATATAATTGGTAAAAATATAGATGGAAGTAAGTTAGCAATTTTAATTTTAGTTAAACCTAACATGTTAAATCCAAGTCCAACTATAAGTAGTCCTCCAACAGAACTCATATTTGTAATTACAGTTTCACTTAATACTCCGGATAAAAGTCCTGCTCCTAATGTTATAACTCCTTGATATATAAATACTGTTACTGCAGAAAATACAACTCCAATTCCTAATGATGATGTAAAAATAATAGAAGATATTCCATCTAAAATAGACTTAGTAAATAACGTATTATGATTTCCTTTTAATCCACTTTCTAAAGAACCAACTATTGCCATTGCTCCTACACAAAATAAAAGACTTGAAGTTATGAATCCTTCAGCTATAGATATATTACTTTCTTTCTTTCTCTTAAATTTACTTTCTAAATAATATCCTAATTTATTTAGACACTTATCAATATCTATAATTTCACCCAATAATGCTCCAATAGCTACAGATATTATCATTATTAATGTATCCTCACCATTTAAAGCTCCCGCTATACCTATATATATAGTACATAATGCAAGTCCATTCATTATAGTAGTACTTATTTTTTCAGTTAATCTACCTTTTACTACAAGACCGACTAAGCATCCTACAATTACTGCTATTGAATTTACTATTGTTCCTAGCATATTATCACCCCAATTTTATTATTTTTATTTATGATTATACCAATATTTTGTAAAAATTTATATTCTTTTTATCTTACATCATTCATAAAATAATTATGTAACAATAATATAGAGAGGTTGAAAATGATTGATAATAATTCATTATTTCCTTTATTACTTTCCACAATAGCAGGACTGTCAACTGTTTTAGGTGCCGTTATTATTTTCTTTAGTAAAACTCGAAACGAAAAATTTCTTACCTTTTCTCTTGGTTTTTCTGCTGGTGTTATGATAACAGTATCATTTACTGATTTATTTCCTACTGCGCAAGAAGCTATATCAAAGTATCATGGAAAAGTTAATGGTATACTATGGTCTATTCTCTTTTTGTTAATAGGTGCATTAATGGCTTATTTAATTGATATATTTATTCCTGAAGATGAGAAAGGAACCGTTCCTAAATGTGATAATAATTTTGATATTTTTAGAGTTGGCTTGGTATCAACTATAGCACTTATGATACATAACTTTCCCGAAGGTATTGCGACATTTGTTTCTGGATATCAGGATGCTTCATTAGGAATTGCTGTAACTTTAGCTATAGCACTTCATAATATACCAGAAGGTATTGCCATTGCCATGCCAATTTACTTTGCAACCAAAAGCAGATATAAAGCAATTAAATATTCTTTCCTTTCAGGAATGGCAGAACCTTTAGGCGCTTTAATTGCATTCTTATGTTTAAAACCATTTATTAATGAACTTATACTTGGAATAATTTTCGCTGTAGTATGTGGGATAATGATTTACATCTCATTAGATGAGCTTATTCCTTCCTCTAGAAAGTATGGATATACACGTCTTTCTGTAGCCTCTATATTCTTAGGCATTAGCATAATGCCTATAACTCATTTATTTGTTTAGTATTTTATAATTTAAAATAAAATTAACGTATATTTTTTATTATTTTTTATTACCATATTAATAAATATTGTTTTTTTGGAGTGATACTATGATTCTATTAGCAATTATTACTTTAGTTGGAGTTGCATATACCATACTTGAAATTACTTATAATTTTATAAATGATATTACAATTCCCTAAAAAAAGGAGCTAATTAAAAAAATAATTAGCTCCTTTTTATTATAGTTCTTCACCATTTGTTTCTATAACTTTTTTATACCAATAATAACTATCTTTTTTGTAACGATTCATAGAAGAGCCCTCTTCTTCTTC
>NZ_JADPEL010000060.1 GCF_015667795.1 Clostridium sp. D53t1_180928_C8
GCAACTTTACCTATAATAGAACCATCAATTTGTAATATTAAATCTCCACTAATTGAATTATCGTTACTACTTCCTGCGTTTCTTGGCATTCTATCTACCACTTTTGAAGCTAAATCAGTTATCCACCCTGTATTATTTTCAAGTGGCATTACTGCTTCACGCCCTTGCTCCCCTATTAATGAAAGAGTTGGAGCATCAACAATACCACCTTTAGCTAGTTTAGGAATTTTGCCTATTGTCGGTATACTAATACCAGGAACTTTATTTATTGTTTTTATCATAGTATTTATTCCAGAAATAGCTGCGTTAACTAAATCTATTATCTTATTTAAAGGCCATTTTGCTATATTTACTAATCCTTCAAAAATCCCCTTAAAGATATTAGATACACCTTGCCAAACTTTTTGCCAATTCCCAGTAAATACTCCTACAATAAAATCAATTAACCCACTAAACATTGTTTTTAAACTATCTAATATAGGTTTTATATAATTACCCAAATTTTTAAATCCTTGAACAAAAGTATCACCTAACCAATTAATAAAAGGTTTTAAACAACTATCCCAAACCAACATTACCACATTCATTATTTTCTCTATAGTAGGTTTCCACACTTGCCATATTTCACTTAATCCATCAATTATTTTCTTAAGACATTCTCCTAGAAATTTAACAAATGGAGCTATACAATTAGTCCATAGTGACATTGTTACTTTAACAACGTTATCTACAACCGTTAATACAAAATCACACACTGCTTTTATTATAGGTTTTAATACAGTTATCAATATGTCTGCTATTAATAATATTGTACTCTTTACCGCTTCAAAATACGGAGTCAATGCAGATACTAAAACATTCCATCCACCAATTAAAGCTTGTCTAAAACTATCACTTGTTTGCCATAAATACAAAAAAGCTGTTGTAACAACTGCTACTGCTCCTGCTATTAATGCTGCTGGAGTTGTTAAAGCCAATCCAGCTAACCCTAAAGCTGTTGGTATTAATTCAATCCACCCAATTACACTTGCTATTGCTCCAGTAATCGCTCCCCAATTTCCTGCAATAAAAAAAGCTACTATTCCAGCAACTAATCCACCTATAATAGATAATATAATTTCCTTATGTCGTTTTATAAAATTAGCAATTGATTTAAATACATTCCTCACCTTATCTGCAAATGCTTCAACTTTACTTAATAATCCGTCAGTAGCTTCCTCTTGTTGTGAAAAATCCCAATCGTTCATTCCAATATCACCAATAGCAGAATCTCCACCAGAACCACTTCCATCATCACCACTATCTGAACCACTTGAACCAATAGTATTAATTTCATCAATCCCCATTAATCCTTTTAATTCTTTTTTAGCCTTTTTAGCTGCACTCCCAACTCCACTAGTTGAATTACTTAAATTATCCATTGCTGTGGTTGCATTAGATACATCTGACGTTACTGAACCTATTCCTAACTTTGAATCACTTTTCACTCCAAATAACCGCTTCATAAAAGCACTAAATACATTAGCTAGTTGAACCAACTTCCCCATAATTGTATTTATAACTTTAATAACGGGAGTTAATGCTGCAATAAATCCTTGTCCTAAACTAGCTCTTAAGCTATCAAATTGTAATTTTAATATTCTAGTTTGATTAGCCCAACTGTCACTTGTTCTCGCAAAATCTCCCTGTGCTAAAGCTAATTGTTGTTGAACAAATGCATATCTTAAAGCAACTTTTTCTTGCTCCGTCATTTTAGCTGTAGTTTTCCCATATCCATTAGCTAGTGCATACTGATCTAATGCAGCTTGTGTCATAACTACACCTAAATCCTTCAATGATTCAGTTTCACCAGTAAATACTGACTTTAACTTAGTGTATGCTTCATCTTGTGTTATATTATAGAAAGACGCTACATCTCCAGCTAATCCAGTTAATGTTGTAGACATTGCATAAGCCTCTTTTTCAGCAAATCTAAAAGCTTTTGCCATTGCTCCGAATGTTCCAGTATACTTTTTAGCCATTGTTTCACTTAGCCCAAATTGAAATACTGCATTTTGAGCAAAATTATTTACTTGTTCATTCATTTTACTGAAAGTAACGTCTACTACATTTTGAACCTCTGCTAAATTACTTCCTAAATCAAGGCAAGCCGATGTAAATTCAGCTATTTTTTTCACTGCAAATGCACCTGCTATTATCTTCCCTGCCTTAGCTGCAATATTACTTATTCCACTAACTTGTCTATTAAAGTTATTCTGATTAACTACCAAGTCTAAACCAATTTGTCCTACACTTTCTGCTATGTTTCTCACCTCCTTTTGTAAAATAAAAACACCTAGAATAAACTAGGTGCTTATTTGCTATTGGCCATTGAGATAAACATATTTTTAAATACATTCATAGCATCGTCATAACTTTCTTTATCAATATTTTTAGATTGTCTTCTTTTCCAATCACTTTGTATTCTTTTTTGCTCTTTAGTAAACCTTTTTATTACATCCTTATCCTTTTCTGCTCTAATAGAAATAATTTGCCCTAATGGTGTGTCTGGCATAAGACCACTAAGTAAAGTTGCAAACTCACTCCATGACATATCAGGCTCATTCCTCAACCTTATTCCATATTGCTTTGCAAAACTTGCTTCTATTAAATCATAATCATCTAATAGATCATACCAAGATTCCTCTTTATCTTTAGCTGGGTGTATTAAAGTTCTTTTCTACTTCATCATAAGTTTGACCTGATACTGCTGCCATTACTCCAATAAATAAAACCTTATAATCGCTAAATGGCATTTCCATGGATTCAATTTCCTTAAAAGCTTTTTCTCCTAAAGTTAATCTAATTACATAATCCATAGATTCAACTTCATTTTCCCCACTTCTCATTTGCTGATCTATTAATAACATTGCATTTTTACTATTATTAACTTTATATTCCTTACCCTCTGCAATTTTTAAAATTGGCTTTTCATTAATTAATTTTTTTGAAATATCTATCATACTCATTTTTTATTCCTCCTCGGTACCAATTGTTGGCTTTCCATTTGAAAGAACCTCAAATTCTAATGCCCCAACATTTGTTGAATCTCCAGAACCAACATTTGTAACATTAACTATACAGTCAAACGACACTTTTGTTCCATCTGGAAATATCCATTCAAATTTACTTTCTAATTCCTCTGCATTTTTAAATAATAATCCTGCTACATAATCATTCCCTGCATCTCCAACACATCTTTTACCACTTAGTGAAATAGAAAATCCTTTTCCTGTTGCCATTCTCCTAGTCCACCCTTCTTGATCTAAAGCTGCCCATTCTTCAATATTATTGTCCATAGATAATGAGAATGTTTCTAAATCTTTAATAGTTGCCATATCCGTTGGTGATTGACTTAGCTTTCCTTTTTTCCCAATCTTAAATTTATTTTGATGTACTGGATAAACTCCACTTGTTACTGCAGCCATTATCCCTCATTCCTTTCATAATAAAATTCTATATCTATAACTCTTTCATAGATTCCTTTTTCATCTGTTCCTACATCTATAGGCTCATTTGTATTTAACTTAATCATTTTGATTCTATGATTATTAATAACTACACTATTTTGGTTTAATAACTCTTCATATAACTTACACGAAAACTCTTCTGTTTCCCTTGCATTTAAATTCCAATGTATAAGTATAGTAATTGTCTTTACTTCATAAGAAGAGTTTTCACGTCCACCTAAAGTAATTCTAGGGGATATAGTGTTTTTACCTTGATATACTCCAATTGATTTATCTTTCTTATTATCAAGCTTTCCAATATAATAATTTTCTGCTTTATTATTAAAAGTTTTAAACCACTCTCTTATATCTGCTAATCCTAACATTAAACTCCCCCTAATCTTTTATAAAAATCTTTAAATGTTTTTTTACAAAACTCTTTTTCTTTTCCATCAATCCAATCTTCATACCATTTCCCTTTAGCATTTTTATTTTCACTAGTATTAAAATTGTATTCTGGATGATAATAAAGTCTTCTTGCATATGGAGTTGATGAAACTAAAGTAACTGTTCCTTTTGAACTATTAGAATAATCAACAAAGGTACTTTCATTTTGCAAAGTACCTCCTTGATATATAGTCCTTGTTTTAGTCTTACCCTTATACTCTCTGCCAGTTTTAGCAAATTGTCCCCTAACTCCATATTCCTTATAAGTTTCTTTCTTTGTTTCTCCAAATGGAATTACCTGTGCTTGTACTACTTCAGTATGTAAAGCTTCCGCTGTCATCTCTAACGCTTGTATTTGTGCTTGTGTTAATTGTTTAATTCTTTGTTGATTAATTCTTATAGTACTTGTCACTCTTGCCATAACTTAAATCAACTCCAACTTAGTATAATTAACTGTTCCATCTGGATTCCGTGCTTTTTCACCTTTATATATCTTTCTTTTACCTTCAAAAACTTTGACTTCTCCATCAGATATAGCAGAAATACCAGGAGCAATATCTCCTGGTATCAAGACAGTTCCTTCTATTCTAATAAGTTTCTGTTCTGCTGTTAAAACCGTTTTAGCTTTATCTTGATAATTACATTTAGTATCAATTTCAATAGCATTTAAAGGCTCACCATCTTCACTTATTCCTTCTTGAAAAATAGTAACTTTAATCGGAGTTTTACAAAACTTTTTAGGTACTAAACATGGATATTTCATAATTAAAACCTCCTAAAACTTAATGAGCATAATCCAGTTTGTTTTAATGTTTCATGCAACTCTGTTGGTATTGCTACACCTTTTATTAATTGTACATTCCAACTGCCACCAAAGTTCATTGATACTCCATTAATACTATAACTAGATAATACATTTTCAATAAGCTCTGAATTTTCATATTCAAACTCTGCAAGTTCACAAGTTACTTCTTTAATAATATCCTTTTGAAAATCTGTTAAATTTTCAAATCCTAAACCATTAACTCTATTGAAAGTTAATGTATCAATATGCCTACTTGCCTTTCTCAATGATTTATCTATATCATTCTCATCTATCATATTACCCTTAAATACATCTATGTAATATGACTTATCTACATATGACATATAATCACATCCTTAAATTAAAAGAAGGACACTATTGAGCACCCTTCTTTAATTCTTTATTTTCTTCTTTTAATTTTTTATTTTCCTTTTCTAACTTTAAAGCCTTTTCCTCTAAAGTTTTATACTCTTCATATGAAACTGATTTACCAGCTCCATACTCCATTATGTTTCCTACATCATCTGTTATATCGTATCCTTGAGCTTGATACATAGCTTTTTGAGTTTCATCTATTGTATAAACCTTATTTCCTTTTGTTGCCTTCATATATTATTCCTCCTAGTCTTCTGCTTCTGCATTAATAGCAATACCACAAGCTTTATTTTTGATTAAGAATGTATCACCATATTCTCTAGTTTGATATACATACTTATCTGCTGTTCTTGAATCTGTACCTGGAGTAAATAACTTCATATATGCATATTTACTTCTAGTTACTTGGCATGATGGATGAATAAGTATCATATATATTTGCTTTGCATCACCTGCAGCAACACATCCTTCAGTAAAATTATACTTAGTTTTCATTCTACTAGATGGAACTTTTACTATAGTTACATCATCTAAAGAGTAAACTCTTCTATCAATTTTTCCATTATTTGAATTAACATCAATAGTTCTTGTTAATCCTTCTGCTTGTTTAAGCATCTTGTGTATTGATGGAACAACATAAAGTATTCTTCCTTCACTTGGAACCCCTGCATCATCCATTTTCTCCATTTGAGTATCAAACCAATCTAATATATTAGCTGTAGTTAAAGTTGTAGTAGTATCTATAACTGCTCCATTTGCACTGTAAGTCTTGGCTTCTGAATATAACTTAGAATATCTATAAGAATCTCTTTCTGGAATAGCTTGTTCTGTTTCAAATACATTTTGAACATTTGCTACTTCTATAACCAAATTAGTTTCATCTATATCCATTGGATCTAAAGCAAATTCTACATCTCTATCATGCGCTAATTTCTTTGGTTCCCATTCATTAGATATGCTTCCAGTATTAAATCCCATATTTGTTCTACTATGATCTTTATATCCACTAACTGTGATATTAGGTAATTTAATAGTTTGAGCATTAATAAATTTCACCTGTGGATTAGATTTCTCTAATGCATAAGATGTTAACTCCTTTGCATATTTTTGTTGTAATGCTTGTTCAAATTGTTCAGCGTAACTGTATACTGCCATAATTTCATCTCCGTTTCTTATTTTAAATTAATTATTTAATACCAAATGCTCTTGCTATTGCATCATTTGGATTTACTTTTTGTTTTGTATTATTAGCTCCAATTATAAAACCATTTTTATTTTGTTCCTGATTTTGCTCTTGTTGTTGTCCTTTAAAAGAAGGATATTTTTCTAACACCTTATCAATAGCTTGTTCCATAGTTAAATCATCATTAACCATAGCTTTTGCTAATATAACAACATCATCAACACTATTAGCTATAACTCCTTTAGTTAAACAAGTTACCTTTGCTTCTAAAGCTGTTGCTTTCTCCTCTGCTGCTAATCTTGCTTGTTCTGCATTATTTAACGCTTCTGTTCTTTTCTCATCTTCTGTCTTTTGACTTTCTTGCCATTGTTTAAAAGCTTCTAACTCTTCCTTTGATGGTTGTCCCTTTTTAGCTTTAGCAATTTTCTCTTTTACAATTGCATCTAATTCCTCTTGGGTAAAAGTTTTAGGTTCTTCTCCTGTTGAATTCCCCTCTTCTCCCTTTTGATTACCTTCATTCGCTGACGAATTTCCTTCTCCTCCATTACCTGCTCCATCATCTGAATCTAAAAATTGTCTAGAAAATTGACCTAATCCAAATAACTGTAGGTTCATAATTAACTTTCTTTTCAACTTTTTCTCCTCCTCATTACTTTATTCACTTCCACAGTTTTAAGCCTTAAGCAAGTTTTGGGCATAATAAAAGCACCTACTATAAATATTTAGTAAGTGCTTCTTAGGATTGATAGCAAAGTATTTCTTTTATCTCCCCAACTTTTATTGATTTTATAATTTTAGTAATAGCTTTAAGAGTTCCTATTTCTCCTACTCTATTATCTGTTGATTCTTGAATTACTTCATAATCATATGGCTCTTTTAAATTTACTTTTATCTTGCCATCTAATTTTTTTTCATCATATCCATAACTATAGATTAAAAACTCTTTGTTCTTTTCTAATAATTTCATTAAGACAATCATCTTCTCCTAGCTCTCCTTTATCTAATTTAAGCTTACTGTGCCAATCATATTTTCTTATTGTAATATCATGAGCCTGTTTGTTAGTTAAATTATACCTTTTTTCAAGATTACATTCAAGATATTCGTGTTTCAATAACAGCTTATCTCTATTTTTATAATTACCATTAATCAGCCTTTGCCATGCAACTCCCATATCATAATCAGAATCTAAATATCCTAAACTACCATCATATAATATGTGATTATCATAAAATACATGATTTTTTATTTTATTTATCATTTTTAAAGGTAGTGATGTATTTTTAGCTATTTTTAAAACATCGTCTTTTCTATTCCTTATTGATTGATAATATGATTCAGCTTCTTCCTCTCTTCTCATATACCACTCTACATCACCTTTTGTATATTTCCCCCCAGATTGCTTGATTTTTCTCTTTAATTGTTTCCACTCTTTTTTCTTATTTTTATATTTTTCTATATTTTCTTTATCAAAACTTCTATTCTCAAGAGCAGTATATTTATTTACTTGCCTTTCTATATAATTTTGTTTTTGCTCCTTATTATATTCTTTTATATTTTCTTCTTGCTGTTCCTTAGTTGGTTTTATAGGTTTAGTCGTTATCCCATCAAAATATGTTGTATGTGTGTCTCTGCAGTTAGGATGATATAATCCCTTTTCTATAGCTGAACTTAGTAATGGATATGGTCCATCTTTAGAACTTCCTCCACTCCATACATCATCAATATATATCTTCCCTTGATGTGGCACACACTTAGGACAACCTTTTCCTCTTGTAGCAACAATAACAGTACTAATTCCCCATTCTTTTCTCTTATCTCCTTCACCTTGAAGATAAGCTCTTTTATTTGCTGTTCTAATAGCCATATCAACATAACTTACAACATTAACTCTAGCACCATTTTTGTATTCTATACAGTTAATACCGTTGGCCATAAAATCTTTACTTGCCATATCAATAGCTTTTTGTATAGTTCCAGCACCAGTATTAGCATATACTTGAGCATTGAATATTATTTTTCTATATTGATCATTAGACATTCTTAACATTGCTAATTGTGCTTTCTTGAAATCTTTCTTAGTAGCTTTAATTAATGCATTAAGTTTTCTATCATTTATTCTAAAAAACTTAGAATTTAAAGTAATATTCTTTTTCTTTCGCTTCTTGAATATATATCCTTCTCTTAATGCTGCTAATATTTCAACTTCTTGTTGCATATTACCTTCTTTATAGACTTTTTCTAATACTTCCTCTATTTGTTCATTAATAGTTGAAAAATATCCTTTAAATTTCTTTATATTAGTGCTTCTATACTTTTCTAATGCCTTAAGTTGTTCAGCCTGCCACATACTCCATTCAAAGCCTTCTGTTTTTTCCCAATCTGTATGTCTTTTAATGTTTCCAAGCATAGAGTTTATTAATTCTTCCTCTATCTTTTGAAACGCTGCAACTATATCATAATCTTTGTCCATTACTATATACCTTGTAACCTTGTACTTTATACTTTCGTATTTCTTCTTTTAATTTAGTTTTTGAAGGTAATATTTCTCTCTTCATTTCAACAATATTATCTTTCTCTACTGCATATATTCCTAACTTTACATGTTCTTTTGCAATATCAAATAATCCTTTAAGCTTATTCTTCTCCATTTGGTATACTTTGTTGTTTATTATTACTTTCTTCATCATCAATACCACCCCTTTTATCTAAATATAGCTCTTCCCTTATACTTGGTTCCTCCATACTAATAATACCTGTTTGTTCTTTAATTCTTCTAACCTCTTCTTCTTTCCATTTATCATCCTTACTATCTCCCCACATTTCATCAACCTTTGCTTCTATAGACATTGGTGTATTTGGATTAGATAGTGTTTCAACAACTGCTTCAAATGAAGGTGATGCATATTCTCCAAAGTTTATTTCTACTTCTAAATCACTAATACTTTGATTTAAAGAAGTATCGTAAGCCTTAAATATTACATCAACTAGTCTAGGTAACATTTCTGTTAATGAATCTATAATAGCTTGTCTTGAGTAAAGAGTAGTTTTTTCTTTTTCCCTTTGAGCTTCTGCATTATCTAACTTTTTATTATCGATTCCTAATGTTGATGGAGAAATTAATCCTTGTAAACATAGATCTAAAGCTGTAACGTAAGTTTGAAGATAAGAATCTGTTGGTATTTCAGGTTGTTCAGTAGTAATTTTACTATCTGCATTCTCTTTCATACTCTTATCGGTTTTAATAAACCTATTATCAAAGTAATTAGGCTTTAATATTTCTCCGGTCTTAGTATCTCTAGGCAATAAATCATCTGGTATATATGTTTTTGCTCTTCCTGCTCTTAATGCATCTATCCATTGACTCCATGTTTCATCTAAACTATCAAAATTATCTGTTTTACCATCAAATATACTTTGTCCTCTACCTTCCCACTTTTCTGATTCATATATCATAAATGGAACTGCCATATTAAAACTCTTATCAAAAGTTACATCTGCTAAATCACTTGTTTGTGGAATACTACTTAATGGTACTTCGCTATTATTTACGAATAGTTTATATGCTATATATCCATAACCGTAAGTTTCTTTTAAGTTATATACTCTTGTGTTATGTTTATAAGCAGTATTAAAGATAATTTCTTTAATACGACCTCTTTCATATACTATCTCAATATCATCCCCATCATAAAACTCTATAATAGGATATTTAGATATATTTGAATCAAAGGATATCTTAAAAGCACCATCACCAGCTACTAAAACTTTCTTTGTTGATCTATCTAATAATTTATAAAATTTATTTTCCTTAACTATAGCTTCCCATGTTTCATTTAAGTTACTATCTTTAAAAGATATATCATTTAAATCAGTTAATGTAATATCAGCTAATTTATTAACTATTATTTTAGGTAGTCCAGTATGTATTTTTCTTATTTCCATACCTACTGTTGGAACACTCCCCCAAAATGAGAAATTATTATTTTGTAACTGCTTGTATAACTGTTCCAACTCATAACTATCTCCTCTGTACCAAATCTTATTTTTAAATACATTAGTTTCATAGTTCATACTTTCTTGTATATTAAAATTACTTGTTTGAGCTTCTTGTATTCTTAAAAAGCTTCTCATAAAACTCCTCACCTTCTCTGCTATCTTCATTTTTCACCTCTATTCGTTCCATATAGTGTTTTTTATTGTTTGATAATGTTTTTATACATTTTAATTAAAACTAACCTTAAATTTGATTACAAAGCTATATACGATAGCAAGTAAATTTGTTTTTACTTACAAATTCATTTTTTATAAATTTTATCCCATTTTAAAAACTGCGCAGAATTATTAAATCGCGCAGTTTTTTATTAAATTGGCTTATTTACTAAGTTTTATAAAATTATAAATATTACTTTTATACATTTTGCGCAGTTTTATCATGATAAATACGCAGTTTTATTAAAAATATCCGTTTTTTCTATTTTAAATATCATAAATTATTTGAAATTCCTATACGACTTTTATATGGTAACCAACTATATTGAGCACTGTTAACCATATGGTCATTTGCATCTTCTGGAGTATTGTCTTTATCCTCCATCCAACTATATGTTTCTAGTTCAGATATATAATTTGCACAATGTTTTAAAATCTTGTATTGATTATGAGCAAACCAACCTAACTGAAGGTTTATCCTATCTACAATCATTGTTTTCTTCCATGCATTATTAAAGTTATATACTGAACCATTAAGCCTTTTATACTTAGCAAATTCTGTTATAGTAGCTTGGTCTGCTGAATCTATAAATACATCTTTAGCAAATCCCCATTCTTTTCTATTTCTCTCTAAGAAATCTATAAAGTTCTTTACTGTATCACTCGGAGCTATTGGTATATCTAAATCAGCATTGTTATATACCCTTTCATCTAATATAAAGCAATTACCTTTGTTAGTAATTCCCGTAAAACTCATTGATATTGTATCAGGACTATTACTTGAATAAGCTGTATCTAATCCAGCACTAAATATTTCAAACCATTCTGTCTGTTGTTTATTACTTCTATCTCTAATAAACTTCTTAGCATATTCTTTACTAACAACATGATTCTCTCTTTCAAAGTTACTGAATATAATCCCTGTTGCTCTTCCTCTTAAGCCTAATATTTTATTTTTATAAAGCTTAGTACCTTTTGGAGCACTTAACTTTTTCTTTTCAATATCTTCTTCACTTAATGATGCATTATCATAAAAAGAAAAGAACCAGTATGTCCAGTTTGGTTTCTCCTCACTGTTCAACTGCTCCATTATTTCCCTCGGTACATCATTCCTATATTTTTCTAATGGTCTAGCACAATTTATAAACTCTTTATAGATTGGTAAGTTTGGATCATCTGGATTAAGAGTCATCATTAAATAATCATTTCTAGTACTTATTTCTCTAACAAACTCAACATTAGCTGTATTAACCTCATCTATAAGAACACATCCAAACTGTGAACCTAATGCCATTTTCCATTTATCTTTATTATCATAACCAAGTATATAAATTACTTTTTCACCATTTGGAGTATTATATCTAATATGCGGTATCTTATCATCCTTATCACCATTACCGTTATACTTAACTAATTCTCCAAATACATCAGTAATTCCATATTCCTTTTGTATTATATTCTTTTCAGCTACTCCAGTAGTCTTTGCCGCTATAACATGTTGCTTCTTTTTAGACTTAGCAACCTGTAACATGAACTTTAATATTCCTACGGTAGTTTTTCCTGCTGCTGTTGTTCCTTCTAAACATTCTACTGGTGCATTATGTTTTATAAAATCTTTATATTTCTTTGATAACTTATATTCATTTGACATATTTTCTCCAACTTTTTTCTTTAATAAATTCTATTTTTTATTAAATGTTTAGTTAAAGTAAACTTTCCTCCTCTTTTTATCCCTTACAAATGGCTTAACTTCGTTGAATAAATTTCTCATTTTAAAATTTATTTCGCTAAATGAAATTTAAACGAAATTTTTTATCCTACTCCCTTAACTGCTCTAGTATGGAATCAAGCTTGGTATTTTCGCTCTTATCTACCCTTTCTTCACCAGTTATTTTAGCCATTTCTAACTTGAGCTTTTCTATTCTTAATCTTTGTTCTTGTGTACCTTCTCCATAATGTTTATCAAGCCATTCTAAAGCTTTCATTTTATCGTGAAGTTTAATCCTTATTCCATCTTTACTTTCTGATACTTCACTGATAATAGTTGTATCAACCTCTTCACTTTTATTTAAATTAATAACATTATATATTTTTACTTTTTGCTCTCCTGTTTCAGGATCAACAACAGGTTTAAAGCTGCCATCTTCATTCATATTCCAAATTTTCTGCTCCTCTTGCCCAAATCTTAAATAATCACCAACATCTGCAAATGCTATCTTCATGTACATCTCAAATATTCTTTTATTTAGAAGTTTAGAATTTATTTCCTGCTCACTTAAACACTCTTCTGTAAGTCTATCTATTTCTTTTTTTATGTTAGCATTTGTTAGCAATCTTGAACCGTTAACTCTAGCTGTATCATAACTGCAATTATAAGCCTTATGATACGCCTTAGTAGCATTAAAATTTTCTATATAACAAATACAAAAAAGCTTTTGTTTATCGTTTAATTCAGTATTTTCTAATACTTCTTTTATACTACTATCTTCTTTATATTTCCTCTTTGAACTTTCTTTACTTCTTTTATTTAATGAACGTTCGCTTTTAACTCCATTTTTATCCGAACGTTCACTATCCCAGTTATAAGTTTTTTTCCAACGCCTTACTGTTCCATCTGGAATATCTAACTTTTTAGCTATATCAACTAACTTATAACCTTTTTGATATAATGCATATGCTTTATTAAGTTTTTCATTAGGCGCCCTTGCCATATAATCACCACCTTTATATTGTTATATAATAAAAGCACCTAGATAAATCTATATATCTAAGTGCTTTTTATTGTATAAAATGGTATTGAGAATTTATGAGAGGTTATATGGTCAATAACCTTAATCCAATAAATCATTTCTCTAATTTGCTGGATTAACTTATAATATGATCAATATATACTAGAGACAGTAAGATTCGAACTTACATCTATAACATTAAATGTTGCTGTTTTACCATTAAACTATATCTCCATATTGCACCTAGTTTTTGCTCTAGGTGCTTTCTCTTTATGTCTACTTAAGTAGGCTCTATCCTAGCTAGAAAAATAATATCTTGCTCACCTAATTTTTCTACACTATCATACTAACATTTGAAAAGTATCATTTCAATATCATTAAAAGTATCATATTTTGTATCATACTTTGTATCATTTTATAATATTTCTCTTATATTTTGCGGAAATAATATAGTCGTAAGTTTATTTATTAATCTTTTTCTATTCCTAATAATAGTTATTCTTTCTTTATTTAATATCTCAACTAATTCATTATCATTTTTAACTCTTTCCTCTTCTGGATTTAAATACTTTAATTTTATTATATCAAAATAGTCATCCTTTCTAATCTTATCTAACGCGTTATCTATTCTTTTTAAATCTCTTTCTATCTCTAACTTTTCTATAATATATCTATTCTTTAGTTCTAGATATCTATCTGCTTCTGGATTTCCTCCTGCACTAGAATAAACAACTACACTACAACTTCTTTCTTTAAGTCCATACTTTTCTAAATTCTCTATATCCTCTTCTTTTTGCTTTATTGCATCTTTTAAATTCTCATAGTTATACAACAATATCTCAACCTTTTTATAATAACTTAATTCCTTTTTATTATTTACTTCTGCAGCTTTAACTAAATTATTACCTGTTAATATTTTAATTACCTCTTCTGCTGCTCCTTTACTTACTAACTCTATTAGCTTTTTCGTATTAATATTTTCTTTACTCATTTTTCCCCCTTATATTCCTTTTAAATCTTCTTTTGCTTTTAGCCATGTTGCTTTAGTAACCGTATGTATATGTTTAAGATATATGCAAATTTCATCCAACCTTTCTTTCATAGCAGTTGCTTCTCCTCTTTTTAAGCCTTTCTTAATTTCATATTTAATATTTGACCATCTATTATAGGCTTGTATACTTTCTTTTTGTAACTCAAATGCTCCTACTATATCCTCTTCTGTCAAATAGTCAAACTTTCTTGATATATTATTAAATATTCTTACCTCTTCACTATATATTTTTTCGTAATCCATAATTCCTCCTAATTTTACTTAATTACTTTAAATTTCTTCAATATCCAAACACACATCATTAACTGTAATAATGCTATAATTATATTTACAATTAAAAATATCATTATAACTTTCTCCATTTATCACACCTTCTTATAAAAATAATAAATACCGCATATTCATTTTGAATAGTACGGTATTCAAGCTAACTATTTTTTTTCATATACTATAGCAACTTCTCCAGGTCCAATAATAGCAATTGTTGCAGTATCCCCTAAATTGCTTAAATTAATTTTTTGCTTATATGGAAGCCTTAAATATGATAAAAGCTGATTATTGTTATCAACTAATAAAACATACGTTTTATTATCAGTTAATAATTCGAAAGAAATACTATATTTATTTAATTCCCCAATTTCATATACTCCTTGTTTATAAACAGCAGATTTGTATGGCTGATATGCACTTGTATTAATAGGAATACAAAATATAGTGGTAATAACTATTAATATAAATAAACTCTTTCTCAATTTCTTAACTCCTCCTAAATATATCAAAAACTTTATAATATATTTTCACCTATAACTTATCAATCTATACTTATTTGTTAAATACCATACTATTCAATTTTCAAAGACCAATGAGAAATATCTTTTCTATGATCACTTCCTTAACCTTAGCTTATTTGTAATCCCTGCTAAAATTTAAGCGATTAATCCAAAGTCCTTTCTTTTAATATTTTTATTTATATAAATGCATTTGCATTGATATCTATTTCAAATTTTTATTTAAGTATTTATCTCTCCATATCCTATAAACCTTGTTAACTTCTATATCACTTATTTCATAAATATTCTTTATTTGTTCCTCTTCAAATCTATCTATTTCCCCTTCACTTAAATGTTCTATAGCTGCACTTATTGTTGCTTTTTTAAGCATTTATAAATAACTCTCCCCTTGTTGAGTTAAATGATCATGCTCATATATATTTCCTATAATTCTATCTATTGCAGTTTCAGAAAATAAGGGTACTGCCCTTTTCTCATTATCATTTCTGATTAACCATGAATATTCATCCAATACAACTACTCCTGTTATTTCTTCATCTCCTGGAACTGCTGCTTTTCTCTCTACTATAAAGCCTTCGTAAATATCTCCTTCTGTAATATCTTTCTTTCCAGAATATAAGATAGCTTTCAAATGTCTATTATTAACTGTTCCCTCTGCTACTCCATAACTATTAAATGTCTGAACTTCTCCATCTCCTGTTATGCTATAGCCAGTCCCATTTATAAGTCTTTTTCTGTTCTTGTCATAAATCTTGAATTTTATCTCTGCCATAACCCTTATTCCACCTTTCTTAATCAGAAATTCTTTCTAGCATTTTATTTAAAAACTTCTCTGTAGCTTTTCTATATTTTATATATTCAACTTCATCAATTTCTTTTACATTTTCCAACTCTTCTAAAAGTTTTTGATAGCTTCTTCCTGCTTCTTCAAAATAAATCTTGAACTTTACAGAACTATTATTTTGCTTACTTTCTACCTCTTTTATTTTTCTCTCTGCTTCTTCCTTTTCTTCTATAAGCTTTTCCATCTTTTCTTGAAATTCTGCAGTTATTTCTTCCCAATCAACATTTATAGTTTCAACTGGTTTGCTTACCCTAACCTCTTCTATCTCTCTTTCTAATTTCTTTACTTTTTCTTCTAACGCTTTTCTTTCTTCAGCACCTTCGTTGAAAGTTTCTTCTAAAATTTTATTACTTTCCTCTAGTGCATTAAGTTTTTCCATTGCTTCATCTCTTTCTTTTAATGCACTATCTTTTTCTTTATTTGCTTTCTTTAAGTCAGCTATAGCTTTCTTCAGCTCCCTTGTTGACATTTCATCTACTTTATTTTCTTCAACAAACTTTTCTCTATCATCAGCAGATAATCCAAGTAATAAAACCGCTTGACTATAATTCAAATTTCCAAACGCTTGGCTTTTTAAATTGTCATCTAATAATGTTATTTGGTCTGCTCCATATTCTTCAAATATCTTCATTAGGTTATTTGCAGTAGACTTTGAATAGTCCACTGCTTCCTCTAACCAACTCCCCCACTCCCCATGTGGTACTAACTCCTTTGCTTCAACCAATTTTCTACCAATCTCTATACTGTTGTAAAGAAATACTTTCTTTGTCTGCTCTTTTATACTATTTATTTCTGCTGCTATAATCTCTGGTGTTCTGCTAACTATTAAATTGCTCATTTCCTCTTCTCCCTTAAGCTACCTTAATTTTATTTCTCTTATTATTCAGCTTCTCATTCTTAAATGCTTCCATGAATTCTTTTACTTCCCTTGTACTTAAACAATTTCTTTTTCCTCTTACTTGTACTACTTTAAAATCTTTATTTATTTCAACTGCAAAGAACGGCTTTTCCTCTTCTCCAATCCTTCTTATGAAAAATAA
>NZ_JADPEL010000061.1 GCF_015667795.1 Clostridium sp. D53t1_180928_C8
GAATGTTATTTTAGAAATACTTATACTAATCAGCAAATAATAGCCAATATGTGTATGAGTAAGGCAAAATTCTATAAAATTAAGAATGATTCTTTAAGAAAAATTGCAATTTCATTAGGTTATTTGTAAAAAAAAGAAAAAATAAAGACAATTTAAATACAAAAACGATACAAAAAAGTAGAAAGTAAAAAGAACTTGTAATACAATAAATGTAAGATGTTATATTTATAAAATTTAATAAAAATCCCCTTTAGATGCAAAAGCACTTAAGAGTTATTCTTAGGTGCTTTTATTATTTATTAAGAAGGTGAGAGTGTGAAATGAAAGTAAAAGATATAATAAAAGAAACTCAACCAGATACTTATAGTAAGCTAAAAGCTAATGAAAATAAACACTCTAAAAAAGAAAAGCTTACTAAAAGAGATTATGAGGAGTTAATGAAGCATAGTTCTTATAGAAAAATTGGTGGAGCTATAAGGCAGGTGAGATAAAATGGGGAAAAAGATGCCTGCAGATCCTATAAAAAGAATAGATGATATTCATTATATCCAGGCATATATAAAAGCTCAAAATAAAACTCACAGTTATAGAAATTATATTTTATTTATTCTTGGAATTACTACTGGATATAGAGTAGGAGATTTAGTAAGTTTAAGAGTAAAAGATATAAAAAGAGCTCTATCTTATGGTTATTTTCAGATAGAAGAAGGGAAAACAAAAAAAGTTAGAAAAGTACCAATAGTTCCAAATTTAAAAAAAGAACTAAAAGATTATATAAAAAATAAAAAAGATTATGAATATATGTTTTATAGTCAAAAGGGAAGAAACTTAGGAGTAAAAGGTGTAACTGATATATTAAAAGATGTTGCTGAAGATTTAAAATTAAGAGATATAAATTTATCAGCACATAGTCTAAGGAAGACTTTTGCTTATAGAGTTTGGATGGAAAATGGAAAAGATATATTCTATGTAAAAGAATTATTAGGGCATAGTACAATAGAATATACAAAAAGATATTTAGGATTAGATATTGAGTTATATGGAAGAACATTAAGTTCTTTAAATAATTTAATAATCTAATCCTTTATATTTTAGCATATAAATGTTCTATTTTTTATATGTAAGGGATTTAAGGTAAAAAAATAATTGCATATATTAGTAGAAACTAAAAAAAATAAATGTTTGATTTAATATATTATAAAACATTATTTGGAGAAAAAACGGACAATAAAACTTATAAAAACAATATAATTCGTGTTAAAAAAGAGGTATTTTGGGATGAAAAATTATATATTAAATAAAAAAAATAGTCAGCAAACATTAATTATACAAGCTAAAGTACCAATGAAAGAAGAAGATATAAAAAAAGAAGAAGCTAGAATAAGAAAGATTACTGGAATGAAAGTTTGCATAATTAATGCTAGGTATGAAGTAGTTGGAGTAGATATTAATAATGGCTAAGGAATTTGCTAAGAAATTTTACAAATCTAAAGAGTGGGTTAAATGTAGAGAGTATATTTTTAAAAAATATTATGGTATATGTCAAGAATGTGGACGACCTGGTGAAGAAGTTCATCATAAAGAATTTTTAAATGCTATTAACATTAATGATCCTAATATTGCTTTAGGTGAAGATAATTTAATTTTATTGTGTAGAGATTGTCATTTTGAGAAGCATAGAAAAAGTAATCCGTTAGAGAAAAACTTCAGTAAGTCAAAGCCGATTACTAATAATGGGACATACTTTGATGAGAATGGAGAGCTAAAGGAAATTAAAAGATATATTGTTTATGGAGCACCAGGAAGTGGTAAGACAACATATGTTAATAAACATAGACAGCATGGTGATTTAGTAGTTGATTTAGATTTAATAAAGCAAGCTATAAGTATGGAAAGTAAGACTAATGCACCAGATAATTTATTAAGTGTTGCTAATACAATTAGAGAAACTATTTATAGACAAATAGAAGAGAATAAAGTTGATTGTAAAAATATATGGATAGTAGCTTCATTACCATATAAGAATGAAAGGGTAATGCTTAGTAAAAGACTTAAGGCAGAGTTAGTGTTCATCAATACAGATATACTTTCATGTATAGACAATGCTATGAATGATAATAGCCGAAGCGATAAGCAGTTACAGAGATATATTATTAATAAATGGTTTGAACTTTACGAACAGTAAGCCCCCCCATAAAAAAGCTATAGTGTTCTTACAAGGGACCGTCGGAGGGGGAGAGTCAGTTAACATATTTGAAATTTTGCAAGGGGGGTGTAGTTTTGCAAAATAGAAGAAAAGACGAACGATTTTCAGGGTTATCTGAAAAGATAGAAAAAGAAAAAGATATTAAGAAGGAAATAAATAAAATTAAAGGTTTTTTAAAAAATATAGAACCTAAAGTTTTAAAAGGAGTTACATCTGTAATTGATAATGTTGCTTATATGGCAGTTACATTAAAAGAGCTTAGGGATGAAATTCAAGTTGAAGGAGTACTTACTGAATATCAAAATGGTGAAAATCAATTTGGTGTTAAGAAAAGTCCAAAGATAGAAATTTACAATACTATGGTTAAAAATTATAATTCATCCATGAAACTTTTATTAGACCTATTACCTAAGAATAAAGAAATTACAATTGATGATGGTTTTGAGGAATTTGTGGAGAGTAAAAACTAATGATAAAAAAGAAAGTTAGAAAAATTATTTATCCTGAAGACTATAATCCAATTTTAGAATATTATCAAAAAATAATTGATGGTGAAGAAGTAGTTGGAGAAAAGGTAAAAAAGGTTTATGAAAAATTAGTATATGATTTATCAGATGAAGATAGTGAATATGAATTTAGTTCTAAAAAAGCTAATCATGTAATTGAATTTATTGAAAACTACTGTAAACATAGCAAAGGTAAATGGGGAGGCAAGCCAGTAATTTTAGAATTATGGCAGAAAGCTTTACTTGCAGCATCATTTGGATTTATCCATAAAATAGATGGTACAAGAAAATACAGAGAAGTATTTTTAGTCGTTGGTAGAAAGAATGGAAAATCAACTTTATCATCAGGAGTTGGATTATATCTTCAGATTGCAGATGGGGAACCAGGAGCAGAAGTTTATGCAGTAGCCACAAAGAAGGATCAAGCTAAAATAGTTTGGTCAGAAGCTAAGAGAATGGTTAAGAAGTCACCAGCATTGTTAAAAAGAATTAAACCTTTAGTAGCTGAAATGATTAGTAGTTTTAATGATTCAGTTTTTAAACCTTTAGGTTCAGATAGTGAAACTTTAGATGGATTAAATGTACATGGAGCATTAATGGATGAAGTACATGCTTGGAAAGACCAGAATTTATATGATGTTGTAGTTGATGGATGCTCTTCAAGAGATAATCCTATGATTTTTATAATTACTACTGCTGGAACTGTTAGAGAATCAGTTTATGATACTAAATATGAAGAATCTGAAATGCTTATTAATGGTTTCTTTCAAGAAGATGGGTATAATGATCCTCACTTCCTACCCTTAATTTATGAACTTGATAAAAAAAGTGAATGGAAAGAAGAAGATAAGTGGAAAAAGGCTAATCCAGGTTTGGGAACTATTAAAAAGATAGATCAGATAAAAACTAAGGTAATGAAAGCATTAGCTAATCCGAAGTTAGTTAAAAATTTATGTTGCAAAGACTTTAATATTAGGGAAACTGCAGGAGAAACATGGCTAACATTTGATGAATTAAATAATGTTTCTAAATTTAGTTTAGAAGAATTAAAACCTAAATATGGTATAGGCGGAGCAGACCTTTCAAGAACAACAGACCTTACTGCAGCTAAGGTTATTTTTATGGTACCTAATGATTTGAATATTTATGTAATGAGTATGTATTGGCTTCCAGAAGATTTATTAAATGAAAGAGAAGCTGATGATAAAATTCCATATAGAATATGGAATGAAAGAGGCCTTTTAAGAACTACACCAGGAAATACAGTACATCCTAAGTATGTCACTGAATGGTTTTTAGAAGTTCAGAATGAATTAGGAATTTATATACCTTGGATTGGGTATGATGGATGGAGTGCTGATTACTGGGTTGATGAAATGAAAGGATACTTTGGTAAAGAGAGCATGGATAAAGTAATACAAGGTAAATACACTTTATCAGGACCAATGCAAAGACTTGAAGCAGATATAAAGAAGAAGTATATAAATTATAACAATAACCCTATAGATAAGTGGTGTTTAGGTAATACATCTGTAGATATTGATAAAAATGGTAATATACAACCTATAAAAGTTAAGTCTAGGAAAAGAATTGATGGAACTGCAGCTCTTTTAAATGCTTATGTTGCACTTGAAAGACATAAGAATGAATATGAAAATATGATTTAGGAAGGGGGTGATAAAGTGGGAATAATGAGTTTCTTAAATAAAAAGCAGTCAGTAACAAGATTTGAATTGATTACTGATAAAGGAAATGGATATTATTCGTGGAATGGAAATCTATATCAAAGTGATATTATAAGAGCATGTATAAGACCTAAGGCAAAAGCTATAGGGAAATTAGTTGCTAAACATATAAGATATAATAATGCAGATGGATTTAATGTTAACCCTGAAACTTATATAAGGTTTTTACTTGAAGAACCTAATCCATATATGAGTGGACAATTATTACAAGAGAAAGTAACTATACAGTTACAGTTAAATAATAATGCTTTTATATATATTCATAGAGATGAATTTAGTTATCCTATAGAATTATATCCAATTCCAGCATCAAGTGTAGAAGCTATTTATGATAGAGAAGGATTATTATATTTAAAATGTACTATGTCTAATGGTAAAGTATGTACTTATCCATATTCAGATGTTATTCATTTAAGACAAGATTTTAATACAAATGATATATTTGGAGAAAGTCCACAAAGAGTATTACAGCCTTTAATGGAGATAGTCAATACAACAGACCAAGGTATAGTAAAAGCTATTAGAAATAGTGGAATAATTAAATGGTTATTGAAATTTAATCAAACTTTAAGACCAGAAGATATTAAGAAGCAAACAGATGAGTTTACACAACAGTTTTTATCTATAGAAAATTCAGGTGGAGCAGCTGCAACAGATGCCAAAATGGATGCGAAACAAGTTGATCCTAAAGATTATGTACCAAATGCAGTACAAATGGAGAAAACAGTTCAAAGATTATATTCATATTTCAATACTAATGAGAAAATAGTTCAAAGTAAATATGATGAAAATGAATGGAATTCTTATTATGAAAGTGAAATTGAACCTTTAGCAATGCAACTTAGTAATGAATTTACTAGAAAGCTATTTACTAGAAGAGAAAGAGGTTATGGAAACAAAATTATTTTTGAAGCTGCTAATTTACAGTATGCATCAATGTCAACAAAATTAAATTTACAAGCTATGGTTGACAGAGGAGCAATGACACCTAATGAATGGAGAGAAACATTTGGTTTAGCACCAGTTGAAGGCGGGAACAAACCTATTAGAAGGTTAGATACTGCTGTAATTGATGATAATACTACGAAAGGGGGTGAAGAATAATGATAGATATCGAAATAAAGGGAGATATTATTGAAGATGACAGTCAATGGATTTATGACTGGATAGGATGGAGTTATACAAGCCCTAAAAATGTAATTAATCAGCTTAAACAAGCTAATGGGCAACCAGTTACATTAAAGGTTAACTCACCTGGAGGAAGTGTATTCGCTGCAAGTGAAATATATACTGAACTTAGAAATTATAGTGGTGAAGTTAATATTCAAATCGTTGGGTTAGCAGCAAGTGCAGCAAGTGTTATTTCTATGGCGGGTAGAAGTTCAATGTCGCCAACAGCTCAATTAATGGTGCATAATGTATCTACTAGAGCGTCAGGGGATTATAGAGCTATGGATCATGTATCTGAAATATTAAGAAATGCAAATGATACTATTGCTAATGCATATATTGCTAAGAGTGGAATGAGTAGAGAACAAGCATTACAGTTGATGGATAATGAAACTTATTTATCAGCTCAAAAAGCTAAAGAATTAGGTTTAATAGATGAAATAATGTTTGAAACAAATAATATACCTAGTGGATTAACCAATAAAGTTAATTTGGGATTATATAATTCACTTTCATCAATACCAGATGAAATATTAAATTTATTTAATAAAGCTAATAATAATCAACCTATTACAAATAAAAGTGATATGGTTGATATTTTTATGCAACAAAAAGCTCAATCAGAATTAGATTTTTTAAAATTAGGAGGAATTAAGTAATGAATAAAGAAAAATATTTAGCTCAAAGAAACACATTATTAGAGGAGGGGCAAGCGTTAATTAATGCTGGTGACTTCAAAGGGTTTTCAGAAAAGAAAGCTGAAATTGAAAAATTAGATACAGATTTTGAAAATGCAGCAAGAGAACAAGCTAATTTAAATGCACTAAGGGATAATGCAAAGATAACAGATATTCAAAATAAAAGTATTGGAACAGTTGTAGGAACAGTAATTGATTCAACAAACAATGTAGTTGGAGAAGATTTTTCAAACTCTATAGATTATAGAAAAGCATTCATGAATTATGTAACAAAAGGAACACCTATAGCTGGAGAGTTTAAAAATGCAGCAGGACCAACTAAAACTACTGATGTTGGTGAAATGATACCTGAAACAGTTTTATCAAAGATTATAGAAAAAATGGAAGCTACAGGAATGATTCTTCCTTTAGTTACTAGAACATCTTATAAGGGTGGATTGACTATTCCTACTTCAACTGTAAAACCAACTGCAACATGGGTATCTGAAGGAGCAGGAAGTACTAAACAAAAGAAAACTTCTGAAGGATCTATAACATTTGCTTATCATAAATTAAGATGTGCTATATCAAACTCATTAGAAGTTGATACAATGGCTCTACCAGTTTTTGAAACTGCATTTATTAATAATGTTGTAGAAGCTATGACTAAAGCATTAGAAGAAGCGATTATAAAAGGTGATGGTTCAGCTAAACCTAAAGGAATATTACAAGAAACTGTAGCAGAAGGTCAAAATATTGATATTGCAGCAGCTGAAACTTTGGAATATGAAACTTTAATAAATGCAGAAGCTGCGTTACCATTAGCTTATGAAAATGGAGCAGTTTGGTTTATGACTAAAAAGACTTTCATGAAATTTATTGGAATGGTTGATAGTAATAAGCAACCTATAGCAAGAGTTAATTATGGAATTGGTGGAGCACCTGAAAGATCTCTTTTAGGAAGAAGAGTAATTTTAAATGATTATATGGATTCTTATAAAGATACAGTTAGTGATAATACAATTGTTGCATTTTTATTCAATCCAAATGATTATGTATTAAATAGCAATTTAAACATGACGATCAAGAGATATGAAGATAATGACACAGATGATATGGTAACAAAGGCATTAATGCTAGTTGATGGTAAGGTTGTAGATAAGAATTCTTTAGTAACTATAACTAAGAAAAATTCTTAAGGTTGCGTTTTTACGCAACTTTTCCTTTTAAGGAAGTGATTAATTTGTTATTAGAGAAAATAAAACAAGCACTTAGAATAAGAAGTAATTCAGTAATTGTTATTGATGAAATTAATGAGTTAATTGAATCAGCCAAATTAGACTTAAGAATTTCAGGAGTAAAAAAAATAAATGAAGATGATCCATTAATAGTACAAGCGATAAAAACTTATTGTAAAGCTAATTATGGCTTAGACAATAAAGATTCAGAGAAATATCAAGAATCTTATAACAGTCTTAAGCAACATTTAAGTTTGTGTGGTGAATATAATGTGGAATGATATTTGTTTATTAGGAGAAAAAAGGGAAATAACTAATGAAATTGGTGATTTAGTAGAAACTATTGTCTATGAAGATGAAGTTTACTGTAATGAAAAATCAATTAGAGCAAGTGAATTTTACCAGGCACAAGCAGTAGGTATGAAACCAGAATTAACATTAGAGTTAATGATAGTAGATTATAATAAACAAAAATATATTAAGTATGATGATGGATATGGAGAAGAAGAATATACAGTATTAAGGACATATAAAGTATCATCTGAAAAAATACAATTAATATTAATAAGAGGTGTTAACAATGCCAATTCCACCTAGCGTTACTAAAATGAAAAATGGCAATGTAGAATTTACTTCTAATGTTGATAGAGTAAATTATACACTAGATGAGCTTACAAGAGCTGCATTAAGAGATTGTGGAAAGTTTATTTGTAATAAATTTAGAAGAAGTTACTATGGACTATTTTCAAGAAAAAAAGGAAATGTAGGTAGATATACTCAATATTGGGTTAGAAAGAAAGATAAGGATTTACAAGTTGGTATAAAACCAAATGCGTTTTATGGGGGATTTCAGGAACTTGGTTCATCAAAAACAAAAAGGTTAGGAATATTAAAAGAAACTGTAGAGGGTAATATTCCACAGATAATAGAAATTCAATCAAAGTATTTAAGTGGATTAGAAAGTGAATCTGCAGCATTAAGTATGATTAATGAACAAGAATATAAAGGAGGAGCAGATGGCTAAGAGTATTGAATTAAGAAAAGATATATATTCATTAATTAAAAGTGGACATGAGAGAGTATTTCATAGACAGGCATCTTCTACAGCTCAATTTCCTTATATAGTTTATAGAATTAATGATATTGGAGATTCTAAAGAATTAGAAATTGATTATTGGGATAAAAATGATTCATCTGAAACAATAGAAAATTTAGCTGATAACATAGAAAAAGTATTAAATGAAGAGGTTATAAATTCATATGAGCATTCATGTGCAATCTATTATAACAATGATAGAAAATTTGTTGATGATGAGGATAAAAATATTCAAAGAATAAATGAAACATTTGAAATAAGGTATTTCGGAAAGGAGTAGACATGGGGAAAGTAAAAAGTGGATATTCTCAAAAGACAAAAGATAATTTATTAACAGGGGCAGGGGCATACTTTAAAAATTTTAAAGTGGGAACAGATACTTATGAAACTGCAAAAGAATCAGGTAAATTAATAGGTGCAACTAGAGGTGGAGGTAGTTTTAAAGCAGTAGCAACAATTAGACAAATAGAAGTTGATGGAGCACCAACACGAACAGCTGGATTAGAGGAAATTGATGAATGGGAAACTAGCATGTCAATGAATCTTATAGAAACTACTAAGGAAACTTTACAGTTAGCATTAGGTGCTACAAACATTACAGATGATTCAAAACATCATGTAATAAAGGGTAAGAATTTAATAGCTGCTGAAGATTATATTGAAAATATAACTTACATTGGTACTATAAGTGGAAGTAATGAACCAGTAATAATTCAAGTTTATAATGCTTTAAGTACAGATGGATTAGATTTACAAACATCACCTAAATCAGAGGCTGTATTAGGAGTAACTGTTTATGGACACTATACTGCAGAAGACTTAGAAACACCACCATACGCAATTTATTATCCAAAAGCACAATAAAATTAATAATTAAAATAAAGAAGTTGGAAACAACTTCTTTTTTATTTGGAGGAGATTATAATGAGAAGTTTACAAACACAAGATATTTTTTCACTAGCTAGAGTTTTAAAAGAAGCAGATATAGTAGAAGTAATTAAAAATATTGATAAGACACAAGATGTAAGACAAGTAGGAATGAGTGTTATTTTTGAAATTGTAGGAAATTGTGCAGATGAATATTGTGAAGAAAAGATATATAAATTTTTAGCTGGTCCTTTTGAAATGACAGAAAAGGAAGTTAGAGAATTAGATCCAGAAGAGTTAATAGATAAAATATTTGAAATTGCATCAGTTGAGAAGTGGAAAAGTTTTTTATCAAAAGCTTCACAGTTTCTGAAGTAACTGAGGAGCTTTTATTAAGAAGATATAACAATATTGAATATATAATGAGGAAAGAGTTTGAAGATGGATATGATTTAATTAAAGTTGCTTATGAAACTGATAAAGAAGAGAAGATATGGCAATTATGGGCAAGCTTATATCCTAATATGACAAAAGAAAATTATATATCATTTGAAGAATTTAAAATCAATATAATTCCTTCAGGAGAAGTTGAAATTGAAAACTTAGATACTGAAGAAATATTAAGTAGAGTAAATAACATTATTAATCTTACTCTAAAGGAGGTAGATGGTAATGGCAATTGAAATATTTAAGCTTGTTGGATCAATAATGGTTGATAACGATAAAGCTAAGAAAAGTATTTCCGATACTGGGAAAACTGCTGAAGATACTGGAGGAAAATTTGATAAACTTGGTGATTTGGCAAAGAAAGCAGCAGGAGTAATAGGGACTGTTTTTACAGTTAAAGCTATTGCTGATTTTGGGAAAACTTGCATTAATGCAGCAGAAGCATTAGAGCAAACAATGAAGAAGACAGATGTTATATTTGGTGATAGTGCTGAAGCTGTAAATGATTGGGCTCTAGCTAATGAGCGTTCATTTGGATTGGGTTCTGGAACTATAGCTGGGTACATGAATAGTATCGCAGACATTACTCAAGGTATGGGAATGGCTAAAGAAGCTAGTGTTGACATGGCTAAAGGAGCAACTGAATTAGGGGTTCAATTAGCTAATTGGAATGGAATAGATGCAGCAACTGCTATAAATGATATTCAATCAGCTATGACAGGAAGTACTAAAGGTCTTGAAAAGTATGGTATTAAAATAAATGATGCAGCTAAAGAACAAGCTATGTTAAGTTTAGGTCTTTCTGGAACATATGATAAATTAGATAATGCAACAAAAGCACAAGTAATATATCAAGCTGCTCTTGAAGCTTCAGGAAATGCAGTTGATTATTGGAATGAAGGCAATAGGTCTATGGGCTTTTATCTTAATGAGGCAAAAGAACAGTTTGGAAACATAACTGAAACTATAGGTGCTTTCTTTTTACCACTTGCTAAAAAAGGTGCTGAAATGTTTGCAGATTTTGTTTCAAATGCAAACTTATTTGTAGTTAAAATATCAGATGCTATAAATTCATTTAAAGAAGGGATGGAACAAGGTGAAGATATAGTTGATAATATTTGGTTTGTATTCAAAGAAGTTTTCGGAATAGAAATACCAGATACTGTACTTGATATGATTAGTAATGTAGTTGAATATTGGCAAAGTCTTTGGGATATAGTTGTAGACCTATGGAATACGTTAGGACAACCTATTTTTAATATAATAAAAGAAATATTTTTAGATTTAATGGCTAATAGTGATATTATATTTAATGCAATTAGTACTTATTTTCAAATAATGACTGATTCTATAAAAGTTGTTTGGGAAAGTATTTTAAAACCAGTTTTTGATTTTATAGTTGATATAATACAAACAACTAAACAATATTTTGATGAAAATTGCAGTGGTATGAGTACTATATTTAATGATTTTGTAGTTACTATAAAATCATTTTGGGAAGGTGCATTAAAACCAGTACTACAAGCAATAGGTGATTTTATTAAAAATATACTATTACCAGCATTTAAATATGTTTTTGAAAATGGAATTCTACCGATTGTGGGTAATGTATTTAAAGGTATAGGAGATGTTTGGAATAATTCTTTAAAGCCTATTCTTAATGGAATTATAGAGTTTGTGCAAGGAGTATTTAGTGGGAACTGGAGTAGAGCTTGGGAAGGTGTAGTTAGCATAGTTAAAGGAATATTTAGTGGTATAGTAACAGCTGTAAAATCACCTATTAATACTGTAATTGGAATAATAAATAATTTTATTAATGGATTAAATAAGCTTCAAGTACCAGATTGGGTTCCTGCAATTGGTGGTAAGGGAATTAATATACCTAATATACCAATGCTATATAAAGGAACAGATTATTTTAAAGGTGGTATGGCTATTGTTGGAGAACAAGGACCAGAACTTGTTGAAATGCCAAGAGGTTCTAGAGTTTATACTGCTTCTGAAACAAAGGAAAAATTAAGTAGTGGAAATACTTATAATTTCTATAGTAATGAAAAGTTAAGTGAAAGAGAAATTATGAGGCAACAAAGAAACTTAGAAAGACAATTAGGATTAGGATTAGCTTAAGGAGGAGAATAATGCAAAAAGTAACATTTGTTAATAAATTAAAGGAATCTATAACATTTTCTATAAATAAACCATTCCTATTAGCTAGTCTTGATGGTTTTTCTAATGTTGATACTCAAATAAATTCAACAAAAGGATATAAACAAGATGGTGAAAGTTATAACTCGACATTTTTAGAAGCAAGGCAATTAGTAATAGGATTTTCATTAGCAGCAGATTCAAAAGAGGACTTAATGTTATTTAGAGATAGAATTTTTAGAGTTTTTAATCCTAAATTAGGGGAAGGATATTTATATTATAGTTATGCTGGAGTTGAAAGAAAGATAAAATGTGTTCCTGAAAGTGTACCTATAATAAATATTATTTCAAGACGAAAAGATTGCTCTGGAGAAGTTATTTTAATAGCTCATAATCCATTCTTTACTGATATAGATGAAAAGTTAATTGAATTAACTACATGGACTGGTGGATTAAACTTTCCACTTAATTTACCTTTTACGCTAAAGCAAAAAGGGGAAAATATTAAGAATATATATAATGATGGCCATGTTGATACACCTATTGAAATAATTTTTAAGGGTCCAGCTATAGATCCACGTATAGAAAATAAAACTACTGGGGAGTTTATTCAGGTTAATAGACAACTTACTTCAGAAGATACATTATATATTACAACTGAATATGGAAATAAAAAAGTAGAAATAGAAAGGAATGGAGTTAGAGAAAATGCTTTTAACTACATAAATTTAAATTCTACTTTTTTTAATTTAGGATTAGGGGATAATCTTATAGAATACTCAACTAAAAGTTTAGAATCAAAAGGAGTATCTATTAAATATTACAATAAATATTTAGGAATATAGGGGGTGTTAAAATGCAATGTGGTTTTTTTAATGGAAATAATAACTATGGCCAAGAGGATTTAGCAAGATATTTTAGTAATATATATGAAAATGGTATTAATGCAACCACTTCAGATATGGGATTGAAAGTAACTAGATATTCTAGTACAAGCTTAAGAGTTGCTATAGGTTTTGCAATTATAAATGGATATTTTGGATATCAGGATACAACTAAAACTATTACAGTAAGTAAAAACGCTACTTATGATAGAATAGATAGAATTGTAGTTAGGTTAGATATAGCTAGTATGAATGTTGATATATTCATTAAAGAAGGAACTGCATCAAATAAACCAGTAGCACCATCTCTAACTAGAACTAGTAGCATATATGAATTAAGTTTAGCACAAATATATGTTAGTTCTTCCAGTGGGATTACTACTGTAACCGATGAAAGGTATACATCTTATTGTGGTGCTATAAGACCTAAAAATTTAAATGAATTCAATAGTATGATGAGTGGATTTAATGAAAAATTTAATATATGGTTTGAGCAGCAACAAGGTAAAGGGTGGCGAAATATTTTCATTCAATCTACAGAACCTGTTGATGCTATAGAAGGTGCTATATGGATAAAAGATGTAACATAAGATTTTTTAATAGTAATTTAGAGTTTTTAGGAGAAGTAGATAATTTTACTTCTCTTATTTTTATAAGAAGCTGGGAAAGTTATGGTGAATTTAATATTAATATAAATAAATTCAATAAAGAATTGTTTAGAAAGAAAAATATAATAATGATAAATAATAATCCTTTTAAAGTAGGAACTATAGATGAAATATCTATTACATCTAATACTATAAAAATTAAAGGTTATACACTTGGTTACTGGTTTGTTAATAGAGTTACATTTCCACCAGTAGGATTAGAGTATGATTCTTACAATACTAATGTTGAAGACATAATGAAGGGAATAGTTATAAAAAATGCTGTTGAAGCTAATGATCCTAAAAGAAATATACCTAAATTAATTGTAGCTAATTCTTTAGGAAGAGGAGAGAAATTAAATTTTCAAACCAGATTTAAATATTTAGCTGATGAGTTAACAAGTTTATCTAAAATAAGCGGTTTAGGATGGGGAGTATATTTAGATATTGAAAATAAACAATTTATTTTTGAAGTATTTGAAGGTAATAATTTAAGTACTGAACAAACTATATTACCACCTAAAATTTTTAGTAGTGAGTATGATAATGTCATAAATAAAAACTATATAACAAGTGATATTGATTTTAAAAATGTTGCTATAGTTGCTGGACAAGGGGAAGGAATCAATAGGGAAATAAAGATAGTTAATAATGAATTAACAGGATTAGAGAGAAAAGAATTATTTGTAGATGCAAGAGATATAAAAGAAAATGAAAGTTTAATTGATAGAGGGAATATAAAATTAGCTGAAAAACAAAGTATTCAAACATTTGAATGTGAAACAATTAATAATGGTTATATAGATGAATGGGATTTAGGAGATATAGTAACAGTATTGGATAAGGAGTTAGGATATTTAGAGCATACTAGGGTTATTGAGGTTCAGGAATCTTATGAAGGTGGAGAAGTTATTATAGAACCTACATTTGGCACTATTGTTAGCATGTTTACAGATAAGTTAAAACAAATATTAAATACTCCACTTAATGAAAATAATAAAATAGTTGTATCAGATATAGAGCCTATAGGACCAGTAGGTCAAATATGGATAAAAGATATAGAAGGTGGTATAAATGGCTATTAAAAATAAACAGTACAATGTAAAGACAGAAACAGGATATGATACATTTCATTTTGAAACAAATGAAGAAGTAATAATAGGACAAGTTCAACAATTAGGTAGAAGTGGGTTTAGAGTTTTCCCAGGTGGACTTATGGAGGTTTGGGGAGAAGCAATAATAAATAACAGTGGATATGATGCAGAAGTTACTGTAACCTTACCAACAGAAATTAAAAATCAAATTTTTGATATACACTTAACTAAGTATGGTAATACAAATGCAGTTGATTTAGTAGCAAAATCAGTTACAGAAACAACTATTACAATAAAGGCAATGGCACTAGCGCGAAGCAATGGGACAAGTGTTGGAATAGGAGCTGTTGCTATATTCTATAATTTTAAAACTATAGTATAGGAGGTATAAAATGTATTTAAGTGGAAATGGAATTAATTTTGGATTTAAGCATCATAAAATAAATAAAATAGAAGATGATGATATAGAAATTTCAGATGATATTTATAATAAGTTTTTTGAAGAGCAGGCTAAGGGGAAAAAATTTAAAATTAAGAATAAATTTGGACAAACCTTTGAGGAAGTATTTGAGGAAACGTAGAAAGAAGGTGGACTTATGTCATTATATAAAAAAGTAACATTGACAGTAAGAAATTATTCTTCAAATTTAAATTCTGAATTACAGTTTTATAAAAATGATGTTTTAGATTTAGTTTTCAGTATTTTTGAATATGGAATCGAAATCAAACCAAGTGGATCACATTATAAAATGATACCAATTAATCCTTTGAAGGCTAAGCTTCTTATTGAAACACCCTTTGGAATTGATAGTGTAGAAAGTGCTGCTATTAAGGAAAATGAAGTTACATTCAAACTTGATGAAGCATATAGTCAAAATATTGGTAAATCTAAAATGCAGATAGTATTAATGGATGATGATGGTTGCAAGATTACACTACCTCCATTTGATTTTGAAATAAAAAGAAGTATAAATGAAAAGTGGGATGGAGAAGAAGTTATTTATCCTACTATTTTACTTGATGATAATGGCAATGTATTACTAGTTGATGATAATACAGCAATAATAAGATAAGAGGAGGGTTAATCAAATGACAAAATTAAATACTACAAGATTAGTTGAATTGCCTACTAAAGAGATATTGGATGATGAAGATTATGTAGTTATAAGTGGAAAGGGTACTAAAAAAATAAAAGCTAAAGCTATAACTAAAGATGTAGAAAAGAAAGCTGCAGATCTAGAAGTAAAGACTAAAGAATTAGTTTCGCAATTGGA
>NZ_JADPEL010000062.1 GCF_015667795.1 Clostridium sp. D53t1_180928_C8
TTTATTAGCTCTACTTCAACAACCATTGCCTTTAACTTTTTTACCTGTTCAATTGTCAAAAATATTCACTTCCTTCGCAATATTTTCAAATTGTTCATTACATAATTATTTCTTTTTCTTTCTTGGTCTTGAAACATACGGTTCCTTATAATCCTGCTCTAAAATATCTTTTCGCTTCTTATCAACAACGATATTCTTATCTCTAAAATCTTTTATTAATTCATCAATAATCATTTAATCACTCCACTACTACCAAAGCCATTAGTTCCACGATTACTATTTGATAGCTCTTCAACTTCTACTAACTCAACATCTGGAACATAATTTATTTTCATTTGAGCTAGCTTGGTATGTTTTTTAATTGTAATATCACACATAGTTTCATTTCTGAATATAATTCCTATTTCTCCTCTATAATTACTATCTATAGTCCCTTGAATTATTGTACATTTAAAATTATCCATTCTTCCCATAAAACCATCATAAGCAAGTACACCCTTTAAGCTTATTCCACTTCTAGGCCTTATTTCAGCTTCATACTCAACTGGAAGCTCTATTGCTATTCCTGTAGGTATAACAACTGTTTCATAAGCTTGTACATTATAATCCCTTATAGTATATAAATCATAACAAGCATCTCCTTCCCTGCTCGTATGAGGAATAATTGCATCTTCTATCAATTTCTTTATTTTTATCATAAATTTCATCCTTTCATTTTAAACTGTTAATTGCTTGTACTATATTAAATCTTGTTACCTAAAAAGGCATATCTCCATCATCAATTGGTTCTTCTACACCAAATCCCATTCCTGTATCTTCTGATTGATTCCATGTTCCTGAATTACCTTGATTATTACTTGAATTACTATTTCCTATAAATTCAAAGCCATCCAATACAACATCAGTTGTATAAATTTTATTCCCTGCATTATTCTCATATGAACCTGTTCTAATACTTCCAGTTATAGCTACTTGTCTACCTTTTAAAACATATTGAGCTATAGTCTCTGCAATCTTTCCAAATGCTACACAATTAATAAAATCTGTTTCATCTTTCTTGTAAGGTCTATTTACTGCTAATGTAAATCTGCATACTGCAGTTCCTGTTCCTGGTGCATATCTTAGTTCTGGACTTTTAGTTGTTCTGCCTATAAGTACTACTTTATTCATTTATCTCTCCTTCATTTTCATTTATTGCCTTTCTTATAGCTTCTTTAGCACTATAACCAGCAAAATAATATTTAACTGCTTTCTCTATTACTTTCATATCTAAATCAATCATAATAATCCACTAACCTTTTTATATTTTTCTCTCTTATTCTCCAACTTTTCGTTCTTTTAGCTATCATTTGAAATTTTTTTCTTGCTCTTTCTCTTGGATCTATAGCCTTTTGTTCTACAAAAACCTTTTCTTCATTTTCTGATATTAGATTTAATCCTATTTCATTTTCATCTTTATTTTTACTTTCACCATACCAGCTACTTTTAAAAAATTTGAATAAATTTCTCTTTATTTTTTCAAACATCATATCACCCTTTTAATCTTTATCTTTCTAGACAAAATACTCTTTTTCATATACATTTCCTATAATTTTATCTTCTGCTGTTTCAGAAAATAATGCTACTGCTCTTTGTTCTTCTTTATTTTCAATCCACCATTGACATTCATCTAAAATAACTACTCCTGTTATCTCTTCATCTCCTGGTGCTCCTGCTTTTCTCTCTACTATAAAGCCTTCGTAAATATCTCTTCCTGTAATATCTTTCTTTCCTGAATATAAAACTGGCTTTAAATGTCTATTATTAACTGTTCCTTCTGCTACTCCATGACTATTAAATGTTTGCACTTCCCCATCTCCTGTTATGCTATAACCAGTCCCACTTATAAGCCTTTTTCTGTTCTTATCATAAATTTTGAATTTTATCTCTGCCATAACCTTCTCATCTCCTTTTAAAACATTCTTTGCTGTCCTGGTATATTAATTCTTAGTCTTTTAACATCTTTTACAGCTTTATAAAATTTATTTCTCCCTTCTACTTTAGATATTTCTATCAATCCTCTATTGCTTAGATCTTTAAATAATTTATTCACTTGTGCTTTATCTTGTATGTTTAATTTTTCTTGTATTTGAGTTTGAGTGTGCTCTTTTATATTTAAAGCTAGTAAAATTCTAAAGCTCTGTCCGCTTATATCTAAAGTTGTTAAATAATCTATATATTCAGTTTTCATTTTTACTCCTTAATTTAGTAGATAATTTTATCTATATATGTAGAGTATTTAGTCAACTTATTATCTTCTATCTAATGCTGCAAATCTTTGATAGTTGCCAAACCACCCTAACTTTATACTCTTTACTTCACCATTTCTATTCTTTCCTACTATAATTTCAGCTATATTCTTATCTTCTGATTCTTTGTTGTAATATTCATCTCTATAAAGCATTAATATAATATCTGCATCCTGTTCTATTGAGCCTGATTCTCTTAAATCAGATAGTATTGGTCTTCTGTCAGCTCTTGCCTCTGGTGCTCTTGATAATTGTGCTAATGCAATAATTGTTACATCTAACTTTTTGGCCATCTTCTTAAGCTCTCTTGATATCTTCGCTATTTCTTGCTCTCTAGAATAAGATTTTTCAGTGCTCTCTATTAGTTGTAAATAATCTATTATAACTACATCAAGCCCCTTTTTAACCTTTAAATTTCTACATTTAGCCTTAATATCTGCTAATGATGTTGCTTTATCATCAATAAATATTTTTCTATTACTTAAATCAGTTGATGCATTAGCTATTTTTAAGAACTGTTCATCAGTTAATTTTCCTGTTTTAATAGCACTAAAATCAACTAAACACTTTGCTGCTAATAGTCTTTCCATTAATTGATCTCTTGTCATTTCTAATGAAAATATTGCAACACTACTTTCCCTTGATGCATATTGCCCTATATTAAGTGCAAATGCTGTTTTCCCCATTGATGGTCTAGCTGCAGTTATTATAAAGTCACCTTTTTGTAATCCTGATATCGTTTTATCTAATTCTTCATATCCCGTAGAGACTCCTAAGATTTTCCCTCCATTTTGATAATTCTGCTCAATTCTTGTTAATACATCATTAACAGCTTGGCTTATATCAACTATTTCACTTGAATCTTTAGAATTAGACACCTTGTACACATTATCTTCAACAAAACCTATTAGATTATCTAAATCTTCGCCATCATAACATTTGCCAATAAGCTCTCTTCCTGTCTTTATTAATTTTCTTCTATCAGATTTTTCTTTGATTATTTTTATATATCCTTCAACGTTAGCTCCATAAAATCCACTACCTGCAATATCACTAATATAAGAAATTCCACCACAGCTTTTTATATCTCCGTTATTTTTAATTTCTTCAAGTAATGTAACAAGATCCACTTCGCTATCTCTTCTGGATAACTCTTTAATGTTTTTATAAATTTGCTTATGCCTATCCCAATAAAAGTCATCTACACTTAAAATATCTTCAACCTCTTGTATCTTACTAGGAATATTTATCATACTAGAAATTAATGCTTGCTCAGCTTCTAAGCTACTTGGTAATTCTCTTAATACATCTTCTCTCATAATTACATATCCTCACTTAAATTAAATATATATTTATTCTCATTAACTTCATTATTATCATTCGCTTTACTGCCAGCTTCTATTGCATCATCTAAGTAATCCTCGTATCTACCATTAAAAAATGTTGAGCCATTAAGTATAAATTGCTTATCTTTACCTTTAACCTCAGCTGAATATTTTTTAACACATTCAGCAAGAACATCTTTACCTAAAGTTGCTAATAATTTGGGTATTTTCTTCATGGCTTGAGCTTTCCCTTTTTTGTTTGGATATAACTCCCAAATATCTTGTGCATCATTTGCACTATATATATTATTAATTGTATTATTATATATTGTAGTATTCTCTTTGACTTTTTTATCAATAGGGGTATTGATATTTTTGTCGATAGGGTTTTGACTTTCTTGACAATAGGTATTGATATTTTTATCAATAGGTATATTCCCTATATACAATCTTCTTGAATCTATTTCTTTAGTTCCATCTTTATAAACTATTACTGATCTTATATATCCTTTTTTTATAAGTTGACTAACCCATCTTGAAACAGTTTCATTCTTAACATTGTATAAATTAGCAAAATATGAATTAGTAGCCCAACAATATCCCTTTTCATTGCTTAATGCTGTCATTTCTCCATAAAGTAATTTTGCATTAGCTGTTAAATCTTTATCATATCGTACATTTGCAGGTATAACAGCATAGTAATTTTTATTCATATTATCTCCTTGCTATAGTCTTGTTACTAAAATTGCAGTTTGATTTAATACAGATGCTACTCTTTCAACTGAGTAGCTTGTACCAATTTTTTTATGAAAAGAAATATCCTCTTTTGCTATTTTAAGTATTAAATTAAATTCTTCTTTTGTTGTTGATTTCTTTAAATCACAAAGTAAATTCTTAATCATTCATCCCACTCCTAACTTACCTTTTTTGATATATTTTTTTTAGCATTTGCCAATCCTGATACATATCCTAAAATATAGTTAATATCCGAATCATTTAATTCGTCAAAAATCTTAAGATTAGCCTTTAAAAGTTCTTCTTTCTTTTTTATATCCATAAATCCACCTCCAAAATTCTTGTTAGTTTAATTTTATTTCACATTTTTTCTATTGTCAAGGATTTATTGTTTTATTTTTAGAATTTTATCCTTTTTAAAACTCTTGACAATAGAATTTATTAAATGTACAATTATCTTGAGGTGATTCTTTTGAATAAAAGATTAAGAGAGTTAAGAAAATCTCTTAAGTTAACTCAACAAGATTTCGGTTCTAAAATAGGACTAAGTAACGCATCTATAGGAAATATAGAAAATGGAATAATTAACTTAACAGATAGGAATGTATCTTTAATATGTTCTACATACAATGTTAATGAAAACTGGTTGCGTTATGGTGAAGGAGAAATGTTTAATCCAATGACAGAAGATGAAGAGTTTGCTTATTTAATGGGAGCTCTTATGGCTGAAGATTGTGATTATAAAAAGAAATTTATAAAATCAATGTTAGAACTAGAAGATGAACTTGATTGGATGATAGTAACAAATCTTGTTGAAGGACTTAAAAAAAAGAATGAAAAAAAGTAGAGAAATAATTATTCTCTACTTTTTTTATTTAATATGTATCCAGATACATAAAATTTTAGATTTTTTAAAATTTTTTCATCATCAATTTTCTCTATTAATTCTATCAATTCCATTTTAATGTTTTTCATACAAACATCCCCTTTTGTATTTATAATAAAAATTATATATTAATTCGAACATTTGTTCAAGTTAAATCCTATATTTGTATTATAAACCAAAAACGTATTCCTGACAGGAATATCTCGACATATTTTTTACATTTGTAGTAAATGTATGTAATTTATTAAAACTATTGTTTATTAATAAAATTTAATTAAAATATTATGTAGAACTTCTTGTTAATCGCTCGAAGCATAATATTTATTGTCGGAAATTTATTAAGCATCAAAGGTTATTGCATGATACAAAAAGCTAGATTTAATAAAAATTTGACCCAAAAGGAATTAGGTTCATATCTAGGAATAAGCCAATCATATGTTTCTAAGATAGAAACTAGAAAAACTAAATCTCTGTCCGTTAGTAAAATATTAGACCTATCTTTAATATTAGAGTTAGACCCTGTAGAAGTTTTTAAGTTTATAGCTAAACTATAGAATTATTGTTTCATAATGAAACTTTTGAATGTTAATTGTTTCGTAATGCAATATTATAAACTTTAACTCACCTATAGCCTATAATATTCTTTGGAGGGATATTATGAATATAGGTGAGATTATAGCAGAACTAAGAATGGATAAAGATATGAATCAAGAAGATCTTGCAGCTGTACTTAATATTTCTAGATCAACATTAGCTAATTGGGAAAGTGGAAATAGGCGGATTGATATAGAAACATTAGTTGTTATAGCAAATTATTTTGAGGTTAGTTGTGATTACCTTTTGGGAAGAACAAAACATAAATATAATTTTGCTTTAGAGAATGAAAAAAATGTAGATGCCATTATGGGTATATATGAAACTTTAAAAAAATACAAAATAGAAAAAGAATAAAGTGTATCTTAAAAATAATTAAGATATGCTTTTTTTATAGCATTTAAATTGACTACAAGGCATTTTAAGAGCGTTTGTTATTTAAAGGTATCTTTATTGGCATTAGACATATATCAAGCCTGTACTCCCTTAAAGAAATATTTAAAGCTATAGCATAGAAATGAATGGAATGATGTTTATATCTACAATTACAATTTAATACATAAAAATCACCTATATTATAATATAAATATTTTCTATTTCTAATTTATCTATTTCATATATTTATATATTTTAATTTATATATTTTAATTTATATATTTTATATATTTATATATTTATGTATGCGATTTTCGCATAGACCCCCTATGCGATTTTCGCATAGACTACTATGCGATTTTCGAATAGACCCCTATGCGATTTTCGCATAGACCCTCTATGCGATTTTCGCATAGCTAAGCTATGCGATTTTCGAATAGGGGTTATGATGTGTGGATAAGCTGTGGATAAAATAAAATAAAATTTAATATTGACATAAAATGACTTACAAGGTAACATTAAGTTATACCCATGTTACATTACTACTTAGGGAGGGTGAGAGAATGAATGATAGTATAGATAATCGTAATATAGTGGTCGACTTAGATAAAGCTAATTTATTTGTTCCTTATCATATTGCATTGATGGAACAAGAAGCTTATACAGGAACTGAGAAAATGGTATATTTAGCATTAAAAAGCTTTGCAATTAACTCTAGTGCTTGTTATCCATCTCAAGCTAAAATAATGAAAAGAGCCAATATAAAAAGTAATAGTACTTTAAGTTTAACTTTAAAGAGCTTAGAAGAAAAAGGTGTAATTACTATAGTACCGGAATTTGATGAAACAGGTAGAAGAAAAAGTAATACGTATTATCTATCAAAGCTTAATCACGAAACAGGACTATTTATTACTGAAAGTTTAGAATACATAAAAAGAAAAAAGATGGTGGCAGATGCTCAAGCTAAACAGTTGAAGCAGGGATCAAGAAAAGGCGTAAAAAAAGTTATATAGGAGGCTATTATGAGTGATATCAAAAAAAATATTATTAAGATTAATGGAGAAACTTTAGTAAGTAATGACTTTATAAGAAATCCTAATTTAACTGGTAATGAAAAAATGATGTATTTAATACTAGCTTCTCATTGTCCGCAAGGATCTAATAGGTGCAACCCATCAATAAAAAGGGAATTAACATCTGATAGTGGTATGAGTTCAAAGACTATAATAGCGTTGTTGAAATCATTAAAAAACAAAGGATTAATTGAAATAGAAAAGAATACAGATAAATTTGGCGGACAATTGACCAATTCATATATTCTTAAATAATTATAGGGAATTAAGTTGGGCTAAACAGATAAAAAGAGAATCTTGGTATTCTCTTTTTTTTATATTATGCAGAATAAGTTGTGATGTTAAATAATATCTTGTGATATTAAATAATATTATAAGATATTATTTGATATTGACATATTGCTCCTAATAGAATATAATTTATTTTGTAAATAATATCAAATAATATTATAAGATATTAAATAATTACAAATAATGTTACGGGGAGATGTGTATATTATGAAGATTGCAATTGATTTAGGGAACAGAAATATTAAATTAGCCTATAAAAAAGGAGATAAGGTTGAGTTTGATAGCTTTCAATCTAGATTTACCGACGAAGAACAACAAGATTATTCAAGTGCAGAAGTTGTTGAAATTGGAGGAGTTAAATATTCCATAGAGCAAGGAAATTATGATTTTGAATTTAATAAAACAGAAAAGGACTACTTACCTTTACTATTATGTGCTATAGCTAGAGCTACAGAAGATGAAGAAATAGAAATAATGATGGGAGCACCAGCAGAACATGTTAGTGGATTAAGAGATATATTTAAGGCACAATTATTAAATAAAGAATTTAAATTTAAATATAGAAATAAGGAGAGAAAAGTCAAAATAACTAATATTGGAGTTATAGGAGAAGGATTTGCTTCATATTTTGCGATTCCAAGAGCTATTAGAAACACTAACGGAAACTTAGGAATAATTGATATTGGAGGAAGAACTGTTAATATAGCTACATTTATAAATGGTAAACAAGATAAGGTTTGTACTTTAAATTTTGGATTATTAGATTTAAAAAATAATATATTAAGTGATATAAAGCGTAGTGGGAAAGACTATAATATAAATACTATAGAAAATTTACTTGATAACGGAAGAATAGAAATATCAGATGAAGAAAAGGAAGGTTTAATTAATAAAATTATAAATGAAGCTAAAATCTATAAAATAGATATAGATCTGTACACATGGTTCTTAACTGGTGGAGGTTCTATTGATTTAGGAAGTGTTCAATTAGATAAATTCTTCGGAAAAAACTGTATGTTAAAAGACTCTTTATATTCTAATGTTTTAGGATATTATAATTTCATGTTAGCTAAATGGGGTGAATAAATTGAGTAAACAAAAGACTAGAATAATGAAACCAGTATATTTTAATCTTGATGATGAAAAGGAAAAGGAAATTAGTGATTGGCTAGATAGTAAGTTTTCAAGCTTTGGAGGGTTAGTAAAGGATTTACTTTACTTACAAATGCTTCAGGAAAAAGGCCTTGTTCAACGTGTTGATGTTCCTGTACAAAGTAATTCTGAAATGAAGGAAGTAGAGAATATAGAAATAGAATATAATCATAATTCTTATTGTAATTCAGATGAAGCTAATGACTACCCATGTTAATGTATAAAAAATATATATATTGGAAATAATAAAAAAGAAAGGATAAACTTATTTTAAGTATCCTTTCTGAAATGATTAATTTATTAAGTTTGTGATTGCGCTTATATGCTCACTTGTTAAAGCTGCTGACTTTAAATAGTGATAAATAGCATGTAAGTCATTCGCAAACTTTTTATTTTTTTCTACTCCTAAATTACTTTCTAAAAAATTTCTAATAGCTAAAACTTTATTTCTACTTAATTGTTTATTTTTAAGCTTAGATCTTATCAATTCTTTTAGAAATAGAAGTTGTATATCTTTATCAGCTTTTGAAAAATTAAATGATATATTTTCATTTTTTACTTTATATTTATTTTCTTTCTCCTTTAGCTGATTTGTATAGTATAGATCTGGCTTCATGTGATTACATGCAATAACTTCTTCTGCTGTATATTTTTTATAGGGAATATGTTTTCTAATACCTATTCTAATTAGAGTAGGTAACATTAATATAACTGCTTTTATTAGCAGAGCTCCTATAAAGATGGTTAATAAGTTTGTCATTTTATCATCACTCCTGTTTTTTATTTCTTCTACCCTTACGGGATAATGTTCCTCCTTTCATGCCTCATGGCGTGCCAATCGGTTAACCTTTCGACTTTCCGTCTATAGATTTACTAATAATGTTTTGAATAGATTTTATGAATGTTTTGTATAGGTGTTGTCTTTGGATTTGAAGTTTTATATTATAATATATGCTTTGTTATTTGATTTAGTACAAGATATTGTATGTAAGAATATTACCCAACAAACCTATAGGTGCTAAGCTAGTAATAGCCTAAAACAAAACCCCCAATAAAAAGATATTGAGGGCGTGAATTATGAAAATAAGTGAGTTGATAAATTATCATAATTTAAATCAGTATAGATTATCTCAAAGTTCTTGCTATTGTATCTTACTCCAGGAGTTGGACGAGCAACTATTAGGATAGGAAATGTCCCCTCGCATTTAACTTCTAGTTCTTTATCTCTATAAAGTTTTTCGTATAGCTGGAATTTAGTATTTTCCGTATAATGAGTATAATCAACTTCTAAAATAGTAAAATATTTATAACCATCTTTTTTGAATATTACAAATGCATCAGCTCTTATTATTCCTTTAAGGTATTTTGGTTGCATTTTAACTTCTACTATTTCACAATCATTAGCTGCTAAAAATTTTAAGTAATCTAATGTTATTAAATCATGGTCGCTTATCTTTTTATCTAATATAAAGACTTTTTCTTTACTATAGTTAGATTTATAACTTTTTACTAATCCCATTTTATTTTCAAGGTCTGATAGTCTCCTTCTTGCATTTTCATATGATTTATTAAAAAATAAATATTGAGCTTGTTTTATAGTTATTCCTCTATATTGTTCTATATGTTTTAATATTAGCTTATCTCTTTGCATTAACATTTAACTCTACCTTTCCTTTCACTTTTTTTATTTTCTTTTATTTCATTCTTAGTTTCCTTTTCTGTTGCAGCTTCTAAGAAAATTATTTTATCTTTATCTAGATTTATTGGCGTATGAGTAAACTTAACTTCTTCTACTTCTAATTTTTTTATTTTTTGTTGTGGTTTATGTGGTTTATTTGGAACTATAATTTCTTTTACATACTTTTGTAGTATTTCATAGTTTTCATCTATTGAAGGGACTTTCACCATATCTAGCCCTTGTGAACCAAGAATTAAACATTCTCTTTCTTTAAGCTTAACTGCACCTGAATCTTCTATTATATTTTCACTATCTCTTTTAGAACGCTGTCTTAATGTTATGCAGCACATTTGGGATTTAACCTCACTTGGAATATTGGCAACAGTACTTCTTTGGGTAACACTAAGGAAATGTACTCCTGCAGCTCTCCCAGCTTTAACGATAGTTAATATATTTGTCCAACATTTATTTTTTAATTGTTTTATTTCATCAGGATCACTATCACTTGCTATAAAAAATGATACTTCTTCTATTACAAAATAAATTCTTTTTAATTTATTTTTGTTATTTTTATTGTAATGGCTTAGATTTTTATAACCTTGTGAATTGAACTTACGACATCTCTCGTCAACCTTTTTAGCTACTTTTTCTAGCATTATGCTTACTTCTTCTAAGGTATTACCAACAAACTTTACAGGTTTGCAATTAGAAAATTGACCTATTTCTCCTTTAATAATTTGACTTATATATAAATCTATACTGTTAGAATTGTTATATATCAAATTTGTTAATATTGAAGATAATAAGAATGTTTTCCCTGTTCCTGTCATTCCCCCTATAAGTATGTGTGGATCCTTTTCTATATCTATAAAGAAATTTTTTTCACTAAAATTTTTGCCTATAAAAATCAAATTGTTTGGTGATTTTACTGGAATAAAATCATAATTTTTTAATTCCTCATTTATTACTTCTATTTTAATTAAATCTGTGAATCTTATATCTTCTATTGTTATAATTCCTCTTAAGGAGCTTTCTAGGGAATCAATATGTTTTTCTAAATCTTTATAACTTTTACCTGCTGGAGATTTAACTGTTAATTCCACTCCATTTTTTATTGGCTTATTTTTTATAATTTTAAAATTAAGCTTTAAGTTGGCCATTGTTTTATTCCATCTGTAAGCAGTTATGTTTAATCTGTTTAATAAATAACTACTACCTTCTTTTGCTAAAATAACCCCACCAGTTATTAGGGATAAGCTAATTAAATCCATAAATACAACCTCTTAAAAAATATTTCATACTACATTTTATGCTACAGTTTAAAAATAATTACAGTTGGGAAAAATAAAATTTGAGGTGATAATTTATGATGGGTAGAACTCATACGGCTATCGGAATAGCTATAGCAATTCCAGTAATAAAATATTTAGATTTGTCTTATATTTCTATGGCTGGTGCTATTGTAGGTTCTGTGGCACCAGATTGGGATTTATATTTAGGTATAAAACATAGAACAATAACACATAGTTTATTGTTTTTATTAATAAGTAGCGTTTTAGTTGGAATATTTAATATAGATATGGCGATATTGTGGTTTATAGCTTATGGATTACATCTTATAGCGGATAGTTTTACAAAGATGGGTGTACCTTTCTTTTATCCATTTGTTAAAAAAAAGTATGGAGCAAAGCTTATTTATGCTTCTGGAGCTGAAGATCTATTTATTTTATTAGTTGCCATCTATATAATTTCAGAAATGATAAAAATTAAATAAATTTAGTATTTAAAATATAAAACTGCGTATTTTATCCTAAAAAACTGCGTGATTTATCCGAATTGCTATTAAATTATAATGTTTGTTACTATTAAAGCTAGTAAACAAGCCATTCTTATAAAAAACTTCGCTTTTTCAGAATTGTGCGCAGTTTTATTTTTGCTTTAATAAATTAATTATTAAACGTAAAAAAAATAAAAAAAGCTAGTAAGTAAGATTTCTCCTACCTACTATGCCTTTTATCCAATCTCCTTAAAAACTCTTTGTGTAACTTTTCTTCTGCTTCTTTTCTTGCTTTAATTGCATCATCTTTTTCTTTAAATCTACCTAATTTATAGTTTTTTCCTTTAAACATTATTTGAGCCTGCCATCTGCCATCTGAAATTTGACAAACTCCCCTACACCCACTTTTATTAGCTTTACTCAATTTTGAACTTTTTAAATATCCAACATTAGTACCTTCTATTTTATTTAATTTTGATACTTTTTTTATATTATCTTCTCTAGAGCAACCACAGCTTCGAGTATTATTTGATATCAAATCCTGTCTAGTTGCTGTTTTTTCATTTCCGCACTCACAAATACATTTAAAATAACTATGTCTTCCTTTTCTTTCAATAAAATTTAATACCGTTAATTTACCAAATTGCTTTCCAATTAAATCACTTTTTACTCTCATACAACCACAACTTTTATTTCTTAAAATTTGTAGTGAAGTATATAATCTTTCATTCCCACATATGCATTTACAAGTATAAATAATCCTTTCCTTGCTTTTATCTATATCAGTTACAGTAAAATTACCTATAACATCTCCTATTTTATACCCCTTTCTTCCCATAAACTCTCTCCATAGCTTCTTTTGTAATTAAAGTAGTTCCTTTAGCCTTTCTATAATCTACCCCAACGATAAACTTCTTAGCCTTTATAGCTGCTCTTATTGCTCCTTCTGTTTTACCCCATATATCAGCTGCTTCACTAACAGTCATTATATTATTTATTTCAAAGTTTACTTTTTTAGATTCTAACAAAATACCTTGTTCGGGATTATATATTATAGCATCATCGTTAATTATAATTTCTCCCTCAACAATAGTTCCAGCTACTGATAAATCATTAGTTAAATCAATTATACACTCACCATCATTAACTAAATTTCCATTAATTCCATCTATACAATTTGATCTTTCTAATAAATCCTCTTTTGTAATATCTAATAAATCTCCCCATCTAACTCCAACTAATTTATTCATAAAACATTCCTCCAATTTTGATTATGTGCTAGTTTTTAGAGAACTAGCAAACTCTTTACTTTATAATCTTTCTAAACAATAAACATATTCACAAGCCAATCTTTCTTTGTCTTCTATACCTACTTTAATTAACTCTTTCTTAGTATTTAAAAGCCCTTTAAAATTATCAATAAAGAATTTTGCACTTTCTTCGTTCTTAAATTTTTCTAATAATTCAATAGTCTCGTTCATTCTTCTAGTTCTAGCCTTATTTTGCTTTTCGTTATATCTAGCTGTAGCTCCTTCTACTGTTCTTTCAGCCATTTCTAAAACCACTTCTCTTATTTCCTCTGCCCAAACTATTTGCTTTTCACTACCCTTTAATTCTACCATTTTAACATCTCCTTCATTCTCATAAAGGTAAGCTAAACATAAACCTAATTGAAACTTATAATCAACTGTTGGATATTCATTTTTAATTTCCTTTGCCATTTTGTGAGCTTTAATCATTAATTCTTTCTTAGTCATTTTAACTTACCTCCATTTATTTTTTATTTGATTTACCTTACAATATTATTATATTACGAAATTTAGTAGCTGTAAATAGTTTTTTACGAATTTTCGTAAATTATTTTTCGACAAAATAAAAAAAGGCTAGTAAGTAAGATTTCTCCTACCTACTAGCCTTAAATAATTAAACTACTATTTTCTTTACTTCTTCTAACTTTAATTCTAATTCTTCAACTCTCTTTTTAATAGCTTCTACGCTATCATCTTTGCATATTTTTCTATTCTCACAGTAACCATACTTAAGATAATGTTCTAATCCACTTGTATAAGTCCCTTTTTCAACTGCTGCTTTAATATCTTTGTTTAATTCTAAATACGCACCTTCATTATATTCTACGGGTATTGGTGGTAATGCTTGTCTACCTTCTGTCTTACCGTTTGTTACATAGTGATGATAGCCTGTTTTATAACTACCTTTCTTTACTGCTTCATCAACATCTTTATATTTGTTTAAATACCAATTTTCCGAAAAAAGTTCCATGTTATAATCCTCCTCTTCTTTTCCTTGATATGATCCATTTAATTTATCTTTAAAACTTGTCCATCTACTCCAATTATCAGCTGACCAATTCGGGCAAACCTTTCTTGAAGCATCATAGTGCCTTACTACATTGTTATTAGAAATATTATATTTCTTTTGTAAATACTTAACCAACTCAACTGTATTAGATTCTGTTTTTTCTGAAATAATTCCATTACTATTACAACACATTTCTATAGAAATAGAGTTTTGATTTGTTATTCCATAAGCACCTTTACCATCACCAACCGCCCAAGCTGCATTATAATCCTCTACTGATTGCCATATAGAAGTATCATCTACAAAATAATGTGCACTTGCGCTTCTATCTCCATTATAAAAATAATCAACATTATTCTTAGCTGTATCTCCTTTGTTTCCTGTGTAATGAAGAATTATATATTTTACGCTATTTCCTTTTCTACTTGAATAATTATAATTACTTATCTTTTTTTGAATAGGCATCATACTATTCACCTTCTTTTTTTATTAATTTATCACTTAATCCCGGAATGTAAGCATTCGTATTTTCAGTAGGATCATTTAATAATCCTAGTAAAATTAAAATTGAACATATAGTTTGTACAATTCCTAAAATCCTATCTGAATCAATGTTTAATCCAAATTGACATAAAAGTGAAACTATTAATGCTGCTAATGAAATAATTGTCCCTTTGTTATTTAATCTTGTTAAAATTGATTTTAATACTTTTGCCATAATTAACACACTCCTCTTTCTTCTTCTAATCCATCAATACGCTTATGTGCTGATTTTACACTTTCTTCATTTCTTATAATTCTCTCTTTAAGTTCTGTTACTTCTCTATCTCTAGCTTTATTATCTAGCCTTATTTCATCAACTGCCGTGGCTATATAATCTAGCTTTGCTCTAGTTTGAGCCTCTTCTCTAGTATCTGCCCTTATGTCATGCCCTTTATTTCTTTGAAATGTAGCATAACTTATAATAGCCCCTACAACTGTACAAACTAATGCAATACTTATTGTTTCCATCTTACACCTTCCTTTTCTTTTTTATATTAAAAAAGAAGCTAGATTTTACTCTAACTTCTTAATTTTTTTGATTTAGTTTTACGAACAATATAAATCAATTGTGAATTAAATTTAAGCTTTGCTATCAAATATTTCACATGAAAAATCTGTTTG
>NZ_JADPEL010000063.1 GCF_015667795.1 Clostridium sp. D53t1_180928_C8
AATTAAATAATAAGAAAAAGAAAAGTAAGGTAGCGTAAAGGAGAAGAGGAAATGAGTAATTTAGTAATAAATAGAACACCAGAGGTTATTGCAGCAGAGATTAATAGCATAAAAGAGCAAACTAGAAAAGTGCTTCTTTATAACAGTATTGAGATTGGAAGAAAACTAGTAGAAGCTAAGGAGTTAGTACCTCGTGGAGAATGGGGGAAGTGGTTAGAGGAATCAGTAGATTATAAAAAGTCTACTGCTAATAACTTAATGAAGATATTTGAGGAGTATGGATCATCACAAATAACACTATTAGATGATAATTTAAAAAGCCAAGCGTTTGGAAATTTAAATTATAGTCAAGCAATTTTATTACTTGGATTACCTTCAGAAGATAGAGAAAAGTTTGTTGAAGAAAACAAAGTAGATGAAATGTCAACAAGAGAGTTAAAGAAGGCTATAGATGATTTGAAGAAAGTAAACAAAGAAAAGGATGATGCATTAAAAGAAAGAGATGAAGCTATAGAAAAACTTAGTGCATTAGAAGAAAGTAATAGAATTTTAGAAGAAACTTTTAATGAAGGTGCTGAAGAAAGAAAATCATTAGAAGAAAAAGTAAGGGAATTAGAAAGAGAGATAGAAGAGGCTAAGACAAGTAAACCAGTTGAAACTATAAATGTTGATTGGGAAGAAATAACTGCAGAATTTCAAGAAAAGATGGAAAAGCTTATAGAAGAAAAAGAAGAGGCAGAGAGAAAAATAAAAGAGGTAGAAAGTAAACAAAATAATAGTTCTGTAAAGTTCAAGATTTATTTTGAAGAAGCAGGGAGAAGCTATCAAAAACTTTTAGAAGAGTTGGAAAGCGTAAAAGAAATTGATGAAGTTGAATATATAAAGTATAGAAAAGCAACAGAGAAGTTTTTAAATAAAATGTTAGCAAGAATTTCTGAATAGAAAGGAATGAGAATATGGAAATTACATGTGTTTATATGGAGAAGATTGTTTTAGAAGAAGACGAGGAAGGTTGGAAAATAAAAAGAGGTGGGCTTACTACAAAGAAATTTAATAGTTACGATAGTTTTGGTAAGTGGGTAGCTGATAATGCAGCAGAGATTATAGTTTTAGATGTTATTCAAGAAGAGGATTAAGGGAGGATATTATGGCGAAAATAAAATTTAAGATTTATGACAAGAATAAAAAGAGACTTATAAGTGGAACTGGTTATAGTGTAACAGGAGATGGAGAAGTACAATCATTTAATAGTCATGGAGTACCAGAAGGAACAGTTAATAATAGACACTTAAAACCTATCTTATATTCTGGAAAGAAAGATATTACCGGAAGAGATATTTATGAAGGTTTTATAGTAGAGAGAATAGGAGCAGAGTTAGGAGATGAAGAGATAACAGGAGTAGTTATTTTAGATGAGTGCCAATGGTGGATTCAAAATGATAAACAGAAAAGGGCAGTTCCATTATTTTCAGAAACTGCAGTAGATAGAATTATAGGAAATATATATGAAAAAAATTAATAGATATTTATGCTAAGTGCATTTATATAAATAAAAAATATTAAAAGAAAGGAACTTTGGATTAGCTACTAAAATTTTAGCAGGGATTACAAAGAAGCTAGATTTAGTGAGTTTAATCAAAGAGAAGGGGTAAAACCCTTCTCTGTAAAGTAAGTTAAATGATATGAGAAATAGCAAAAGAGATAAGGATAATTTTACTTGTAAAAAAATAAGAGAATTAATTTATAAAAAAGGATTAAAGAATAGTAATGTAGTTGAGATCATAGATAAAAATTCAAGTAAAGATGTTAAGCAAATATGTACTATAACAATAGAGAGAATGAATGAAATTACTGATAATATAGCACCAACAGTTATGGAGTGCATTCTTATAGGACAAGCCTTAGGAAAAGGAATAGGATATTTTTATTATAATGGATATCAAATTTATTAAGTAATAGTTCTAAAATACTATTAGTTAAGTATGAGAGGGTAAATGATACTAAAATAATAAAAAGGGCAATCTATTGTGCCCTAGAATCAATAAAAACCTCGCCGTTTCCGACTATTGAAATTCTATAGGAAGGTTTAAGAGGAATTAAGTCATATCTATTTGAATTAGGTTGTAAGCGGATACTTTGAATTATAAGCTGATTTTCATCATAAAGAGTTAGAAAAATTGGATAATCCGATGAAATATTTTCTACAAAATAAGTTTCATTTTCTGAAAAATTAAAATCGGTTGATTTATAAATCCCTTCTTTAAAAGTATTTTTAGAAAATGCAGGTATTGATATAAATGTAGTAGATATTAATACAGTAAAAATTAAAAATATAGTAATAAATTTTTTCATTACATAATCTCCTTTTAAAATTATTATGTGTAATGAATATGATAATATTCAAGTTTATTTTAGAGTTAACATTAAAAAATAAAATGTAGAAGTTATAAAATAACTTCTACATCAATATAATAAGGAGTTGGATTCTTACCATACCACTAATACCAGATACCTATTATCAGTATATGATAATATTAGTTAAAGGTTAAAATATTATGAAAATATATTAAATAAAACTATAAAAGCAAACTCTTTTTTTATCAATAAATAATATAAAAGATGAAAATAAGTTATATAAAGGTATTAATTTAAAAAAGGTTTAAAAAGAGAAAAAGTAAAAGTGGTGAAAGAAATACTTGAAGAGATATGTATATATCTTAACCATATACACACAGTTACATAATCAATATGGCTAAAGGTGAGAGAAGATTTAGGACGATATATTAAAGAGAGTGATTATATGATAAATGATAAACAAGTATTAACTAAGGTTATTTCAGATGTGCATGATAAATTAGAACATGAAAAATTTAATGTGGTGATTACAATATTTATAGATGAGATAGATATAAAAAGAAAAGCAAAAAGGATATTAGCTTTAATGATATAAAGATGATGTTAGAAGATGCAATAAAAATGGAATGTGTAATTCACAACTAATAGAAGAGGTAAAAGTATGAAGAAAATAGCAGATAGAATAAAAAGATATAAAGAGTTAAAAGCAGATATAGTGGATATAGATTTGAAATTACAAGAATTAGAAGATGATATGTTAGGTATAACAGCTCAACCAATTGGAGAAAAAACTGGGAAAACATATAAAATTACTTCTAATGTAGAACTACAGGCAGAAAATCATTTAGATAAAAAGGAGTTATTGTTAAGGCGACGAGCAACTAAGACAAGAGAGATAGCAAGAATAGATAATGCATTAACAGTTTTGCAAGAAGAGGAAAGAGATATAATAGAAACAGCCTTAATACAACAAAAGAAATATAGTTTATTAGAGATAAAGTATAATAGGACATATTGTAGAATAAAGCAAATAGAGTGCGAAGCTATAAAAAAGATGCATAAATATCTAAAGTAGAAATACTTTAAATAAAGGATATTATAGAAAAATTATAGAAAAACTATAGAATTGTTATATATTTTCTATAATTTTATAGTTTATAATTTAAAATGAACATCTATAAAATATGAAAGGCACTTAATATAAAAAGTTAGGTGCCTTTTTTATAATTAAATGAAAAAGCATTTATGAGGAAAAGTTAAATGTAAATAATTTAGGTAAATTTTAACGCGGTTATTTTAAAGGTTAAATCAAATAATATAAAAGAAAAATATATTATAGGTGGTGATTAAATGAGAGCACTTTCAGATGTAGAAAATCTATCTTTAGCAGCAATTTTAAAAATGGAATCTGATGGATTAGTTATGCAAAAAGCAATAAGTTCTTTAATATCAGATGAAGATTTAAAAAGACAGGCAGAAGCTAGTATATTAGCAACTGAGGGAAGAATTAAGGGAATTCAACAATTTATAGTTGAAAATAAAGTACCAGTTGTTAAGGAAGGATAGATCTTATGAGAAATATGATAGGAAATTTAATAAAAAGTAATACAGATATAGATGATAAAAAAATAGCTTTAAGTATGCTTTCATCTGCAAAAGAAGCTGCAGATTTGTATCTTAACTCTGCATTAACAAGTAGTACACCTGAGTTAAGAGCTCTATATTCAGCATCTTTAACACAAATGGTTGAAGGCCATACTGCACTTACTGAATTAAGTTTAAATAAAGGTTGGATTAGTCCATATGATACTCCTATTAAACAGTTATCATGTTCTTATAATGGTTCAGTAAATGTAATAAATGAAAAATAGTTAAATAATTCGATAAAAGGAGCTCTAATAATAGAGTTCCTTTTGTTTTATTTAAAAAAATAAGTATTAAGAAAGAATAATTTAATTAAATAGAATTACTAGGAGAAGTGATAAATAAATGTCATTAAAGAGTTGTAAGTATTGTGGAAGAATACATAAAAAAGATTTCATATGTCCAATGAAGCCTAAGAGCAACAAGTATAAGACAAGTGAAGCAGATAAGTTTAGATGGACAAAAGCATGGCAAAGGAAACGAGAAGAGGTAAAGAGAAGAGATAAATTTCTATGTCAGATATGTATAAGGAAGTTATACAACACAATAAAGAAGTATAACTATAATGACTTAGAAGTACATCATATAGTGCCAATTAAAGAGGATTATGAATTAAGATTAGAAGATAGCAACTTGATAACTGTGTGTGAATATCATCATGAATTAGCAGAACAAGGAACTATACCAAGAGAAGAGTTATTATATATTGTACAAGCACAAGAAGAGGCTAAAAATAGTTAGATATACCCCCGGGTATTTTGATAATTTCAGAGTGGGGCTTAGGACACCACGTGTCCACCTCGGAACATAAAATATTCCCACATCAGATTTTCAAAAGATAATTTTTAAGAAAGGAGGTTTATTATGCCTACACCACCAAAACCTTTTACAGTTTTAAAAAATGAAAAAAAATCACATAGGACAAAGAAAGAACTTGCATTAAGAGAAAAAGGAGAAGCAGCTTTAGCTACTGGTGTAGCTATAAAAGAACGACCTGAAGTTAAAAATAATCCAGTAGCACATAAGGAATTTTTAAGAATAAACAAGTTGCTTAAAAATATAGAAAAGAACGATTCTATTTATGAAGCAGTTATAAATAGGTATTGTTTATTACAAGCTGAATGTGCTGATTTTGAAAAGAAAAGAGAAGAGATTTATAACCTAATTCAAACATTAAAAGAAACATTTTATTCATTAGTTGATGAATTAGAGGGAAAAGAAAAAGCAATAGAGCTAAGAAGTTTTAGTGAGAATATGGCTTCTTTATCTAGCACCATTATTAGTATAGATAAGCAACTACAAAGTAAGCGTAAAATGTTACTTGACATAGAAAAAGAAAATATAATGACAATAGCTTCGGCCCTTAGAAGTATACCTAAGAAAGTAGATACTGAATCTAATAAGGAAAAATTGTTAAGGGCGATAAATGGAAATTAAAGAAAGTAAAGCTTATAAATATGCAAAGTGGTGTGTGCCAGATGTTAATCAAAAAGTACCTATATATGTTAAGAAACAGGCACAAGATTGGTTAAATAAAGCTAATGGAGTAGACCAAGAAGCTTATGTAGATGAAAAAGAATTAAATAAAATAAATAGAATATTAGGCCTAATGGTTCATCCGGATTTAATGTGTCCTATGAATGAGGGATTAGAGGATTATGCATGGTTCTTAATAGTTGCAACATTATGTACAAAACTAAGAAATAGTGAAAATAAAGATATAAGATATTATATAACAGCTGTACTAGAAATAAGTCGTAAAAACTTTAAGACTTTTAATAGTGCAGTTATTTTTATACTTTTATTAATAACTGATAAACCATTTTCACGTTTCTTTTCAGTTGCACCAGATCTAAAATTATCTTCTGAATTAAAAATAGCAATAAGAAAAATAATAAAAGTTAGTCCTTTGTTAGCAGAAGAGGATGTATTTAAAGTTCTTAGAAGTGAGATAAGATGTTTATTAACTGATAGTGAGTATATTCCATTGGCTTATAGTGAAGATAAAATGGATGGTAAACTTGCAAATGCTTTCTTAGCAGATGAAGCAGGAGCTATGGATAGTTATCCAATAGAAGCTATGAGATCTTCTCAAATAACTTTATTTAATAAGCTTGGAATTATTATTAGTACCCAATATCCAAATGATAATAATGCCATGATAGATGAAATTGATATATCTAAAAAGGTGTTAGATGGATTAATAGATAATAAAAGAAGATTTTCTTTATTATATGAACCGGATAGCAAGTTTTTAATTGAGGATTTATGGCAAACAGAAGATTTAGTTATATATCAAAGCAATCCAGTAGCAGTAAATAATAATTATATATTTGAAGCTATAAAAGAAATGAGAGAGATGGCTATATTATATGAAAATAAAAGGGAAAACTATCTTTGTAAACATAACAATATAAAGTATAAGGGCCTAGGAGTAGAAGGATATATAGAAGTTACTAAAGTTAGGGAGTGCAAAACAATAGAAAATATTAAGTTTTGGAGAGGAAAAAAAGTATATCTAGGTGTAGATTTATCACAATCAGATGATAATACTGCGGTTGCAATGGTAACCCAATATGAAAATAAACTTTATGCTAAGATATGGGGATTCCTGCCTAATGATAAAATAAAAATTAAGAGTAAAAAAGAAAATGTAGATTATAAAAGGCTAATTAAGGATGGCGTATGTTTTAGTTGTGGTGATGAAGTAATAGATTATAGTTTTATTGAAAAGAAAATACTTGAGTTAGAATCAGTTTATGGAGTAGAAATAGTACAGATAGGATATGACAGATATAATGCGTTAAGTACAGTTCAAAAGTTAGAAAATGAAGGTTATGAGTGCGTTGAGATTAAACAACATAGTTCAGTATTACATATGCCAACTAAGTTATTAAAAGAATGTATATTAAGTAAAAACTTTAGCTATGATGAAAATTTAATGTTAGAGATTAATTTTCAAAATGCTAGATGTACGGAAGATACAAATTTAAATAAATATGTGAATAAGAAAAAATCAACTGGAAAGGTTGATATGGTTGTAGCTTTAATAAATGCTATTTATCTATTACAACAAGAACAGTTAAGTGGAAGTGATTTTACTATCCAGGTTATATAGAAAAATGAGAGGGTGTAAATATGAAATTAGTTTTAAAAAATGATGATAATACTGAAGTAGAAGTTAAAGAAATACAAGTTATAAATAAAGATTGTAAAGCGGTTATATTATTTGCTAACGCAAAATTAAGAGAAGAAACTATGAGATTAGTGCAAGAACGTTTAAGTGAGGTATTAGGTAAAAAAGTATTAATTCTCGATAGCTATTTTGAGTCTAAAATATATTCTGTAATGTAACTATTTGCTTCAAGAAAGGTGGTGTAATATGAATTTAAAGTTTTGGAAAAGAAAAAAAGAAGAACGGTCAATCTTGGAGCAAGATGAAACTGGATTAAAGGATTTATTGTTAGCTGCAGGATTGATTGAAGATAGTATAACGAGAATAGAAGCTTTGAATATTCCTACTTTAGCAGGCTGTGTTGAGTTAATATCATCATTAGTTGCAAGTATTCCTATTAAACTTTATAAGGAAGAAAATGAAGAGGTAACAGAAATAAAAGATGATATAAGGCTTAAACTTTTGAATGAAGAAACCGGAGATACACTTACTTCATTTGAAATGAAAAAGGCTCTAGTTATAGATTATTTGCTAATGGGAAATGGATATATCTATATAAATAAAGAAAGGGGAAAGATTGAAAGTTTACATTATGTTAAAGAAAGTGATGTAAGCATAAATAAAAATGTAGATCCAATATTTAAAAATTATGATGTATTAGTAAATGGACATATATATAAGCCTTATAATTTTGTTAAATTATTAAGGCATACAGATAATGGTTCTGATGGATATGGAATAATAGAAGAGAATATTATATTGCTTTCTGTTATATATAATTCTCTTAAGTATGAGAATATATTAAGCAAAACTGGAGGAAATAAAAAAGGATTTATTGAATCCGAGGGCAAACTAGGGATTGAAGCTATGCTTAATTTAAAAGAGCAATGGAGAAATATGTATTCAAATAATACTGAAAACTGTATTGTACTTAATAAAGGATTAAACTTTAAAGAAAGCCAAGCTACTCCAACAGAGCTACAACTTAATGAAAATAAAATTACTAATGGTTCAGAGATTTGTAAAATATTCAATATTCCACCTAGTATAATAAGTGGTGATGGTAAAGCAAATGAAGGCGATTTTGATAAAATGTTCAAAATGGCAATATTACCTATACTTAATAGTTTAATATCAAGTATTAATAGAGACTTACTTCTAGAAAAAGAGAAGAAGTCTTTTTATTTTGGATATGATGCAAATGAATTGTTAAAAGGTGATATAGAGAAGAGATTCAAGGCTTATGAAATAGGAATTAAAAATAAGGTTATGGGAGTAAATGAAGCAAGATACAAGGAAGATTTACCACCACTTGAATTATTTGAAGATACTATTTTATTAAGTTTGAGTGATGTTCTTTATAATACTAAAACAGGAAAAGTGTATACACCAAATACTGATAAAACATCAGATATGAAGGGGGGTGATAATAATGAGAATAGAGATTCGTAATGACAGCGTAATCCTTGATGGTTACGTAAATGCTGTTGATAGAGAAAGTAAGCCTATTCCTTCAGTGAAAGGTAGGTTTGTAGAAAAAATTAAGCCTGGAGCATTCCAAAGGAGCTTAGAAAGAAGAGCTAATGTTGATTTATTATTAAATCATGATAAAAACAGAAAGCTTGGTTCTACTTCTGAGGGAAATCTTGAATTATTTGAAGATAATATAGGCTTAAGGGCGATATGTACTGTAACTGATACAGATGTAATTGAAAAAGCTAAAAACAAACAATTAAGAGGATGGAGCTTTGGGTTCTATGCAGAAAAAGATAGCTGGGAACCATTAGAAAATGGTTATGAGAAAAGAACTGTAGAGGAATTAGATTTATTTGAAGTAACTATAGTTGATGATACAAGAAATCCAGCATATTCAGCTACATCTATTGAAATGAGAGATGATAAAGAAGTCTTAACGGAAAATAGAGTAACTGATTTTAAAGCTATAACAATAGATGAATCTAAAAGCAAAGAGAAAAGAACAAATATTGATTATAGTAAATACGACAATGAAATAGAAAGTTTTAAAAAGTCTTTTAAATAAGGCTTTTTTATTTTGATTAAAAAAGGAGAAATAATTATGATAAAAAGAAAAATTGCAGAATATAGAACATTACCAACTAATGAAAAGGCATTAGAAGAAAAGAGAACAGAGCTAGTGCTTGAAATGACAAATATAGTGGAAGCTGCAAAAGCTGAAACAAGAACATTAACGGATGAAGAAGAAACTAGATATGATGAAATTAAAAAGGAAATATCAAAAATAGATAAAACACTTGAAGTTATAGAAGAACAAAGAGCTTTTAATAATATTCCAGCTAAGAAGAGTGCTTCAGAAGAGGGGTTAGAATTAGAGGAAAGAGCATTTGCAAATTACATAAGAGGAGTTGTTGAAACAAGAACTACTAATTTAGCTGCAGGTGATAATGGGGCAGTTATTCCAAAAACAATAGCTAATAAAATTATAAAGAAGGTTTATGATATATCTCCAATATATCAATTAGCTACTAGATACAATGTAAAAGGAGACTTAACTATTCCATACTATGATGAATCTTCATCAGCAATTACAACAGCATATGCAACAGAATTTACAGATTTAGAATCAAGTTCTGGTAAGTTTAAAAATATAGAGTTAAAAGGGTACTTAGCAGGAGCATTAACAAAGGTATCTAAATCATTATTAAATAATTCTAATTTTGACTTAGTATCTTTTGTTATTATAGCTATGGCTGAAAGTATTGCTAGATTTATTGAGAAAGAGTTATTAAAAGGGACATCAAGTAAGATAACTGGTTTAAGTACAGTTAAGCAAAAGATAACTGCAGCAAGTGCTACAGCCTTAACATCTGATGAGTTAATAGATGTACAAGAAATGGTTCCAGATGCTTATCAAGCAGGAGCAATATGGATAATGAACAAAACTACTAGATCTGCTATAAGAAAATTAAAAGATAATGATGGAAATTATTTATTAAATAAAGATGTATCTGCGAAGTGGGGGTACACTTTATTAGGAAAAGATGTTTATACATCAGAAAATATGGATGCCATTTCTTCTGAAAAAACGTCTATTTATTATGGTGATATGTCTGGACTAGCTGTTAAGTTAAGTGAAGATATAAACGTTGAAGTTTTAAGAGAAAAATATGCAACTCAACATGCTATTGGAGTAGTTGGATGGGTTGAATTAGACTCTAAGATAGAAAATGAGCAAAAAATATCTGCTTTAGTAATGGGATCTTAATTGAGGTGATTATATGAAGATAAAAGCATTAGTAAGTTTTGCTGGTGCTTTTTCTATGTACAAAGGGGAGGAAAAGGAGTGTAATGATAAAGTTATACTAAAAGATCTTCTTAAAGTAGGATATGTAGAAGAGGTAAAGGCAACTAAGAAGAAGGTGAAAGCTAATGAAGATTAGTGAAGTAACTATTACTGATTTAAAAGAGTATGCAAATGTTGAGCATGATTATGACGATAATATATTTAGCAATATATTATTAGCTGCAAAGAGTTATATAAAAAATTATACAGGATTAAATGAGGAGCAAATTGATAATAAGGAAGATTTAACAATAGCTTTAATGGTCCTTTGTAATGAAATGTATGACAATAGAGTATTTTCGGTTCAAGATAATAAAGCTAATACTGTAATTACAAATATATTAGATATGTATTCAGTTAATTTATTGTAGGTGATTTTATGAGTAGATATAGAATTAATCCAGGAGAATTAAGGCATAGAATAACAATTCAAAAACTTAATAATTCTCAAAATGAATATGGGGAAATTTCTGAATTATGGGAGGATATATTAAATGTTAGAGCTGGAATATATCCCATTAGTGGGAAAGAGTTTTTTGCAGCAGAAACAGTAAATAGTGAGATAACTCATAAGGTTAAAATAAGGTACATTGAAGGAATAATGCCTAATATGAGAATAAAGTTTAATAATAGGATATTCTCTATTGAATCTGTAATTAACTTTCAAGAAAGAAATATAGAACTACAACTTTTATGTAAGGAGTTGATATAATGGCTAATTTCAAGATAGAAGGCATGAAGGAACTGCAAAAGTCCATTAAGAAATTAGGACAAGTTCCTCAAAAATGTGTAACTCCAGCAGCTAAAAAAGGTATGAATATAGCTCTTAAAAGTGCTAAGAAAAATGCCCCAGAAGATACTGGAGAATTAAAAGGTGGAATGAAATTAATAGGTGAAAAATCTAGGACTAAAGGCAAAAAAGTTTACCAGGTAGTTTTTGATAGAAGTAAAAATGATATATTTCAAAAGAAAAATAAAGAGGGGAAAGTTACAGGCTATTATCCAGCTTCGCAAGAGTATGGGTTCTTTGCAAGGAATGGAAGATATATACCAGGATTTCATTTTATGAAAAGAGCTATGGAAGATAACAGCGGAGCTATAACAAAGAAAATAGTAAATGAAATGAGTAAAAATATAGATAAGGCATTAGGTGGAAAATGATAGAGAAAGCTTTAAGAGATGAATTAAATAAAGTTAGTGAGATAGAAAATAAAATATTTCCTATGAATGCTCCAGAAGGTCAAAAAGCACCTTATTTGGTCTACATAACAAGAAAGAAACATTTAAAAAATTTGGATGGAGTAACAGAAAATAAGGAGTGCTACTTAATATTAAATGTTTTATGTAGTTCTTACTCACAAATGAAAGATATATCTAAAAAGATTGAAGTTATAATTACTAAGTTTCCGTTGAGAACTATAGGAGAAGAAAATTTATATATTCAAGATATAGATCTTTCAGATATAACAGAAGATTATGAGGAACAATTAAAGTTACACAGGGGTATAATACCTTTTACAGTTTATTATGAGGAGGAGTAAAGATGGCAACAAGAAGTTTAGGAACAGTTTTAAAAATAGGAGAAACATCATCAGCTGTAAAGGTTGGTGGATTAACAGAAATAGGCGGTATTGAGTTAAGCGCAGATACCTTAGATACTACTACACTAGATAGTGATGGAGGATATAGACAATTTATAGGTGGATTTAAAGATGCAGGAGAAGTTAGTTTAAGTGGATATTTAGAAATAACTTCAACAGATGGACAAAAAAAGATGTATGATGCATTCGAGTCTGGAGCAGAACAAAACTTTGCTATAGAATTTCCAGAGAGTATAGGTGCTAAATGGACATTTAAAGGAATTGTTACTGGATTTTCTACGGGAGCAAGTTTAGATGATTTAATTAGCTTTGGGTCAACAATTAAAGTATCGGGAAAACCAACTCTAACAGTGAAAGGAGAATAGATATTATAGAGATTATTAGAGAAAAGGGAATAGCTAAGAAAATCTTAATTGATGGAATAGAGCAAAAAATGTTACTGGATATGTTCTTGAAGAAAAAGCTGGTGAAATAAATACTATAGAAATAACTTATCTAGATCAGGTGAAGTTTAAGGAGGAATAAATATGTATGTACCAATAGAATTAGACAAAACAAGGAATTTTAGATATGGAATGAAAGCTATATCATATATAGAAAAGAAGTTTAAGAAGCCTATAGCTAAGGTTGATTTGGACGGATTAACTATGGAAGAAACAGCAACAGTTATATGTGCAGGGTTAACTCATGAAGATAAAAAGTTAACACCAGATAAAGTTATGGATTTAATAGATGAAAAAGGTAATTTCAACGAGGTATTAGAAGCTATGGGAGAAGCCTTTAATATAGCTTTTGGTGGTAATGAAGTAAATGAAGAAAAAAACGAGTAGAGGGTAACGATGAAGAATTTTCTATAAAGGAAAGTTTGAAAATCGCTACCCTTTGTTGTTTGTCTCCTTTAGAGTTTTGGGAGCTAACACCATATGAATTTAGCTTAGTGGTTAATGCGTATGTAAAGAAAAGAGAAGAGGAAGCCGAAGAAAAGTTAACTCTAGCTTATATTAATGCTGCATGGACTATTCAATTCTTGGGTAAGAATAAGCCTAAGCTTGATGATGTTTTAAAGAAAAATAAGAAAAAAGAAATGACAGATGAAGAAATGTTAAATCAAATAAAACTCTTAAATAATATTTTAGGAGGTGAGATAACTGGCAGTTAAGAATTTGCTTATTAGAGGTGGAGCAGACTTTAGCAATATGCAGAGTGGACTTAATAAAGCTCAAAGGAGTCTATCAAACTTTCAGAGAAATGTAAGTAGCATAATGGGGAAAGTTGCGACTGTTTTAGCAGCTGTAAAGATAGGCGAAGTTATTAAAGATAGTGTTAAAGATGCTATGAGTGTTGAAACCTCAATAGAAAACATAAATCGAACTATGCAAGGTAGTGCAAAAGTTTTTGGGGATTGGGTAAAAAGTCAATCACAAGCATATGGAATGAGTATCAAAGAGGGATATAAGTATGGTTCAACTTATAGTAACTTAATATCAAGCTTTGAAAATAACACTAAAAAGATATCTGATAGTACACAGGAATTAATGAAAGCTACATCTATAATAGCTAGTAAAACAGGTAGAACATTTGAAGATACAGCAGAAAGAATTAGATCTGGTATGCTTGGTTCTACTGAAGCTATTGAAGATTTAGGAGTTTATACACAAGTTTCTATGTTAGAGAGCACAGAAGCATTTAAAGAGTTAGCCAACGGAAAGACGTGGCAACAATTGAATTTCCAAACACAACAACAAATAAGACTTGCAGCTATATTAGAACAAACATATGCAAGATATGGAACTACATTAGCTGATACGACTCAAACAAGGCATAATCAATTTATTGCAAGTTTAAAAAATGTTCAACTTACATTAGGACAAGCGTTTTTACCAATATATAATGCTATATTACCACCATTAACTACTTTTATTAATGCATTAAGTAAAGCTATATCAATAATTGCTCAATTCACAACTGCTCTATTTGGAAAGCCTAAAGTAGCACAACAGCAAACAAAATCTATAGCTAGTCAAACAAACGCTGTTAGTGGATTAGGGGCTAGTTTAGATGATACTGCAGATAGTGCAAATAGTGCAAAAAAAGCTATTAAATCATTAGCTGGATTTGATGAAATAAACACATTAAATCAACCTGGTTCTTCTGGTGGCTCTGGAGGAGGAGCTGGGGGTGGTATGGATACAGCGGGATTAGATTTAGGAGAAGAAGGTTTTTTATCTTCAGTAACAGAAGTTAGTGAAAAGATACAAGCTTTTGCAGATAAAATAAAAAAGTGCTTTGGAACTTTGAAAGATTTTATTATAAAAAATAAAGATATAATAATATCAGCACTATCAGGAATAGCAGCTGCTTTTACTACTTATTTTGTAATTTCAAACTGGTCATCAATATTAGCTGGTATTCAAGGAGCTTTTTCAGCTTTAGGTGCTGCAATAGGTGGCATAAGTTGGCCAATAGTAGCAATTTCAGCAGTGATAGGGTTATTAGTGGGTAATATAGTTTATTTATGGAGAACTAATGAGCAGTTTAGGGATTCTGTAATAGAAGTGTGGAATAACATAAAGGAATTTATAAGCACTGTTACAACAGACATAGGAACAATATTAACTAATCTTTGGGATAAGTACGGGAAAACATTAATAAAAAATATAAAAGATTTCTTTGGAACTATACAAAGTTTTATATTAAATGCCTGGGAAAATGTAATCAAGCCTATAATAGAAAATGCATTAAAAATGCTTACCTGGTTATGGAATAATCATCTTAAGGGATTAGTAGAAGAACTTGGAGAATTTATTATGAAATTAACAAATGGAGTTCTTGAAATATGGAACAAATTTATATCTCCTATTGTTGATTTTTTAGTAAAGACATTAGGTCCAATTTTTGTTACTGTATTTAACTATATAGTTGATAGTGTAGGAACTGCTATTGCTTTTATTTCAGATTTAATAAAATCGCTATTACAAGTATTTAATGGATTAATAGATTTTATTCTTGGAGTATTTACTGGAAATTGGAGTAGAGCTTGGCAAGGGGTAGTAAATATATTTTCCGGAATATTCAATGGAATAGTAGGAGTTGTTAAATGGCCTTTAAATCTAATAATAGACATGGTTAATACAGCTATTTCCGGAATAAATACTATGATAAAAACAATAAATAAAGTTCCTGGGGTTAGCATGCCAACAATAGGTAAAATTCCTAAGTTGGCCAAAGGGGGAATTATAGATAGTCCAACAATAGCAATGGTAGGAGAAGCAGGAAAAGAAGCTGTAATGCCTTTAGAGAACAATACAGGTTGGATAAGCGACTTAGCTTCAAAATTGGCAGATAGAATGCCAAGAAGTGCAGGAAGTAGTAACGATAATTCAATTAGTGGAGATTTAATATTACAAATTGATGGTTCTATTATAGGTAAAGTTGC
>NZ_JADPEL010000064.1 GCF_015667795.1 Clostridium sp. D53t1_180928_C8
CCGCCAGCGTTCGTCCTGAGCCAGGATCAAACTCTCACTAAAAAGTTTAATCATTTGCTCAAATTACTTTGAGTCTTGTTTTAAGACTCTCAAAAGAATTGCTGGTTTACTTTAACTATATTCTGTTCAATTTTCAAAGACCATTTACTCTGTCGCACCGAAGCGACTTCCTTATCTTATCACTGAGAAACTTTTATGTCAACATCTTTTTTCAACATTTTTTTGTTGTTTTTGTTAACTGCACTTGCCACTTAGCCATTTGACTTATCGGCTGTCTCTCAGGACAAGATTTATAATACCACAATATATTATCCCCCCATTACTTATATACACTATATTTAATGTTTATTCCTTAATTACTACATTTTTCACCATTATCCTTTACTTTTCTTACATTGATACACCAGGATGAGTTAATTGATTTTATTCACTTTTGTAATTATTATAAATTCTATTTATCTCTACATATATATATATGTATATATTTTATCTTCTTTATATTTATATATTCTTTGATTTAAATTAATCTACTACTAATATTATATAATTCATTATTATTTCTACAATATAAAATAAAGCCATACAACATATTAAATAGTTGTATGACTTTATTAAAAACTTATTATTTATTTCTTGAAATTATTGATTTACTTTGCTCTTGCATAATTTTTTTAATTCATCTGCAACAAATTGTACTTGTGTTCCTACAATTACTTGAATGCTTGTCTTGCTTGGTCTAATTATTCCAGCAACACCTGCAGATTTAATTAATTTTTCATTTACTACTGCATAATCCTTGATTTCTAAACGTAATCTTGTTACACAGTTATCAATGCTAACTATATTTTCTTTTCCACCAAGACCCTTTAATATAGTTTCAGCTACAGCTGTAAAGTCGTTATTTGAAAGTTTAACATCCATTTCTCCAGCAGTATCATCATCATCTTCTCTACCTGGAGTCTTTAAGTTGAATTTAGTAATAGCAAATCTAAATACTACATAGTAAATTACTCCAAATGCTAAACCAATAGCTAATAACCAAAGTGGATTTTCAGCGAATGGTGCTTTAAAGCTTAAGAACCAATCAACAAAACCTGCACTGAAGTTAAATCCAGCTCTTATTGGTAACATTGCACAAACTGCAGCAGATATACCTGTTAATACAGCATGAACTACATATAATCCTGGTGCTAAGAACATGAATGCGAATTCTAATGGTTCTGTAACCCCTGTGAAGAATGAAGCTAAACCAGATGCTAATAATAAACCAGCTACAACTTTCTTCTTATTATCTTTAGCAGTATGGTACATAGCTAAAGCTGCTGCAGGTAAACCGAACATCATTACTGGGAAGAATCCAGTCATATACATACCTGTTTGACCTAGAATTCCACCTTCCATAGTTCCCCAGAACTTACCGATATCATTAATTCCAGCAACATCAAACCAGAATACTGAGTTTAATGCATGGTGAAGACCAAATGGAATTAATAATCTATTGAAGAATGCATATATACCAGCTCCAATTGATCCAGTAGAAATAATAGCTTCACCAAATGATACTAATCCTCCGTATACTACAGGCCATGCAAAGAATAATATTAATGTTGCAACAAGTGAAGCTCCTGCTGTTACTATAGCAACACATCTCTTACCACTAAAGAAGCTTAAAGCAGCAGGTAATTTTGTGCTTTTGAACTTATTATAACAAGCTGCACCTATTAACCCTGATAATATACCAATAAATTGTGTTTGAATTTTTCCGAATGCCGCTGGTACTTCTGAAACATCCACACCTTTTAACATAGCTACAACACCAGTTGATAATAAAGTAGTAATCATTAACCATGAAACAAGACCAGCTAATCCAGCTGTACCATCATTATCATCTGACATACCAACACCAACACCAATTGCAAATAGAATTGCCATGTTGTCAATTAATGCTCCACCAGCTTTGATTAGGAACGCCGCAGCAACATTGTTTGCTCCCCAACCCGTTGGATCAATCCAGTACCCTATACCCATTAAAATGGCCGCTACAGGTAAACAAGCAACTGGAAGCATTAACGATTTACCTAGTTTTTGTAAATACTTCATCATAATAGTAAAGTCCCCCTTATTTTTTTATTTTGTTTAATTTATGAAACGGACATATAATAATTAAAATAATTTCTGTAACAAAAAAAGCTGAAAAGAATATAGAATATCCTTTTCAGCTAATGCCCATCTTTATGGTTGCACGCCTCATAATTTAAACGTTATTTACTTTACAATTACATTATAGTATATAATTGCTACATAAGTCAACGTTTTCATCATTTTTTTTATTTATTATTTTTATTGACATACTATTTTAGTATATATATAATTTTAATAGAAACGTGTTACTGTTAAATCAGGCATAAGTTAATCTTTATCTAAAAGATATGCTTATGCCTTTTTATTTTATTACCTATATATATTATATATAAATTGTGTAAACTTATTTTAGAAAGGATGTGAATCCTGAATTATCAGGAAATATCATGGCTAATTTTTTTAAAAAGTTATTTGGTAAATCAGAATCAAACAATGTAGAATCAACTACAGTAGAAAGTCCAAAGAATGCATTAGTGGCAGTTGCTACTGGTGACTTAATACCACTATCAGAAGTTCCAGATCCAGTTTTTGCTGGAAAGATGGCTGGAGATGGTGCTGCTATAATGATTACAGGTGATACTATCGTTGCACCTGCAGATGGTGAATTATCATTAGTATTCAAAACTAAGCATGCATTTGCAATGACATTAGAAAATGGACTAGAATTATTAATCCATATTGGTGTTGATACTGTAAGTTTAAATGGAGAAGGATTCGAACAATTAGTTGAAGCTGGTACAAAAGTTAAAGCTGGTACTCCTATCATCAAAATTGATAGAGACTTCATCTTAGGAAAAGGATTATCTCTTGCAACACCAGTTTTAGTAACAAATGTTGATGCCGCTAAATCAGTAACTCCAGTTGAATCTGGTTCTGTTGTTGCTGGTCAAAATATAGTTGTTAACTATGAAGTTTAATAAGTTTAAAAAATAGCTAAGAATAACATTCCTAGCTATTTTTTCTTTTTCATAGAAACTCGAAATCTTTCTATATGCATTGTTATATATGCAATTTCATCTTCTATAACCTTTTTATTTAAAGTCTCTTCAATTATTCTTGCTGATTCCTCCGCAATTTCATAAGATTGAGGATAAGATTTTTTTATTACATCAATTAAATCATTATTTAATATTGTATCAGTTAATATTCTTTCAATAGTGAATCTTATGTGAGCTAAAAACCTAGCATAATCTAAAGATTTTTTATTAATTTTAGAGTCAAATGCACCTTCTATACACGAAACTATCCTATTAGCTAAATAACTATACGTAATAGTATTAGATAGCTTGTTTCCTTTTCTCGCTGAATGTATATGCAAAGTAATAAATCCTATTTCACCTTGTGGAAATTTAACTTTATATTTACGCTGTATCTTTTTTATAATTTTTTTTGCCATTTCAAATTCAACATTATATAAGGTTTCTATTTCTACAATAAAAGGATTGCTTATTTCCTCTTTATTTTTTAATCTTTTCATAGCTAAAGCTAAATGGTCTATTAAACCAATGTGAATTGATTCATTTAACTCCTCACCTAACTCTTCACATATTTCAGCTATTGCCTCTTCACAAACAGCAACAAATTCTCCATCAACTCTATTATATACTTCTTTTAGATTCATTTGATTTTTTTCATCTTCAATTGAAAATATTTTATCTATATCTATATTCTCACTAATTATATCTCCAGACTTTTTATTAAACCCTATCCCTCTCGCTAAAATAATTTTCTCTATACCCTTATCCTTTACAAGTACCATGTTATTATTTAAAGCTTTAATAACGGTACTATCTCCTTTTAATTTAACCCCCACTTTAATCACCTCTTAAATATTAAAGTATTTTATAAAAAGTGATATGATCTCGCCATTTACCATTTATATATAAATACTTTTTATTAATACCCACTTTTTCAAAACCACAAGCTAATAAAACACCTTTAGACCTTTCATTAGTGGTTAAAACAGAAGCTTCTAGTCTATGTAAATCTAAATATTCTTTAGCGTAATTTAATACTAAATTTATAGCTTCCTTCATATAACCTTTTCCTTCATATTTCTTGTCTATAGAATATCCTAATATACCACTCTTAAACACACCATAAACTATACTAGAAATTTTAGCCTTACCTATAAGTGTATCACCAATATATATTCCTAAATCACTTCCAGTTCCAGTCATAAGCTGTCTATAACTTTCTAATAAGATCTCCTTTTGTGTTTCATAGGTATAAAAACTTGCATCTCTTACAGGTTCAAAATCTCTTAAATGATCCTTATTTCTTAAATAATACTCCAATAGTTCTTGTGCATCATCTGGAGTAAAATTTCTAATTAAAATATTATTACCTTCAATTTCTACAACATTACTTCTTCCTGCATTTAAATATTCATTTCTATTTATTCCAAAGCTTAATTCATCATAGAAATTTCCCTTTGTAAATATATTGTCAGTAAAAATTGCTTCTAATGTAAATCCACTATCTAAAAATGGCTTTAAATTAATATTTTCACTAACTACCACATTAGCCTTAAATATATTTTTATCCTTAAATACGGCTTTAAGAATACAATCTAATGTAATTTTTAATAAATCATAGTTATCTTCCCTATAAAACTTTAACTTTAAATTACACTTTTTATTTTCCTTATCTAATTCAGTTATAGTAAATCTTCCTATTACAATTTTATCTTTATCCTTAACTATATAGTCATCTAAAGTACCCTTAATAAGCTCTATATTTACTTCCTTTTGATTATCCATACCAACTCTCCTAAATACAATTACAGTTAATTTTATTATACAAATAAATTAATATAAAACTCAACTAACTTTACTTTAAAAGTAAAAATATTACTTAATGGAATATCACTATATTTACTTTAATATATTTTATTTATATGAATTTAATATACTAATGCTTCAAGGTGGGGATTACTATTTTTTTATACAAGAAAAAGTCCAAATTTAAACTTCATAAATTATTACTATACTTACTTAGTTTATTAATTTTCTGCCTATTAATTTTATTTTTCAAATATCCTAGTAAATTTCAAAAACTACTTCCTTATTTTCATTCCTATAAAATTGAATCATCTAATATTTTATCTGATGATACTTTAATAAATGAAATAAGAAATGTAAATAAATTAATACCTTTAGAAGTCGAGTTATCAGAAACATTAACAATAGATAATACTTACTTTAATTTAGATATATTTAAAAAGTCCAAAAAAGTAACCTTTTTTGCAAACTGCTCCTACTCCATTGATTTTTCTAATTTATCTAAATCTAATTTTGAAATTAATAATTCTACTCAAGAAATTTATATAACAATTCCTAAAATAGATATATTTAGTATAGATATTGATGAAAGCAAAACTATATATTCTGACACTGAACTGGGATTTTTAAGATTTGGAGATTTAAAATTTTCTTCTGAAGAATTAAATTCTATCTATCAAAATCTAAATAGTGTATTTACAGCTAAAATGAAAACCTCAAAATTTTATAATCAAGCTATTACTAACACTGAAAATTCATTAAAAGACCTTTTATTTAACTTAACAGGAAAAAATTATAACATAATACTAAAAGTTTCTTAAATAAATTAGGCTACTATATTTATTATTTAAAATAGTAGCCTAGTATTCTTACAAATTTTAAAAATTATATTAATTTAATTCAGTTAAATCTTTAATTACCTCTCCACCTATTATCATTCCTGCTACTGGTGGAACAAATGATATACTTCCTGGTGTTTGTCTTTTTTGAGATGGAACTGATTTTCCCTTATTAGGAACCATTGGTATTTCTTCTGAATATACAACCTTTAATTTTTTAACTCCTCTTTTTCTTAACTCTGTTCTCATAACTTTTGCAAGAGGACAAACTTTAGTCTTAAATACATCAGTTACTCTAAACTGAGTAGGATCCATTTTATTTCCAGTTCCCATAGAAGCAATTAATTTAATATTATTTTTATAACAATATTCTGCTAATGCTAACTTTGATGTTACTGTATCTATAGCATCTACAACATAATCTATATCTCTTGGAATTATTTCTTCTATATTATCTGCTGTAATAAACTCTTGTTTTGATTCAACATTACAATTAGGATTTATAGACAATACTCTTTCTTTCATAGCCTCAACTTTTATATTTCCTACTGTTGACTGTGTAGCATGTATTTGTCTATTTAAATTAGATATACATATTGTATCATTATCTACTAAAATTAAATTTCCTACTCCTGCTCTTGTTAATGCTTCAACTACAAAGCTTCCTACTCCCCCAATTCCAAAAACTATTACTTTAGAATTATTTAATTTTTCTATTCCCTCTTCACCTATAAGTAGTTCTGTTCTGCAAAATTCATTTAATGGCATATATTTATTCTCCTTCGTACATTTTTCTTATTGAGACTATTATATATTTCAAGCGAAATTAATACAAGTAATTCTATCGGTTTTCTTTGTTTTGAATTTTACTATTAAATTTGCTATTAATTAATTGAATGTCAGTATATAATATATTTTAAGTAAATTTATATAAATTATATACTTATATGGAGGATTTAAAATGATTTTAGGAATAATAGGTGCTATGTCTGAAGAATTAGAAATTCTTTTAAAAGACATGAAGTTAGAAACTGTTGAAGAAAAGGCAAGAATGAAATTCCATAAGGGAAAATTATGGGGACATGATGTTGTTGCTGTTGTATGCGGTATAGGTAAGGTTAATGCTGCTGTATGCACTCAAATCCTTGCATCTGAATATAATGTTTCATCAGTAATAAATGTTGGTGTTGCTGGTGGTATAGGTAAAGATATATATCCTGGTGATGTAGTAATAGCAGAAAACTTAGTTCAATATGATATGGATACAACTGCTTTCGGTGATCCAATGGGTCAAATTCCAAGACTTGATACTTTTGATTTCAAATGTGATACTAAATTAGTTGAAACAGCAAAGTCTGCTTGTGCTGAAGCTTCTGAATTTAAAACATTCTCTGGAAGAATAGTATCAGGAGACATGTTTGTAGCTTCACTTGATAAAATTCAATGGCTTGAAAAGGAATTTAATGCATTAGCTTGTGAAATGGAAGGTGCTAGCATAGCTCATGTTTGCTATTTAAATAATATACCTTTCGTTGTTATTAGATCTATATCTGATAATGCTAATAACGGAGCTCATATGGACTTTGAAAAATTTACACCTATTGGAGTTAAAAATTCTACATTTATATTAAAAACAATGTTAGAAAAGCTTTAATTTAGAAATAAAATCAATATGTAATTAAAGCTTATGATTATCAACTAACTTAAAAATATAAACATAAATAAGAAGATGATTTCTAGTTAAAAGAAATCATCTTTCTTTCTTCACTATATCCTATATTAAATAGCTTATTATTTATATTTAATACCTTTGTAGAACTATTCTTACTATAATTGAGTTAATATTTTACATCCTTTAATTTAGCATTTATTATTGTTCTTGCATCCTTTGTAGTGCTTGTACATGTTGATAATGTTATTATATTTCTTTTTCGATTCTCAAAGTAATTTAAATTATTAATAGATTTACTTATTGAAGTATTTATATAATTATTAAACTCATCATCGTCTTTAAATTCACTTTTATAAGGAAAATCTTCACCATTAGTTATATATGTTGAAAATATTTCATATTGTAATATTTTATTTTCTAAATAAATATATATATATTTATTCTCATTTAAATATTCTGATTTTAACAAATTTGAAAGTGTTCCAAACATACTCTTATCTTTCATATTATGACCATGTATTATTATGTTATCATCATCTAATGCACCTCTAGAATCTATAAAAATACTTCCACCCTTATTTTCTTCACCTTTAAAGTTTTTATATAAATATTCCTCATTACTTTCTGGTTTTACAACAGGATAATTAATATTTGTATTGGGAATAAATATCCAAAATAAATAATCTTCATTTATTTCTTTTAATTTAGTATACTCTTCACTTCCTATAGGAAACTCCTCATTACTTTTAATTATGTTAGAAACTTCCTTGTATGTATCTTTATTATTATTATATTCATTAAAAATTTTATATAAATTATTTAATGATAATATAAATACCACTAACATAATACCAGTTAATATTTTTTTGATTAACTTTTTCATTTTATCACCTTCAATTAAATAAATTTAAGTAAGTTGTTAACTTTAAATATTATAATCTATGTTTTATATAACAAAAGCCATGTGAAAATATATTACACATGGCCATCGTTAAATTAAAGTTTAACTTAATTTATCAATATTAGTTAATTTTTAATTACTTTTTCTTTCTTTTAAGAATACCTAATGCAGCACCTGAAAGTAATACTGTTCCCATTAAATATCCTACTACTGAACTATCGCCAGTTTGTACATTACCGTTATTTCCAGCATTAGAATTTCCATTATTATTATCCGCTGGTCTCTCAGGAGTTACTGGAACCTCAGGATTCTCTGGTTTTTCTGGATTCTGTGGTTTCTCTGGTTTTTCTGGATCTATTACATCATCACTCTTACCTTTTACTGTAATAGTATAATATTCATTAAAATCCCCATAATGTAGAGTAACTACTTTATCTCCAGCCGTTTCTGAATCGAACCCAGTTACTGTAATTTTATCAGTAATATCCTCTTCAGTACCATCTTCATATTTAGCTAATACTTTTAATCCTTCTAAATCTAAATCATCACCTATAGCATATATCTTCTTAATTGGTTCTTTTGCAATTTCAATACCAGTAATTTTAGATTTACCTATCTCATTAAGAGTTATTAAAATATTATCAATTGCTAATTCACCATTTTCACTTGCTGTTAAGACAATATTTGATAATCCTTCTTGTGATATATTTAAATTAACCTTTTTATTAGTTAATTCTTCACTAGCTTCTAAACCTATTTCAGTATCTTCAATTCCTTCTCCGCTAATCTTTAATGTCATTGGAACAGCTGTTTTATAAGAGAAATCAAATTCATATTCCCCTGCATGTGTTGTTTCAATTGGCATTGTAATAGTGTTTCCATCTTTTATTTTATCAATAAGTCTTCCCTTACTGAATTCTCTATTTGTAACTATCTTTAAGTAGCTATTATTAACTATATTTTCATGGCTTGAATCTAAAACTCCTAATTCACTTTCGGCAATCTTAGTTTGTCCATGTTCAGTTGATAAGATCATTGGATTTCTCTTGCTATAAGTAACTATAGATTCAAGATTTGAATAAGCATCCATTAAACTATTAGAAACTTTTATTTTTTCATCTTCTGATAAAGAATTATCTTCTAATGCAGCTTTAGCTTTTAAATATTCTTTATCTAAGTTTTGCCATCCTTCTACTTTATACCAACTTTCACTTAATCCCTTAACTCTATTAACTGCATCTTCTAATCTTATATCATCTTCAACAATTAATATTCTTGCACTATATTTTAACCCAATTTGTGCTCCATTTGTTGGTGTATCAATTTCTAAGTAGAAATCTTTATTACCTTGTACTTTTGAGTTATCGTATGTTTTTATTGTTATATATTTGCTATTTTCACCATCTTTGAATGTAACAACATTATTGATATCTTCGTAATATTGTCCTTGTACTGCCATACCTGGAGGAGTAGTAACATGAACGGTTACTTCGCCTTCAGTTCCACCAGTTCTTTTTAACTTAACTCTTAAAGAATCTCCTTCTTTTACTTGGTAAGAATCTCTTTCTATTTCAAATAATCCATTATCATTAATTCCTAAATAGTATCCATAACTAAAGTTAACTGGCTTACTTTCAGGAGAAGTTGTTAATAATCTTATTGTATGCTTTCCTTTTGAAAGAGTAGATGATTCGTAAAGAACTTGATTTGGTTGATATTCATTACTGCTAGCATTACCAGATGTTACATATTTACCATCTACGTAAATATCATATCCCCCATAGTTTGGCCCCTTAGCACCAACTAAAGCAAAGTAAGAACCTATGAATTCATATTCTACAGCTGCCCATTCACCTATATTTGTATAACTTCCATCAGCTTGTTTTTCCCATGCATAATTATATCCTTGAGTATCATCACCAGGTTTACGTCCATTCTTTAATTGTACATCTTCAGCTCCAAACTTAGTGTAAGCTTCTGGTAAAGAATCATTTATTTCAAATCCCCCTGTTGACTTGTAAACACCAACTTCGCTAATTAATGGTGTAGCAAATGAATCAATAATATTAACTTGAATAGCTGTGGCAGTTACTGGCTTCGTTCTAATTAATTTTTTAGCACCTATAGTTTGACCAGTACCAAAATCTTGCCACTTACCCTCTGTATCAAGATATTTAACATTAAATTCTTTTACTCTTTGCCCTTTTTCAATATATTCTTCAATAGATACAACATCAAACTCTTGTGGTGTATCAAATGTTACCTCTACAGTTCCTGTTTTATCTTCATCATCCATAGCCCAATAAGTTGATTTATCACCATCAATTGCTTTATTTGGAGAATACTTATCAGATAATCCTCTAACCCTAGAAGCTGTTGCAACTGCATTTTCAGTGATTGTTAAATCATTTTTAAAAGTCTCTGTGCGAGCATTATTAAATTCTCTTAAACGGCTATATATTGTTCCATCAATATCACCTGTTTTATTTGGAGCAACATTTAATAATAATGGTGATCCATTACCAACTGTTGAGAAGTAAATGCTTGATAATTGAGACATTGACTTAGGTAAATTACCATCATGATAGAACCATCCTGGAGTGATACTAACATCACTTTCAGGTACTGACCAATACTTCCCTTCTGGAATACCATAAGTAAATCCATCTGATTCACTATATCCATCAGCCATACTTCCATCTGCTTTTAAATCAACTTTTGCCCAAGTATTATTACTTGCAATACCTTTTTCGTTTCCTATCCAGTGAATTCCACCTTCAACTCCACCACCAAAAATTAAAATACCTGGTTCATTTTCTTTAATTGTGCTTAAAATACGATTCATATCATATTCTTGTGCATCTCCACCTTCACCTTTGGCACCGTCCATCCACCATTCAGTGAAACGACCATCATTACCATATTTGGGATTAGTTACAATTTCAGTAATTTGATTTACATAATAATCATTATAATCTAAAGCATCCTTTGCTTTTACTTCTTCCATTGTCATTCCATCTACTGGTTTTCCTTTTTCATCAAGTAATGCATTTCCTTTTTCATCATAATAACCGTAACTTTCAGCATTTACATCCCATGGTGATAAGTATAACCCCATGTCCATGTCATTTTCTGTGCAAGCTGCTGAAATTTCTGCTAAAACATCACCATTATAAGGAGAGTTTTCAACATCATGCTCTGTATATGCACTAGGCCAAATACAGAATCCATCATGATGCTTCGCAGTTACAATAAGCTTTTTAAATCCAGCATCTTTTAATGCTTTAACCCATGATTTTGCATATTCTCCTACATTTCCAGTTGGAGCAAATAGAAAAGAATTTTCCTTACCATCTCCCCATTCTTTATCAGTAAAAGTATTCATACCAAAGTGACAAAAAGCCGCTAATTCATCATTATGATACTTTAATTGAGCTTCATTTGGTGTTGCTCCCCATGCTGCAGGTTCTGTTACAGCTTTAAAAGAGCTTAAATCTGATTCACTATACATTTTAGCTTGTGGAGTATAAGCTGCTTGCCCTAAAACTGTTGCTACAACTGCGCAAGCTAAAGCTCCTGTTACTACTCTATTCTTCTTATTCATAAGATGTCCCCTTTACTCTACATTATTTTACAACATGTAATTTTGCATATTTTCTTGTGTGAACATTATTTTCCCCAATAGCAGTATACGTAACGTTATATGTTCCTTCTACGTCAAAATCAATTTCACTTGTTCTTGTTTTACCTGTCCATAATTTTGTTCTTCCATCTTCAACACTACAACTAACCTCTAATTTATTACCATCTATATCTGTAGCAGAAACATTACTTAATAATTCTGTTAATTCACTTTCATTACTAATAGTAATATCTTTTACTCCAGTAATTGTCGGGCAACTTGCATAATAAGCTTCTGCTGCTTCTCTTTGCTCTTTAGTTTGGCTATAGCTTACATAATCAATAACAAAATCCATTGGGAATTGTGTTGTTTCATCCGCATAACCTGGCCATGTTCCACCAACTGCTAAGTTAAACTTTAAATAATGTGGTTTTTGGAAATAATCTAATTCGCTAATATATACCTTTGAATAAACATAATCATCTACATACCATTCAATATATTCAGGTGTCCAGTTAATTCCAAAAGTATGGAAATCATTATTAAATGGCTCTCCTATATCATAATGAGATGTTTGAGGAGTATCCCCATCTTCTGTAAATCCATAATGAAGTGTACCATGTACAGAATTATCACTTGTTCCATTAACTTCAGGATTATAACCTATAAGTTCCATAATATCTATTTCTCCACACATTGGCCATCCTGTTCCTTGTTTACTATCAATTAAACCATCAAGAGTAAAATCAGAACCTAATGTCCAAAATGCAGGGAATGCACCCTTACCTTTAGGTAATTTAGCTCTCATTTCTATTTTTCCGTAAAGTACATCTTTTGCACCAAAAGTTTCAATACTACCAGAATTGTATTTTAATACCTGATCAGTAGCATCATATTTATATTTTACTTTGTATTCATCTTTCTTAGTTGCACGTAAGTAAAGTTTACCATCTTCTACGAAAACATTTTCATTGCTATCAACATATTCTTGTTCTTCAGTTCCACGTTTATAACCTAATTCATATCTCCAAGTATTTAAATCTAATGTGTTGAAATCATCGCGCCAAACTTCTGTATACTTAGCTCTATCTGCTTCAGCTTCTTCTTGTGCTTGCTCTTTTTTCACTTGTTGATAATTTTCTTTTTCATATAAACGTACATTACTAACCTGAGCTGCACTAGTATATGTAGGCGAAGATTCATCACTATGCCACTTAACTACTCCAATAAGTGCTTTTTCATTATCACCAGAATTAAATTCTAAAGTGTATTCCTTCCATGTTGAACCACCTGCATAATCCTCATTTATTCCACTAAATTGCATGTCGTTTGCAATAATAGTAGTACCAGCATTAGCATCATCATGTTTTACGTATACTTTTAATAAATAATCTTTATTTGGTTCAACTTCAACAACTTGACGCACCCATGTGTTTCCATCGTTAGCAGGTAGTTTTATACCTTTTGAATTTTCTCCATATCCTTCTGACATTTCTACTACATTATCATTAGATGCTTGATAAATCCAAGATCCAACTGGATATGCATATTGGTCTCCACCATTTCTAACTAAATCTTCGCTATTAACAGTTGTAAAATCACCATTCTTAACATAGTTTACTAATTTTGTTTTCTTTTCTAATTTACTTATATGTTCTTCATAATCATCCTTAGTAAATAATCCTAAGTCATCAACATATGTAGCTGCTTTATAAGTATCATTATCCTGATTCTCAGTATATTTTAATACTCTTAGCATTACCTTATCATTTTCTCCAGAATTAAAGTTTATAGTAACTTCTTTCCATTCATTCCCGCTAGTGTAATCTACCCCCAAATCTCCAGTAAACTCATTACCAGAAACCCCTTTAGCCTCTATTGTTAGTCCACATCCTGGAAGAGAATTTCTAACCTTAACAGTCATTACATAATTAGTATTTTTTTGTACATCTACAATTTGTCCAATCCAAGCATCACCATTATTTTCAGGTAACATTCCAGATCTTTCACTTTCACTTGCACCAGAATAACTTACTTTACCGCCACCCTTAGAATACCAAGAATTACTTTCTAATCCCTCTAATACTCCATCATATACACGGATATCTTGAGAACTTAAATATTCAAAATCTCCACCTTTAATTAATTTCTCTGCTGCGTTAGCCTTAAAATTCGGTGTAATAATAGATCCGAAAACTGTTAAAGCCATAGCTGCGGCAACAAACACTCTCACATTCTTTTTCATATATCTCTCCTTCTATCATTTTAAGATAATGCTTTATTTTATTTACTAATTATCATAATTTTAACTATTAATTGGATGGATTGTTTCTTTTATAATATTTTGATTAGTTTTCTAACTAGTTTTATATAGTATAAGTTAAAGTAGTATCATTACTACTTTAACTTCTTACCTTATATTATTTATTATTTTCATCAATTCTTTTGTAAACATCAATAATTTCTTTTGCTAAGTCTGTAAATGCCATTGAAGTCATTAAGTGATCTTGTCCATGTAC
>NZ_JADPEL010000065.1 GCF_015667795.1 Clostridium sp. D53t1_180928_C8
GGTGTTGATTACATATAAATGATTAAGATATAATTAAATCCTTAAAAACATAAATTGTCTATATTTAATATTAATAAGGAGAGGTAACCAAATGAAGAAATTTATAAAAGAGAAAGTAATGAAATTTGCAGATATACTAGAAACTATAATAAGCGTACTTTTGGCTATATGTATTGCCATATCAGTTATATATTTAATTTTTGACTTAACATCTATGTTTACAGCTCAAAATCGTTTAGATGCATTTAATAACTATTTATCAACTGCATTTAACTTTGTTATAGGAATAGAGTTTATAAAAATGTTATGTAAACATACACCACAAACAGTAATAGAAGTGTTACTTTTTGCAATTGCTAGGCAATTAATTGTAGAACATATGTCTATTTTTCAAAGTTTAATAGGAATAATAGCAATTGGAGCATTATTTGCTATTAGAAAGTATTTATTTTACAATTTTGATGAAATAGATAAGACTATTTATAGAGGTAGTGAGAGAGTAAAAAGAATAAATCTATTAGAACATATTGAAATTCCATATGATAATAAAGAAGATACATTAGAGGATGTTCTTTTAAAGGAAATAGATGCTAGAAAATTAGAGCTAGGAACTGGTGTATGCATTTATTATAAAGGGTTTGCTTTAAAGGTAGAAAGAATAAAAAATAATGTAATTACAAGAGTTGAAGTAATTAGATCTATAAAAAAAGATATTAAGTAATCATAATAACCATGATAATTTTTAAGTTATCATGGTTATTTTTCTAAAATTACAAAATATTCATCTAGAAATTTAATATTACGTGGCGTTGCAGTAGGATATTTATTTTCTGTGTTAGTATCATTATTAAAATATATGAGTAATATTAAGGATTTACCGAAAATAGTATTTGGGATAATGGTATCTTTATCAAATATAAAAATACAGGGAATTATATTAATAACTATTAGTAGTATAATATATTTAATTTTAATAATTTGTAATGGATGGAAATTCAATGTTATTAGCTATGGAAGAGTAATAACATCTATTGTTGGAGTGCAATTATTTATATATTTAATAATTAAAAAGAAATAAGGTATTTTAGGAGTATATCATGATTTTATGATATACTCATTTTATTTTAAATTTATATTAAGGTGATATTAAGAATTTAGAAATAATATTTTTATGTTCATACTCTACAATTGTCATATAAAAACTGAAAGGATGTAGAGTATGAAAAGATTTGATATAAAAAAATTAATATTAAAGAATAAGAAGGCAATAGTTGTAGTGGTTATTTCAGCATTTGTTATAGGTGGTGGAGTAATTTTTGTTAAAGGGAAAATTATAGGTAATAAACAAGAAGTTGCATTTGAAGAGTTTGAAGGAACTGTTAAACTTGAAAAAGGTGATATTAATGAATCTATAATGGTAAGTGGAAACGTTAAAAGTGGAGAGGTATCTAATGTATCATCAACTATTGCAGCTAAGGTTAAAGCTGTAAATGTTAAAGTTGGGGATATAGTTAAGGCTGGTGATGTAATTTGTATTTTAGATGATAGTGATATTGTAAAAGAAATTGAAAATAAGAAGAAAGCTATAAGTGAAGAAAAACAAGTATTACAAGAAAATTACAATAAGATATTAAATCAAATAAATACATTAAAAAATACACAATCACAGAATAGTCAAAATTTAAGTAAGGCAATTGAATTAGCTAAAAGCAATTTAGATAGAGTTAATGCTGAATTAAATAGTTATAATACAACTTTAAGTAATATAAAAAATACATACGATGGTGTGATTAATAGTTTAAAAGGCAAGCAAAATGAATTTGACAATGCTCAAGATAATAAAAAGAAATATTATGAAGCGTGGATAAGAAGTGGTGGAAGTAATGAATCACAAGAATATAAAAATTATATTGAAGCTGGTGAGGTGCTAGAAAAAAAGAAAACAGAATTAGAAGAGGCTAAGGGAATTTATGATTTTGACAGTATAGCTAGTAAATACAATGAAGCTTTATCGACATATAATGAAAAAGTTAGTGCTAGAGATAATGTAAAAAATCAATATGATGAAGCAGTATCAAGTAAAAATACTTCACTAAATAGTGAAAAAACAGAATTAGAATCATTACAAGCAAATGCAAATGAAGCATATAAACAAATACAAAAGGTTGATAATAATGAAGAGTTAAAAGAACTTGAGAAAAAATTAAATGGTACAGTATTAAAGGCTGAGACTAGCGGTAAAATTACAGAACTTAAAGTAAATGTAGGAAGCATGACTGACGGAGCAGTTGCAACAATTCAATCTACTGATAACCTTATTTTATCAATAAATATACCTGAATACGATATTCAAAAGGTTAGTATAGGGATGAGTGCTTCAATTACTAGTGATACATTAAAAGATAAGGTTCAAGGGGAACTTGTAAGAATATCTCCTATAGCTAATAGTGGAGATAGCGGAAGTGGATTTTCCGCAGAAATAGCTATAAAAAATGGACAAGGTATGTTTATTGGGACAAATGCAAAAGCAGAAATAATTATTTCAAGTAAAAAAGATGTTATTTTAGCACCTATCGATGCTGTTAAGGATATTGATGGTAATGCTTCAGTATTAGTAAAGCAGGCTGATGGTACTTTCAAAGAAGTAGCAGTAACTATTGGCGGAAAAAATGATTATTATGTTGAGATTAGTGGTACTGGAATAAAAGAAGGTATAGAAATTAAGGCTATAGCAGATGAAGGCAGTGTTAAGAGTGAAGGAGGAGTAGATGATACTATTAGTAATGATCAGGAGGGAGTTATAAATGAAGGATTTTAAAATAAAAAAACCCCTTATTGAAATGAATAGTATAATCAAGAAATATTATATAGGTGAACCAAACGAATTAGAAATTCTACATGGAATTGATTTAAAAATATATGAGGGTGAATTTGTTGCTATTGTAGGTGAATCAGGTTCAGGAAAATCTACTTTGATGAATATTATTGGAGTTTTGGATAAGCCAACTGAAGGAGAATATTTCTTAGATGGAATTAACGTTCAAAAGGCTTCAGAAAAGGATATGAATAATATAAGAAATCAAAAAATAGGATTTGTTTTTCAAAACTTTAATTTAATAGGAAGAACATCTGCTCTTAAAAATGTAGAGTTACCAATGCTTTATGCTGGAGTACCTAATAAAAAACGTACTGAAAGGGCAATGAAGCTCCTTGAAAAAGTAGGGATGGATGAAAGATGCCACCATCAACCAAATGAACTTTCAGGTGGTCAAAAGCAAAGAGTAGCAATTGCTAGAAGTCTTGTAAATGATCCTTCTATAATTTTAGCTGATGAGCCAACAGGGGCTCTAGACAGTGAAACAAGCCGTATTGTTATGGATATTTTTCATGAGTTAAATAAAAAACAAAATAAAACAATAGTTCTTATAACTCATAGTAAGGAATTAGCGAAAGAATGCCCTCGAGTAATTACAATAAAAGATGGACATGTTATAGATGATAGAGAAGGGGGGTGTCTTTAGTGGGATTAATTGAAAATATTAAGTTATCAATAAGTAGTTTACTTGCAAATAAACTACGTTCCATTTTAACTATGCTTGGAATAATAATTGGGATAGCTTCAGTAATAACAATTGTAACAATTGGTGATTCATTAGCAAGCTCTATAACAGATGAAATGTCAGGTGTTGGAGCAAGGAATATAAGTATATACTTGGAGCAAAAAAGCAATTATCAACAAAATGAAGGTAATGAGTCTTTTGGAATTAATGATACAGAGATGTATAATTATGTTGAACCAACAGAAAAGGACTATATTACTGACGATATGATACGTGATTATGAAAAAACATTAGGAAGTCAAATAGCTGGAGTATCTATTTCTGAAAATGTCGGAAATAATAAGCTTAAAAATGTTAAAAATAAAGCAAATATTGATATATATGGAGTAAATAGTGGTTACTTTAAAGTAGAAAATATAGATATTATTTCAGGAAGAGTAATTTCAGATAAAGATATAAGTGATATTAGAAAACTAGCGGTAGTTAGTGATGTATTTGTAGATGACTATTTTGGTGGAGAGTATTCATATGAAGATGTTTTAGGTAAGAGTTTCGAAATGACAATAGGAAATAATATGGTTAGAGTATATATTTGTGGAGTGTATAAATTTGATAGAAGTAAAGCATTAGGAGCAACTTCGAAAAAAGAAAAAACAACAACAAGTGCATATGTTCCAATTTCTGTTGCAAAAAATAATAATATGGGATATACTTCTTTAACAGTACTTCCTAGTAATGATGCTAATGTTGAAGAAGTATTAAATAAAAGTAATGAATTTTTTGCAAATAAGTATAAGAAAAATAAAAATATAGCTCCTGTGGGATATAGTATGGAATCTATGATGAAATCTACAAATAAGATGATAAATAGTGTTAAACTAGCTATAAGTGCAGTTGCTGCAATTTCACTTTTGGTTGGTGGAATTGGTGTTATGAATATAATGATGGTTTCAATAACTGAAAGAACTAAGGAAATAGGAGTTCGTAAAGCATTAGGTGCTGGTAGAGGAGTAATTTTAATTCAATTTATTGTTGAGGCTATAATTATATGTATATTTGGTGGTATTATAGGTATTATAATAGGAGTTATTCTAGGGGCAACAGGAGCAAGTATCATGGGATATACGGTTAAACCTAATGTAGGTGCAATATTAGGTGCAGTTGGATTTTGTATGGCTATTGGAGTATTCTTTGGGTATTATCCTGCAAGCAAAGCTGCTAAATTAAATCCTATTGATGCGTTAAGATATGAATAATGTATGAGGAGAAAATAATATGGATAATAAAATTTTAATTGCTGAAGATGATGAGGATATTGTTGGGTTATTAAAATTATATTTAGAAAAGGATGGATATGAATTAATTTTAGCAAGTGATGGGGAAGAAGCTTTTGCTAAAGTTTTGCAAAATGATATTTCATTGGCTATTTTAGATATAATGATGCCTAAAATGAATGGATATGAACTTACTAAAAAATTAAGAGAGATAACACAAATACCAATTTTAATTCTTTCTGCTAAGAATCAAGATAGTGAAAAGATTCTAGGGCTTGATTTAGGAGCTGATGATTATTTAACTAAGCCTTTTAATCCACTAGAGGTTCTTGCAAGGGTAAGATCACTTTTAAGAAGAAGTTATGAATTTAAGGTCGAAAATATTGAAAATGATAATATTATAACTCTTGGAGAAATTACTTTAGATGATAACGCTAGAATTATAAAAAAAAATGGAGAGGAAATACAGTTTACAGCAACAGAATATAAGATAGTGGCTTTATTAATGAAAAAACCTGGAAGAGTTTTTACTAAAGCACAAATATACGAATGTATAAATGGAGAATATTATCAAAGTGATGATAATTCTCTAATGGTTCATATCTATAGAATTAGAGAAAAAATAGAGTCAGATTCTAAAAATCCTATTTATGTGAAGACTGTTAGGGGGTTAGGTTACAAATTTGAAAAAATGTAAAAGGAAACAAGGTGGAATATTTTTATTATTAATAAAATATTATGTGATTTTTACTGTTATAGTAATGGTTTGTGGAATAATTATAAGTTCAATAGCTAACTTAATATTAGAAAAAACATATACATTTTCATTAGGATTAACTGATAAAGAAAAGGTAATACTTAGTGAAGAAAATTTTAATAAATTAAATATAAAAAAAATTGCTGGTATTAATGGAGTAGTTGAAATATTAGATGAGAATAACAATATTATATTTAATTCTAATAAAAATGATAATAAAGATAGCTATACCAAAAGAGAAGTTGATTTTATACCAAACTATAATTGTTATAATAATGATATAAGTATACATGAGTTCGTAAATGAAAATAATGAAGAGTATAAACTATTAATATCAAATAAATATGCTTTTGATGAATATGGGGATGTTTATTATGATCAACAAAATAGTTGGTTTAAAATATTAGATAGTGACTTAAATGTGTTTTATGATTCAACTGGTAAGAGTAATGCTAATTCTAAATATACAGAAAAAGAACTAGGTTATCTAACACAAAATTATCCTAAGGATTACACATTGAGTAAGTACACTTATATAAATAATAAAGGGAAAAATAGAACTGTAGTTATAAAAGAAAAAAATATTGATTATAATATTTTTTATAGAAAAATTGATAAATTAATTAACTTTTCACTTTTGTCATTTTTACTAGCTTGTATTATATGTATTATTGTTTTTGGAATACTTTTAAAAAAGAAAGTTCAAGCTCCCTTATATAAATTAAATGGAGCGATGCATCTTTTATCAGAAGGGAGAAACAATGAACCTTTAAGTTATTCTGGGCCTAAGGAATTTGTTGATATTTGTAATAGTTTTAATGTTATGGTTAATAAACTTGAAAGTAGCGAATTAGAAAGAAATAAGTTAATAAAAGATAAACATAGTATGTTAGCTGATATTTCACATGACTTAAAGACACCTATTACTACAATTCAAGGGTATGCTAAGGCCCTAGCAGATGGAGTAATATCAGAAGAGGAATATAAAAAATATTTTAATATTATTTACTCTAAGTCAAAGAAATTAACAGATCTTATTAATATTTTCTATGAATATAGTAAATTAGAGCATCCTGATTTTAAATTAGTATTTGAAACTGTAGATTTATCAGAATATTTAAGAGCATATGTTGCTTCTAAATATGAAGAGATTTTGGATAATGGATTTAATATAGAGGTTGATATTCCGGAAAAGCTGTTAGAATTTAAGCTTGATAAAATACAGTTTCAAAGGGTTTTAGATAATATTTTAGGAAATAGTATTAAGCATAACCCTCCTGGAACTGAAATTTATGTTGAATTAAAGGAAGTTAACAATAATTACAAGATTATTATTGCAGATAATGGTTCTGGAATACCAAAGGAAATTAGAGATAATATATTTTCAGCATTTATAGTTGGAGATGAATCAAGAAATACAAGACAGGGTTCAGGATTAGGACTTGCAATAACTAAGACAATTGTAGAGATGCATGGTGGGAGTATTAAGTTAAAGTCTTCTAGTGATAGTAAATATGTAACTATTTTTGAAATAAACTTAATTAAATAGAATTATATTAATAATTTATTAGATATGGTATATTTAAATAAGATGTTTCAACTTTAGTTATAAAAAGGTTATCATTATGATAATTAAATAATGGTTAGACTTACAAATAATAAGTAAATATAAGGTATAATAGAGTTATCAAAATGAGAAAAAGAGTTATCATTTTGATAACTCTTTAGTTTTTATATAGCTTTAAACTATAAAAATAGTGTGTTTTAAGTTATTTTAATTTAAATATATGGCATGAAAATTGCTAGTATATATTATGATGGTATTAAATTAAAATATATAGGGAGGAAAATTATGAGATTTGAAGGTATATCAATAATCTCCTTTGGTAAACGTTTACTAAAGATTGGTGAAGTATTGGAGGTGAAAATTATATGAGTTTAAATAAAAACTTTCAAGAGGAATATGAATTTATTGAATTAAATGAAAGTGATATTAATGAGATAAAAGCTTCAAAAAATATGCTTACAGATGATACAAAACCAATACCAAAAAATAAAAGAGAATGGTCAACTAAAAATTATATTAATTTGTGGACTGGGATATTAGTATCAATTCCAGTATATATGATGGCAAGTAGCTTATTATCAGTAGGAATGACATGGTATCAAGCATTTTTTGTATGTATCCTTGGCCATACTTTGGTATTAATTCCATCCATATTATTAGGGCATTTTGGTACAAAGTATGGAGCCAGCTTTCCAGTTCTTTCAAAAATGGTATTTGGACCAAATGGAACATCTATACCAACCTTAATTAGAGCATTTATGGGATGTTTATGGTTTGGAATTCAAAGTTGGGTAGGAGGAGTTGCATTAGATTCAATAATAGGAGCAATAATACCTATATGGAATAATTTTACTTTGCATGGAATAATAAGCTTTATTATATTTATTTTATTTAATATTTATATAGGATATCATGGCTCTAAGGGGATTAAATATTTAGAAGATTTTTCAGCTCCTGTATTACTTATATTGAGCACTATAGTTATTATATGGGCATTATATGTTTGCGGAGGCTTTGATGGAATATTTAGTACAAAGGTTGCAGGAAGTAATAATTCTGATTTTTGGAAGTTATTTTTCCCTTCATTAACGGCAATGATAGCATTTGATTCTACCATAGCGTTAAATTTCTCAGATTTTACAAGACATGCAAAAACTCAAAAGGCACAAGCAATTGGACAACTTATAGGTGCACCTATTATGACTGCATTTATAGTGTTTGTTGGTATCTGTGGAACTGCAGGATCTGAGATTGCCTTTGGTGAAGCCTTTTGGGATCCAAGTGTATTAGTATCACAATTTTCTAATCCGATAATAGTTATTATTTTCTCATTATTTATAATACTTGCAACATTAACAACTAATGTTGCTTGCAATCTTGCATCAGCAGGCGTAATTTTTTCAACTATATTTAGCAAATATTTAAATTATAAAAATTCAATAATTATTGTAGGGGTAATCGGGGTACTATTTATGCCATGGAGGCTTATGGCTAATCCAAATAGTTATGTATATGTTATCAATGGTACATTAGCTGTTTTATTAGGGCCCATTACTGGAATATGTATGGCATCATATTGGATTCAATATAAGACAAAATTGAAAATAGCAGATTTATATATTCAAGATAAGGGATTGTACTATTATAATAATGGGTGGAATATTTCGGCTATAAGTATATTAATTTGTGTATCTTTGTTTATATTTATATGTAAATATATTAATGAATTAGAATGGATTTATGATAGCTCTTATTTAATAGGATGTATTTTAACATTTATCTTATATTCAGTAATAAGTAAATATAAAAATATAAATACAAAAAATGGGGTGAGTTAAAATGAATAAATTAATTAAAAACGGAATTATAGTAACAGAGATGGGTAAGTTTAATGGAGATATATTAATAAAGGGTGGAAAGATATCATCAATAGGAAATCATATTGATGAGGTAGGAACTGAAATTATCAATGCTTCAGGATGTTATGTTATACCTGGAGGAATTGATGTTCACACCCACTTTGATCTTCAGGCAGGAGATCATAGAGTTGTAGATGATTATTATACTGGAAGCATAGCAGCCGCATGTGGAGGGACAACTACTATTGTTGATCACATTGCCTTTGGTCCTAAAGAATGTAGTTTGCATCATCAAATTAATGAGTATCATAAATTATCCGAAAATAAAAGTGCTATAGATTATAGTTTCCATGGAGTAATTCAACATGTTAATCAGAGTATTCTTAAAGAGATGGAAGAACTTTTTGATAATGGAATTACAAGTATGAAAATCTATATGACATATGATGATAAATTGGATGATTCAGGTATATATGATGTTTTGAAGAAAGCTAAAGAGTTAGGTATGATAATTGCTGTACATGCTGAAAATGATGGAGTTATTAATAATTTAAGAGAAAAATATTCTAAAGAGGGGTTATTAACTCCACAATATCATGGAAAGAGCAGGCCAGAAGAGTGTGAAGCTGAAGCAATTAGTAGAATATCATATATAGCAGATATATTAGAAGATGCGCCTTTATATATTGTACATTTATCAAGTGAAGCAGGATTAAAAGAATGTATAAAAATAGATGAAAGAAAGCAAAAGAATGTCTTTGTTGAAACTTGTACTCAATATTTATTGTTAACTGATGAGAAGTACAAGGATGATATTGAAGGTTTAAAATACACTATGTCACCACCTCTTAGAAAAGGAAAAGATTGTGAAGCATTATGGGAAGGTATTAATAATGGAATTATTGATGTAGTTGCTACTGATCATTGTCCATTTAATTTTAAAACAAAACTTGAGTTTGGAAAAGATAGTTTTACAACATGTCCTATGGGATTTCCAGGGGTTGAAGAAAGAATGATTTTAATGTTTTCCGAAGGAGTTATGAAAAATAAAATTTCTATTGAAAAATTTGTAGAAGTTATGTCTACTAAGCCTGCTAAAATATATGGACTTTATCCTGAGAAAGGATCAATTATACCTGATAGTGATGCTGACATTGTTATTATAAATCCAAATAAAAAATGGAGAATTGGCGTTAGTAATATGCATAGCAGTGTAGATTACTGCGGATATGAGGGGAGAGAAATAAATGGTTCAATTGAGCTTGTTATGCAAAGAGGCGAATTATTATATACTAGTGGAAGTTTCGTTGGTAAGAAGGGTAATGGTAAGTTTATTAAGAGGCATAAGAGTAGTTTAGTGGAAAAATAGAATATATATCAAAACTACAGCTAGTATTAAATAGCTGTAGTTTTTTATATAAAAAATACTATAATTTATATGATATTTTTAGGGTATTTAAATAAATGAATAAATAGTATAATGAGATAACTATTACAGAATAATAGTTATGAAAGTAAATAAGTAATTATTTTAAAATTTAACTTTATATAAGGGGAAGGTAAAAGAGATGACTAAAATTAACTTACATGGTGAATGGAACTTTCAATTAGATGGTGAAAAATTAGGAGTTAGAAAAGAACTATTTAAAAAAGATTTAATTGATACAATTATATTACCAACAACAACTTCAGAAGCAAAAAAAGGAAAAATAAACACTGATAATGAAGTTGAATTTTTAACTGATTTATATAGATTTGAAGGTTATGCATGGTTTTCTAGGAAAGTAGAGTTTCCTGAAAATAATGCGAATAATTATATAGAATTGATTATGGAAAGAACAAGAATAACACATGTATGGATAGATGATAAGTATGTAGGTACATATAATAGTTTATGTGGAATTCATCGTTATGATATCACCCCTTATGTAAACAATATCAAACATAAGATAACTATAATGGTTGATAATACTTCTTATCCAACAAAAGGTGGACATATGACTTCGGCAGATACTCAAACAAATTGGAATGGTATAACTGGAGAAGTTTCTATTAATATAACGAATAATACAAGACTTTCAAATGTAAAGTTTTATCCTAATATAAAAGATAAAACTGTTTTAGTAAATGGTACTATTTTAGGTGATAATATTGAAAAGATTTATTTAAAAGCTTTTGATGATAATAAAGAATTTGAAAAGCAAGTCTTTAATATAAATAATAACGCTTTTGAAGTTAAATATTTTATGAGTAATGATGTAGAGCTTTGGAGTGAATATAATCCACATACTTATAAAATGGAAATTAGGATTGAAAAAAATGGCCAAACTATAAATGAAAATATTTATTCTTTTGGTATGTTATCATTTAAAACTACAGAAAAAAAGTTTTTAATAAATGGTCAAGAAACATTCCTTAGAGGAAAACATGATGGGTTAATTTTTCCGCTTACAGGGTATGCTCCAACAGATATTGAAAGTTGGATAAAGGTTTTAAATATTTCAAAGGAGTATGGTATTAATCATTATAGATTTCATACTTGTTGTCCACCTAAAGCAGCATTTGAGGCAGCTGATATTGTTGGTATTTATATGGAACCTGAACTACCTTTTTGGGGAACAATAACTACACCAGAAGATGAAAATCATGATCAAGCAATGGAAGATTATTTAATTGAAGAAGGGTTTAGAATGTTAGATGAGTTTGGTAACCATCCTTCTTTTGTTATGATGTCTTTAGGGAATGAATTATGGGGAAGTAAGGAAACTTTAAACTCAATATTAAAAAGATATAAGGAATATGATAATAGACATCTTTATGTACAAGGATGTAATAATTTTCAATGGGCCCCTTGTATTTTAGAAGAGGATGATTTCTTTAGTGGAGTTCGTTTTTCAGTTGATAGACTATATAGAGGCTCATATGCAATGTGTGATGCTCCACAAGGTCATATTCAAACAGATGCTCCAAATACAGTTCATAATTATGATGAAATTATAAGACCAGCGATAAAAGAAAAGGGTACAGCAGGTGAAGTTGGAGTTAAGCAAATTCAATATGGAACTGGTGTTAAAGAGGTATTAGTGTCTGATACAGAGGAATTTATTCCTAAGGTTCCGGTTATATCACATGAAATTGGTCAATATGAAACTTTTCCTAACTTTAATGAAATAAATAAATATACTGGAGTATTAAAGGCAAGAAACTTTGAAGTATTTAAAACGAGTTTAGAGGAAAAGGGATTAATTGATAAAGCTGATATGTACTTTAAGGCATCAGGTAAATTAGCAGCAGAATGTTATAAAGCCGAATTAGAAACTGCATTTAGAAGTAATGAGTTAGCAGGATTTCAATTATTAGACTTACAAGATTTTAGTGGACAAGGAACCGCTTTAGTGGGTGTTTTAGATGCGTTTATGGATAATAAGGGAATTATATCCGCAGAAGAATGGAGAGAGTTCTGTTCCGATTGTGTATTGCTTGGAGAATTTTCAAAATATGTATGGAATGCAAAAGAGAACTTTGAATGTAATGTAAAACTTACAAATTATAAAAAAGAGATTAATAGGTCTATGAGCATAAAAGCTGAACTTTTATCTGATACAGAGTCAATTTGGATCAATGAAATAGCAATAAATAAACTTTTGATTGGAGTTAATAATATAGCTAAAATAAGTTTTAAATTACCAGACTGTAAAATTCCACAAAAGTATATATTTAAATTAACAATTAGTGATTTAAATATTTCAAATCATTATGATTTATGGATATATCCATCAGTCCCAGAATCAAATAAGGAAGATATTCTTATTACAAATGATCTAATAGAAGTATTAGCTGGAATTTCAAAAGATAAAAAGATTTTATATTATCCAAAAGTAGAAGAAAATATAAACTCTATTGAAGGAACTTATTGTACAGATTTTTGGTGTTACCCAATGTTTAAATCTATTTCAGAATGGATGAATAAACCATTACCTATAGGAACTATGGGATTATTAATAAATGAGAATCATGCAGCACTTAGGGAATTCCCATGTGAATTTTATTCAACACCACAATGGTGGGACATTGTTATGAATTCACGTTTATCTATTTTAGATGATATTAAAATAGATCCAATTGTAGAAATGATTGATAATTTTGAAAGAAATCATTTATTAGGATTAATATATGAATTAAAAGTAAATGAATCAAAGATTTTAGTTTGTACTTCGGAACTTGCAAATATTAAAAATAGTAACCCGGCACAATGGCTT
>NZ_JADPEL010000066.1 GCF_015667795.1 Clostridium sp. D53t1_180928_C8
GACGTGCGAGTAGCACGGCCAGTAACAGAGCCTTATAGGCGTAGAGCAAACCACCCGTTTTACGGGTGGTCCTGATTTTTAGAATTAAGTTTATAAATAAATTAAATTATTTTAATATGAATAAGAGGAGATGGAAAAATGAATTTTAATTATAATTTACCAGTTAATTTATTATTTGGGGTAGGGAAAAGTAATGAAATAGGAAAGGAAGTAAAGAAGTATGGAAATAAAGTGTTAATAGTTACAGGAAAAAATAGCACTAAAAAAAGTGGACTTCTTTATAAGGTTATAGATTTATTAAATAGCGAGAATATTAGTTGTGAAATATTTGATAAGGTAATGCAAAATCCACTAAGCAATATAGTTTATGAAGGTGCTAATTTAGCTATTAATAGTAAATGTGATGTTGTTTTAGGATTAGGTGGAGGAAGTATAATGGATGCTGCAAAAAGTATAGCTTTTTGTGCTAAGAATTCAGGAGATATTGAAGATTATATATTTGGAGTTAAAATGGGAAATGATGCATTACCAATAGTATTAGTTCCAACAACTTGTGGGACTGGAAGTGAGGGGAATTCATTTTCTGTAATAACTAATTCTGAAACAAAGGATAAAAAATCATTAAGAGATAATTTAATAGTTGCAAAGTCATCTATTATAGATCCAGAACTAATGATGACAATGCCAAAATCAATATTAGCAAGTGTTGGATTTGATGCCTTAGCACATAATATGGAGGCTTACCTTTCTAAAATAACTAATCCATTAGTCGAAATTCAAGCTATATATGGTATGAAATTAATAGCAGATAATTTACCAAAAGTATATGGCGGTTCTGATGATTTAGAGGCTTGGGAAGCTATTACATTAGGAAGTACTTTGGGGGGAATGGTTATAGGAGTAGCAGGTGTTACAGTACCACATGGAATGGAACATCCAGCAAGTGGGCTTAGAGATATAGTTCATGGAAAGGGATTAGCTGCATTAACACCAATAATAATAGAAAAGTCATGGAAGTATGATATTGAAAAATATGGAGTAATTTCAAAAATATTAGGAGGGCAAGAAGCGAAAGATTGTAGAGAGGCTGTTGATAGATTTTTAAGTAAGATTGATTTAAAGGTTAAACTAGGAGATTTAGGAGTAACTATTGATGATGTTGAATGGATGACAGAGAACTGTTTTAAGGTATCAAAAGCAAGTATAGTAAATCATACAAAGGAATTTTCTAAAGAAGAGGTTGAAAAAATATATGAAGAATCTATATAAGATAATAAAGTTTTATTAATTGTTGGTGAAAGGGGGGCTTATAGATATAAATAATGGTTAAAGATATTTTAAAATTAGAATCTCTTTCTAGTATGGAAATGATAGCTGGGGCAGGTGGGATAGAAAGGTATATTGATTGGATATATGTTGCAGAATGTTTTGACGATCCATTAGAATCTATACTTGAAAGTGATAAGAAAATCAAAGTAGTAAATAGTATTAATATAATAGAAACATATTTTAAGGAAAATTGTAATGTTATTAGTACTTCAGATAAATTATTAGATTAAGATAGTCTATGAGCGCCATTATTTATTATTGATTATAATTTAATAAAAAGGACAAAGACGTCTTTCAGCGTAATGATCCATATAAGATTTACTTTAGGTCATAGTTGAAAGACGTTATCTTATTTATAATAAGGAGGGGGATTTATGAAAAGCGAAGATAAGTTTGAAGGGGTATTAAATAAAGATATAGATGGTAATGTTTTATTAGATTTTGCTGCAGGTATAGGAGTTCAAAATATAGGTCATTGTGATAATAAAGTTATTGGTGCTATAAAGGATCAAGTAGAAAAATATATTCAACCTTGTTTTAATATAGCTACTTATGAACCATATGTTGAACTTGCAAAGAAATTAACTGAAATAACTAATGAAGATTATGAAAAAAGGTTATGATTTCTAATAGTGGAGCAGAAGCTTTAGAAAATGCAATAAAAGTATCAAAGGCATATACCAAGAGAGCTGGAATATTATCTGCCAATGGTTCATTTCATGGTAGAACTCTTATGACTATGTCTACAACAAGTAAATACAAGCCATATAAAAATGGTTTTGGACCATATGCATCAGATAATATAAGTTTAACTATCATTATTCTTATAGAGAGCCAAAGGGTGTATCGGCAGAAGAATATTCAGAAGAGTGCTTAGAAAGATTAAGAACTATGCTAAAAACTACTATTTCCTTAGAGCATATAGCATGCTTAATAGTAGAACCACTTCAAGGTGAAGGCGGATTTATCGTTCCTTCGGCTAAATATATGCAAGGATTACAAAAAAATTGTAATGATAATGAAATAGTATTTATTGTTGATGAGGTACAAGCAGGATTTGCAAGAACATGAAAAATGTTTGCTTATGAGCATTAAGGAACCTGCATCAGAATTAGTTAAGGAAATAATAGATAGTTGTTTTAAAGACGGTGTAATAATAAATGAGGGATTATTAAGTAATGTTATCAGATTTTTACCATCACTAGTTATGACAAAGGAACAAGCAGAGTATGCAATGAATGTCCTAGAAGTGGCACTTAGTAAGGCAAATAAGTAATAATATTTATATAAAAAGAGATATATCGTAAAGATATATTTCTTTTTTTTGAAAAAATATTATAAATTTATATAAAAATGTATTATAATAAACAAGTAAATTTGGAGAAATGTACTAAAAATGGATGGAGATAAGAATGAATAAAAAATTAATAGGAAATATTATATTAGTATTTTTTATAAGTATTGTTATGTATATTTTAATGGTTAGTAGGCCTAAAAATATAGTAATAAAAGTTGATGGGAAAATTATAGAACATAAAAGTACTGGTAAGAATGTTAAAGAAATAATTGATGAAGCAAATATTAAATTGAATAGAGAAGATAAAATTAATTATAGCCTTGAAGATAAAATAATTAATAATCAAGAAATAGTAATAAATAGAATTTATAGTATAGATGAAGAAGTAATTGAAGAAATTGATTTTAAAGAAGTAATAGTTAAGGACTATAAGACTGTCAGTGGAGAAAGTAAAGTAATTTCTGAGGGGATTAAGGGCGAAAATAAGAAAAGTTATATAGTAACTTATGAAGATGGAAAGGAAATTGATAGAATTTTAAAAGCTGAAGAGATAATTAAAGAACCTACAGATAAGGTTGTGTCAGAGGGTATTTTTGAAGAAAATAGCTTAACTGTTTGTGTAAATAAAAATAGGAAAATATCTTCTGATTACGAACCACAGGATTTAATTTTACCTAATGTACGAGCTATGAATAGTGAAAGTAGTTTATATATGAGAAAAGAAGCGGCTTTAGCATTAGAAAATTTATTTAATGCTGCTGAAGAACAGGGATTATATTTATATGCAACATCAGGGTATAGGTCTTATAGCACACAGAAAAGTATATATAATCCATATAGCGGATATTCAGCTCCTCCAGGTGCTAGTGAGCATCAACTAGGATTAGCAATGGATGTAACATTACCTGAATATGGTTCAAGACTTTATGTTAAATTTGGAGAAAGCGAAGAGGGAATATGGCTAAGAGACAATGCATATAGGTATGGTTTTGTTATAAGATATTTAGAAGGAAAAGAAGATATAACAGGATATAATTATGAACCTTGGCATATCAGATATTTAGGAGAAGATCTTGCAAAAGAGTTATATGAAAGAGGAATCACACTAGAAGAATATTATGGGAATTACTAATTTTAATAATAGTAATTAACCTATTAATCCTATAAAGAAAAATTTAATCATATAATTTTAATAACCATAATTGAGAGGGGGAAAATGTTATGTATTGTAGGGACTGTGGTCAGCTTATAACCAATGATAGTTTAAGGTGTACGAACTGCGGAACTAAAAAAGGTTTGGGTGATAATTATTGTTACAAATGCGGATCACGAATAAAAAGTCATAATATTGAGATTTGTCAGTTTTGTGGTGCGAAGTTAAATAATAATATTAATGAATTAGATACAGAAGTAAAAAATAAATTACTAGCTGGTTTATTGGCACTTTTCTTAGGTGGTATGGGAATACACAGATTCTATTTAGGATATATCAAAATTGGAATAATACAATTGTTATTATGGTTTTTCGGGTATTTTACAAATGGAATAACTTGGGGAATGGTTCAAATATGGGCAATTATAGAATGTATATTAATATTTTTAGGGAAAATAAAAGATTCTAACGGAAATTCATTAGAATAAATATTTAGTTAAAAAATACGGTTAAAAAACCGTATTTTCAATCTTTAACTTTAATTTCTTTCTTTTTTATTACAAAGAAAGCTATTATAAGCCCTATTAATGTTAATGCAGCTGTAGAAGCAAATGAAATATTCATACCATAAACTTGAGCTTTGGCAGGATCGGTATAGCCAGATGAAATACTAGCTTTACTCATTAGTGTTACTATTATTGAAGTTCCAATAGAACCTGCTACTTGTCTTAATGTATTATTAGCAGCATTACCATGAGCATAAAGGTTTCTATGTAAGGAGTTTAGTCCTGAAGTTGTTAATGGCATCATAAGCATAGATATTCCCAACATTCTTATTGCATAGACGGATATTACATAAATAATAGGGGTAGATACATATAAAAATGAAAGTCCGAAAGTACCTAAAGTAAGGATGGTTAATCCTGTTAGAGCAAGGTACCTAGCACCAAATCTATCAAAAAGTTTACCTGTAATTGGATTCATAATTCCCATTACTATTGCACCAGGCATTAAGGTTAGTCCTGTATTAAAGGCTGAAGAGCCTCTTACATCTTCAAGATACATAGGAAGTATTAGTTCAGATGAAATTAATCCAGCATAAGCAATCATTACAATTATAGTTGAAAAAGTAAAGATTTTACTTTTGAACACTGTCAAATTAAGCATAGGTTCTTTCATTTTTAATTGTCGCCATATAAAGATTATAAGAAAAACTATGCCTAAAAGTAGTGGTAAATATACATTAATATCAGTCCAACTATAATTTCCAGCATTGCTAAATCCAAAAAGTAATCCTCCAAATCCGATTGTAGAACCAATGAATGAAATAATATCAAATGACATATCTCTATTTTCAGTAACATTCTTTAATAAAAAGTATCCTAATATTAAGTCTAAAACTGCAAATGGAAAGGTTACATAAAATAAGTATCTCCAAGGATAGTTATTTATTATCCACCCGGATAATGTAGGACCTATGGCTGGAGCAAAGGCTAGAACTACACCTACTATTCCCATAGCAAAGCCTCTTTTTTCTATAGGGAAAATAATCAAAAATACTGTTTGCATTAGTGGAACTATTATCCCACTAGCAATTCCTTGAATTAGCCTTGCTGATAATAACATAGGAAAATTAGTTGCAAAGGCACCTATAATAGTTCCAATAGTAAAGAGGCCTATAGATACAAAAAATAAAGTTCTATTTTTAAATTTATCTATAAGAAAAGCTGTAAAAGGAATTATTATACCAGTAGCGAGCATATATCCTGTACTTAACCATTGAACTGTAGATACGCTTATATTTAAATCTTTCATTATATCTGATAAGGCAACATTCATAAAGGTACTATTTAAAAAGCAGATAAATGCTCCTAAAAGAAATACACCTGCAATTATTAGTACATTGTAGCCGTTATCTTTAGTTGATGGAGTAGCCATAAAATCACCTCATAAAATTTGATATATGAAGTTATATTTCCATAATTAAAGAAGTAATATACTATAAAAAGAATTGTGCTAAAAGTAAACACAATTCTTAATATTATCTAGTATATAATTCTAATTTCTAGGTCTTTTATTTCCACTATTTCCGCCCATGTTTCCAGGCATATTATTATTTCCACCAGAACCTACAGTACTTGAAATACTTGAAGTAGTAAAGTTACCAACTTCACTTCCACCAGTAGAGCTGCCACTTATATATAAACCATCCGTTGATTCTCCATTTGAAGTACAACCAGAATAAACTATATAATTGGTGCGACTTTGTAAATTAGGAGATGATATTATTACTGATTGATATGTTTTTGATGGTGCAAAGGTAACTATATCTTCGCCATTTTCATTTTTTATACTAATTAAAGTATTAGCTGATTGTGAAGAGGTAAAGATATTAACAAAGTTTTGCCTAGAAGAGGTACTTGGTGATTGAGCCATTCCTGAGCTACCAGCAGCAATAAATACACCCCCATTAATATTACAAGTTGAATCGTAATCTAAAGCTCCATTACCGTTATTTTCAGGACCATTTACAATGACAGTACCTTCATTCATTTCAATAGAGCCATTTGCATCAATACCATCACCAGAGGCATTTATATAAATATATCCACCGTTAATAGTAATAGTTCCATCGCTAGAGGAACTAAAGTTATTTTGACCAGGTCTACCATTAGTAGATGAAGAATCATTTCCACCAGCTGCATTTAATCCATCATCACTAGCAACTAGATGAATAGTTCCATTATTAATTGTTATGTCTGTGCTTTCAATTCCCTCATAAGATTTAGTAATATTTATATCTCCACCGTTTATTTCAAGAGTAGTATCAGAATGAATACCATCATCACCAGATGAAATTTCAAAAATTCCTCCATTAATTACTAAACTATTATTTGAATGAAGAGAATCATCAGATGAATCTATATTAAAATTACCAGCATCAATTGTTATAGTATTTACTGCTTTAATTGCTTTTGCACTACTAGTATCGGTTGAAGAACTAGTATTACTATTTTCCCATTGTCCCCAAGGGCTTTGCATATTATCAGTATTTGTACTACTATTAGCGCTACCACCACCAGATGTAATATTAATTGTACCATCAGTTATATTAACATTTGTTTCTGCTTGTATTCCATCATTTTCAGAAGTTATGTTTAATGTACCACCTTCAATTGACACGTAACCTTTTGATGTATCTTCAGTATTAGTTGATTTTAAACCATCTCCAGATGCATTAATAGTAATATTACCACCTTTTATAGTTATGGAATCCTTACCCATAAGTCCATCGTCAGAAGAAGTTACAGAAATATTTCCTCCTGTTATTTTCAAATCATCCTTACTTGTTATACCATTATTATAATTAGCATTAACATTTAAAGAACCAGTACCCTTAATAGTTAAATCATCTTTACTAAATATTGCTGCATTAGGTTCATCAGTAGATGTATCTTCAAAAGTATATATTTTACTATCATTAATAGTGTTTTCAGTACCATCAGGTAAGACTATTATTGCATTTTTGGCTGATTTAACATAAATTGGTGCACTATTTGAACAAGTTAAATTTACATTGTTAAGGATTAAATAAACATTTTCTTCAGATGCACTATCAATAATTATTTGAGCATTAGAAGAGGTTCCAGTTATTGAATAGGTACCACCATTATTAATAGTAACTACATTATTATTTACTGTGGCACCATTACCGTTAATGCTTATTGTATTATCTAATGAAATAGAGGCAGTAATACCACCCATTTCTTCATCTACATTTTTATTAGTACTATCGCTGTTATCATTTGTTGTAGTAGATTCAATAACAGTATCATTAGTACTGTCTGTAGTTGTTTTTGAACAAGACACTGAACTGAAACATAAAGTTGCAACAGTTAAGGCTATAATAAATTTTTTCTTCATAATTTCCTCCAAATACTTTAGTAAAATTATTAAAATCTCTAAAAATATATTATCAATAAAACCTTAAATTAATCTTAAGTGAAGTTCTAAATCTTCGATTTAGTTAACTGAACTTACTCCTACGATCGAAGGGAGGAGGAGTTTCCTAAATTAATTATAAATTTCGATTTAGTTAACTGAACTTACTCCTAGGACTGAAAGGAGGAGTTTCCCTAAATTATATATATTTAGAAGTTAAAATTAAGTTAAATAATTTAAGATTTTTTTAAGGTTCGAAATTTATAATTACATTAAACAATGGAATTAAGGAATTAGAGGAGGTTATTTAATGGCAATAAAATCATTTAAGAGATATGAAAAGAAATATTTATTAAATCAAATCCAATATGATGAGCTTATAAAAAGATTAAATAAATATATGGATCCAGATGAACATTGCAAAGATGGGAAAAATTATAGTATTTATAATATTTATTATGATACAGATGATAATCAAGTAATTAGACATTCTATTTCAAAGCCCTATTATAAAGAAAAACTTAGATTAAGAAGTTATAAGGTTCCAAAATCACCAGATGATAAAGTTTTTTTAGAATTAAAAAAGAAGATTAATGGGGTAGTCAATAAAAGAAGGGTAGTTTTAACTTTAGGAGAAGCATATAAATTTTTAGAAATTGGCATAAGACCTAAGAAAGATGACTATATGAGTAATCAAGTATTAAATGAAATAGAATACTATTTAGATAATAATAAAGTAAGTCAAAAGGTTTATATAAGCTATAGTAGAAAAGCTTTTTTCTGTAAAAGTGATAAAAATTTCAGATTAACATTTGATTCAAAAATAATTACAAGAAGAGAGTATTTATTTTTAGAGTCAGGAAGTTTTGGAGATGAACTTTTAGAAGAAAATCAATATTTGATGGAAGTTAAAATTTTAGGGGCAATACCATTATGGTTAGTAGAGATATTATCAGATTTACAAATTTATAGTGCTAAGTTTTCTAAATACGGAAACGAATATATGAGATATTGTTTAAGTAAAAATAATGTTAGTGAAATAAGGAGAGAAAAAATATGTTAGAAACGATAATTGCATCGACGACTGGAGAATCATTTACGTTATCAAATGCGTTAATTGTAATAGGAGCATCAATAATATTAGGATTTATTATTAGTTTAGCGTATATGTATACACATAAAAAGGAGGGATATGCCCCTGGCTTTACATTAACATTAATAATGTTACCAGTAATAATTTCAATAATAATTTTATTAGTTGGAAATAATGTTGCTAGAGCCTTTAGTTTAGCTGGAGCTTTCTCAATTATTAGATTCAGAAGTGCACCTGGAGATCCAAAAGATATTTCATATGTATTCTTTACTTTAGCAGTTGGTTTAGCTTGTGGTATGGGGTATATTGGATATGGTGTTATAGTTACAGTAATATTATGTTTAGTTATGATAATTTTAGATAAACTTAAATTTGCAATGCCTAAAACTAAAAGTATGAAGCTTAAAATTTTAGTGCCAGAGGATTTAAATTATGAAGGAGTTTTTGACGAAATTTTAAATAAGTATACAAATTCATGGGTAGTTGAAAGTATTAGAACAAGAGATTTTGGTGCATTATTTGAACTTTGTTATAGAGTTCATTTAACTGAAGATGTAAGTCAAAAACAGTTTATTGATGAATTAAGATGTAAAAATGGAAATTTAAATATAGCATTAACTTCAGCAGGATTAGAAGAGAAAGTTTATGTATAATAAATTAAAGAGGAAACGGTTAGATATTAATCGTTTCTTTTTTTTGTATCAAAATTAATATTATATGTGAAATTATTATATTTTTTTGTGATTTAAATATAAAAAAAGAAGGTGAAATTTCACAATCCGGAAAAGGTTTACAAGGGGTGATTGTATACTTATAATGAATTATGTAAAACAAGTAATTAAAAGTTGTTTTAATAAATATAATGGGAGGAAAATTTATGAGAAAATTCAAAAGGGCTTTAGCAGCAATATTAAGTTTAATAATGTGTATAGCATTTATTCAACTACCAATTTCTGTACAAGCTGAAAAAAATTCAGAAATAAGTGTTAAGGCATCAGAAGAGGTTTATGTAAAGATTAGATATAATAGACCTGATGGAAATTATGATGGATGGAACCTTTGGGTTTGGGAAGCTGGAAAAGATGGGAAGCGTATTGACTTTATAGGAGAAGATGAAGATGGTAAGTTTGCTGTTGTAAAAACATCAAAGGATGCAGATCAATTAGGATATATACTTCGTAGAAGTGAACAAGGTAATGAATGGGCTGAAAATTATTTTGGATCAGATAAGTTTGTAGATTTATCAGCTGGTGATACAGAAGTTGTTATTAATCATAAAGAGGATAATAAGGATGTAGAACTAAAGGAAGTAAATAGGGATTTTGAAAAAGTAACTTTAAATCTACATTACTATAGATTCAATAATGACTATGATGAATGGGATGTATGGGCTTGGTTAGATCCAAATCATGGTGGTAATGGACATGCGTTTAATGGGGAAGATGATTTTGGAAAAACTACTTCAATAGTATATGAAAATGTAGTAAATGCTAAGGAAGCTGGAATCGGTATCATTATTAGAAAACCAGATTGGTCAGCTAAGGATATTGAATTTGATAGATTTATTAATTTAGCATATGCGAATAATAGTGGTGAAATAAATGCTTATTTAGTACAAAGCAATTCAGAAATTGTTTTTAGAGCAGAAGATGCTGTTAAAGATCTAGCAATTACATCTGCTAAAATAGACTCATTAAATGAAATTAGCTTTACTACTAATGTAAAAATGAGTAAAGATTTAACTATAGAAAATGTTTCTTTAAAAGAAAATGATGAATTAATAAAAGTTAAGAGTTTAGAGATAAATGAGAACCTAATTTCAGGTAAAATAGTAACTGAAAAAGAATTAAGTTTGACTAATGAATATAATTTAGAGATGGATGGATATACTGGAAAATTAGTGACATTAGGAAAGATATTTAATTCTCAAGAGTTTGAAGATTTATATCATTATAATGAAGAGTTAGGAGCTTTATATTCAAAAGATAAGACAAGTTTTGTATTATGGTCTCCAACTGCAACAAGTGTAAAATTAGCATTATTTGATGCTGGTAATGGTGTAGATGCAAAAGAAATTAAAGAAATGACTAAGGGCGAAAATGGTATTTGGACTTTAGATGTTAATGGAGATTTAAATGGAACTTACTACACTTACTTAGTGACTAACAATGGAGTAGAAAAGGAAGTTACAGATCCATATGCAAAAGCGGTTGGAGTAAATGGTAATAGAGCAATGGTTATTAATTTAGATTCAACTAATCCAGAAGGTTGGGAGAATGATGTAAAGCCAGAGTTTGTAGATGCTACAGATGCTATAATTTATGAGTTACACATAAGAGATTTTACTATTGATTCATCATCAGGTGCTTCTATGGAAGTTCAAGGCAAATATAATGGTGTATGGGAATCTGGTACAACTTTATTTGGTAATGGAGATATTAAAACAGGAGTTGATCACTTAAAGGAATTAGGTATAACACATTTACATTTATTACCTACATTTGACCATAGATCAATCGATGAAACTAAGCTAGATAAGGCACAATACAATTGGGGATATGATCCTCAAAACTATAATACACCAGAAGGTTCTTATTCTTCAGATCCATATGCTGCAGAGGTTAGAGTAGAAGAATTTAAGAAAATGGTAATGGAACTTCATAAAGCGGGAATAAGAGTAGTTATGGATGTAGTTTACAATCATACAGGAGCTACAGCAGATTCACACTTAAATTTAGCTGTTCCAGATTATTATTATAGACAAAATGAGGATGGCGGATTCTCTAATGGTTCAGGATGTGGTAATGAATTAGCATCTGAACGTTCAATGGTTAGAAAAATGATGGTAGATTCAGTTAAATATTGGGCTGAAGAATATCATATTGATGGATTTAGATTTGACTTAATGGCACTTCATGACATAACAACAATGAAGGAAATAAGAAATACTTTAAATGAAGTTGATGATAGTATATTAATTTACGGTGAAGGATGGACTGGTGGAGGTACACCATTACCTAGCGAAGAACAAGCATTAAAGGTTAATACTGTTAAATATGGAGATTTACAAATAGCAGCTTTTAGTGATGATATGAGAGATGGAATTAAGGGGCATGTATTTGAAGATACTACACCAGGATTTGTAAATGGATTCAGAGGCCTTGAAGATGTAGTGAAATTTGGTATAGTTGCATCAACTAAAAATGATCAAGTAGAATATACTGGTGGACCGAATCAATATTCTGGATATGGTACGACAGCATGGGCAAATCAACCATATCAAACAGTAAATTATGCATCAGCACATGATAATTTAACTTTATGGGATAAATTGCAAACTACAAATCCTAATGCAACTAAAGAAGAGCTTTTAGCTATGAATAAGATGTCAGCTGCACTTGTATTAACATCGCAAGGGATTCCTTTCTTCCAAGCAGGAGAAGAAATGGCTAGAACAAAAGTTAATGAAGATGGAAGCTTTAATCATAATAGCTATAATGCCCCAGATAGTGTAAATAAAATTGATTGGACAAGAAAAGAAGAGTACAGTGATTTATTTGAATATTATAAAGGATTAATAACTTTAAGAAAAGCTCATAAATCATTTAGAATGAATACAACTAATGATATACAACAAGGTCTTAACTTCTTAGATGTTAACGAAGCAAATGTTGTAGCATATACTTTAAATGGTGAACAAACAAATGATTCATGGAATAACATTGCAGTTATATTCAATTCTAATGATAGTGCAGTTGAAGTTGAATTACCTTCAAGAGATTGGACAGTAGTAGTAAATGAGGAAAAGGCTGGAGTTGAATCATTAGGAACTATAGAAGGAGGTAAAATAATAGTTCCTGCAAAAGCATCATATGTTTTAGTGGACACTAAGAGTTATAATGATTCTATAGAAGATGATAAAACAGATGAGAATGATCCATCAGTAGATGTAAAACCAGAAACAAATGAAAAGCCAGTTATTAATGCTAAGGATTTAGTATTAAAGGTTGGAGATAACTTTGATGCTCTAAATGGTGTTACTGCATCAGACAAAGAAGATGGAGATTTAACTTCTAAAATTCAAGTTCTTGAAAATACAGTAAATACTAAAAAGGCTGGAGATTATAAGGTAACATATAAAGTTACAGATAGTGATAATAATGAAACAACATTAAGTATAAAAGTAAGTGTTAAAGCTAAAACATTACCTATTACAGGAGGAGAAAATTCCGTAGTATTATTAGCTATATCATTAGTAATTGTTGCTTCAGGAGTATTTGCTATAAATGGGAGAAGAAAAAAAGCATAGTATTTAATATTAAGTTAATTATAAAAAAGTGGTAGAGAATAAAGATTTAAAATGTATCCTATAGAGTAGACATGATAAAAAAAGTCTACCCTATAGGGTTTTTCTATTTATAATAGATTTATAACGTTAGGAGT
>NZ_JADPEL010000067.1 GCF_015667795.1 Clostridium sp. D53t1_180928_C8
CCTATCTATTATGACATGCTATTTTATGACCATCATATATATTAACTAAAGTTGGTTGAATTGTTTTACAAATTGAAGTACAGCAATCGCATCTATTAAAATATACACATCCAGTTGTAGTTTCATTTTCATTAACTTTTTCTATATTATTATTAATCTTAGAATTAAAGTTAATTGAAGCATTTAATAATTTTTGTGTATATGGATGTTTCATATTTGAAAAGTACTTTATATCATCTATTTGCTCAAGAATTTTACCTTTATACATAATAATTATAGAATCAGCTAAATAATAAACGGCTTCTAAATCATGAGATATAAAGATGTATGTTAAATTATATTGTGATTTTAAATCTGATAATAAATTTAAAATCTGTCCTTGTACAGAAACGTCTAAACTACTTAATGGTTCATCTAGAACTAATAAATCTGGATTATTAGCTATGGCTCTTGCAATACATACACGCTGTAATTGCCCTCCACTGAATTGATTGGGAAACTTGTTTATGTCATTTTCATCTAAACCAACACTATTTAGCAATTCTAAAACTCTTTTAATCCTATCTTTCTTAGATAATTTACTAAAATTAATTAAGGGTTCTTCTATTATTTGTAATATATTTCTACGTTTATTTACTGAAGAAAAACTATCTTGAAATACCATTTGTAAATCTTTTCTCAATGCATCTTTTCTTTTAATACTCTTAATATTTTTACCTTTAAAATAAATTGTTCCACTTGAACACTCTTCTATTCCTACAATTAATTTAGATAAAGTACTTTTTCCACATCCGCTTTCTCCAACAATACAAGTAGATTTCCCTTCATTAATATCCAATGTTACACCATTTACAGCTAATACTTTTTCATTGTGTTTTAATTTATAGATTTTTTCAACATTTTCTATTCTAAGCATTCCTGTACCCATATAATTCACCCTCCATTAATATACATTTAATCTCATGGTTTTTTTCTAAGTGAATATTAGGAATATTAATCCCTTTACAATGTTCACATCTTTCACTACATCTACTATAAAAATCACATTCTTGTCCTCTTACAAATAAACTTGGAGGAATTCCATCTAAAGCTTCCAATCGCTCCTTAGAAAATCTTGGTCTAGATTTTAGTAACCCCTTTGTATATGGATGTTTAGGATTGTTAAAAATTGTATTTATATCTGCTTTTTCCACTATACTTCCACCATACATAACAGCTACTTCATGAGCTAAATGTCCTATGACAGCCAAATCATGTGATACTAAAACTATTGATGTTCCTAATTTCTTTTGTATATTTGCTAGTATTTTAATTATTTCATATTGAACTGATAAATCTAAGGCTGTAGTTGGTTCATCTGCAATTATTATTTCAGGTTCTAATATTATGGCTAGTGCTATCATAACACGTTGAAGCATTCCTCCACTAAGCTGATATGGATAACTGTCTAATACAGTTTTAGAGTTTTGTATTTTCATTTCCTTTAGGATATTTAAAGCTCTATTTTCTATTTCAAATTTACTCATATCATTGCTACATGTTTCAAAAAAATGTTTTCTTATTGTCATTAATGGATTAAATGAATTCATAGGATTTTGTGATATTAAAGCAATATGCTTTCCTCTATATTGAGTCATTTTCTTATTATTTTTATATGGTAATTCTTTTTCATTAAAATATATGTTCCCCTCCACATTCCATTTATCCTTATCAAGAAATCCTAATATGGCAGAACAAGTTAATGATTTTCCACTACCGCTTTCTCCTATTATCCCTAGAGTTTTACCTTGTTTCAAATTTAAATTAATATCTTTAACCGCTAAATATTCCTTTCCTTGTTTACGAAAATAGATACTTAAATTATTAATTTCTAAAGCTAAATTTTTATCCAAAAATTTTTCCTCCTTAAATTACTAAACAGTAGCTTCTTCTAGATAATCTCTTAAATTGTCTCCAATTATATTACTACTAAGTACAACTAGCAAAATCATTATTCCTGGCCAAAACATTAACATTGGATTACTATGCATAAATGATCTTCCATCATTTATCATCATTCCCCACTCTGGGAAAGGTGCTTTTACTCCTAATCCTAAAAAGGAAAATCCTGATACAGCTAAAATTGTATGTCCAAAATCTATAGTTAAAATTGCTAATACTTGCGGAAAAATATTTGGTAAAATATCTCTGATTATAATTTTAAGATTAGAGCTTCCTAATAATTTACTAGCTTCAATATAATTTAACTCCTTTTCTCTTACTGTTAAATTTCTTGATACTCTTGCATACCAAATCCACTGTACTAAAATCATAGCAATTATAATATTCTCTATTCCCGCTCCTAAGAAACTTATTATAACTAAAGTTAAAACTAAACTAGGAAATGAGTATAAGATATCACAAACTCTCATAATTATCATATCTAGTTTTTTTCCAATAAACCCTGATAACATTCCTATAAAAATTCCAAATGATGATGATATAAAACAAGCTATTAATGATAGACCAATTGTAGGTCTAATACCATGAATTATTCTACAAAATATACATCTACCCATATTATCAGTACCCATTGGATATTCAAATGAAAGTGGTAAAAACTTTTTAGTTAAATCCATTTCTATTGGATCATGCCTTGAAATAATAGGTGCAAATATACCTAATATAATTAAAATAATAATGAATATACTACATACTAATGTTAATTTATTAGTTAATAATTTCTTTATTATATCTTTTAACTTCATAACTATATCACCCTTCCAACCTTATTCTTGAATCTATTGATGCACAGGTTAAATCAGCTAAAAGATTACTTATAATAAATATAATTGCAATAAGTAATATATATCCTTGAATAATAGGATAATCTCTTTGTGATATAGCTCCTGTTATTATTCGTCCAAGGCCTGGCCATGAAAAGACATTTTCTACAATTAAACTACCAGCAAGCATTCCTCCAAAATTCATTCCAAAGGAAGTTATAACAGGAATTAATGAAGCTTTTAAAACATGATTAATTAATATTTTTCTTTCACTTACTCCTCTAGCTCTTGCATAAGTTACTACTGGTGATTTCATATTTTCTAATAAACTATTTCTTAATACTCTTGAATAGGTAGGAATATAGCCTAATGCTAATGTTATTGATGGTAAAATAATATTTGAAAACTTTTCTGCTCCTGCTACTGGTAATATTCCTAATTTAATAGAAAATAATTGAACTAGTAAAAAACCTAACCAAAATGAAGGCATAGCCGCTGAAATAAAGGCAAAAACACGACTAAAATTATCAACTGACTTCCCTGCATGTGTAGCAGAAAAAATTCCTAAAGGAATGCTAATTAAAAAAATCCAAAAAAGTGATGCAAAAGTTAATGATAATGTATATTTAAATCCAGAAAATAAATCATGCAATACTAAATCTTTTGATATATAAGATACACCTAAATTTAAGGAAAGCACATTTTTAATCCAAATAAAATATTGAGTTGTTATGGGTTTATCTAATCCTAAATTCATCATTGCAATTTCTAAATTCTTATCAGTTACAGGTATATTAGCAGAAACTAAATAAGCAGTTGCTGCATCACCGGGCATTATTCTTACTAATAAAAAAGCTATAATTGAAACTAAAAACAATATTGGAATTAATAGAAGAAGCCTTTTTATAATGTATTTTTTCAATATCCTTTCCCTCCATAAAGAATAGGTAAGCTTAAGCATTAAGTTAATGAACTAACTCTAAACTTAAGCCACCTAATATTATTTTTAAATAAATTATGTTTTAATTTCTTTCTACATCTTCAATTGGAATGTAATAAAGGGTATTAAATTTTATTCCAGTTAAATCCTTATCACAAGCTACTAATCTTGTTGTATTAGAAATAGGTAAGTAAACAGCTTGTTCATGCAAAGTTGTTAATATTTCTTTATAAAGCTGTTGCCTAACTTCTTCATCATTTTCAATTATTACTTTGCTTATTTTTTCATCTAGTTCCTTTTTCATAGGCAATCCTTTTTGAGCTTGATAATCAGTATATCCTTCATTTTTCATAGATGCTACTAAAGTATGTGGGTCATATGGGTCTCCCCATGTTTCAGTAATAGTTATTTCAAAGTCACTATTCTTAGTTCTATGAATTAAAGCTTGCCTTTCCTCTGCTTCTAAGTTTATCTTTACTCCAATATTTTTATATTCATTTTGTAATACTTCTCCTAATGTTTTATAAATTACGTTATTTCCATCAAAATAAAATCCTAATTCTAATTCTTTTCCATCTTTAACTCTATACTCTTTTCCTTGTTCTAATACCCAACCTGCCTCATCTAATAATTCATTTGCTTTTTCAATATCATATTCATATTTAGGCAAATTAATATTACAGTAAGGTACACTCTTACTAAATAATGTATCTGCTGGTTTTTGTAAACCATAGAAAACATGTTCAGAAATTACTTCTTTATTAACTCCATGCTGCAATGCTTTTCTTACATTTAAATCCTTAGTAGGTCCATTAGAAGAGTTAACAATTAATGAAACTGTACTTAATGGTTCAGAAATAAATGTTCCAAAACCATTATTTTCTAATTCTTTAAAGGCATCTGGTGTCAATCTGCTTTCCACATCAAAAATCATATCTACATCTCCAGCTTTTAATAAATTTACAGATGTATCTCCATCAGGTGTAAATACTATTTTAATTTCACTAAATTTAGGTGCTTCTCCCCAATACTCTTCATTTCTATCTAATATTGCATATTGTCCTGGTTTATATTCCTTTAACTTCCACATACCTGTACCAATAGGTTTAACTATACTTTCTGAAGTATTACCATCTTCCGGGAATGAGCTTTTGGCCATAATTCTTACTGGTCTAGATAAAGCTAATTCTTGTAACACTGGATAATAAGCTTCTTTATATTTTATTTTCACAGTGTATTCATCAATTACTTCTATTGAGTCCATTAAATTAATAGATTCTAAAAAGGAGTGATCAGATTTATTTTGTAATATTGCATCAAAATTTTTCTTTACAATTTTAGCATTAAATTCAGAACCATCTGTAAATTTGACTCCCTTACGTAGGTGAAATATATATTCCTTACCATCTTCTGAAATATCCCAACTTTCAGCTAATGAAGGCTTAACTTCACCATCTTCAAAGGTTGTAAGTCCATCATAAAGAAAATTTTGACCATACATAGGACAATAACCATGAGCATTTAAATCTCCAATATCATTAGCTGTAGCTATTACCAATCTGTCATTTTTATTTGTTGATTCATTTTCTATGCTTTTTGTTTTACTACATCCAATAAGTAATAGAATTGATATAATTCCTATTAAACAAAATGATATTCTTTTAACTATTCTATTTTTCATAAACCTTCTCCCCCTAAACACTTCTTTTTTACTTTTTTCTAAATCCCCCTTTACATAATTTAAAGCAAAAAAATAGAAGGCATAGCTACAGAAAAAGCTATACCTTCGTGGCATATAACAATTATATTATTATATAATTTTAACTTATATTTATATATATTCACTAGTATACTAAATATACTTATTTGAGTTAGTTTAAAAAAAATAATTAATTTAAATTACCTAATTATATATTTTTTACATCTGATTCTTTAATTACAAAGTAAGTAATTATAAATCCAGCAATATAAGAAATACATAATCCTATAAAGTAATTAAGCATACTGTGTGGTTGCATTATAGGAATAGCAACTAATCCTGATGGTCCCCAAGCATTAGCTAAAACATGTGTTAACATTACATACGCACCACCAAAACCAGCTCCAAGACCAGCCGTAATAAATGGTTTAAACATAGGAAGAGTAACACCATAAATCAATGGTTCACCAACGCCTAAAAACCCTGCTGGAAGTGCTCCTACAATAACTTGTTTTAATCTTTCATTATTTACTTTTCTAGCAATTAAATATATAGCTATTGCAGCTCCAACCTGACCTGCACCAGCCATTGCAAGTACTGGGAATAATGAAACTCCCCCCATCGCTTCTAGTTGAACTGCATAAATTGGTATTAATCCATGATGCAATCCTAATAATACCATTGGTAAGAATAATGCAGCTAATATATATCCACTAATTACACTAACAACTGGATTAGACGAATTAATAATTATACTTAATATAGCTACTAGTCCATCTGAAATAAATCCTGCCACTGGCATTATAATAAATACAAATAATATACCTGTTATTAGTAATGTTAATAGTGGAGTTAATATTAAATCTAGAACATCTGGCATTCTCTTACGTATTGCCTTTTCTATCTTAGCTAATATATAAACTCCCATAATAACACCTATAATACCGCCTTTTCCTGTAGTTAAGATAGAATTTAAAGGTACAGCTTCATCATATAATCCAAAGGTTTGGGATATAGCAACTATATTTGCACTTATTGATATAGCACCTATAATTCCACCTAAGCCTTCGGTTGCACCAAATTGTTTTGCTGAGTTTATACCAGTATAAATAGCAAAATAGCCTAAGAATCCTCCACCTATTAAAGAAAACATCAATTGAGTTATTTTCCAAAATCCTTCAGAACTTAAAACACCTTGTCCTTGAAGAGTTGAAATTAAGCTTCCTAGACCATTAAATATACCTGCTGCAATAATGGCTGGAATTAAGGGGATAAAAATATTAGCAATAATATTAATTACCTTCTTAAATTTACTTTCTTTTTGAGAACCCTTAACTGCTGCCTTGTTTTCTTTCCATTCTCCAGCCTTTAATGCTTCTTTAGGTAAATTTAAATCTTCAATGCAAATATCTGCAACTTTTTTAGCTTTACCAGGCCCTAATACAATTTGTAGATAATCTCCATTTTGAACTATTCCTAATACTCCTTCAGTACTTTTTAACTCATTTGTATTAATTAAATCTTCATCCCTTATGTTTATTCTTAATCTAGTCATACAGTTTGCAATTTTTATAACATTTTCATTACCACCAATTAGCTCAACAATTTTTTTTGCTAATTCTAAATTTGTCATATAATTATTCATCCCCTTAAAAATTATTTTTAATATTTACCTCATGAATAATTTTTGTAAGAGTTAGTATTAAATTGATACATATTTATATCACCTCATTTTTCTTGTTAGTATATTATAGTTATTATTGTTACTCTAAATGTCATTTACTTTAATTATTTTAAAATTAATTGAATATGTAATTATTTCAAAAAAGTCTACTCTAAGCTTAAAATTTTAGAAAATATATAAAATTTAAAATCACTATATAATGATAAAAAAAGGCTAAATGCTTATTATATAAGCATTTAGCCTTAAAATTTATATAAAATAATATTTCTTTACATTTTATTTATAAACTTTCCTATATTCAATAAAACCATATTGAATATAATGCTCAATTACTGGTACAAATGTATCTTTTTTAACTGACTCAACTACATTTGAAGATTTTAAAATATACCGATTTTTACAAAAAACTTTTAATAATTCATCTTCCAATTATTTAGAAATCTTTTGTAATTTATTTTTAAAAGAATCCCATCTGCTCCAATTATTATCTGACCAATTAGGACATATTTTATGACTTGCATCATAATGCCTTACAACATTGTTATTAGGAAGATTATATTTCTTTTGTAAATACTTAACTAACTCTAATGCATTATTTTCTGTTATTTCTGAAATAACTCCATTGATATTACAACACATTTCTATATTAATAGAATTTTTGTTTGTTATTCCATAAACACCATTTCCATCGCCAACAGACCAAGCAGCATTATATTCTTCTACTGATTGCCATATGGAAGTATCATCTACAAAATAATGTGCACTTGCACTTTTATCTCCATTATAAAAATAATAAACATTATTTTTAGCTGTATCTCCTTTATTTCCTGTATAATGAAGAATTATATACTTTACACTATCACCGTTTCTACTTGAATAATTATAAGAGCTTATTTTTCTTTGGATTGGTAACATTATATACATCTCCTTTTATCTTATATTATGAAATACGCTTTACAATTGTGATTATAATGTCAATCAAATACTAAAAACTTAGAATACTATAAAATCCTGAAATAAATTTTTATCAATGAAACTTATTATTTGCTATAAAAAAATAATGAAAGCTTATGATGATATCTTTCATAAAACTTTCATTATTATATGTTTAAATATAAGATTAAAACTCTATATTATTATCTTTACACCACTTTATTGCTAAATTTCTTTCACTATCTTCTCTATAATCATACCATTCATTAACAAGACCAGCATTTTCAATTGCATTTCTTAGTTCTCTAAATGAATCTTTATTCTCTAATATTGTATTCCTTACATCTAAGTCTTCTATTCTATTAGTAAAATTAATCATCATTCCATATTCATCTATATCCATATGATTGGGAAGTTGAATATAGTCATTATAATTTTCTTTAAAATCATGAAGTGAAAGTATAAGTTCTTTTTCCCACTCTTCAAACTTATTAATATTTTGTATATCATCAGCTTCATAGATTGCTGTACTATTATCTTCAATATACATTATTACTCCTGTTTTTTTATTATAGTAATGAGTTAGTAACTCCCCTTCAAATTCTATACATTCTATTACATCATTTAAATCTACTTTCATTTTAATCACATCTTTCCTTAAAATTTTCTTATTTTGCTTATAACATAATAGAATTAGTATATTATAATACTGATTTTATTACTATAATTTAATTTTAAACATATTCATTATTTTTTAATCAAATTCTAATATGCTTTATTATTAATTTTAATGTTATTAGGTAATGCTTTTATTAATGATAATACAAGTAAAACTGTAATAGCTTTATCTACTAAATCAAAGATAATTTGAGTTGAAAATATACTTGTAACTATATTTACTCCAGCTTCCTTTAAATACATTACAATAAAAGAAGTACCAGATGATGTAATTCCACCAAAAACAAAGGCAGAAATTATTGAGGCAACAATAGATCCAATTACAGTTGTTATTACAATACCAAGAACTAAATAATTTCCTTTAAATAAATTTTTTTTATAACACACTCCAGCTACTATACCTATAACTAATTGAACAGGCATAAAATATAGTGAGTATGGATCAAATGTTAATCCATTAATTAATGCAGTTACAATTCCTGTTAACATTCCACTTATAGGTCCAAATAGAAATGCTGATAAAAATGTTCCTATTGTATCTATGAAGATTGGTAGTTTTAATGTTGCAGCAACGAATGCTCCTACAATATTTATTACAACAGCCATAGCCATAACTGTTAATTTAAAAGTATTATTTCTTTTCATATTAAATCCCCCGATTATTTACGCTTTAAAGTTATTTAATTTATTCCATATTTAGGATTACTAAGTACTATTTCAATATCTTTTTTATTATTTGGAAAAATTCTCCTCAAAAACATTTTCATAAATTTTTTAGAATCTACTTTATTCAAAATAAGTCCATTATGCTCTTTTTTATAAAACTCACCAATATCAACTAAAGTTTGTCCAACTGCTATTCCATCAACAACTATATCCAAATATGATGTAAACCCTTCACAAATACTTCTATCAATAAAATATGCTACTGCTAAGGGATCATTAATTACACATCCTAAAGTTCTTTCTTGCTTCCAATGGAAATCAACATAAAATTTAGTTATATTTACAATAAAATTAGCTACATCTCCTCCAATTTGTTTAATAAGTTCTATAAGATTAGGTGTTAACACTATTTCTCTAGTAACATCTAATCCAACCATAGAAAAAGGAACCTTACTTTTATCAAATACTTCTTTAACTCCATGTGGATCTACCCAATAATTAAATTCTGCCACTTGTGAACAATTCCCATGAGACTTAAATGCTCCTCCCATAGAAACTATTTCATTTATCATATTAAAAGCTTCTAAATCCTTTTCTATTGCTTTTGCCAAATTAGTTAATGGGCCTAAGGCAATTAAACTTATATTATCTTTTCTTGCCTTTTCTAAGATGAAATCTACTCCACCATAATTTATCTCCATATCTGCTTCTTGATAATTAGTTTCTCCAAGACCATCTTCTCCATGAGTATCTTGTGCTGTTATTAATTTTCTTTTTAATGGAACCTCTTCTCCTATGTATACCGGTATATCTTCTCTTTTCATTAGTTTTAATACTTTTAATGCATTTCTTGCTCCTTGATCTGCTTTTACATTACCTGAAACTGTTGTAATTCCTATAACTTCTATCTCAGGTGAATTCAACGCTAAAATTAATGCTAATGAGTCATCTATACCTGGATCACAATCAATTATTACTTTCTTTTTCAATTTTATCTTCTCCTTTATTAAGTTAATATAAAATTTATATTCAGAAAATAAAAAATGGAATAAACATTTGTTCATTCCATCGCAAAGTAAAGGGAGCTATTATTATTAATAGCTCCCTCATATATTAAAATCTAGTATTATTTTATTGAAATTCTAACAACAAAATCAAACTAATATCTTTAAAAATATTAAAGTGTATTAGTGGTCCTAGTTTTTTATAGAGGGATGGTTACGAACCTCTCTCAGAGTTAATCTGAGTATATAAATTTTACCTATTTAGTATATATGTTTATTTAAAATTTATCAATACTAAATTTAATTTTATTATTATATATTTTTTTTCTATTTTTATACTTTTCCGTAGCCTTAAGAACTTCCTCTTTTAAATTAAATATAAATTTCCTTATTTTATCTTCGCTAACCTAATATGCATCATTCAAAAAATCACAATTGTTATGATTAATAAAAAATATTAAATTTTTGTTTCTTAAATATTCAACTTGAGAAACTTTCAATTTAAATAAAGTCTTATGATTTTATTCAATATTATAGTAAATATCAACTGCAGAAAATAACTATAATTTTATAGTTACATATATGTTATTTAGCCCACATATCATTTAACTTAATTATCATATTTAGGTTAATAATCTCATATAATTTATTAATTAATAACGGGGGGATCAACGTTGAGCGAAAATAACAATAATAATCAACTTCAAAACTCAAATAATTCTTACAACGGTTTATCTATTGCAGGCTTCGTTTTAGGTATTATATCCTGTTTCTTAAACTTTTTTGGAATTGTTGGAATTGTAGCAGTTGTTCTTTCATCAATAGGTTTAGCACAAATCTCTAGAGATTATCAAAAAGGTAAAACATTAGCTATCACAGGAATAGTACTAGGTGCCATAAATATTATTTTTGCATTATTTGTATTTATTTCATTCTTCTAATATATATTTATACACTATGAAAATTAAAAACCCATAAGAAATTGTAAAATACAATTCTTATGGGATAAATTATTTCTAAATTTATATTTAGCCTTCTGTATTTGAGTTTTATAATAAAAATACAGTTATTCTTTTTATTACTATTTTCAACTCATTAATAAACCAAGATATTATTCTATTGAAATACAAATTTACAAAATAAACAAAGAGACTATATTTTTAGTCTCTTTGTTATGGAGATTATTATTCTTCCTCATTATCATTTTCTTCGTTTTTAGAATTATATCCTATTTTAGCTACTGCTAAATCTTTATTGCTTTCTAATATTATTTCACTTGGTATAGATAGATCTTTAATAAAAATTTGACTTCCCTCTTCTAATTTAGATACATCTATAGTTATGTTATTAGGAAATTTATCTGGTTCACCTTGTAACTCTACTTCTGTAATAAATGATTCTAATAATAAATTTTTAGATAATAAAGCATCTTGTCCAACAAAACTAATTGGAATTTTCAATTTTACTAAATCCCCTTTATTTATGCTTTGAAAATCTATATGAATTATCTTTCCAAAAGCATCTTGTTGCATCTCTTTAACAATGCACTTTTTAAAGTCTCCATTTAAATTTAAAGATACAACTGAACTTTTGGGACATTTTAACAATCTAATCATTTCCTTTTTTGTCATTTTAGCAGATAAAGACTTGTAATGGTCATTTTCATAAACAATACAAGGAATTTCTCCATTTTTTCTCACTTTACTTCCCTTTTCAGTTCTTTCACATATGTTGAATACTAAATCATCCATTATAATCCTTCCTTTATCTTTTATATTTATATAAAGATTTTATTTTGTATATCCTATTTTTATTCATAATAATTATTCAATATTACAACTTAATTAATATTT
>NZ_JADPEL010000068.1 GCF_015667795.1 Clostridium sp. D53t1_180928_C8
TCTTAGTAGGAGTATCATCTGTTTTGGGAGTTGCAAAGGGAATTATATTTTTATCAATTATTTTTGTAGGAATAATTAGCTATAATAATACTATTGGAATTTATAATAAAGTAAATATTTTTAATGAGAATAAAATATATTCTGCATTAGCAGATGTATTGGCAAGAAACACAGGTGAACTTACAGAAGAAATAGTTGAGAATTTTCTTCCAGCTAGTAATATAATTATATATTATAATGGAGTAACATTAGAAGAGGGTATTAAGTCTACGGAAGAAATTGACTCTATGGCAAGAACATTAACTGAAAACGCTGATAATGATATGGATAAAGCTAGAATACTATATTCATGGGTAGGAAGTAGTGTACAGTACGATTATGATAGAGCAGAAAAGGCATTAAATAATGAGAAGCTAGAAAATAGCGGAGCAATAAGTGCTTTTAATGATAGAAGTGGAATTTGCTTTGATTATTCATGTCTTTATGTAGCAATGGCTAGAGCAGTAAATTTAAAGGTTAGATTATTAACAGGAAATGCATATGATGGAACTCAATATGGCCCACATGCATGGAATGAAGTATATATAAGTGAATTAGAAAAATGGATACCAGTAGATACTACTTTCTATTTAGCAGGTAATTATTTTAATAATGATGATTTTTATGAAGATCATATTATTGATAGTATTGCTGGGGAATGGTAAAAGAAAAGCGCTTTTAAAGCGCTTTTTTGTTTTTAGACATTATTAAGTTAATGGCTTTTTCACAATCTTTATCAGAAGCATCTAGAGCCCATGCTCTATTAAAATAAATTAATGCTTTATTAGTCTTTTCAAGCATTGCATAGCAGTAGGCTAAATTAAAATAATACTTACTTTCCTTTTGTATATTTAATGCTTTTTTCAACATATCAATAGCTGAATTAAAATCTTTAAGCTTTATGTAACATACACCAGCATTATAATATGCACAGCTTTCATTTTCACCTATTTCAATAGATTCTATGTAGTTTTCAATTGCTTTAGTATAATTTTTATTATTATAATATTTATTTCCTTCATTAAAATAGCTCATAATACCCTCCTAAGTATTTACTGCGATATTTTAATTATTGTCTATAAAATATAATATTATTCATATAAAATTCTTATGTTAAACTAAATTACAAAATTTGGGAAAAGAATAAATTTATGCTATAATTATTTTGTATAATAATATTTAGGAAGAGTGGTAAAAATGAAATGTTTTAAATTAGGTATAGATGTAGGATCAACAACAATAAAAATTGTAGTTTTAGATTATTATAATAAAGTAATCTATAGCGATTATAAAAGACATTTTTCAGATATTAAAACTACTTTAAAACAAACGTTAATACAATGTATCGAAAAGTTAGGAGATATTAATTTAAAAGTAACAGTTACAGGTTCAGGGGGGATTGCAGCTGCAGAATGGCTAAATGCTGATTTTGAACAAGAAGTTATATCATGTACAAAAGCCGTTGAGGAATTTATACATAAAACTGATGTTGTAATTGAACTTGGTGGTGAGGATGCAAAAATAACTTACTTGAAAGATGGAGTTGATCAAAGAATGAATGGAACATGTGCAGGGGGTACAGGTGCATTTATTGATCAAATGGCAATATTATTAAACACAGATGCTAATGGGTTAAATGAGTTATCTAAAGATTCTAATATTATTTATCCAATTGCATCAAGATGTGGTGTATTTGCAAAGACAGATGTTCAACCACTTATTAATGAAGGTGCTAAGAAATGTGATATAGCAGCATCTATTTTTCAGGCTGTTGTAAATCAAACTATAAGTGGATTAGCATGTGGGAAACCAATACGAGGAAATGTTGCATTTTTAGGTGGACCATTACATTTTCTTGATGGACTAACAAAAAGGTTTATAGAAACATTAAATTTGAAGAAGGGTGAATATGTTATACCAAAGAATTCAGAATTATATGTAGCTATAGGAGCTGCTATACTATCGGAAGATAGAAGTATTACAACTTTGGGAAATTTAATATCAGATTTAGATAAGATTAAAGATACATTGATAATTCAAAAAAATTTACCACCACTATTTAATGATGAGGAAGAATATTTTCAGTTTATAAATAAGCATTTAGAGAGTAGGGCTAAAAGAGGGAAAATAGAAGAGTATAAAGGTAATGTATTCATTGGAATAGATGCTGGATCTACAACTACTAAGTTAGTGATAATAGGTGAAAATAATGAGTTGTTATATTCTATTTATAATAATAATGAAGGAAGTCCTTTAAATAAAACAATAGAAATATTAGTAGAATTATATGAAAAGCTTAATAATAACATAACTATAGCTAACGCTACAGTAACTGGATATGGAGAGGGGTTAATAAAAGCGGCTTTAGGAGTAGATATAGGTGAAATAGAAACTATTTGTCATTTCAGAGGTGCAAAAGAATTTATGCCTAATGTAGATTTTATTTTGGATATTGGTGGGCAGGATATGAAGGCTTTAATGATAAAAAATGGTGTAATAAATAACATATTATTAAATGAAGCTTGTTCATCAGGGTGTGGTTCATTTATAGAGGGGTTTAGTAAGTCTTTAAATATATCTATTGATGAATTTGCAAAGCTTTCGGTTAAATCTAAGAAGCCTGTAGATTTAGGATCTAGATGTACAGTATTTATGAATTCTAAAGTAAAACAGGTTCAAAAAGAAGGGGCTAGTATTTCAGATATTTCAGCTGGACTTTGTTACTCGGTTATAAAAAATGCATTATATAAGGTTATAAAAATTAGAAATTTTGATGAGTTAGGGAAAAATATAATTGTTCAAGGTGGAACTTTTTATAATGATGGTGTTTTAAGAAGCTTTGAAAAATTAACAGGAGCAAATGTTATAAGACCTGATATAGCAGGACTAATGGGAGCTTATGGAGCTGCATTGATTAGTAAGGAGAGATATAAGGAGGGAGAAGTATCTACATTAATAAAAAGTGATAGATTGAAAAAGTTTGGAATTGAAACAACGTGTTCTAGATGTGGAGGATGTGGAAATAATTGTTTGTTAACAATTAATAAATTTTCAAATAATGAAAGATTTATTACAGGAAATAGATGTGAAAGACCATTAGGTAATAGTGATAATAAATTAAAAGCACCTAACTTGTATAAATATAAACTAAGTAGAATATTTAAATATAAACCATTATCGAAAGAGGAAGCAGTAAGAGGAGAAATTGGAATACCAAGGGTTTTAAATATTTATGAGAATTATCCATTTTGGTTTACTCTTTTAACAAAATTAAAGTTTAGAGTGATAATTTCTCCTTTATCAAGCAAAAAAATATTTAATTTAGGCATAGAAACAATCCCATCAGAATCCGTATGTTATCCAGCTAAGCTAAGTCACGGGCATATAATAGAATTAATAAATATGGGAATAAAAACTATATTTTATCCTTGTATACCTTATGAATATAAAGAAGATAAAAAAGCAAATAATCATTATAATTGTCCAATAGTTACATCTTATCCACAAGTAATAAAAAATAATATAGATGAATTAAATATTAATAATATAAAATATATTTCACCATTTTTGTCTCTTGATAATAAGGAAAAGTTATATAAGAGGATATATGATATATTTAAAGATTATAGTATAACTATGAAAGAGGCTAAAATAGCTGTAGATTCAGCTTTTGATGAGAGAGAAAGTGTAATAAATGATATAAGGAAAAAGGGTGAAGAAACATTAAAATATATTGAAGAAAACAATATGAAGGGAATAGTTTTAAGTGGAAGACCTTATCATATTGACCCAGAAGTTAACCATGGATTAACAGATATAATTACTTCATTTAATATGGCTGTATTTACTGAAGATAGTATAGCTCATTTAGGTGAGTTAAATAGGCCTATTAGAGTTGTTGATCAGTGGATGTATCATACAAGACTTTATAGAGCAGCAGCATTTGTTAAAGAGCGAAATGATTTAGAATTGGTACAACTTACTTCTTTTGGATGTGGTCTAGATGCTGTTACAAGTGATCAGGTTTCTGAAATACTTGCATCAAAAGGCAAGATGTATACTTTAATAAAAATAGATGAAGGAAGTAATTTAGGAGCAGTAAAAATAAGAATTAGGTCATTAAAAGCTGCTATGGAAGAAAGAGAAAAAAATAAAATAGAATTAAAAGCTGTTGATAATAAATATAAAAAAGTTTTATTTACAAAAGAAATGAAAAAAGATTGGACAATACTTGCACCACAAATGTCTCCAATACATTTTCAGTTTATAGAAAAAGCAGCTAGATCATGTGGATATAATCTTGAGGTATTACCTGAAAATGATAAAGAAGCTGTAGAAGAAGGAGTAAAATATGTTAATAATGATGCATGTTATCCATCAATTTTAGTAATTGGACAAATGATAAATGCATTAAAATCTGGAAAGTATGATCCTAAGAAAACGGCTATGATAATAACTCAAACAGGTGGAGGTTGTAGAGCAACGAATTATATTGGATTTTTAAAAAAGGCATTAAGGGAAGCGGGTTTTGAATATGTACCTGTAATATCATTAAACTTATTAGGAATGGAGAAACAGCCAGGATTTAATATAAGTTATTTATTTATTAAAAAGCTTATTATGGCAATTATATATGGAGATCTATTTATGAGAGTGCTTTATAGAGTAAGACCTTATGAAAAAATTCCTGGTTCTGCAAATAATCTATATAGCTTTTGGAGAGAAAAAGCTTTTGAAAATGTCTGTAATGGAAATAAAAGAGAAATGAATGAAAATATAAAAAATATAGTTGAAGAATTTGATAAGATGGATATAAAAGATATTAAAAAACCTAAGGTTGGAGTTGTGGGAGAAATACTTGTAAAATATCATCCAACAGCTAATAATAATATTGTTGATGTTTTAGAGGATGAGGGGGCAGAGGTTGTAGTACCAGAGTTATTAGATTTCTTTTTATATTGTTGTTATAATTCAGAGTTTAAAAGTAAATATTTATCAGGAAATGATATTGTTAAGGCTGGATGTAATATTGCTATTACTTATATTGAGTTATTTAGAAAGGATGTTATAAGAGAACTCCAAAAAAGTGAAAGGTTTGGTAATCCAACTGCAATAAATAATCTTGCAGAAAAAGCATCAAAAGTAGTTTCGTTAGGTAATCAAACTGGTGAAGGCTGGTTATTAACAGGAGAGATGGTTGAATTAATTGAGAGTGATGTAAATAATATAGTGTGTATTCAGCCATTTGCATGTTTACCTAATCATGTTACTGGAAAAGGAATGATAAAATCATTAAAGGCTAAATATCCATTTGCTAATATTATAGCAGTTGATTATGATCCAGGTGCATCTGAGGTTAATCAATTAAACAGAATTAAATTAATGATGTCAGTTGCATTAAAAAATATGAATTTAACTCAAGAAGAATATAATTGTAGAAAAGAGATAAAAATAGATATAAATAAATTAAGAACAAATAATATATAGGTTAAAATTTATTAAAAATAAAGAGAAATAAAAATATTCGACAAAAATTTTATTTTTCTCTTTATTTTTTTTCGCGTCTTTACTATAATGGATTTATGTTTTATTACGTTAGATTTGTAGCAGGAGAGATAGTATGAATGAAAACAATCCATATATATTAGTTTTAGGGGCATCAATAGTTGATATTTTTGGTTTCTGTGGAAGAAGCTATGCACAAAGGGATTCAATTCCAGGTCATATAAAAATATCTTTTGGGGGAGTTTGTAGAAATATTGCTGAAAATTTAGCAAGAGTCGGTATAAATACAGAGTTTATTTCTACATTAGGTGACGATGAGAATGGAAAGAGTATTTTAGAACACTCTAGAAGATTCGGATATAATATGGAGAATTCTCTTTTCTTAAAAGGAGAAAGTACTCCTACATATATGGCAATATTAAATCACCAAGGTGAAATGGAATCTGCAGTTGTAGATATGGAAAGCTTAAACAAGATGGACGAAGTATTTATAGAGGGAAAACATGAAGTCTTTGCAAATGCTGAATATACAATTGTTGATTCAGATAATCCAGTTTTATTAGAGTACATATTAAAAAAATATCAAGGAAAAAGTAAATTTATCCTAGATCCAGTATCAGCAAAGAAAGCAAGAAAAATTCGTCATTTAATTAAATATTTCCACACTATAAAGCCAAATAGATTCGAAACCGAAGCTTTATGTGGGTTTAAAATTGAAAATGATGATGATTTAAAAAAGGCAGGTAGATTTTTCATTGAACAGGGTGTGGAAAATGTATTTATTAGCTTAGATTCAGATGGAATTTACTATATAACTAGTGAAGGCGAAGAAGGAACATTAGCTTGTTGTGAAAGTATTAATGTGAAAAATGTAACTGGAGCTGGAGATTCTTTTGTAGCCGGAATTGGATATGGATATATGAATAATTTAAGTATAAAAGATACATTAAAATATTCAATGGCTATGTCAATAATAACAATTACTCATGAGGAAACAATAAATCCAGCAATGAGTAATGAATTAGTTAATGATTTAATTAATAAGACAGAGTGGAAAGAAAACTAAAGGTATAATAAGACTTATTAGATAACATAAAAGCTTAAAAATTATTATGTTATCTGTAGAGTCTTATTTTTTTATATCATTTAACCTTAAAATGTAAAATAATATAAAAAATGGTATAATTAAATTGTGATTATAAAATTGAAAATGTATTTAGAGGGTAAAATGTATGGATAAATACAGGAAATTTATTAATATAAAAGGAATAGTTCAAGGAGTTGGATTTAGACCATTTATTTATAATCTGGCTAAAATGAATAATTTATCAGGCTGGGTAAACAATACAAGTCAAGGAGTAATGATTGATATTGAAGGAGACAAAAAATCTATTAACCATTTTATAGATGAAATTAAAATTAATCCACCTATACTATCAAAAATTACTTTAATAGATATAAGAGATAAAGAGCTTATTAATTATAAAGATTTTTTTATAAAAAAAAGTAATTCTGATTTAAGAGCAACAACATATATTTCTCCAGATTATTCAGTGTGTTCTGAATGTAAAAGGGAAATATTAGATAAAAACAATAGAAGATATAGATATCCATTCACTAATTGTACAAATTGCGGACCAAGATTTTCTATAATTAAAAACTTGCCATATGATAGAGATTTTACTACAATGAATGATTTTAAAATGTGTGATAGCTGTAAAGCTGAATATAATAATCCTGCAAATAGAAGATTTCATGCTCAGCCTAATGCTTGTCCTATATGTGGACCTAAAGCTTATATAGTTGACAAAAATAATAATGAAATAATAACTAATGATCCTTTAGATACTGCCATAGCTTTTTTAAAGCAAGGAAAAATATTTGCTATCAAGGGAATTGGAGGTTTTAATTTAGTTTGTGATAGTAATAATGAATATGCAATTAAATTATTAAGAGAGAGAAAATGTAGACCTACTAAGCCACTTGCAGTAATGATAAAAAATATAGAATCTGTAAGAAAATACTGTAATATAAAAAAAGAAGAAGAGGAGATATTAAAGTCTAATAAAAGGCCTATTGTACTTTTAGAGAAAAGAAATAAATATAGTTTTTCTGAAAATTTGGCTCCAAAAAATAAAAAAGTTGGGGTCATGTTACCATATACACCATTACACTATATGTTATTTGATGATGAGTTAGATAGTTTAGTAGTGACTAGTGCAAATATTAGTGGAGAACCAATTATATATAAAGATAATGAGGCAATTAAAAAATTAAATAGTATTGTGGATTATTTTTTAATTCATAATAGAGAAATTTATATGAGAATTGATGATTCAGTAACTAATAGTATTTTAGGAGAAGAGAGGGTTATAAGATTAGGAAGAGGATATGCGCCATACACATTAAATATTGATACTATTACAGAAATATTAGCTTTAGGATCAGAATTAAAAAATACTATTTCTTTAAGTAATAGAAATGATATTTTTATTAGTGAATATATAGGAGATTTAAAGAACTGTGAAGTAATGTATTCTTTAGAACACACTATAGAGCATTTTAGTAAAATGTATAATATTATTCCTAAAGTTTTAGTATATGATAATCATCCAGATTTTGAATATAAAAAAATCAATATGGAAAAAGTTTTAAAGATAAAAAGCACTATTAGAATAGTACAAGCACAACACCATCATAGTCATATTGTAAGTTGCATGGCAGAAAATAATATAAATGAAGATGTTATTGGAATTGCATTTGATGGAACAGGATATGGGGATGATGAAAGCATATGGGGTGGAGAATTTTTTTTATGTAATAGAAGAAAGTATAAAAGAGTTGGACATTTAGATAAATTTTATTTGCCAGGTGGAGAAAAATCAATAGAAGAGCCTTGGAGAATAGGGATTTCACTAATTTATAAAGTCTTTAAAGAAAAGTTAAAAGATTTTATTCCAGAACATTTAAAGAATAAAAAAATTGACATAATAAAGACTATGATTGATAGAAGGATAAATTCTCCAGAGACATCTAGTATGGGAAGGTTATTTGATGGAATTTCTTCTATATTAGGAGTTAATAATAAAGTCACCTTTGAAGGTGAGGCGGCTATTAATTTAGAAAATATATGTGATGAAAGTAATAGTGAAACATATAATTTCCAAATTAGAAGAGATAAAGAAAAGTTTATTTTATGTTTTGATGATATTATAAAGGGGATTATTCATGATATTAAGAGTAAAAATAATATTAATATTATAGGAAAGAAATTTCATAATACAGTAGTAAAAGGTACTATTGAAATGGCTTTAAATATTAGAGAGAATACCAAAGTTAATACTGTTGTTATTAGTGGAGGTGTTTTTCAAAATGAAATATTATTTAAAGGTGTTGTAGAGGGATTAAATAAATATAATTTTAATGTAATAACTCATAAGGTTATTCCTTGTAATGATAGTGGAGTAAGTTTAGGACAATTACTAATTGCAAATGAAATTATAAAAGAAGAATTAAGGGGGAGAGGGTATGTGTATAGCAGTTCCAGCAAAAATTGAAGAAGTTTTAGAAAATGATGCTATTGTTAATTATAACGGAGTTAAGGTAAAGGTAAATATAATGTTTATTGAAAATCCTAAAGTAGGAGACTATGTATTAGTTCATGCTGGGTGTGCAATTCAAAAAATAGATGAGTATTATGCAAGAGAAACATTAGAAATATTTAAAGAACTAAGTAATGCTATAGAGGAGTGTAACTTTAATGGAAATATTAAAAGAGTTAAAAAGCAATGATATATCTCAAAAGCTATTAAAAAAGATAAATAGTAAATTGAGCTTTGATATTTCTATTATGGAAGTTTGTGGAACACATACAAATGTAATACTAAAAAATGCATTAAAAGATGTTTTAAGTAAAAATATTAAACTTATAAATGGGCCAGGCTGTCCTGTTTGTGTAACGCCACAAGGATATATAGATACTGCTATAGAATTATCCAAAAAAAATAATGTAATAATAACTACATTTGGAGATTTAATTAGAGTACCAGGGAGCAATAGTAGCTTATCTAAAGAAAAGGCTAAAGGAAGAGATATAAGAGTTGTATATTCACCTTTAGATAGTATAGAAATAGCAAAAAAAAATGTCGATAAAGAAGTTGTATTTTTATCAATTGGCTTTGAGACCACTGCACCAATAATAGCACTTAGTATAAAAAAAGCTAAAGAAGAAAATATTAAAAATTATTCAGTATTAAATAGTCTAAAAACAATGCCAGAGGCTATGGAAGCTCTGGTTTTAAATCCTAATGTTAAAGTAGATGGATTTTTATGTCCTGGAAATGTTGCAACTATAATAGGTGAAAAACCTTTTTTAGATATAGCAGAAGAATATAAGATGCCTATGGTTATTTCTGGATTTGAAATAAATGATATTTTATCATCTATATATACATTAATTGAGATGAAAGAAAAAAATGAATATGGATTAATAAATTTATATACACGATTAGTAAATAAGGATGGAAATAAAGAGGCTAATAATTTATTAAGAAATATATTTAAATTAACTGAAAGTACTTGGAGGGGATTAGGAAAAGTTAATAATGCAGGACTAGAATTAAGAGATGAATATAAAAGTTTTGATGTGCTATTTAAGTTTAAGATTAGTATGAAGGAAAATAATAATAATAGTGCTTGTTCTTGTGGTGATATATTAATGGGAATTAAAGAACCAACAGAATGTAAATTGTTTGGAAAGGTATGTACTCCTTTAAATCCAATAGGAGCATGTATGGTATCAGAAGAAGGAACTTGTTCAGCATTTTATAAGTATAGATAAACTTTAGAATTTTAAGGGGTGACTTTTATGGAAATAATAACTTTAGCCCATGGTAGTGGAGGAAAGGCAACTAATAAGTTAATAGACAATTTATTTTATAAGTATTTTAATAATGAGCTTTTATCACAAAAAAATGACTCAACAGTATTGCCAATTATAAATGGCAGAATAGCTATATCAACAGATTCATTTGTAATAAATCCTATAATTTTTGAAGGTGGTGATATAGGAAAGCTATCAATTTGTGGCACAGTTAATGATATATGTATGAGTGGAGCAAAGCCATTATATATTTCAGTAGGTTTTATAATAGAAGAGGGATTAACTATAAATGAACTTGAGAAAATTGTACAATCTATGGCTAAAACTGCTAATGAGGCAGGAGTTAAAATAGTTACAGGTGATACAAAGGTAGTAGAAAAGGGAAGCTGTGATAAGATTTATATTAATACTACTGGGATAGGCATAATAGAAGAAAATAATAGGTATTTAAGTGGAGATAAGGTAAGACCTGGAGATAAGGTAATAGTAAGCGGTACATTAGGTGATCATGGTATGTGCATTATGAATAAAAGAGAAAATTTGGGATTTGAAAGTACTATCAAAAGTGATTGCTGTTTATTAAATGAATTAATTAGTGATATATTATCAGTTAGTACAAATGTTAGAGTCTTAAGAGATCCTACTAGAGGTGGACTAGCTACTACTTTAAATGAAATTATAGAACATAGTAATGTTAGTATAGAAATTAAAGAAGAGAATATTCCAGTAAGGCAAGAAGTGGCTGCGATGTGTGATATTTTAGGACTTGATCCATTATTTATAGCTAATGAAGGAAAATTGGTTGTAATAGTAGATAAAAATGATGCAGATAATGTACTAAGTGTTATGAAGAAGAATTCTGTAGGAGAAAATTCTGTTTTATTAGGGGAAGTAATAAATGATGGGAAAAATAAGCTCTATTTAAAAACTAATATTGGAGGTAAAAGAATTATAAATATGCCTGAAGGGGAAATATTAGTTAGAATATGCTGATAATATTAAGCTATAATTGAATCACATATTAAGCATTAAATGAATAGTATAATATGTAGAGTATTATAATAAGTGCTCTAAGTTTATACAAAAGAGTAGGTGCTTATTATGTACATTGACATTGAGTATATTTTATATGGGATAAAATCTGGAATGTATAAGTATATAGGTTCGGGTTCAGCTAGAAATGTTTATGACTTAAATAATGGATTTGTATTAAAAATTGCTAGAAATATTAAGGGGATTGCTCAAAATGAAGCAGAATTTTTAATTTTTAATGAAAGTAAATCACCTTTACTTGCAAGAGTTTATTTTGTATCAGATGATTGTAAGTATTTAATTATGAAGAAAGCAAATCCTATTAAAAATGAAAAAGCATTTTTGAATTATTTTAATATTGAAAATAAAAAAGATATAAAAAATAAAAAAAGCATTAAAGAAATTCATGATAAGTATAATTTAGTTTGGGCTGACTTATATAAAATTACAAGTTGGGGTAGAGTGAACAATAGATATGTATTAATAGATTATGG
>NZ_JADPEL010000069.1 GCF_015667795.1 Clostridium sp. D53t1_180928_C8
ATCACTAAATAATTAAAGTTATTTTATTTTTAATAATAAATTTCTTCTACTTTTAAAATTTTAATAATATAATATAAAAACTAAAATTAAAAATGTTAATTATAGTAAATTAATTGTAATATATTTAATAATTATTTTAAAATATTTAATAAGTTAAAAAGTGTATTTGGGGTAAAAGTATTTATATTGCTTATCTTAACTATGATTATATATTTAATTAATCAGTTAATTATATTTTAAAGAATCATTAATATATTGCATTTAATATTTTTATTATTAAGGGGGCAGATATAATGACAACTTTTAAGCAAAAAAAAATTTCTGCAGTTATAATGGCTTTAATTCTTAGTACATCATTATTTATTGGCTGTAATAATGATGTGAATAATCAAAGTAATGAGCCTACTAAATCTTCTAATTCTTCTACAGAAGTGAAACAAGAGATAATTTATAATTTAGGAGCTGATCCTCAGACAATTGATCCTGTTCTAAATACAGCAATAGATGGATCAAACGTAATTGTAAACGCATTTGAATGTCTAATGGTGCTTAATGATAAAAATGAAGCAGAACCTGGAGCCGCTGAAAGTTATGAAATATCAGATGACGGATTGGTTTATACCTTTAAGTTAAGAAAAGATGGAAAATGGTCTGATGGACAACCTGTTACAGCAAATGATTTTTATTATGCTTGGATGAGAGGAATGGATAAAAGTACTGCTGCTGAATATTGTTATCAATTTTTCTATATTAAAAATGCTGAAAAATATTATAATAATGAAGTTTCAGCTGATGAAGTTGGACTTAAAGTTTTAGATGATTATACATTAGAAATTATATTAGACTCACCTACAGCTTATTTTACTCAATTATTAGCTCACCAAACTTATTCACCAGTAAGAAAAGATATAGTTTCTGCTAACCCAGATACTTGGGCAACAAGTCCTAAAACATATATTGGTAATGGTGCATTTAAATTAGTAAAATGGGATATGAAGGACCAACTGATTTTTGAAAAAAATGAATATTACTGGGATGCAGATAATGTAAAATTGGAAAAATTAACATTTAAATTAGTTACAGATGAAACTACTGCATATTCTGAACTAAAAGCAGGTAACTTTGATGTTGTAAATTCAGTTCCGCCTAATGAAATTGCTCCTGGAAAAGAAGCAGGATTAGTTCAAATAATTCCAAAGCTTGGTACCTACTTTTTTGCAATAAATGTAGGAAAACAAAATAGCTTAAATTCAGAAGTAAAAAATGCATTAAGCAACAAGCTTGTAAGGCAAGCTATGAGTTTAGCTATTGATAGACAGGAGATAATAGATAATGTTGGAAAAGCTGAACAAGTTGCTGCTTATAGTTTTGTACCACTAGGAATTCCAACATATGATGGTACGGAATTTTCTGATAAAAAATATTATGATCCACAAGATATGGAAGGTAATATAGAAAAAGCTAAAGAATTATTAAAAGAAGCTGGATATGAAAATGGTGAAGGGCTTCCAATTTTTGAATTAATGTATAACTCGGAAGGTGCACATAAAGATGTTTGCCAAATAGTTCAACAAAATTTATCAGAAGTTGGTATTACTATTGAACTAACAAATCAAGAATGGGCAGTTTTTTTAAATACACGACAAAATGGTGAATACCAAATTGCTAGGCATGGTTGGATTGGTGACTATAGTGACCCTATGACATTTTTAGATATGTGGATAACTGATGGTGGAAATAATGATTGTGGATTTAGTAATGATAAGTATGATTCTTTAATATCAGAAGCTAAAGCTGAAACTAATATTAAGAAACGAGAAGAACTATTAAGAGCCGCTGAAGATATATTAATGGATGAAACACCAGTTATACCAGTTTATTTCTATACAACAGTTATGGCATGGAATGAAGATGTAAAAGGAGTTGTAGTAACAGCCCTAGGTAAAGTTCACTTCAAAGATGCTTATAAAGTAAATAAATAATTATTAAGAGAGTCAATTTACTGACTCTCTTTTATATATTAATAAAATTATCTAAAAAACTTAATCTAGATATTTTGTCATAAGTTGAAATTTTAATCTTTGCAACTCTCAATAAATTTTTTAAACAAATTCATTGTTATATCATCATGTTGTGCCATCATTTCAGGATGCCATTGTATTCCTATAACAAATGGTTTATTTATCATTTCAATAGCCTCAATAATTCCATCTGGAGATACAGCAGTATTTCTAAAGTTAGGGGCAACTTCCTTAACTGCTTGATGATGTCCACTATTTACAATATAACTCTTACCAAAGACTTCTGATACAATACTATTTTCTTCAATATATATGGAATGACACTTTTCTGAAAGGTGACTTTCTTGTTTATGCATTATTGGAAAGTCGGTAGCATAGGATACATCTTGATATAATGTTCCTCCAAAAGCTACATTAATAACTTGGCATCCTCGACATATTCCTAATATTGGCTTATTTAATTCAAGAGCTTTTTGGGCTAAATTAATATGATACCAATCAACTAACTCATTACAAAATCCTAAAAGGGGTCTAGGAAGTTCTTTATATGACAATGGATTAACATCCACTCCACCTGGAAGGAGTAATCCATCACATATAGATAATTGATTTATTAAAATATCTATATCACTTATTAAAGGCAAAACAATAGGAACACCCCCAGCAGCTGCTATTGCTTTTGGATAGTTATTATTAATTCTAGTATAATCCTCACCAGCAAATTCAACTCTTAAATCTTTAGCTATTCCTCCTGCAATTGCAATTATTGGTTTTTTCATTTTATCCCCTCCTAGAAATAAATATTCATTTTATATTATATGAAAAAATCACAAATATTTTAAACATAAATAAGAAATAATAGATTATATTTGAAATACATTCATCGCTTTTTCTATTTGGAACGAAACATAGAATAATTTATAGAATATATTATAAGTCTTTTATAGGAGGTTTCTAAAAATAGTAGATACATCAAAAGCTATTTATACTTATGAAAAAATGATTAGAGATTTAAAAGATTTCAAAAAAAGATATAATAACAAAATAAGTATTAATATTATTGGAAAATCTCATGATAATAGAAACATTTATGAAGTAATATTAGGAAATATAAATAGTAAGAAGCATGTATTAATACATGCTGGAATTCATGGTAGAGAATATTTAACATCTTTATTAATTATGAAGCAATTAGAATTTTATTTAGAAAATTATAAAGTGAAAAAATATCATGGTATTAAATATAATAATTTGTTTAATTCTATAGCATTTCATTTAATACCAATGGTAAACCCCGATGGGATAACTTTAAGTCAAATAGGTATAGAGGGTATAAAAAATAAAAATTTAAAAAGTATAATTTATGAATGTTATTATAATGATTTAAATTCTATGTATACTTGTGATGAATTTAAAAAGTATTTAATGAAATGGAAAGCAAATGCTAGAGGGGTAGATTTAAATAGAAATTTTGATGCTTCATGGGATCAATTAAAACAAACTACTAAATGTTCATTCCAAAACTATAAGGGAAAGCATATTAATTCTGAACCTGAATCTAAGGCACTTGTTAACTTAATTAATAAATATAATTTCATATATACTATAAGCTATCATTCATCAGGAAATTTAATTTACTGGGATTATAAAGATAGTTTAGTCAAAAAAGAATGTAATGAATTAGCTGATATTATTTCATCTATAACTAAATATATAAAAGAAAAAAGTGATAATGAATGTATAAATGTTGTTCCAGGAGGCTTTAAGGATTGGGTATGTTCAAAAAGTGAAAATCCTATTCCTAGTGTAACTATTGAGGTTGGAGAAGGAACTTGCCCTTTGAGTATTTTAGAATTTAAATCTATCTGGAAAGCTAATTATAAAGTTATAGCAGCTATTGCATATAATCTTATAGCTTATTAGATTTTTATAGTATATTGAAACTATTATTATAGAAGAAGTATAATATTATTGAGGGATATCATGTATAGAAAGGAAATTTTTAGTATCTAAATATGATTAAAAAGAGATTTATAATTAAAGTTGATGATAATAATAGAAAACTTCCAATTGAAGGTGAACCCAATAGTATAATAGACTTAGTTGAAGATAATAAGGTTAAACAAAGAAGAATTTTTGATGAAAATGGAAAGGTTATAAAAGATATTGATACATCTAACCATAATAGACCTAAATTTCATCCCATGGGTGCACATAAACATGTTTATAATTTTAATAATTATAAACATCCTCATGGAAAAGGTGAGGATTTAACAGCTGAAGAAATAGCACAAAATAAAGATATAATTTTTGAAGGAATTAATCATTATTATAATTCTATGGATAGTTAAATTAGGTAGTAAACTAAAAAAATCAATATGTAAAAATATAAAACAAAAAAATACCAAAATATTAATTTGGTATTTTTTGTTTTATATAGTAGACAAATGTATTTATTCCATGTATAATGTAAAAAACGACATATAAATATTAAAATGATAATATATTAAACTATTTATTGATAAATAGTTATCTTTTGTGAATATAAACTGGAAATATATCAATAAAATATTAGTTATTATATGGGGGGAGAATATGATTAATATTAAAATTTTAGAAGAATTATCAAATGCATTTGGACCATCTGGCTTTGAAGATGAAGTTGCAAAAGTAATAAAAAAACATTGTAATGATATGCTAGTAGAAAATGACTCTATGAACAATGTTTATGCTAAATTAAAAAATCATAATGGAAATAAATTGGTTGTTATGCTAGATGCTCATACTGATGAAGTAGGATTTATGGTACAAGCTATTAATGATAATGGATTATTAAGTATAGTACAATTAGGTGGATGGCATAATACAAATATTCCAGCACATACTGTTTATGTTAGAAATAGATATGGTGAGCTTATAAAAGGAATAACAACATCTAAACCAGTACATTTTATGAATTCTAGCGAAAGATGTAGTAACTCATTAGAAATAGAAGATATCTTTGTGGATATTGGAGCAAATAGTAGAGAAGAAGTAATAGATATTTTTAAGATTAGAATAGGTGATCCAATAGCTCCAAAAGTAGAATTTGATTTTAATGAAAAAAATAATGTTTGTTATGGCAAAGCTTTTGATAATAGAGTAGGTTGCTTTTGTATAATAGAGACATTAAAAGCCTTATCAAAAATAAGTGGACTTAATGTTGATGTTATTGGAGCTTTTGCAGCACAAGAAGAGGTTGGAACTAGAGGTGCACAAGTTACTTCACAAGTTGTTAAACCAGATTTAGCCATCGTTTTCGAGGGGTCTCCAGCTGATGATTTATATTACTCTAAAAATATATCACAAGGCGCATTAAAAAATGGAACTCAAATTAGAAACTTGGATCAAGGTTATATAGCAAATCCATTATTTATTAAGCATGCAGAAGAAATTGCAGAAAAGAACTCTATAAAATATCAAAATGCCGTTAGACGTGGGGGATCAACTAATGCAGCAAAAATAAGTTTAACTTATAAAGCTGTTCCAGTACTAGTTTTAGGAATTCCATCAAGATATGTCCATAGCCATTATAATTATTGTGCTAAAGAAGATATTGAAGCTTCTGTATCTTTAGCCGTGGAAGTAATAAAGAGCCTTACAGAAGAAACTATAAATACTATTTTAAGAAAATAATATTTACTTATTGGGGACAATATTAAGTTATTCTTCATTTATATAATTGAAGAGTTAATAACATAATAATTATTTAATATAAGTTAGTAATTGTAATAGCAATTTATATAAAATACAAAGGGGGAACTTTTAAAATGAAGAAATCAAAATTAAAGAAATTATGTGCAGTTTTATTAGCTGCTAGTGTTACTACTTCGTTATTTATTGGATGTGGTAAAGATAATATAACTAATGCTGGGGGATCAAATAGTAAACAGGAAATAGTGTATAATCTTGGAGCCGATCCTGAAACTATAGATCCAATTCTAAACACCTCTCTTACTTCATCAACAATAATTGTTAATGCTTTTGAAGGATTAATGGTATTAGACGAAAATGATACAGCTCAACCTGGTGCTGCTGAAAGTATGGATATTTCAGATGATGGTTTAGTATATACATTTAAACTACGAAAAGATGGAAAATGGTCAGATGGCAAACCTGTAACAGCAAATGATTTCTATTATGCTTGGATGAGAGGATTAGATAAAGAAACAGCGGCAGAGTATGCTTATCAATTTTACTATATAAAAAATGCTGAAAAATATTATAATGGTGAAGCATCTAAAGAAGATGTAGGAATTAAAGTTATTGATGATTATACATTAGAAGTAACATTAGAATCACCAACCTCTTATTATCCACAATTATTAGCACATCCAACATATTCTCCATTAAGAGAAGATATTGTTACTGCAGATCCTGAAGGCTGGGCAACAAAACCAGAAACCTACATAGGAAATGGTCCATTCAAATTAATTAAATGGGATATGAAGGATCAATTAGTCTTCGAAAAGAATGATAATTATTGGGATAAAGATAAAGTTAAATTAGAAAAATTGATATTTAAATTAGTAACAGACCAAACAACTGCATATTCTGAATTACAATCTGGCAATTTTGATGTGGTTAATTCTGTACCAACTAACGAAATTGAACCTGGAAAAGAAGAAGGACTTGTTCAAATATTACCTAACCTTGCTACTTATTTTTTTGCTGTAAATGTTGGTAAACAAGATACATTAAGTGAAGATGTAAAAACTGCATTAAATAACAAATTAGTAAGACAAGCTATATGTTTAGCTATCGATAGACAAGAAATAATTGATAATGTTGGAAAAGCAGATCAAATTGCAGCTTATAGTTTTGTGCCACAAGGAATACCTAATAAAGATGGTTCAGATTTCTCAAGTAAAGAATATTATGATCCTCAGGATATGGAAATGAATATTAAAAAAGCAAAAGAATTATTAAAAGAAGCTGGATATGAAAATGGAGAAGGACTTCCTACTTTTGAATTAATGTATAATTCAGAAGGATCTCATAAGGATATTTGTCAAATTGTTCAACAAAACTTAAATGAAATTGGAATTAATGTTGAATTAACTAATCAAGAATGGGCAGTATTTTTAAATACAAGACAACAGGGTGATTATCAAATTTCAAGACATGGTTGGAGTGGAGATTATGCTGATGCAATGACATTCTTAGATATGTGGGTTACAAATGGAGGGAATAATGATACTGGCTTTAGCAATGCTCAATATGATAGTTTAATTTCTCAAGCAAAGGTTGAAACTGATGTAGTAAAAAGAGAAAGCTTGTTAAGAGAAGCTGAGGATATATTAATGGATGAAATGCCAGTAATCCCCGTATATTACTATACTACAGTAATGGCTTGGAATAAAGATGTGAAGGGTATCCAAGTATCTGTAGTTGGAAAAGTATACTTTAAAAATGCTTATAAGGAATAATGAAATTAAATATAGAATATAAAAGAGAGTCATATGACTCTCTTTTATATTTTAAAATACAATAATAAAATATTTTATGTCTTTCTAGAATAGTATAAAATCAAAAAAATGTTTGTTTGTAAAGAAATGTTAAATATACAAAAAAATATTATTATTTTTTAAAAATATAAATTAAATATCCAAATTAACTATAAATAAAAAATATAGAGAACAAGGTATTTAGCCAATGAAAACGTAATTGTATATAATTATACAAATTAACATTTTAATTGATATTTCATTTTTTTCTTAGTAATATAGCAATAAATACTCTCATTTTTTATCAATATACTTTGACAAATGCAAAAATTCAATTATAATTAAAATATAACCTAACAATTTTTGTATTATAAGTAAATTCATACTATCAAGTTATAGTAAATTATTTCTATAACAATTTAAAACTTATAAATCTTTAGGGGTAAGATTATAAGGAAAAATATATAGGTTGTTTTTAAATCTATATACTTTAAAAGATATAAATTGCATATAGCAGTTTAGATATAAATACAAGGGGGGCAATTAAAGATGAAAAGTTCAAAACTAAAAAAACTATGTGCAGTATTAATGACTGCAACACTTAGTACTACATTACTATTTGGGTGTGGAAGTAATAATGCTTCAAAAAATGAGGATATTGTTAGTCAAGAAAATGATAAAAGTAATAAGGATAACAAGCAAGAGTTAGTGTTTAACTTAGGGGCAGATCCAGAAACAATAGACCCAACATTAAACACTGCTTCTGAAGCAGCATCAATAATAGTAAATGCATTTGAATGCATAATGACACTTGATGAAAATGATAATGCAATTGAAGGTGCAGCAGAAAGCTTAGATGTATCAGATGATGGGTTAGTTTACACAATTAAATTAAAAAAAGATGGAAAATGGTCAGATGGGAAACCTGTAGTCGCTGATAATTTCTATTATTCTTGGATGAGAGCATTGACTAAAGAAACTGCAGCAGAATATTCTTACCAATTATACTATATAAAAAATGCTGAAAAATATTATAACGGTGAAGCAACTGCTGATGAAGTAGGAATTAAGGTAGTTGATGATTATACTTTAGAAGTAACATTAGAAGCTCCAACTTCATACTTCCCACAATTATTGGCATTTCCAACATATGCTCCATTAAGAGAAGATATAGTTAGCGCAGATCCTGAAGGATGGGCAACTAAACCTGAAACATACGTATCAAATGGAGCTTTTAAATTAGTAAAATGGGATATGAAGGATCAATTAGTATTTGAAAAGAATGATAACTATTGGAATAAAGATAGTGTTAAATTGAATAAATTAACTTTTAAACTTGTAACTGATGAAACTACTGCTTATTCAGAATTAAAAGCTGGAAACTTTGATATAGTTAACTCTGTTCCAACAAATGAAATTGAACCAGGTAAAGAAGCTGGTCTTGTACATGTTATGCCAAAGCTTGGAACTTACTTCTTTGCAATTAATGTTGGTAAACAAGATACTTTAAGTGAAGATGTAAAGAAAGTTTTAGGTGATAAATTAGTTAGACAAGCTATAAACTTAGCAATTGATAGACAAGAAATAATTGATAACGTTGGTAAAGCTGAGCAAGTACCTGCTTATAGCTTTGTACCACAAGGTATTTATAATGCTGATGGAAGTGAATTTGCTAACAAAGAATACTTTGATCCAGCAGATATGAGTAAAAATATTGAAAAAGCAAAAGAATTATTAAAGGAAGCTGGATATGAAAATGGTGAAGGTCTTCCAACAATAGAGTTAATGTATAACTCAGAAGGTTCTCACAAAGATATTTGTCAAATAATTCAACAAAATTTAGCTGAAGTAGGAATAACTGTTGAGTTAACTAACCAAGAGTGGGCAGTATTCTTAAATACAAGACAAAATGGCGAGTATGAACTTGCTAGACATGGATGGATTGGAGATTATTCAGATCCTATGACATTCTTAGATATGTGGGTAACTGGTGGTGGAAATAATGATTGTGGATTTAGTAATGCTGAATATGATAAGCTAATTAATTATGCTAAGGTAGAAATAGATTTAACTAAACGAACAGAAATGTTAAGAAAAGCTGAAGATATATTAATGGATGAAATGCCAATCATCCCAATTTACTATTATACAACTGTTATGGGATGGAATGAAAATGTTAAAGGTATCCAAGTTTCTGTTTTAGGAAATGTTTACTTACAAGGTGCATATAAAGAATAATAAAAGAGAGCTAATTAGCTCTCTTTTATTGTTAATTTTTTAATTATTCCCGTATATTTTTACAATTATTTATTTTATAACAAAAAACTTCTAATTATATTAACTTTTATGTTATATTATTTAAGTTAAATGAAAATTAGAGGTGAGAGATATATGATGTCAAAAATTATTGATGAAGGAAGCTTAGAAAAAAAAGAAAAAAATTTACTTATATATATAGTTTTTATTACTATTGGAATAGTAATATTTGAATTTTTTTATATTTTTAGAAATAAAAATATGGATATTTCATATTTACAATCTACAATTTTATTTATTAAATTTTTTAATTCAACTTTATCTTTATTAGCCTTTGGAAGTTGTATAGTATTATATATTAGACTAAAAAGAGAAAGTATCTTTATTATATCATTAATGTATTTATCAATAACAATAGGAATAATTGCAGGATATTTTGATAAAATTAACTGTATTAATGAAACATTACTTTTTACACAGTATACAAATTTACTCTCATCATTTTTAAAATTTATAATTATTTCAATTTCAATTTTACCTGATAATAAATTTAAAAATATTATAGTTAATAATAAAATCAAATCTGTATTAGCTTGCATTCTAATTACCACAACTTGTGGTTTTTTAGATAATAAATTTATTATTATTAATCCTAAAGAAAATACTTGGTTTATAATATATAATTTATTTTTAATAATATCCTATAGCTTATTTTCAGGAATAGTATTTTATAAAGGAATAAAATCAAAGGAGTATTCATTTGTTATATTAAGTTCAAGTTTGTTTATGTTAGCAATTAAGTATATTTACTATATTTATCATATAAACTTATCACAATTCGGACAAGCTTTAATATCAATCTCTATAACATTTATAAGTTCAGGATTAATTATAATTGGTAGTTTTATTGAATTATATCTATATATGTATAAAACAAAAATTTTAAATAATAACCTTAATATTTTTTATGAATTAGTAGATAAAAATAATCATAATTCAATGTTTTTATTTAAGGAAAGTGGTGAAATATTATATGCCAATAAAAAAGTTAGAGAAGAATATTGTAATTTTAGAAAGGATTATTGTGATTTACAAACAATCCTTATAAATAAGGGAAAATCAAACATACAATATGAGGAAATAAAGAAATCATTATTTGAAAAAGGATTTTGGAAAGGTATTTTAAAAAATGAAAAATTCAATAAAATAATTGATTGTTATATTCAAATTATTGGCGAAAAAGAAAATAATAAAAATATAGTAGTTTCATATATAGATATATCAGACGAAATAAATATGGAATTAGAAATAGAAAGGTTAAAAGTTTATGATAAAGAAAAAAGTGAATTTATTTCTAACATTTCTCACGAATTAAGAACACCTTTAAATATTTTTTATTCAACTATACAGTTATTTGATCAATTCCTAGATAATAATGAGCTAGATTTTAAAAACATATACAATAAATATAGAAAAACTTTAAATCTTAATTGCAAAAGAATGATGAGATTAATAAATAATATTATAGACGTATCAAAAATAGATTGTGGAAACATAAAACCTAATTTTAATAATTATAATATAGTATCAATAGTTGAGGATGTCACCTTATCTGTTGTTAGATATGCTTTATTAAAAAGAATAAATTTACACTTTGATACTAATGAAGAAGAGTGTTTTATCAAATGCGATTCATCTATGATACAAAGAGCATTATTAAATATTTTATCAAATGCAATAAAATTTTCAAAGCCAAATAGAAATATATATGTTAATGTTTTTATAAATGATAAATTTATTGAAATTAATGTAAAAGATGAAGGGATTGGAATCTCTAAAGAAAATCAAAATATAATATTCGAAAAATTTATTCAAAGTGATAAATCTTTTAACAGAATGAATGAAGGTACTGGTATAGGTCTTAGTATTGTAAAATCAATAGTACTACTTCATAATGGACATATTGAAGTAGAGAGTAAATTAAATGAAGGTTCAAACTTTAAAGTTTTTCTTCCTAATAAATTTATGGAAGGAAAACCTTTTATAATTTATGATATCGATGATAGTGATATTGAATTAGAGCTATCTGATATTTATGAAGTTTTAACATAATATCTTTATAATGAATAAAATACACATTAAATTTTATTACTTAATTTAATGTGTATTTTATTTATAT
>NZ_JADPEL010000006.1 GCF_015667795.1 Clostridium sp. D53t1_180928_C8
TATTATTTAAATTATTATATTATCTCATAAATGACATTTAAATACAGCAAATTTGACATATATAAATTTATATAGTAATGTAACGTCAAGAATAATAATTCTTTTAGGAGGTGAATTTTTTGTTTAAAAAGTTTATTACTGTTTCCTTAGCTACAGCATTATTAACTTCTTCGTTAAGCTTTATTTCTGTATATGCTGCTACGCCACAAGATACAATAAATGAAAACTTACAAAAATATCAAACACTTGATAATCAAATTTTAGAATTAAATTCAAAAATTCAAGCATTAGATTTAGAAATAGATCAAACTACAATTAAGTTAAATGAAAATAATACGGCTATTGCCGATATTGAAGATCAGATAAAAACAAACGAAGCTAAATTAGAACAAACTAAAGAAGATATCGAAAGTTCTCAAGTTGTTTTAGATAACAGAGTTAGAACTATGTATAAAACAAATATGACTTCAAACATTTTAGTTAGTATTATTACTTCTAAAAGTGTATCTGAATTATTTTCAAAGGTACAAGCTATTTCAAAAATAATTTCTACCGATAAAGAAGTATTAGCTACTATTAATGAAAAGAAATCTGAGTTAGATTCAACTATTGAGTCATTAAATAATAAAAATTCAGAACTTATTGTTTTAAAAAAAACAATTGAGGAAGATTTGAAAACTGTTGAAAGCAAAAAAGCTGAACAAGAGCAATATGTAGAACAATTAAACTCTGAAAAAAAATCTGTTTTTTCAGTTATAGAAGAAAATGAAAAAATATTAATATCAAAACCTTTATCTATAGCTAACTCTTCATCAGCTTCTGCATCAGAATTGCAAAATGCTATTGATACATTAAATTCTTACATCCCATTGCTAAATAGCTCAACAACTATTAATATGGCTAAAGATGGAATTAGCAATGCTAAATCAAGAATAGATGAGCTTAATACACCTACAGTTCCTACAACTGGAACTGAAGTTGGTACTGCAATCAAAACATTAACTATGGAATCAACAGCTTATTATGGACATGCTACTACAGCCTCTGGATTAAAGCCAGTTAGAAACCCTGATGGCATTAGTACTATTGCTGTTGATCCTAGTGTAATTCCATTAGGTTCTAAAGTTTATGTCTCTGGATATGGTGTAGCTATTGCTGCCGATACTGGAGGAGCAATTAAGGGAAATATTATTGATGTATATCTTAACACTTATGAAGAATGTATGTCATGGGGAAGAAGACAAGTTACTGTACAAATTTTAGAATATCCATGATAATTAGCTGTGGTAAGCTTTTAGGATAAACCTCCTGAAAGCTTACCATTTTAATTTTAACAATACTTAATAGCCATATGTTTCATTAATTAATAATATAAATATTCTATTAGGAACTGGCTTCTTTATCACTGTATACTCACGACAAATCCTTTCTGGACTATTACAATTCATGCACTTCCCTGTAACTGTACATGGAGTTTTCCTATTTAACCTTTTTGCATTCGCTGGTGCTGCTAAATTTTCAACTCTATAAATTGCTTCATTTATATCTTTTACAATTTTATTTACTCCAGCAATAACTATTACCTTATCTGGACCATAAAGCATTGCTGCAACCCTATTTCCATTACCATCAACATTATATAATTCTCCCTCTTCTGTTATTGCATTAGTACTTGTAAAATAAGCATCACAAAAGAAAGACTTCCTATATATTTCCTTTATTTCATCAGCAGTTAACCCTTCTTTATATCTATCTAGTAATTCATATCTTCCACTTCTTAAATGTTCCATTATTTTAGCTTCAAATAATGTCATTGATCCCCCAAAGCTAACTTTACTGCCTTTATTAACTAATTCTTCTATTTTATTAATAAGCTCATTTTCTGTATTAATTAAATAACCCTCCATATTATTTTTTCTTAACGCTTCTAAAGTCCTATTTATTTTCACTTCATTAACCCATTTTAAATTACTATCCATTTAAATCTAACTCCTCAAATTTATTTATATTAAAATTTTAATCCAATATTTATTATAATCCAATAATATAATTTATTTTTTTATTATTTATGTTATTATATTTATAAAACTCTAATTCTAGAAAGGATTAATATTATGAATTGGATTGAAAAAATAAAAAATTATGAGCCTTATAATGAACAAGAATTTAAAGATAAAGATTTAATACTAAAATTTATTGTTTCACACAATGATGTTTTAACACGTAACAATTCTGTTGCCCATATGACTAGTTCTGGATATATAGTTAATAAATCAAGAACTAAAGTCTTAATGATTTATCATAATATTTACAAAAGCTGGGCATGGACTGGTGGGCATGCTGATGGTGATTCAGATTTACTACACGTTGCTATCAAAGAAGCTAAAGAAGAAACAGGACTAAAAAATGTAACTCCTGTAATCAATGATATTCTTGGATTAGATGTTCTAACTGTAAATGGTCATATTAAGAAAGGTGAATATATTTCGTCACATTTACATTTATCTATAGCTTATCTTTTAGAAGCCTGTGAAGAGGATGAACTTATAATTAATGAAGAAGAAACTAGTGGTGTTAAGTGGATTCCAATTGATGAATTACATGTTCATTGCAATGAACCATACATAATAGATACTGTTTACTCTAAATTTAATAAAAAAATTAAGGAGCTGAATTTATAAATTCAGCTCCTTACTATTAATCTTGTGCTAACTTCTTATAGTTTTCTAATCTTTCTTTAGCATCTTTTTCTGTCTTATCAAATAATTCTTCAGCTAATTCTGGGAAAACTTTAGCTAGGGCTGCATATCTTACCTCACCCATCAAGAAATCCTTAAAATCTTCCTTTGGTTCTTTTGAATCTAATGTAAATGGATTCTTTTCTCCCTTTAATGAAGGATTATATCTGTAAAGATTCCAATATCCGCAATCTACAGCCCTCTTTTGCTCATCAGGAGTATTACTCATACCAGATTTTATTCCATGGCTTATACATGGTGCATATGCAATAATTAATGATGGCCCATTATATTTTTCTGCTTCAGTTATAGCTTTAATTGTTTGATTTTTATCTGCACCTAATGATACTTGTGCTACATAAACATATCCATAACTCATAGCCATCATTCCTAAATCTTTCTTCTTAGTTCTCTTTCCTGAAGCTGCAAATTTAGCTATTGCCGCTGTAGGTGTAGATTTTGATGCTTGACCTCCAGTATTTGAATAAATTTCTGTATCAAATACAAGTACATTAACATCTTCATTACTTGCAAGCACATGATCTAATCCACCATAACCAATATCATATGCCCATCCATCTCCACCAAATATCCATTGTGATCTCTTAATGAAGAATTCTTTATCCTTTAATATTTCTTTTGCAATCTCTTCATTACAACCTTGTAAAGCAGATTCTAACTTTTCTGCCCTTTCTCTTGATCCTTCGCCTTCATCTTTATTATTTAACCATTCTTCCATTGCTTCTTTTGCACTACTACATAAACCTTCATTTAATGCTTTTTGAATCTTTGAAGCAATTCTTTCTCTTATAGTTTTAACTCCCATAAACATTCCAAGTCCATATTCTGCATTATCTTCAAATAAAGAGTTAGCCCATGCTGGTCCATAGCCTTCTTGATTTTTTGTATAAGCTGTTGCTGCTCCTGATGATGCCCAAATTGAAGAACATCCTGTAGCATTTGCTATTACCATTCTATCACCAAATAATTGAGTTACTAATTTTGCATATGGAGTTTCTCCACAACCTGCACATGCGCCTGAGAACTCTAATAATGGTTGTTCAAATTGACTTCCTTTAACTGTGTTCTTGTTCATAGGATTTTTCTTATTCTTTATATCTTCTACTGCAAATTCCCAAGCCTCTATTTGATCATGTTGTGAATCAAATGGTTTCATAACAAGTGCTTTTCCTGGAGCTGGGCATACCTCTGCACAATTAGAACATCCAGTACAGTCAAGTGGTGTAACTCCTATAGTATAAAAATAAGAAACATCTCCCTTAACACCTTTTGCTTCAAGTTTTTTAAAGCTTGAAGGAGCATTTTTAACTTCTTCTTCTGTTGATAAGAAAGGTCTAATACATGCATGTGGACATACATATGAGCATTGATTACATTGAATACAATTTTCTGGAATCCACTCTGGAACATTAACTGCTATTCCTCTCTTTTCATATTTAGTAGTTCCATGCATAAATGTACCATCTTCTATATTATTATTTACAAAAGCTGATACAGGCAAGTTGTTTCCTTCAAGCTTATTAATAGGAATACAAATATTTCTTACAAAATCAGGAACACTCATTTCTTCTTGAAGTTTGTCATCACTTGCAGACTTCCATGAATCTGGAACATCAATTTTTATTACTGATTCTAATCCTTTATCTATAGCAGCATAATTCATATTTATAACTTTTTCACCCTTTTTACCATATGAAGTAACTACTGCTTCTTTTAAATACTTAATAGCTTCATCAACTGGAATAATATTAGCAAGTTTAAAGAAGGCTGCTTGCATTATCATATTAATTCTTCCGCCTAAACCTATTTCTTGAGCTATTTTCACTGCATTTATTGTATAGAAATTTATATTGTTTTCAGCAATATATTTTTTCATTTTTCCTGGTAATTTTTCATCTAGTTCTTCTTTATCCCATATAGTATTTAATACAAATACACCATTTTTTCTTAAACCTTCTAATACATTATATGAATATACATATGATTGATTATGACAAGCAACAAAATCAGCCTTATCTATTTCATAATGTGATTTTATTGGATTTTTACCAAATCTTAAGTGAGAAATAGTTATCCCCCCCGATTTTCTTGAATCATAAGCAAAATATCCTTGTGCATACATATTAGTATGATCACCAATTATTTTAATTGCACTCTTATTAGCACCTACTGTACCATCTGATCCAAGTCCCCAGAACTTACAAGCTGTTGTGCCCTCAATAGCTACATCTATTTCATTATCAGGTATTAATGATAAATTAGTTACATCATCTGTAATACCTATAGTAAATCTATTTTTTGGATTTTCATTTGCTAAATTACTATAAACAGCTGCAATGTCTGCTGGATATGGGTCCTTTGATCCTAAACCAAATCTTCCTCCTACTACCTTTGGTGGATTTTCCATATCATTTACAGCTCTTAATATATCTAGATATAAAGGTTCACCTATTGAACCTGGTTCCTTAGTTCTATCTAATACTGCAATTTTTTTAACTGTATTTGGAATAGTATTTAATAACCTTTCAATACTGAATGGTCTATATAATCTTACTTTTATTAATCCAACCTTTTCCCCTTTATTTCTTAAATAATCTATTGTTTCCTCAACTACTTCACTAATAGATCCCATCGAAATTATTATTCTATCTGCATCAGGTGCACCATAATAATCAAAGCAATGATATTCTCTTCCTGTTAATTCAGTAATTTTACTCATATACTCTTCAACTACTGCTGGTATATCATCATAATATTTATTTAATGATTCACATAATTGGAAATATACATCTGGATTCTGTGCAGTTCCTCTAGTTACTGGGTGACTTGGGTTTAATGCATTCTTTCTAAAGTTATCTAAAGCTTCATAATCTAAAAGCTTAGCTAATTCATCATATTCTAAAACTTCTACTTTTTGTATTTCATGAGAAACTCTAAAACCATCAAAGAAGTTTACAAATGGCATTTTTGCTTTAAGTGCAGCTAAATGTGCCACAGGAGATAAATCCATTACCTCTTGTACTGAACCCTCTGCTAGCATTGCACAACCTGTTGCTCTTGCTGCCATAACATCTTGATGATCCCCAAATATACTTAATGATGAAGTTGCTAATGCTCTTGCTGCAACATGTAAAACACCAGGTAATCTTTCACCTACCATCTTATACATATTAGGTATCATAAGTAATAAACCTTGTGATGCTGTATATGTAGTTCCTAATGCTCCACTTTGAAGTATTCCGTGAAGTGCACCTGCTGCCCCAGCTTCTGATTGCATTTCTACAACCTTTACCGGCTCTCCAAATATATTCTTCTTTCCTTGAGCTACCCATTCATCAATATGCTCAGCCATAGGAGATGAAGGTGTTATTGGATAGATTGAACTTACTTCTGTAAATGCATATGAAACATAAGCAGCCGCTGTATTACCATCCATTGTCTTCATTTTTCTCATAGTTCTTACCTCTCTTTCATTAATTTTTCAAATTATATTATGTTTTAAGCTTTTACCAAATAAATTTTTACTCTTTAATAGTATTTAAAAAATAAAAAATAATATGTATTTACGTTGAATACTTTTTATTTTCCTTTTTTTATATTCAAGCATTGACTATATAATTTCAAAGTATTATACTAATAATATAAATTAATATAATATCGCGGGGTGGAGCAGTTGGCAGCTCGTTGGGCTCATAACCCAAAGGTCGTAGGTTCAAGTCCTATCCCCGCAACCAAAAAAAGAATATCTTTACGATATTTTTTTTTATTATTATTTTAAAAATATCTTTTTTCATTAAAAATCTGTAACAAAAAAAGATATAGAATATTTATTCTACTAAATATCCTATATCTACTTTATTAATAAATCTTTTTAATTTCTATTTATCACTTTAACCTGCAATGATTCAATTACATCTAAAGCCTTTTCATGTAAATCATTATCAAAGCTTGCGCATAGTGATGCATCTACCATAATATCAGCATTTATATATTGTGATTGTAATGTTACTACATTGCTTATTACGCATATGTTAGTTACAACCCCTACTATTTCAATACAATCTATGTTATCTCCTATTCTTTCGACTAATTTAATCATCATTTCTGGCGAAATTCCAAAAGAATATTTGTTTATATGAATAGCATTTGAATTTTCTTTAAACTCACTAAGTTTTCCATATAACTCATGCCCTTTAGTATTTATTATACAATGCGGTACTGGTAAACTCTTTCCCTCTCTTGTATTTAAATATTCTTCTGAATGTGTATCATATGTAAAAACTACATTGTGACCTTCATTTAAATAACTTTTAACTTTATTATATATATTATTCTCTAAGTTTTCAGCCCTTACAAAACCTAAAGCCCCATTAACAAAATCATTTTGATAATCAATTACTACTAATAATTTTTTCATAACCTTTCCTCCATTTAGCTTATACATATACTACTATATTTTACTCTATAACATTACTAATGTATATACACCTTTCAAAAATTTATATAACAGTTATAATTTAGTATTGATTTTTGTTAAAATTTTATTTTATTTTACCATTTTTCCTTTAATAAATTATTATTCTTATATATAATAGAAAGGTGATTAAATTAATATAGTTACAATGGAGGTAATTTGATGGAGTTTTTAGAAATTATTAAGGCCATAATTCTTGGTATCGTTGAAGGTATTACAGAATGGCTTCCTATCAGTAGTACTGGACATATGATTTTAGTTGATGAATTCTTGAAACTAAATGTTTCTAAAGAGTTTATGGATATGTTCTTAGTAGTTATACAACTCGGTGCTATTTTTGCAGTTATTTTATTATATTGGAAAAAAATATTCCCATTTAAATATGATAATGGCGTTAAAATTGAAAAAGATACTTTAATAATGTGGGTTAAAATTTTAATTGCATGCGTTCCTGCTGCTATTGTTGGACTTTTATTTGATGATCAGCTTAATGCATTATTCTTCAATCCTACTACAGTTGCCGTAATGCTAATACTGTTTGGTATTTTATTTATAGTTATAGAAAACTATAATAAAGGTAAAAGACCTAAAATTAATAGTTTAGCTGAAATAACTTATACAGTTGCAATTATGATAGGACTTTTCCAACTTATAGCTGCGATTTTCCCTGGAACTTCTCGTTCAGGTGCTACTATTGTTGGAGCATTATTGATTGGTGTTTCTAGAACTGTAGCTGCAGAATTTACATTCTTCCTTGCAATTCCAGTTATGTTTGGAGCTAGTGCTTTAAAACTTGTTAAATTTGGACTTCAAACAGGATTTGCTATGACAGGAAATGAATTAACAATATTATTAGTTGGAATGGTTGTAGCCTTTATAGTATCAATAATTGCTATTAAATTCTTAATGTCTTACATAAAGAATAATGACTTTAAGATTTTTGGATGGTATAGAATTGTTCTTGGTATAATTGTTCTTTTATATTTCTATGTTATTAGATAGTATAATATAAAAAAGGGATTGTTTAAAACTAATAATTCACTTAATAACTAGATTGCAAAGCAATTTATTAAAGTGAGAACTAGAGTTTTGATTCAATCCCTTTTTAATACTATTACATCAATATAATTCATATATATCAGAAAATTCTATATGTATTTTTTGTACTAATGGCTTATTATCTACATCTATTATTTTATTATCATTCTCTTCTTCAGATTCTATTCTAACATTAGGTAATTTAACAACAAATTCACTACCTTTTTCAATCCCCTTTTCTAGATACACCTGCCCACCATGTAATTCTACTAATGACTTAACTAAAGCTAATCCTATACCACTACCTTCTTTTTTTCTATTAAATGACTTATCCTCTTGTACAAAGCGTTTAAATATCTCTTCTTGTACTTCTTCTGATATTCCAACACCATCATCTTTAACTCTTATAGTGACATAATCGTCATCTGCATCCATAAAAACAAATATATTACCATTATAATTAGTGAACTTAACAGCATTAGAAAGTAGATTTAGAATAACTCTTTCTATACTTTCAGGATCACATCTTATTTCTAGTTCCTCAATATATGTATCAAATAATACATTAATATTTTTAGATTCTACATAAGGAACGATTGATAATATTATATCCTCAACTAAACTAACAATTTCATAATTAACAAAAGTTAGACTCATATATCCAGAATCTATTTTAGTCATATCTACTAAATTATTAACTAATCTTAATAATCTATAACAATTCTGCTTTATAGTATTGTCATATTTATTATAAGCATCCCATAATGCCCTGTCCCCTTCTTTTTTATTAATATCTAATAACTGAACACATGAATAAATTATATTTATAGGTGTCTTTATTTCATGTGATAAATTTGCAAAAAACTGTCCTTTTGCCTTTTCAACTTCTTTTATTTCTTTGTATTTTATTTTTAACTTTTTAAAGTCATTTACTTGACTATTTAATCTAATACTCTCTTCTATACGTCTAACAACTTCGATATACAAACCAATAAGCAATATAAGATAAGCAATAAATGTTAATACCTTGTTATACTCAATAACCTTATTACTACATCCATTAAATAATTCAAAATAAAATACTCTTCTAATTGTGAATATACTAATAGTTGTTATAAAAATTGTATATATAAATTCTCTTTTTCTCATACACCTTATAGCTAATAACCCTAATAATATGGCATAATAAATTAATATATTGATCTGAAATATATCCCATATAAATGTATTTCTTTCTTGAAAAAATATATTTATATTGAATTTTAATTCTAAATACGTTCCTATAATATTAATTACTAAAACTAATATTATAGATACTCTCTTTTTCTCAATAATTTTTTTTACATATTTACTTTCATTAAAAATAGCAATAGTTAATAAAAATATTCTAAAAATAAAAGGAAATGTTATTAAACGCTCTGATAATCCTATACTTTGAACAATATAATTTACATAAATATATTCAATAAAAATGCTTATATATGATAAAGTTAAAATAAAGAATTCATTATTCCTATACATATAGTAATATAATAAACAACATGGTATAGCTATTATACCTATTATTATATTAATTGAGTTTAAATCCTTAAGTATAGGTAATGATTTTATTTCATTAACATTGATTACTTTTATTAATATAATACTACATATTAAAAATAATATAGTTGATATAAACATATAAATAATGTATTTTTTACTTTGTTCTTCATATTTTTTTGTTTTTTCCATACTTCTATATTTTACCCCATTATTATTTATTTTTTTATTACTAACCCTCACAATATTACCACAATTCTTATGATTTTATCTATAATTTAAGAAAATTAATTTTTTCATCATCTTAAAATTTACTTTTTGATTATATTAAGAAAATATTACCTTCATATTGCATATAATAATTAAAGCAATAAGTTAAGTGATTTTATGAATACTCTTATAGAATTAAATGATTGTATTTTACTTGGAGCTGGAGCTGAAGGTAGTGTTTATTTAACACCAGAAGGATTTGCTTTAAAACGCTTTAATACAATAAAAGCTGCAAAGAAGGAAGCATCTATACTGGACAATGTTAAAGATAGTCGTTTTTTTCCTAATGTTATTATTAGAATTAGCAATATAGTAGTTAGAGAATTTGTACAAGGTGAGAATTTATCACAACATCTCAAAAATAATGGATTATCTTATTCTCTTTCTAAAGAATTAATTGATCTAATAGAAGACTTAAAAAGATTAAAATTTAAACGAATTAATATTAGAAATGCTCATATCTTCATAGATAAAAATGAAAAATTAATGGTTATTGACCCAAGAAAACCATATTCAAAAATTACTCCTTATCCAAAAGATATAATTAAAATACTTTTAAATTTAAATTTATTTGATGACTTTTTAAAAAATGTTGTAATTTATAGACCTGATTTACTAGATTATTGGATTGAGGGCTATGACTTTGTCGTTTGTAAATATAGACACCTCTTAAGATATCGATAATTTAAAATATATTGCAAACTACAGTGAAAACGAAAAATTAATGATATAACCAGAAGAAAGTATAATATAATAAACTTTAGATTTTAATTATTATTGTAATAAAACTAGCGTTAAAAAGCTGAGACAACCATTAGGATCTTCGAAGCTTTAGCTAGTTTTATTGAAATAATAATATAAATTTGCTAAGAATTTATATTATTTAATGGAGGTTATATCATCAATTTTCGGCATCACAGCATCTAAAGTTTAGTTCGCAATTTAGTTATAGTGCTTCTATTGATACTACATCATATCCTTGCTCTTCTATTTTTTCTTTTACTTCTTCATTACTAGATGATGTTTCTACAATTGCATATTTTTCTTCTAAGTTTACCTGAATTTTCCCTGAGTCCTTTAATTCAGCTAATGCCTCTTTTACATGACTAACACAATGATTACAACTCATACCTTCAATAAATATCTTTTTTAACATACATTCTTACTCCTTTATTTTTAATATAATAATATTATTTAATTATCTTTATAAATTTATTTAAAATATTTTATTTTTTATATTATCAAACCTTAAATCTCTTAAGCCTTAATGCATTTGCAAGAACTGAAACAGAACTTAAACTCATTGCAGCTGCTGCAATCATTGGATTCAGTAATGGTCCCCCAAATAAATGAAGTACGCCCATAGCTACTGGTATACCTAAAACATTATATCCAAATGCCCAGAAAAGATTTTGTTTTATATTTCTTATTGTTGCTTTACTTAATTTTATTGCTAAAATAACATCCATTAAATCACTTCTCATAAGAACTATGTCTGCAGATTCCATAGCAACATCTGTTCCTGATCCTATTGCAATTCCTATATCCGCTTGTGCAAGAGCTGGTGCATCATTTATTCCATCTCCAACCATAGCCACTTTTCTATTTTCTTCTTGCAATTTTTTAACTTCATTTGCCTTATCTTCAGGTAATACCTCTGATAATACTATATCTATTCCCACTTGTTTTGCTATTGCATCTGCAGTTTTCTTATTATCTCCAGTTATCATAGCAACCTTAATTCCCATATTATGAAGTTCCTTAATAGCTTTAATACTACTTGGTTTTACAGTATCAGCAACGGCTATAATTCCCTCTAAAGAATTATTAATTGCAATATACATAGGTGTCTTTCCTTCATGAGCCAACCTATCTGAATCTTTTTGAAGAACTCCAATATCTATAGAGTTTTCTTTCATTAATTTTAAATTTCCAAGTAATATAGTGTCTCCTTCTATTATAACTTGAATTCCATGACCAGGGATTGCATTAAAACTTTCTAATTGCTTTAATTCAATATTTTTTTCTTCTGCATCTCTAACAATAGCTTCACCTAAAGGATGTTCTGAACCTTTTTCTGCACTTGCTGCTAAAGATAATAAATCACTTTTATTTCTTTCTTTAGTAACTATATCTGTTACTACTGGCTTACCTTCAGTAATGGTCCCTGTTTTATCAAATACTATGGTATCTATCTTATGAGTTATTTCTAATGCTTCTCCACCTTTAATTAAAACACCGTTTTCTGCACCCTTTCCAGTACCAACCATAATGGCTGTTGGTGTTGCTAACCCTAATGCACATGGACACGCAATTACCAATACAGATATAAATATTGTTAATGAAAATATAGGTGTTTCACCTGCAATTAGCCATGCTACCGATGCAAGTATTGCTAATCCAATTACTATTGGCACGAAATATGCTGATATTACATCTGCCATTTTTGCTATTGGAGCCTTTGATCCTTGAGCATCTTCTACTAATTTTATAATTTGAGCTAATGCAGTATCCTTACCTACCTTAGTTGCCTTATATTTAATAAATCCTGTTTTATTAATGCTAGCTCCTATAACATTACTTCCTATAGCCTTCTCTACTGGAATACTCTCTCCTGTAAGCATTGATTCATCAATAGATGTTGTTCCTTCAATAACCTCACCATCTACAGGCAATTTTTCTCCTGGTTTAACTAATATTATATCTCCAACTATAACTTCATCTATAGGAATTATAGCTTCTTTTCCATCTCTAATTATCGTTGCAGTTTTAGGTACCAATCCCATTAACTTTTTAATAGCCTCTGATGTTTTTCCCTTTGAAATAGCTTCTAAGTATTTTCCTAGCGTTATAAGTGTTAATATTGTAACTGCTGCTTCAAAATATAAATGCATAGCATAACTAGTATCACCAGTAGCTATTTTATACATTCCAAAGATACTATAAAGAAATGCTGCACTTGTTCCAACCGCTATTAAAGAGTCCATATTAGGACTTAATTTAAATAGATTTTTATATCCTATTAAATAAAATTTATATCCAACTATCATAACTGGTATTGTTAATATTATTTGAAATAATGCAAAATTCATTGGATTTATCATTGGATCAATAATTTTAGGTAATGGCATCCCTACCATATGTCCCATAGTTACAATTAATAATGGTATTGTAAAAATACATGAAAAAATAAGTCTTCTTAATAACTTATCTTTATCACTTAACTTCTTTTCACCATTTTCTTTATCTTCTTCTCTTATAAGCTTATATCCTGCTTTTTCAACAGCTCTTTTTATATCTCCATATGTTACTACATCATCATCTACAGTTATACTTAACTTTTCAGTAGTAAGATTAACTACAGAGTTTTCTACACCATCAATTTTTTTTGTTACCTTTTCTACTCTACCTGCACATACAGCACAAGTCATACCCTCAACCTTATAAGTATGAGTTTTAATATTTTTAACTACCTTATAACCTAAAGCTTCAACCTTCTTTTCAATATCATAAGAGGATACTTTATTTTCATCAAAATCAACAGTTAAAACTTCTGTTGTTAAATTAACATTAGCATCCTTCATTCCATCCATTTTTTTAACTCCACGCTCAACTCTATTTGCACAAGCTGAACATGTCATTCCCCCAACTTTATACTTTTTATTCACGCTTCTCCCTCCTAACTTTATTTAGAAACCTTCTCAAATAAACTCATAATTTCATTTATTTTTTCATCTCCATTATTATTTAAAATTGCATCTTTAACACAATGATCTAAATGTCTTTTTAAAATTTGTATGTTGGCCTTTTTTAATAATGATTGAACTGCAATTATCTGATTAGATATATCTATGCAATATCTCTCATCTTCTATCATTTTAATTATTCCTTCAATTTGACCTTTTGCTATTTTTAAATTTTGAATTGCTTTTTTTCTTTCTTCCATAACATCCTCCATTAACACTCCCCCCCTGGGGGGTATATATTGATTATAATACTTTTTTTATATTAGTCAATCTTATTTTTCATCTTTATTATTTTTTTATTCAAAATTTTTTACATCATATAAAGCTTTTATTTCTACTTATACCTTTATTTTTCATACATACTTTAAATAATACAGTAAAAAATATAACTGTATTATTTAAAGAGGTGATATTTATGAGTAAATGCCGTACAAAATCTGATCCAAACTGTAAGGACTATGCTGAGAAAATAAAAAATAAAGCAAATGAAAAAACCCCTTTTGAAATTGATAAACCAACAAAACATTATTAATATCAATAAAAAAGCTCCTAGGACTTATAAATCCTAAGAGCTTTTTTATATATTATTTACTTTTATCTTATAGCTATTTTTATGATAACTCAAATTTATAAAGATTTGAGTTAATAAAATTACATTCCTAACTAACGGATTCTAGTCTTCGTTTAAATTTAAGAATTTTGTTTATAACTATTTACTAACATCATAAAGAATTTAAATAATACAACTGATATTATCCCTGTTGTTATATATATTTGAATTCCTGATATTTGTTGAACAATATTACCAAAAGTTTCATAACCTTGTGCTATTAAATATCCAGACATTTTAGTTGATGCAACTATTCCTATTGCCATAGGGAATGTTAAACCAGCAAATCCTGGATGGAATATATATGAGAAGAATTTTGGTAATTTAATTAATATAAATATTAACGCACAAATTACTGCAAAGTATAAGTAATATACTATAAATTTATTTGGTGTTTGAATAAAATTAAAATAACTTACTAAACAAAGACTTGATGGTGCAAGTAATATTGCTTGAGTATGGAATACTGGGTCTTTTATTTCATGTTTTCCTAATCTATAAATCATAAATGGTATTATAATAGTAAATACTGCGATACCATAATAAACAACTATTTTACCTATTAAAGGTTCATTCATTACTCCACCAACAACTGTTGAAACCATAATACCATTATAAGTAACAAACCAGCTTGGAACAAAAGTTTGCATATTAACGCCCTTAATTACATTTCTATATGTAAATACTAAAATATGAATAGCATGTAATATTAAACCTGCAAACCATAATGTTTTACCGAAAATAGGACTTGCATTATAGAAATAACTACCTAATATCATAGTTATCATTGTAAATCCTGCATAAAGTGATGCTGGTACTGTATTAGAATATTCCTTCATACAAGTTTTTGGATATACAGCAAGCTTAACAACATATGTTAATAATACAACAACTGCAGCCCATGAAGTTATGTGTCTAATCCACGTATACCCCATATTAGAATATACAGTTGCTAAAGTTAACGCACCTACCATAGTTGGTAAAATAGCAACTGGTAAGTTTTCAATCTTTTGTAATAATGACTTATTATTCATAATTCCTCCTAAATAAATATAATAATAAAATAAGTTCTCTATATATCTTGTGCATTTTTTTAAAGTTTAATTATTTTGTTAATTTTTTCACTTTTTAATCAACAATTCTATTAACTTCCTAATGACAAATATGATTATACTTAACACACTTCATTAAGTATGTGATTTTTATCACAATATTGTTAATTTTTTAATTATTTTTTATATATAAAAAGAGAACTGAATTATTTCAGTTCTCTTTTACACTTTTATAAACTTAATATCTTTTTACCACTATCTACTAGATTACATTCATCTCCAACCTTAACTTTTCCACCTTTTAATACTCTAGTAAAAATACCATTCTTAGGCATTATACACTCTCCCACTTGATAGTATATTGCACATTTATCATGGCACTCCTTACCTATTTGAGTTACTTCTAAAAGAATCTCTTCTCCAATAGTTAACTTTTGTCCTACTGGTAATTTATTTAACTCAAATCCTTCTATAACTAAGTTTTCTCCAAAAGCACCGAAATCTACATTTCCGCCCTTATTTCTAAAATCTTCTATTTTTTCTAAAGCTAAAAGACTTACCTGTCTATGCCACTTTCCTGCATGAGCATCTCCTTCTATTCCAAACTCTTCTATAAGATTTGCTTCTGCAACTTCATTTTTTAATGTTCCTTTATGTTTACTTGTACATATAGCTATAACTTTTCCCATCTTTTCTATCCTCCAATTTGATTCATAAACTTTAACTCTTTATGTTCACTCTTTTCTAAGAATAAATGTTTTTCTGGCTTATCATAAATATTTTCATAAATTACTTTTTTCAGGTGATCACCTTCTATTCCCGATCTAAGCATAGATTTTAAGTCAACTCCATAATCAAAATGTAAACACTGCTTTAAAAAACCTTCTGGAGTTAATCTTATTCTGTTACATTCTTCACAAAAACAATTACTCATAGCACTTATAAATCCTATTTTCCCTTTAGCTTCATTAACTTTAATATAAGATGCTGGTCCTCCGCTTTTACTTCTAACTACCTCTTCATAATTCGGATATATTTCAGTAATAACTTTTAAAACTTCCTCATTAGTAGCACCTTTATAGTTAACTGCAATACCAATCGGCATAAGTTCTATAAATCTAACATCTATAGGCTTTTCTTTTGTAAGATTAACAAAATCTATTATTTCATCTTTATTAATATCATTTACTATAACAGTATTTAGCTTAACTTTTATTCCTAAAGCTATTGCCTTATCTATAGCCTCTAACACTTTGTGTAGATTTCCTACTCTAGTTAATTTATTAAATCTATCTTCTTTTAATGAATCTAGACTAATATTAACTCCCTTAAGGCCATTATTAGCTAATTCATCTATCATATCTGCTAGTAAAATTCCATTGGTAGTTAAATAAATTTCTTCAATACCTTCAATATTATTTATTTTACTTATAAGGCTAACTACTCCTGGTCTTACAAGGGGCTCTCCTCCAGTTATTCTAACTTTTTTGATTCCTAGTTTTGCACTTTCTTTTACTACTTTATATATTTCATTATCAGTTAACTTTTCATCTTTCTTTAAGAATTTATTGCCTTTTTCATCCATACAATAAATACATCTTAAATTGCAATTATCAGTTACAGATACCCTTAAATAATCTATTTCTCTTCCAAACTTGTCTTTCATACTAATTAAGAGGGTAATTTAAAAGTTAAACTCCCCACTCTTTCCTCCTGTTTTTTTAAGCAAATGAGTTCCTTCTATAACCATTCTCTTATCTACCGCTTTACACATATCATAAATAGTTAGTGCACTAATCATGGCAGCTGTTAATGCTTCCATTTCAACCCCTGTTTTATCAACTATTTTTACTGTAGCAGTTATTCCTATATAGCTTTCTTATTTATTTATCTCAAAATCTACATTACAACTTGTTATCATTAAAGGATGGCACATAGGAATTAAGTTAGATGTTTGTTTACTAGCCATTATTCCAGCAACTCTAGCAACCCCTAATACATCTCCTTTTCCAATTTTTCCAGCTTCTATTAATTCTAACGTTTCCGCACTTACCTTAATTCTTGAAACTGCAACTGCAACTCTAGCAGTTTCATTTTTTTCTGAAACATCAACCATCCTAGCATTTCCACTATTATCAAAATGAGTTAATTTATTATCCATGTTTTATCCTGCTTTCTAAAATTATTTTCCAAATGAGCAATGTGGGAAAGTACATACATTACAATCTAGACATAACCCACCATGCCCATATTCAACTATATCCTCAAATGATAATCTTTCATCACTTAGTACTCTTGGTAATACTAAATCAAGTACTGTTCTTTTTGAGTACATAGCACAACTTGGTACTCCTAATATAGGTGTATCTCCATAATATGCAAGTAAGAACATTGCTCCTGGTAATACTGGTGAACCATAAGTTACTAATTCTCCACCACATTCCTTAATTGCAGTCGGTGTTACATCATCAGGATCTACTGACATTCCACCAGTACAAATAATCATATCAACTTTTTCGTTAATTCCTTTTTTAATCTCTTCAATTATTCTTTCTTTATCATCTGGTAGTATTTCTTGTCTTATTACTTCGCTACCATAATACCCTAACTTTTGCTTTATTACTGGAAGAAATGCATCTTTAATTCTTCCCTTATACACTTCATTTCCTGTAGTTATTAATAAACATTTTTTAGGCTTTATTTCTGAAACACTTATTATTTTTTCTTTAATTAATTCTTCTGCAGTTATAATTCTTTTTTCATCTATTATTAATGGAATAACTCTTGTTGCTCCAACCTTTTCGCCTTTTTTTATTGGAGTATTATTATGTAATGTAGATACTATAATTTCTCCAACAGAATTCAATTTAAATAACTTTTCTTTATCTATCTTTAAAACTCCATCTATATCAGCAAAGAAATCAACTTTTCCTTCCTTTATTTCATCTGAAAGCCTTATTCCCTCTCCAACAACTAAATCTGATATTCTTGTTGCTGCCTCATTTTCATGAAGCTGACCTTCAACTGGTTCCCAAACATAAACATGTTCTTTCCCTATAGATAATAGCTTTTCAATATCTTCTTCCTTAATTATATGACCCTTTTTAAAAAGTCTTCCTTTAAACTCCCCTGGAATTATTTGTGTAACATCATGTGAAAGTATAGTTCCTACTGCATCTTCAACCTTTATCATTTTCATCTCTATATACCTCCTTTATTTCCTGGCACAATCTTTTGCTGTTCCTAATAATATATCAATTCCATGCTTTATATCATTTAATGCATAATCTAACGCTTCTTTACAAGCTTTAGGACTTCCTGGTAAATTTACTATTAATGTATCTCTTCTTATTCCTGATACAGCTCTTGAAAGCATAGCTCTCTTTGTAATTTGCATACTATACATTCTTATTGCTTCGCATATTCCTGGTGCTTCTCTTTCAATTACTGCTTTTGTAGCCTCTGGTGTAATATCTCTTTTAGAAAATCCTGTTCCACCAGTGCTTAATATTAAATTTACTTTAAGCTCATCGCTCATATATCTAAACTCATCAGCTAGCATTTCCTTATCATCCGGTAATATAATTTGCTTTACTACAGTAAATCCTGCTGCTTCAACTAATTCTCTTACCACTTCGCCACTTTTATCTTCTCTTTCCCCTGCATATCCTTTATCACTACTTGTAATTATTCCGACCGTATACATTATAATTCCTCCAATTCTTTATATTCCTTTTCCGTATTTATATTTAAAAAGTCTTGTTCTATAAATTTACTATTCATATCGCCTTCAATTACCTTTAAATTTAAAGTTCTTATTAATAATTGTAACTTGTTATTATTCTCTTTTATTGCTTCTTCAATTTTAGAAATTATATTTCTAGAATACACTCCACATAATGGCTGTAACCTTTCACTTACCCTTGGTACTAATACATCGTATTCTTCTTTGTAATTTCCTATTATATTTAATGTTTCCTTTGTAATTAATGGCATATCACAAGCAATACACAAAACCTTATCTGTCGTTGAATTAATAAGTGCAGAATGTATTCCACTTAATGGACCATTTCCCTTATATATATCTTCAACTACTCGTAAGTTAAATCCTTTATATTCTTCTAAATTATTTGAAATTATAATTACTTCCTTATATTCTTTTCCTGCTTCAATTATATGTTCTATAAATTTCTTTTCTTTATAATTTAATAAAGCTTTATTATTGTAGTTCATCCTACTACTTTTTCCACCTGCTAGTATAGCTAAAGTTTTATTTATCATAAGTACCTTCTCCTTAAAACTTTATTATATCTACTATTTCTCCAGCCTTAATACCTTCATTTCCCCCTTGAACCTCTATCATACAATTTGAATTTAAATTAGAGCTTAATATCCCATTTCCACTTTTCACTTGTGTTATATATACTACTTGTTTTCCTTCTTCTATAATTGCTCTTGCTCTAATAAATCTTCGTTGAGGACTGTTCTTAGTAAAATTATCACATAAAACTGCTTTTTCTCTTTTTACTTCAACATTATCATATCCTAACATTTTTTCTAAAGACGTTTTTACAAAAAGCTCAAATGCAGTTAAAGCTGCAGTTGGATTTCCTGATAAACTAACAACTAATGAATTATTCACCTTACTACAAAGCACTGCCGATCCTGGTTTAATTTTCACTTTCCAAAATAATCTTTTACCATTGATATTCTCTATTGATTTATTTAATAGATCTTTTTCACCTACAGAAACACCACCAGTAGTTATTATTAAATTCATATCCTTTGAAAGTTTACTTATATATTCTTCTATTTGATTTTCACTATCATTTACATGCGCAGTATAGCTAATATCATATCCTAATTCTTTAATTCTAGAAATTATACTATACTTATTACTATTAAATATTTTTCCCGCCATTAGTTTATTATCTATATCAATAACTTCATCACCAGTGCTTATTAAAGCAATTTTAGGCAATTTATAAACCTTAATTTTTTCTACTCCTGCACTAGCAATAATTCCTATATCAGCATAATCTAATTTTTTACCTTTTTTAACTAACAAGCTTCCTTTTTTAATATCCTCACCTTTAAAACATATATTTTCATTTTCTTTAATAGATTTATTTAAAACTATATAGTTATCATCTATTAATTTAATATCTTCTTGTTTTATTACAGCATTTGCTCCACTTGGTATTGGAGCTCCTGTCATTATCCTTACTGCTGTTTTTGAAGTAACTAAACTATTACATACATTACCTGCAAAAACTTTATCTATTACATTAATCTTTTCTTCTGATTTACTATCCTCTGCTTTTATAGCATATCCGTCCATTGCCGATTTATTAAATGGAGGATTATCAATCTCAGAAAAAACATCTTTTGCTAATACTCTTTTAATTCCATCTATCAGATTAACTTCTTCAATATCTAGCTGTTCTACATTTTCATTTAATATATTTAGTGCTTCTTCTAATAATATAAATGACTTCATTTACTCACCTCTTAAATAAAAATAGGCTTATTACTTCATATTTTAGGTATGAGTAATAAGCCTATTTTAAATATAAAAACCTAAAATCTAGGTCTTAAATTAACTAGTAAATAATTAAATATATTTAAATCAACTTATTTTCCTTCCCAAAACGTGGAGATAATACCTTTTCAAATATCACCCTTGAATTTATAATAATTCCGGCTTAAGCTCCATAGAATATACCCTTAGGATACTTAGCTCTAGAAAATATTTTATTGATAATTTTCAAATTTAAACTCTTTTTCTTTTTCAATTAAATCTGCAAGCTTCTTATAATCTTCTCTCGCTACTACAATCATATCTTTAATATCTAATTTAATATCACTTGCAATTGCAATTATTTTTTCTTTTGGAGTTATTATTCTATCACTTACTCCATTTCTAAATACTTCAATTTTTCTTAAATAACTTTTCTTATAACCTTCAACTAATATTATGTCTTTATCTAATACCATTTTAATAATATCATTAAGTTCTGTTTCTTCTTGTAATTCTTTTATCATTGCTAATCTATTTTTTGAAGAAATTATTACTGTTTCTGATCCTGCTTCTCTATGTTTATATGTATCTTTTCCCTTTTTATCTATATCAAATCCATGAACATCATGTTTTATGGTTGCTATACTATAACCTCTAGCTTTTAGTTCTTGTATTAAGCCTTCAAGTAAATAAGTTTTTCCAACATTAGAACTTGAACCAACTATATTAATTACTTTGGACATTAATTTCATCCCTTATATTATATTTTTAGTTTGCATTATATAGACTTTTTTTATTTTTGTAAATACCTTATTTTATTATATATCATTTTAAAACTAAGAAGTTAGAGTTAAAAATGAAAATTTATATTTTTCCCATTTTTAACTTCTAACTTATTTTAAAGGAAACTCGACTCCCTTTGGTCGCTGAGTAAGTTCGATTAACTAAATCAAAGATTTAGAATCTTACTTATAGCTAAACTCAAAGTTTTTTTCTATGTTGAAGAAATCTGCGTAATCTATGTCAAATAGACTCTTAGTTACTTTAGAAACATCAATATTTTCTTTTATAAGCTGAGTTAATACTCCTGCATAAGAAAGGTCTCCTTGAATTATAGCTCCATAAATCTTTCCATCTTTATGAATTATCTTCTTGTAATTATCTCCATCAACATGAGTTTCAACTATATAAGTTTCATCAGCCGGTTCTACCATTCCAAGAGACATTGTAGCTACTCCTACAAAATTCATTGTATTTTTGCTACCAAAGAAATCTGTCATTACACTATCTTTACCTAACATATTGTTAGCTGCAATTATCCCTTCTTTTACTGCTGTTGGCCATATTGGATTTCTTCCAGTAACATCTCCAGCACCATATACATTTTCTACATTAGTTTTACCTTTTGCATCAATAATTAATCCAAATCTATCACATTCTACATTACTATTTTCTAAGAATGCTACATTAGATCTTACTCCAGTTGCAACTATTACTAATTCACATGGAACCTCTTCTCCAGTATTTAGCAATAAAGCTTTTGGATTATTATTTACATCTAAAATTAACTTTTCAGCTTTAACACCTAATTTTAGAGAAACACCCTCTTCAGTAAATTTCTTTTCATATACATCAGATGCATGCTTATCTAATTGTAATGGAAGTATTTTATTACCCATTTCAACTAAAGATATATTTACTCCCTGTCCAATAAGTCCACTTACTGCATCTATCCCAACAAGACCAGCACCTAAAACTACTACATTTTTAACTTTTGCAGCTTGTTCTTTTATTAATATAGCATCATCTAAGTTTCTTAGTCCAACTACATTGTTAGCTTCTCTTAATCCTTCAACTGGTGGAATGAAGGCTGATGCTCCACTACAGACTACTACCTTATCGTAGCTTAAAGTTTCACCATTAGATAATTCTAAGGTTTGTTCAGCATCATTAAGTGACTTAACTTCTACACCTTTAATCCAAGTTATATTATTTTCTTCAAAGAAGTTCTTTCCTGTAAAGTTTAATGCTTCAACATCTCTATGATTTGAAATATAGTGATGAAGTATACATCTTGAATATACATTTTCATCCTTAGATACTAATATTATTTCAGCATTTTTATCTAAATCTCTTAAAGTACTTGCAGCACTTATTCCTGCTGCTGAGGCTCCTATAACAACATATCTCATTATTCTGTTACCTCCTCTAAAGTAATTGCTCCCATTGGACATTTAGCTACACATTGTGGTGTTCCTTGAGCTTTACAATTATCACATTTCATTATTTCTTTATGAACTCTGCTATCTGCTTTTAAAACCCCATAAGGACATGCCATTACACACATATAACAACTAGCGCAGTGTTCTTTATTATACTCTACTAATCCATTTTCTTTATTTTTACTCATGGCACCAGTCATACAAGTATAAACACATTCTGGTCTATCACAATGTCTACAGAAAATTGGTGCATATTTTCCTGAACTATCTATAGTTATTCTACTTCTTGTATCTTCAGAATCATGAGCTACTATACATGCTGTTGTACAAGTTAAACATCCTACACATTTATCTCTATCAATCTTAATTCTTTCCATTACTAATCACTCCTTAAGTGAAAATTAAAATTTTTATTTTATTATTTCTTTATAACTTTTACTGCAACAGTTTTAAATGATGGTTCCTTTGAATATGGATCATAAACTGAAGGTGTAAGTGCATTTGTTTCTATATAGTGTATTGGCGCATATAAATGATCCTTTTTAACATGATCAGATATTTTTATAGTAAAATCTTTTGTTACACCATTTTGAGAAGCTATTGAAACTCTTTCATTATGTTCTATATTTAACTCTTTAGCTAACTCTGGATGCATAAATGCATATGATTCCTTAGAATAAATTCTTTCTGATTCATCAATTTCTCTTGATCTAACACTAGTATGCCATTGACCTACTGTTCCTCTTCCTGAGTTGAATATATATGGGAACTCTTCTGTTGCTTGAGTTGGATTTTCAGCTATATCTTCAAAGTGGAATTTAGCTTTCTTTGAAGGAGTATAGTAATTACCATCTTCAAATAATCTTCTTTCATCTTCAACTAAAGTTTCTCCAGCTCTAAATGGCCATTGAACTCCCCTTGAACCTTCCATATTTTGTCCTTCAAGCATTTCATAAGTTACACCAGTTATATCACAAGGCATTCCCTTAGAACATTTCTTTAATAATTCAAATGCACTTCTTGGAGTTTCCCATCCTTTAAGATTTTCTCCCATTCCAAGCTCTTTACCTATATTATAGAATATCTCAAAATCTGATAATTCTCCTTCTTCTTTAGAAATTACAGGATTAACTTTTGATAATCTTCTTTCAGTATTTATTAAAACACCTTCTTTTTTAATTGCAGGTACTGAAGGTAAGTATAAATCACAAAGTTTAGCACTGTCAGTATCTTCATATATATCTTGAACTACGAAGAAATCTAAGTTCTTAACACACTTTTCGAATTCTTCATTATTCGCCCATGAATGCCTTGGGTTTGTACAAACAACCCATAGCCCCTTAATTTCTCCTGAAATAGCTTTTTCTATTATTGCATTGTATGGAATTGTTGGCTTAGTAGCAAGATAGCTTTCATCTACTCCTATAGCTTCAGAAACAGCCTTTCTACGTACTGGATTATCGAAGTCTCCACCACCGAATAAACCAGCTGTGTTACTGAAAGCTCTTGATCCCATAGCATTACATTGTCCTGTTAAAGAGTTAGCTCCAGTTCCTGGTCTACCCATATTTCCAGTTATTAATGCTAAGTTAATTATTGATTGAGCTGTTCTAACAGCTTGGTAACCTTGATTAACTCCCATTGTCCACCAGAATGAAACTCTTTCTCCTGCATGAATTGTTTCAGCTAGTTCAACAACTCTTTCTGCTGATATTCCTGTTTCAGCTTCAACATTTTCTAATGTGAATTTAGCAACATGATTTTTGAAGTCTTCATATCCTTCTGTATGGTTTTCAATATAATTTGTATCTATATATCCTTTTTCTATTAAAACATTAGCTAAAGTATACATTAATACTAAATCAGCTTTTGGTTTAACATCTACCCATATATCTGCATTCATAGCTGTTTCAGATTTTCTTGGGTCTATAACTATTACTTTAGCATTTTTATTTTCTTTAATTCGTCCCCAGAATACTGGATGAGCTATAACTGGATTTGCACCAATTAAGAATATTGTATCTGATAATTCAGCATCATTTAATGTATATGGAGGAGCATCGAATCCAAAGCTTTGCTTATGAGCAACTACTGATGTAGCCATACATAATCTTGTATTACCATCACCATTAATCCCCATATGATTTCTACCTACATGTCCTAGTAAAGCCATGTCTTCTGTTGGCATTTGTCCTGTACTAATGAAAGCAACACTTTCTTTACCGTACTTTTCTTGAATGCTTGTCATTTTTTTAGCAAATGTTTTAAATCCTTCTTCCCATGATATTTCTTTCATTTCACCATTTTCATCTCTTAAAAGAGGACTTTTTCTTGCTTTAATTTTAGTTTGTTGCTTATCTAAATTTAAACCTTTTATACAACAAAAACCTTTATTTACAGGGTAGTCAACAGTAGGTGAAACCTTAGCAATTTTACCATTTTCTACATAAAAATCTATATTACATGCTAATGCACATAAATTACATGTTGATTGAATCTTCTTCATACTACTTTCATCTCCAATTCACAATTTTAATAAATTTTATATTCAGTATTATTTCAGATTCATTTTATCATTAAAGAATATTTACAACTGTGATTATAATCACAAATTCCCTTTTTTATTGTCATTAATTTAACAATATTTTTCTAAAAACTCTTTTTTTATTTAATAAAGGTAAAAATTAAGCTATTGAGTTATTTTTTTAATAACTCAATAGCTTATAAAAGTATTATACTGATTCAATTTCACTATCAAAGATATCTTTATTCAAACTACCTGATATCTTTTCAATTCCAAAACCTGTTACCCCATAAATAATAGCAAAAACTATTCCTAGATAACATGGTATAGCCCACATACCAAATTCTAGTGGTCCAACGCCTAAAACATCTAAATAAAAAATTCCTGATGCCCCCCATGGAATAAATGGAATTAACATTGTTCCTGCATCTTCTAAAGTTCTAGATAAATTTTTAGGATGTAATCCCATATCAATATATACCTCCTTTAATAATGTTCCCATCATTAATATTGGTACTGATGCTACGCCTGTAGCAAATACTAAAATCGTACTTCCTACAACTGCAACTACAGTAAGTTGCCATACTTTCTTTATTCTTTCCCTAGCAACATTAACAATTACTTCTAAACATCCAGCCTTCTCTACTATTGCTGCAAATGAATATCCACAAAATATCATTACAACAATTGAAGTCATTGACATTAATCCACCTCTTGATACTAACTTTATCACTTGCTCACTACAATTTGCGATATTAAATCCTTCTGCTGTAACCATACTTATATCAAAACCATTTACTACAGCTTTAAATCCATCGGAAAAGTTAAATCCATGAGATATACTTCCGACAACAATTGCAACTACTGATGATAATAACATCATAGGAACAGTAGGCTTTTTAGTTAATGCACCTATAATTATTACTACTATAGGTAACAACATAAATATATTCCAATTGTAAATACTATCTAATGAATAAAGTAAATTAGCTATGCTTTCTGAAGAAAAACTACTTCTATCTAACCCTAATCCTACAATTAAATATACTATAATACCTATACCAGCTGAGGGTAATGTTGTATATAACATATGCTTTATATGATCAAACAACTCTACTCCTGTAACTAAAGGAGCTAGATTTGTTGTATCTGATAGCGGTGATAACTTGTCTCCAAATACTCCACCTGAAACAATTGCCCCTGCAGCAATTGGAAGAGGTACCCCCAAACTTTCTGCCATTCCTATTAACGCAACCCCTGCTGTTGCTGTTGATCCCCATGCTGTTCCTGTAGCCATTGATACTATTGCAACTATTACAAAAGCCGACACTAAAAACATTTGTGGGCTAATTATTTTTAACCCATAATATATCAACATAGGAACAGTACCTGAATAAATCCATGTACCAACTACTATGCCTACAGAAAATATAATTAATATTGCTGGCATACATTTTCCAATACTATCAGAAATAGCATTCTCTATATCACACCATCTTAAACCTACCCGATATGCTATAAACGATGCATAAGCAGCCGATATTAATAAGAGTGGTTGAATAGGTAGCTTTAAATAAACATTTCCTACACCTACTATTAATGCCATAACTACAATACATGATATTGACTCTAAAACGCTAGGCTTTCTTACCATATAAATCCCCCTTTTAATTCATTTTCAAATTTTATCAAAATATCTAATAATAAAACAAAAAAACTATCATTATGTAAATACATTACTTAATGATAGCATATTTTATATTATATGTTAAATACTTCTAATATTTTTAATAATTTTTTAACTATTTACTATTTCTCCACCATTTATATGAATAGTTTGACCTGTTATATAGGAAGCAGCTTCTGAAGCTAAAAATACGTATGCTCCTGCACATTCAACTGGCTGTCCAGCCCTTGCCATAGGAGTATTTGCACCAAACTGAGGAATTTCATTTGCTTGAAAACTTGATGGTATTAGCGGTGTCCATATTGGTCCTGGTGCAACAGCATTAACTCTTATACCACTTTTATTCTTTGCTAATGATGTAGATAGCGATCTTGTTAATGTTACTATTGCCCCTTTAGTCATGGAATAGTCTATTAACTTTTCATTTCCTGCATAGGCAGTAACTGATGCTGTATTTATTATACAAGCGCCAGATTTCATTTGCTTTAATGCTGCTCTTGTCATATAAAATGTTCCATAAATATTAGTTTTCATTGTCTTATCAAATTGCATATCTGTAATTTCCTTAAAATCTTTACATTCATATTGAACTGCAGCATTATTTACTAATATATCTATTTTCCCATATTCATTAATAACTTTTCCTATAACATTAGTACAAAAACTTGATTCTGCTATGTCTCCTTGAATTATAGTACAATTTCTTCCTATTGTTTCAATTAGTTTTTTAGTATCTTCTGCATCCTTTACTTCATTATAATATACTATAACAATATCAGCTCCTTGATAAGCATAAGCCACTGCTACTGCCCTTCCTATACCACTATCTCCACCTGTTATTATTGCAACTTTATCCTTTAATAAATCACCACTTTTTATATACTTTTCATCATAATAAATAGGTTCAGGATTCATTTCATGCTCAAACCCTGGATGCTTATCTTGATGTTGTGCTGGAAAGCTAGTTGGAAAATTCATATTATCACTCCTAATAATAATTTAATTAATATAATTTATTATTAGTTACTTTCTACTTTATAATACTTGTTATTTATATAAAAAATTCACCATATCAAAAAAACATTGTCATGGTGAACTTCTAAATATAAACTATTAAATTATTCTTTTCTTTAATAACTCATCAACAAGAGCCTTAGCTTCCGCTAAACATGAGCCGCATCCTTTTCCACAGTTAGTTGCATCTTGCACTTCTTGAAAAGTATCTGCTCCATTTTCTATTGCTCTTTCTATATCATCTACTGATACATTAAAACAATAACATATCTTTTTGTTCTTATCCATATGTTTTACCTCCATACCTTTAAATCTATAAAAATATCAGCTATTTATATAATTTACAATTTATTTTGTCATTATACTAAAACATATCTATAAATCTTTAATACTTATATTTCATCTAAAATTGAATCTATAATTTTTCTTGCAATTGTATTTTTATCTGGTAACATTGGTAAATTATCCTTACTATACCAATCTGCATGGATAATTTCTTCACCATCAACTTTTATTTCCCCACTTTCATATTCTGCCGTAAATCCAATCATAATCGAATTAGGATATGGCCATGGCTGACTTGAGGAATACTTAATATTTTTCACCTTTATATTTACTTCTTCTAATATTTCTCGTTTTACACATTCTTCCAAAGTCTCATTTACATCTACAAATCCAGCTACATTACTATGTAATCCTTCTGGAAAATTTTTATTATTAGCTAATAAAATCTTATCTCCTTTAGTTATTCCTACTATTATTGCAGGACAAACTTGTGGATAACTCATATATTCGCATTTCTTACATTTCATTGCAAATTCATATCCAACAAATTCATTTTCGCCACCACATACTCCACAAAACTTATTAGTCTTATGGAAATGAATAGTTTGAGCAGCTCTCCCACAAACTGGAACAATATCCTTTTCTATAATTGCTGACCCCTGTCTTAAAGCAATAAACTTTAATTCTCCTGTTATCTTAATACATGAACTTATTTCACCACAAAAACAATGAATTCCTTTAAATGTACCTAAATGATATATTATTTCAAGACCATCAATTAAATTCTTAATATCCTTAAATGTTGGAATAAAAACTTTTCCCATATCTTCTTTAATTAAAATCATTTTATCTTGAAATAAAAAATATAAATCTTCATCTCTATTTCCAGCTGGGAATTTAGCATCTGCTATAAAGTTCATATAGTTATCAGTATTATTCATATATTTCTCCTCTATTCTTCTATAATTTCACAATGCATATATTCCTCAACTTCATTCCACGGAACAATAAATCCTTGGCCTTTAGAACAAAATACTGAATTTGAAGAATACTCTATATCTGCATTTTTATTATAATTTCTTTTAGTAAGTATATCTTGGGTATTATGACAAACATCATATCCATCAAACATTAAATTTATTCTACCCCTACCTTTTGTAAAGGCAATAAGTTCTGTACTATAATCCATAAATGTTGATACTGGCCCTCTTCCAACTATTCTTACTTTATTTAAATCAGTTTCTGGAGGATTAAAGCTACCATATAATTTTTGAATATCAGATAAAACTCTTCCCATATAATCAAGCTCTACCTCAATATTAAACTTATAAAAAGGCTCTAATAAAACATTTTCTGCTTTTTCTAAGCCTTGCCTCAATGCTCTAAATGTAGCTTCTCTAAAATCTCCACCTTCAGTATGCTTATTATGTGCTCTACCAGTTAACAACGTAACTTTAATATCTGTAATCTCTGATCCTGTTAATATCCCATTATGTTTTCTTTCAAACAAATGAGTCTTTATTAAATTTTGATGCCCTGTAGTTAAATGATCTGCATGACATTTATTTTCAAAAATAATTCCAGAACCTCTTGGAAGACTTTCTAACTTTAAATGTACTTCTGCATAATGTTTTAATGGTTCAAAATGCCCATATCCATTAACCTTATTATTTATAGTTTCTTTATATATTATTTCACATGGTCCAAAATCTATATTTAAATTAAATCTTTTTAATACAACTTCTTTTAAAACTTCTAATTGTATTTTTCCCATAATATGAACTTGTATTTCTTGTAATGTTTCATTCCAAATAACATTTAAAGCAGGATCTTCAGCCTCTAAAATTCTAAAATTCCCCAACACTTCTTTTACATTGCAAGATTTATCAAAAATCACGCTAGACATTAATGTTGGAATCATATTAAACTTTATTTTTTCTTTTAAACGTCCTACTCCATCACCTATATTTAAACTTGTTAATCCCGTAACTGCAAAAACATCTCCTGCTATCACCTTATCTACAGTAGTAAATTTATTGCCATTATAAATTCTTATGCTACTTACTTTTTCCTTTAAAACATCATTTTTAACTTTTACATTTATTTCATCTCTAACCTTTAGTATTCCACCTAATGATTTAATAAATGTAATCCTTGTTCCCTTGTCATCATATCTTATTTTATATACAACTCCTGAAAATTCTTCACTTTCATTATAGTTAGTAAAAGTCAATTCTTCTAAAGAATTTAAAAATTCTGATATCCCTATATCTTGAAGGGCAGCTCCTGCAAAACATGGAAATATTCTTCTTTCTTTAATTAATTTACTTAGCTCATCTATCCATAGCTTATTATTATATTCTCCATTAAGATATTTTTCTAATAAGTCATCATTTCTTTCAGCTATAAACTCAACTACATCATCTTTAATATCTGTAATATTATCTATATAACAAGCATCCTTAGTTAAATTTATTTTTATTTCACTAATAACATTTTCTAAATTTGCTCCTGTTCTATCTAATTTATTAATAAATAAAAATGTAGGCACATTATATTTTTCAAGCAGTTTCCATACAGTTTCTGTATGAGCCTGTACTCCCTCTACTGCACTTACAACTATAATTGCATAGTCCATAATTCCTATAGCTCTTTCCATTTCACATGAAAAATCTATATGCCCTGGTGTATCTATTAAATAATATGTTGATTTTCCTAATTCAAAACTTGCTTGATCTGAAAAAACTGTAATTCCTCTTTCCTTTTCAATATCATGACTATCTAAAAATGAATTCTTATGATCTACTCTTCCTCTATTTCTTATAGCATTTGTATGATAAAGAATTTGTTCAGAAAAAGTTGTTTTTCCAGCATCAACATGAGCTAAAATACCTATTGTTTTTTTCATTTAATCACCTTTTCTATTAACTGTAAATAAATTTATATTTAAATTATATCATGTATATATATAATTACCATTTAAGATTTTTCTAACAAAAAAAACGCAGTAATAATAAACTACTATTACTGCGTTTAACTTTTTATCTAAATATATGACTCAAATACCTTAACAAAATATTTTTGTGCCACATATAAAAGTTGACAAGTTGTCTTTACTGTATAAAATATATCATTTATACAATCTTCTTCTAAGCTTAAATACTCTTCTCTATTTATCTTTAATTCATCGAGATAATCAACTGTTTCATCTATATTATCTAAAATACCATCAAAAATATACTGATTTTTTCTTAATGTCTTTTTTAACATTAAATGCAAAGTAAATTCATATGCAAAATGACTCTTCATATCTTTACCGTAATACTCTTCTAAGTGATACTTACAAAAGCAATCTGCAATATAATGAGCTATTTTTCCTATAATAAATGATACCTCATTAATATCTAACTCATTATTTTCAATGTATTCTTTATATTCAAGCATTTTATCCTTTGAAACACTATATGTGTGTTTAATCTTATTTCCTCTCTTGTGTAAATCTGGCTCTACACATCCTTCTAAGAATCTTTTTTTATTTAAACTTAAATTATATTTATCATTGCAAATCTTATAACAATACGAACCTATGACTAAATGTGTGTTTATTAGCATACGATTTCTCCCCTCGTCAGAATGTTAAAACACTCTTCATTTCCGACAATATTATTATACAATATTATTCTGAATTTTGACTGTTATTTTCTCAGATTTCTTTTGGATTTTTCAGAACATTTTAACACTTTTAATTATTATTACTATATCTATTACTTTTAATTCTATATTTTAATTATTTAATTTATGCCATTATTTAACAATAAAAAAAAATAATATTAGAATTAATTCCAATTAAATATTTATAATTTCTTTTAAAACATATGAGTATTTTATTATGGACATACTAAATAAATAATATTAGGAATTTGGAGGTATATAATGAAAGTTAGACTTGGCTACGTTGCTATATCAAAAAAACTTGGAAAAAAAGTTACATCCTCAAGCACTGTAACTTTTACTAATTATAATAAAATTGCTCTTCCTGAAAAAAGACTTGAAAAGCTAAAACTAGTTTCAGCTTCAAACCTAAAAGATTTAGAAACAATAATAAAATATAATATAGAAAATAATATTCATTTTTATAGAATAACATCTGCATTAATTCCACTAGTAACTCATCCTGAAGTAGGATACTGGGGACACAGAGAGTTTTTAAAAAAAGATTTTGAATATGTAGGTAAACTTATTAATAATTCTAATATGAGAGTTGATACTCATCCTGATGAATTTAATGTTATTAATAGCATTAATCCTAATGTAGTTGAAAACACTAAAATAAATCTAATGTGTCAAGCTGAGTGGTTTGAAGATTTTAAATATGATTTAGGAAAAATGGTTATTCATGTTGGTGGTGCTACCAATGGTAAAGAAGCTGGTATAGAAAGGTTTATAAATAATTTTAGAACTTTTCCGGAAGAGGTTAAATCTAAAATAATTATTGAAAATGATGATAAAACATACACTGCACAGGAAACTCTAAATTTATGTAACGAATTGCACTTACCAATGGTTTTAGATATTCATCATCATAATTGTAACAATTCTGATGATGACATATATAAATTAATACCTAAAATATTTGAAACTTGGAAAAATGAAAAATTACCACCTAAGCTACATTTTTCATCACCTAAAACCGGGGAAAAAGATAGAAAACATGCTGATTTTATTAATCCTAATGATTTTGTTAATTTCTTAGAAAACATAAAAACTTTTAATACTGATATAGATATAATGCTTGAATGTAAAGAAAAGGATCTTGCTCTTTTTAAACTTGTTAGCGACATTCAAGAAGTTAAACCCGAATATAAATGGATTGATGAAAGTACTTTTATTGTATAAATTAAATTTTTTTCTTAAGTAAGTATAAAGTAAAAAAAAGTGTCAATAATAGACTATGATGTAAAACATACTGCAAATATTTTACACCATATTACAACTTTAGTTATTTCGACAAATAGCATTTAAAAATTAGTAGCATTCTATTCACTAGATTGTCTACTATTTTTTATTTTTAATGTAAATTGAATAATATCATTATCTATCTCATAACTTAATTTTCCATCAATTCCTTTTGATAATTCATTACATAAATATAATCCTAAGCCCGAACTGCTTACTTCTTTAGATATATCGTTATAAATATTATATTTTATAAAAGGCTCTAATAGATTTTTTCTTATATTCTCTGGAATATCAGTGCATTTATTACTTATTTTAAAAATTATATTTTCCTCTTCTTCATATAAATTAATATCTATTTTTTTCCCAACACTATACTTTAAAGCATTATCAATTAAATTAACTATTATTGACTCCATATCTTCTAAAACGGAATATATAGTTACTTCTTGTAGTGTTTTGTTTATTATATAACTTTTATTTTCTATTCTTACTTCAAAGTCTTCTATTATTTCATCAATTAATTCTGTTAGTGAAAATTCACATTTATTCTTATCTGAATTAATTTTTCCCTTTGATACATCAAGTATCTTTTCAACTAAAGTTTTCATCTTTTCACTTTCCATTATTATTCTATCACTGGCTCTACTTATAAACTCTTCATCTAATTCTTTTAATTTATTATCTTTAAATATTTGTACATATAGTGATATTGCTGTAACAGGAGTTTTTAGTTCATGTGTTGCATTATTAAAAAACTCTCTTGAAACCTTTTGTAGTTGTTCAACTTTTTCTTTTTCTTCAATTATAATTTCCATTTGATCTTTTATTTTATTTTTCATTAAATTATAACTTTTTGAAAGTTCACCAATTTCATCATTACTATTAATAATAATATCTTTTGAATCTATACTTTTTGATAAATCATTCATGGATTCACTTAATTCATTTATCGGTTTAGTAACTTTGCTTATGATAATTGAACTTACAACAACTATTGATAAAACTGCAATAACTTGTCCAATGATTACTATTGTTATTACATTAATATTTTTATTATATTTATCAGTATAATCTTTTTGAATAATCAAATTACAATAAAAATCATTATCTAAATAAATAGGATAATTATATGTTACACAATAAATATTATTTAATCTTTTAAATCTTATAATAGACCTTAAATTTTCACTTTCATTTACTATATTATTGATTTCCTCTTCACTTATTAATACACTAACATATTCATTTATTTCACCTTTATTATTTATCATAGAAACATATGAATTTGTTAAACCTTTAATACTATTTAAACTTTTCCACTTACTTTCTCCAATAAGCTCATTTTGATTAATAGTGTTTATAGCAAAACCTTTTATATTGGTTATTTCATTTATAATATCATTTCTTAATGTATTTTCTAAAAATAATGAAATAAAAATAGTAAATACTAAGTTTATTAATACTACTGAAATTATTGTTCCAAATAACAACTTACTCCTTAGTGTTTTAAACAATAAATCACCTCATAACATATCCTATACCATAAACTGTTTCAATTATGGAATTATCTTTATCTTCTTTTAATCTATCTCTTAACCTTTTTATATGGACATCAACAGTTCTAGTATCACCTTCATACTCATATCCCCAAACCTTTTGTAATAAATCTTCTCTTGAATAAATAACACCCATGTTTTCATATAAGAAATTTAATAAATCAAATTCCAATTTTCTCATAGGAACAAGCTTTCCTTCCTTAAATACACATCTTTCCTTAGAAGAAATTCTTATACCGTTAATTTCTTTCTTATCTTCTTGTATACATTCATTAAAATTCTTATTATTTCTTCTAAATATAACCTTAATTCTAACTAATACTTCCTTCATTTCAAAAGGTTTAACAATATAATCATCTGCTCCTAATTCTAGCCCTACTATTTTATCAAATATTTCTCCTCTAGCAGTTAACATTATTACATACGTATTTTTAGATATCTCTTTGCATATATCGAAGCCATCTATATCAGGTAGCATTAAATCTAATAATACTAAGTCTGGTTTAAATATTTCTACTAACTCTAATGCTTCTTTCCCATTAAAAGCACTTCTAACCTCATACCCCTCTTTTCTTAAAGCAAAGGTTAATCCATCATTAATTGAATACTCATCTTCTACTACTAATATTTTTCTTTTACTCATTGTTCCCTCTTTATTTTTTATTTATTGTATAATTCTAAAAAAGAATGTTCTACTTCTATATCACTGTCATCATATCCTTTATTTATATCTTCTCCTGTATAAATATACTTCTTTATAAATACCTTGTCACCATTACTATTCATAACACCATATGCATTGATACATTTATAATTATCCTTACTGAATTTATATATAAATTCTACACTATAATCTTCTTTTAATTGAGCTAAATATGCCTCTTGATTATATTTAACTGTAAATAAATTATTTTTCCCTAAAGTATAAACATCTTGAATATCTTTTTCTAATATATTTAACTCACCTGAAGTATAATCATATACAGCATAAACGTATCCTGTATTTTCACTATCTTCTAATGTTAATATAAATTTTTTATCTGATAATTGCATAATCTCTACTACTCCGTTATTATACAACTTATATCCTTGTAAATTTAAAACTTTATAATCTTCAAACTCTATATTATTACCATCTAAAATTACTTTCTTAACTTTACCACTATAAGTAATTGCCATAATAGAATTAATACCTTCATCATAATATAAAGAAATCACTCTTTCATTATCACTATTACTTATATCTATATTATTACTATTAACAATTCTAGCTTCATTTTTATAGTACATTTTTTCATGCTCTATATCTAAAATTATTATTTGTTGATTTATACCACTATTAAAATCTTCTTTTAAACTTATATCATATTTATTTAATGAGATAACATAATATTTTTGACTATTACTTAATTTTCTGCCTTCTTTATAGTATCCATCCTTATAATTTTTGATTAACTCATTAAAGCCATCTAACCTTATAGTTATATCATTTAAATTGTCTCTATAATAAAACTCTCTTTCATCACCTTGCTTTTCAGTATCATACTCTTGAGTAATTCCTTCTGCTCCAGAAAAGATAGTATCATTAAATTTTCCCCCTGATATAAGATATTTTTCATCTTCTATAAACTTTCCCTCTTCATTTATAATTACTTCTTCAAGATTGTACTCTTTATCTTCATGTACAACCTTAAATCCAATAACTTTATCATCTACATAATTAAAAGCTGTAAAGTTTCCATTTAAGTCTACTGGCATTTCCGTTATTTCAAAATTTTGAACTTCGTGCTGTTGTGCTAAAGTGTTTTCATCTAAAATAATACTATCCTTACATCCAACACTAACCATACTACTTATAAGTAACATTGCAATTAAAACTTTTTTCATAAATAAAAAAACCTCCACATATTATTTAATTATATAATACATGGAAGTTTTTACATAGTATTCTTTAATTGTTACAAAGTTCTTAACTATTTTCCTAATGCTTTTTCTAATTCATCATAACACGCTAAAGTTTCATCATTACTTTTACTATTAAAGAAAATATAAGTATTATTTTTCAGCTTAATACTTATACAATTTGGATTTTCAAAATAAACATATAACTTAGATTGTCCATAATCATTAATACTAAAATTACCAAGGTTATATGTTGATGCCCCTACTCCATTAGTTCTTATTCCAGAAGGTAATTTATTAATCATCGATATTTCCTCAATATCATCTATATTAAATTCTGTTCCATATGTCGGTGCATTTATTTTTACTATATTATTATTTATATTTAAAGTAAACTTTGTATGATCAAATCTCATCAAATTAAAAGTAACACCTATTACAATTATTCCAGCAAATATTAAACTACCATAATAAATTCTTCTTCCTTTTTTAGTACCTAAATTATATGTTATTCCATAGCCAGTCCTATCTTCAACAGTTACACTTCTATCATTAGGATTATTGTATACCCCTTTGCTCCAAAACTCATCATTATCAGTATAAATAGGATTTGTACAAGTATTTAATATCTTTCCTTGTTCTTCTCTTATCTTATTATTTATATAAACTATACCAATAAGAATAATACTTGAAGGTATTATTACTGATAAGAGAAATAACATAGCGCTATTAATATTATTTAAAAATATAATAAACATAAATAACATTCCTAAACTTTGAACTGTAGCTGCAATTATAGTTCCCATAGTCCAAGTTCTTTTAAAAATTTTATTATATGCTATATTAGCACTTGTATCTTCACTTATAACTTCTGTTTTTCCTTTAGAATATAATCTATACATAATTAAAAAAATTATATTTCCTATTAATGCATTACTTGCTGCAATTCCAAAAGAAACTCCATACTCTTTAATATTATTAAATACAATTACTATTGGAATTAAAGAAATTATAAAGCTTGGAATAAACCAAAGAACAGATACTGGCATCTTATCCTTTAAACGAGTAACTTCTGTATCAATTGTTATTAACCTTTTACTTGGTAATAACCAATTATTTTCTCTTTTTAAATCCATAAGCTTCTTATTGTATTTCATGAATAAACGTCTACTAACTTCATAGAATACACCTATCCATAAAAACAAATATAATATTTGATTTGAATTAAACTTAAAGAAAAATGAGGGAATAAATGCAATAATAGCTATTATATATAAAATTATATTTTCCCTCTTAAATTTATTTGTTATATCTAATACTTTTTCATTTTTAAGCTCTAAAAAAGGAATAGTTACTCCTATTAAAATATTCTTATTCCCTTTAATCATATATTTACAATTAAAATACATTGCTAATACAAATACTATAGATACACTTCCCCATATAATATTAAATACTCCCATATCTACCCCTCATTCCATCCTATATTTAACCCATTCATATTCTTATAAATATCTTCACACATTTTCATAAATTCTTTATATTCAATTCCCCTAAGACCTGACTCTGCAATAATTAACTCTAATTCATTTTCAAGTTTTTCTTTAAATTCTCTATTCATATCTATATCTGTACTAACCTTAGCTCCATGTCTTCTGTCTATTTCTATATATCCTTCATTTTTTAATATTCCATATGCTTTATTTACAGTCATATTATTCACACCTATATCTTCTGCCATTTGTCTAACTGTAGGAAGTCCTTCTCCCTTTTTAAGTTCTCCTCTTCCAATTCCCATTACAATTTCATTTCTAAGCTGAACATAAATTGGAATATTGCTTGTCATATCTAAATTTATTAACATAATACTAAACTCCTTTGTATACTTTGTATTATATATTGTAATACAAAGTATACAAACAATCAATATAATTCCATATTTACTTTTAATTTCTGTATATTATAAAACAACATAAAAGGGGACGTATCAAAACTATCATGTGCAAAATAGAATTTTGATACATCCCCATTTTTCTTTATATACTACTACTTTATATTTATAGTAGTTTCATATTTCTCACCTAAAATACCTTGATTTAAATTATCTTCTAATTTTAAATAGAAATATTTATTATCTGAATTTTTTATATTATTATCTACTATTACTATAGAAATTGATTTTTCTTTTTCACCTTCATTAAACTTCAAAGTTCCTGACCATGGTTGATAATCAACTCCATTTATAGCTGTTCCAGAAACTGTTGTATAATCTAACTCTAATTTAGAATTCATATCACCAGTTCTTTTAACTTTTACTATAATATTTTTTTCACTTTTATTAACATCATAATATTTCTCTTCAAACTCTATTTTATTATCTATATCCTGATCTCTAAGTTCCATATATTTAGGTTGCTTAAATACTCCTATGTTATTTATAAGAGGTATATCTAATGACTTTAAAAAGTTTATTTTAATCTTATTTGTTTTTATTGGTTTTACTCTTATAAGCCTTTTATATCCTATTGTCTTACCTTGAAAAATCTCTTTATACTCTCCATTTATAAATGCTTCAACATTAAATTCTGAAACTCTTTGTCCTAACTCTATAAATTCTTGTATTGAAATAACATCAAAAACTTTATCTTGTTCAAACTCTATTTCAACCCACCTATTGCCATCTTCTATTTGTGGCACCCAGTAACTATTATTTTTCCCATCTATAGTATTAGTAACTGAGAACTCTTTATCTTCATTTAAAACACTACTTGAATTTATTTTACAATTTTCCACCAAATTTTCTTTAAAAATGTCTCTTATTGCTTGTCCAAATTCTTTTAACCTATTTACATCATTATCATGAAGTAATCCATCCTTATTAGGTGGAAGATTTAATAAAAGCACTGAATTTCTTCCTACAGAATTGAAATATATATCCATTAATTTTTCTAATGATTTTACTTCTAAATCTTCTGATTCATGATAAAACCAACCTGGTCTTATTGATACATCACACTCTCCAATTACCCAGTCTGGACCATTTTCTTCACCTGTATTTAAATATTTTTGATCTACTGAAACATTCATTTTTTTTATGTCAATTGTTGACCAGCATGGATCTCCTGCGTATCCTTGTTCATTACCTATCCATCTAATATCTGGTCCGCAAGGACTAAATATTATACAATTTTTATAATAACTTTTTATTAAATTAAACCACTCTTGAAAATTATAATCTTGTTCTACATTAGATCCCTTTGCACCATCCATCCAAACTTCAGAAATTTCACCATAATTACTTAAAAGTTCTCTAAGCTGATTTAAGTAATATTCATTATAAGCTTCACCTTGTCCATATAGATTTGAATTTTGATCCCATGGTGAAAGATATATGGCAAATTTTACTCCGTATTTTTTGCATGAATTACTCATCTCTAATACAACATCACCTTGGCCATTCTTCCAAGGACTTTTAGCAACACTGTGATTTGTATATTTACTATTCCAAAGACAAAATCCATCATGATGCTTCGCTGTTAATATAACTCTTTTAAAACCAGCTTCTTTTAATGATTTTATCCATTGATCAGTATTTAAATTTTTAGGGTTGAATTCTTCTGGATTTTCTTCTCCATTTCCCCACTCTACATCCATAAAAGTATTAATACCGAAATGAATAAATGCACTTAGTTCCTCCATTTGATACTCTATTTGATACTTACTAGGAGTGGCTCCTATACTTTTAATTAATTCATTTTTCATATTCACACCAAATTATCCTTACATATATTATTAAAAACGTTTTCTCATTTTAATTGTAATATATATCCTTATATCTCTTAACTTGACTTTTTATATTTTTAATGGATAATTTCACACTTTTTTATTAAATCACTAATAAAAAACACCTATTAAACAAACTTTTTTTGCCTAATAGGTGTATAATTTATATTATTTTTTTAGAACTAATCCCTTACTTCTAATACAAGTACATTCTCTTTCCTCTTCTGTATGTAAGCATTGGTATTTAATCTTCTTTGGTGCTTCTATTTCTACTTGCTTTTTATCTTTTACATCTTTTGTATCCATTTTATATTCTCCTTTTATATAAATACTAGTAAATTTTTCTTTACTTATTTTCTTTTCATTATATAATAATTATTATTATATAATAATACATTATATAATACTTTTTTATTTAAGTACATATAATAAATTTACTAAATTATATAAAGGAGAAAACAAATGATAAGCGTAATTGGATTAATACTTTCTTTATCTCTTATAATGTATTTAGCATATAAGGGATATTCAACTATAATTACAGCTCCTATTGTAGGGCTATTAACTCTTTTAATCTCACTTGGACTTAATAGTCACTTAATGGCTAACTATACAGAAGTTTATATGAGTGGCTTTGCTGGCTTTGTTAAAAATTATTTTCCATTATTTTTAACAGGCGCTATTTTCGCTAAACTAATAGATGAAGTAGGATATGGAAAGTCTATAGCTTTATTTATTACAAATAAACTAGGGAAAGATAAGGCTATTCTTGCAATTGTTTTATCTGGAGCTCTTTTAACATATGGTGGTGTTTCCTTATTTGTTGTTGCCTTTATTTTATATCCATTAGCTAATATTTTATTTAAAGAAGCTGATATACCTAAAAGGTTAATACCAGGTACTATTGCTCTAGGTGCATTTACATTTACAATGACAGCTATGCCTGGATCACCTGAAATTCAAAATGTTATACCAATGAGTTATTTTGGTACAGATACATTTGCTGCACCAGTAATTGGTATAAGCGCAAGTATTATTATGTTTACCTTAGGTATGATCTGGCTTACAAAAAGAGCTAACAAGGCAAGAGTTAATGGGGAAGGCTATGGAAATCATGCTGTGAATAATCAAATTTCACCTAATGAAAATTTACCAAATATAGTTTTATCTATTATACCTATACTAATAATATTTATAACTAACTTCATATTATCAAAATTCTATTTCCCTAGTACTGACGGCAGTTATTTAAATCAATTTGGAATTACACTTGATAAAGTTTCTGGAACATGGAGCGTAATAATAGCCATAGTAATTTCAATAATATATATTATATTACTAAATTATAAAAAACTAAAAAATTTAAATAATACCCTTACTGATGGAGTTAAGAATTCATTTCTTCCATTATTGAATTCTAGCGCTATAGTTGGATATGGTAGTATAATAAAAGCCTTACCTATCTTTGCTACAATTCAAACTAGTATTATGAATATTTCTTCAAACCCAATAATTTCAGAAGCTATTTCAGTAAATGTAATTTGTGGTCTTACTGCTTCTGCTTCTGGTGGATTAGGAATAACTTTATCTGCACTTGCTCCAACTTTTGTTGAAATGAGTCAAAAACTATCTATTTCCCCGGAAATACTTCATAGAATTGCCTCTTTATCATCTGGAGGATTAGATACTTTACCTCATAATGGAGCTGTTATAACAACTTTAGCTATCTGTGGCTTAACCCATAAGGAAAGTTATAAAGATATATTTGCAACATCTGTTGTTATTCCAATTTTAACTACAATAATTATAGTAGTAATAGTTTCACTTAAATTTGCTTTTTAATAAAAAAAGAATTATTAAAACATATAAACTTTAATTTATATATGTCTAATAATTCTTTTTATATTTAATAATTAAAATTATTTTATTATTATATCTATTTCTTTATTAATATTAAATGAACTTGATATTTTTATTTTTGCATCACTATTTTTGAACTCTCCTAATGTTTTAACCCAAAAAGCTATACTTCCTCCAATCAAAGAAATATTATTTGGACCAATAACGCTGATATCACCATCACACTCAACATGTATTGAACCTGTAGCATATGGAAGTATATTTCCTTCTATATCAACAACCTTTATAACAACTCTTGTTGCATCATATTCATTTCCTTTAAGTTCTTTATCATCAATAGTAGTTATTAAATCACTTACTATAGGATTTTCACAGAATTTTCTTCTTATAACCTCTTTACCATCAATATATCCTACAAACTCTGCTCCAGACCATGATGCTCCCCATTCTCCACCATTACCAGTAACCTTTATTGGTGGATATTTTAGATTTTTTAAATTCTCTTCTATAGTAGTTTCATTTCTAGTAAACATACCTACACTGCTTCCATTAAACTTTAATTCTATCTCATCACAATTTGTACATACGTATATTGGAAATACTATCCCGATATTTCTCTCTCCTCTTGTCCAATAAGTTAAAGGTTCAAGTACAGGCTCTTCCTCTCTGTCATTTTGGCTTTTATATATAGCAGCAGCCATTTTTGGTATTCTAAACATATCCATTACACCATGATAGCAAATCCTATCACCAGAACCAAAATCATAATGAGTATTATAGTCAAATGCACACCATCCAATAGCTCCAAGATACTCATCTGAACTTCTAGCCTTGCTCATAACCCTTCCATGTCTTAATGTATGTTCAACTAATCTTTCTTCTTGATCAAACTTTTTAGTAGGGTACATATGACCACAAAATTCTGTAACTAAATATGGTACTTCTTTTTCTAATCCTGTCACAGTTTCTCTACTTCTTAATACTTCCTCTTCTCCACAATGTATAAAGTCATTCATAGTATATATATCTTCTAATAAATTACTTTTTTCAACACATCTTATCCCACATGTATTTCTTGTGTCATCTAATGATTTTGCAATATTATTTGTTAATTTATATAAAGCATCATCATCCCATGATTCATTTATCCTTACTCCCCATGAAATTATTGATGGATGATTATAATCCCTTAAAATCATTCCTTCAACATCTTTTAGAACTTGCTCTCTCCAATCATTTCTACTACTTACAAACTGCCATCCCGGAATCTCTTCCAAAACTAATAATCCTATCTCATCACATCTATTTAAAAAGTAAGGTGATTGTGGATAATGTGATGTTCTAACTAAATTTAATGCTAACTCATCCTTTAATATGTCAACATCCTTTTCTTGAACTCTTTTAGGCATTGCATATCCAACATAAGGATATGATTGATGTCTATTTAATCCAAATATTTTTACTTTTTCTTTATTTATAAATAATCCATTGCTTTCTATAGATACTTCTCTAAATCCTAATGAAATATTATTTTCATCTATTATATCTTTATCCTTTATTAATTTACAATTAGCAGTATATATATTTGGATTTTCTATTGACCATAAATCTACTTCTCCAATATCAAAGGATTCTATTTCATACCATTTTTCTCCTTCTATTAAATCAATAGATATACTTTTAGTTATATTGTTTACACAAAAATTCAACTGGTAATTTCCACTACTTAACTCATTATTAACTAATACCTTTGGAGTTACTTTTATCTTACCTTTTCCATCATTAATATCAGTAACTTCATATTTATATAATATATTTTTTATAAAACATTTGTTTAAATAATATAAAAATACATCCCTATATATTCCCCCAAATGTTAAATAATCTACTACTGATCCAAATGGTGGAATATCTTCTCTTTCAGTAGAATCTACTTCTACTAATACTTCATTTTCTTCTTTAAAATCTACATAATTTGTTATTTCAATAAAATGTGGAATGTACCCACCTTTATATTCTCCTATTTCCTCTCCATTTATATATAACTTAAAAGCAGTCATAACACCTTCAAAATTTAAAAATACTCTTTTATTTTCATCAGCTTCTATATTAAGATTCTTTTTATAATATGAAATAAATTGATATGATTTTTCATCAAAATAATTATAAGGTACTTCCTTATTGGCATGTGGTAAATTTACAGTTATAAAATCCTTATCTTTACCTTCACTATATAACCACTTATTATTAATTATAATTTTGTTTTTTGAAATCATATTAAAACTCCCCTTTTATATTTATATATTCATAGAATAATGATAACAAGTATCTATTTAATTTTATATTGTATTTTTTCTATATAATGATTACAAATTTAATATTTTTTACCTATAAAAATATTTTTAATTTTATAATCATATTATTTCAACAAAAAAATCTCTATTTATTAATAAGTTTAATTTATTAATAAATAGAGATTAATATTTTTAATTGTTTATCCCTTTACAGCACCTGCTGCAATACCTTCAATAATATGCTTTTGACACACTAAATAAAATACTATTATTGGTATAATTGCAAGGACTAATACAGCCATCATAGCTCCCATATCTACGGCACCATATCCACCACGTAAATATTGTACAGCCATTGGTAATGTTCTATAATCTGATCCTAATACTAATGTAGGAAGTAAATAGTCATTCCATATCCACATTACATTTAAAATAGATATTGTAATTGCTATTGGTTTTAATAAAGGTAATACTATTAAGAAAAATGTTTGAATTGGATTGCATCCATCAATCATAGCAGCTTCTTCAATATCTATAGGAATTGATTTTACAAATCCACTGAACATAAATACTGATAGTCCAGCTCCAAAACCAAGATATATTATTATAATTCCAAAAGGATTATCTAAGCTTAACATATTAGCTATTTTACTCATAGTAAACATAACCATTTGGAAAGGTACTATCATAGAAAATACAAATAAGTAATATAAGAAACTTGTAAGTTTTGATTTTACCCTTGTAATATACCAGGCTGTCATTGATGTAAATAAAACAATTACAGCTGTTGAAAATACTGTTATAAATACTGACCATCCAAATGCAGAAATAAAACCTGTTTTCTCTATACCATTTATATAGTTATCTATTCCAGAAAAAGTAGTTGCATTTGGTAAAGCAAAAGGAGTTCTACTTATATATAATTTACCTTTAAATGAATTGTATAGTACTATAAATATTGGTGCTAAAAATAATATTGATAAAACAAATAAAATAACATAAAGTAATCCATTATTTTTCTTTTTAGGGACATACTTTAACTCCATATCTTTCTTAGTATTTAATTTTGCTTCCATTAATTTTCAACCTCCTTCTTTCTAGTAATACTTAATTGAAGTAACATTATTACTGCTACTATTAAGAAGAATATTACTGCCTTTGCTTGTCCTACACCTTCTGATCCAACCTTATTATAGAAGGTCTTATAAATATCTAAAGCAAGCATTGCTGTCTTTCCTCCAGGTGCTCCATCAGTTAATGCTAAGTTTTGATCAAATAATTTAAAAGCATTAGACATAGTTAAGAAAAGACAAATTGTTATTGAAGGCATCACTAGTGGAATAGTAATTTTTCTTAAAGTCATCCATTTTGAAGCTCCATCAATTTTAGCACTTTCCATTAATTCTCCAGGTATATTTTGAATACCAGCAATATATATTATCATCATATATCCAATTTGTTGCCAGTTAAGTAATATAACTAATCCCCAAAATCCGTACTTAGGATCAACAGTTAAATTAACACCAAAATAATTTAAAATTCCATTTAAAATTATTAACCATATATATCCTAGTACTATACCACCAATTAAATTTGGCATAAAAAATACTGTTCTAAATACATTAGTCCCCTTTAATTTTCTTGTTAAAAGATATGCTAATGCAAATGCACATACATTAACGGTTATAACAGAAACAATAACAAATTTAGTTGTAAATATTAAAGCATTCATAAATTCTGGAGTTGCAAATACCTTCTTATAATTATCTAATCCAACAAATGTAGCATTTGTAACAGTTGTAAATTTAGTAAAGGATAAATAAATCCCCATTATAAATGGTGCTAAAAATGCTATTGCAAAAGCTATTAATGTAGGTAATGCAAATAGCCAAAAATATTTCTTCATACTCTTTTGCATATTATCTTCCCCCTCTATAAAAATATATTTATATTATGTTAGTAAATATTAAAACTTTTATGTTCTTATTTAACCCTTTTAATGATAAGGGCAGCACATATTTATATGCTGCCCTTATTTAATATTATTGAGCCTTTTCAGACTTCCAAGAATCTTTTACAGTTTGTACAACATAATCCCAATCTTGAGTACCTTGTACATATTCAAGTAAAGCACCTGCAAAAGTATCTTTAAAGTTTTGACTTGGGAATGCTTGGAATGTCCATTTAACTGTTTCTAAGTTATCTTTTTCCATCCAGTTAATAACTTCTTTTGATAATGGATCAGCAGGTTTTTCCTTATCACTAAATGTATCAAATGGAGCAATAAATCCTAAATCACCTGTAACATAACCTTTTCCTGTATCACTTGTAAATAACCAGTTTATAAAATCAATTGAAGCTTGTTGCTTTTCTTCAGAAACTTGACTATTAATAGCTAAATAGTTTTCAGTACCAATACAAAGTCCTTGATTTTCTTCTCCATCCATACCTGTATATATTGGTAAGAATTTAATATTTTCCTCTTTAACAGTATTACCATCTATACCATTGATTTGTGACCAAGCCCAGTTACCATTTTGAACCATAGCACAATCACCTAAAGCAAATTCAGCCATTGAATCATCAACACTCTTATTTCCTAAAACACCTTTTTCTGAAACTGAATTGTTTGTATATAAGTCATAAATATTCTTGAAGTTTTCATTATATTTAAAATCAATTGTATCTGAATCTAAACCTGCTTGAAGAATATCTCCATTTTCTCCAGCTTTATCTTTAAATTCATAATATAATGGTAAGTTTGCTAAGTGAGTTTCCCATCTCCAAGCATTTCCTGCTGCCATTGAAGTAGATGCAAATACACCTTCAATTTCAAGCTTATCTTTATTTGCTTCCATATCTTCTGTAACTGCTTTTAATGTAGCAAAATTATTTATATCTTCCATAGATTTTACATCAGTAGCTTTGTTTTCTAAAGCAAAATATTTTTGCATTATTTCATCATTGTATATGATTCCATATCCTTCAACGGCATAAGGTATACCATATACACCATCACCACTTGTAACTGCTAAGCTTTTATCAAGCAAGTGTCCATAAAGCTCTGTATCTTTTAAATCTAAGCAATAATCCTTCCAAGATTGATATCCTACTGGTCCATTAATTTGGAATATAGTTGGTGCATCCTTCTTTGCTATTTCAGATTTTAATGTTTGCTCATAAGTACCACTTGCAGCTGTTTCAACTTTTACTTTAACCCCTGTTTCTTCTTCATAATCCTCTGCTATTTTCTTATAAACATCTGCAATTTCTGGTTTAAAGTTTAAAAAATAAATTTCTTGTGTATCAGATGTTTCTGTTTTATTACTAGTAGAATCACCTGTAGCATCATCAGTTTTCTCCTTACTTCCGCATCCTACAAATGCACTTGCTACTAATGTTGTTGTAATAGCAATAGCTAATAGTTTTTTAATCTTCATAAATTTCCCTCTCCCTTAAAATAATTACTTTCATATATAAAATTTATTTATATAACAATTTAATCTCCGGAATGGTTACTGGAACCGTTTCCTTTTTGGTGTAAAAAAATGTTTAAAATTACATTTATTTACTTTATAGCTTTATTTTATATTATACTAAAAATAAATTCAATAAAATTATTTATTTTTTTCATTTTTTACTTTTTCTGTATAAATTAATTTTAATTTAACAATTTTTCTCCCCTCCCCTTATGAAACCGTTAACAGTTTTTCCATTAAATCACTCAATAAAAATAAGAAAGCCGTAACTTCTCTTCAACAGCTTCCTTATTTTACTTATTATTTATACTTTAATTACTCTTTCTATATTAATATTTTCTTCAAATAATTTAGCTAACTCATTATATTGATTTAACTTATAAGCTCTATAATCTAATATTTCATTTTCTATAATTTTTAATCCCTTAGCTTCTCTTATATCATTTATAAATTTCAATAAAAAATCTTCTTTGTCAAAAATCCCATGTAAATATGTTCCTAAAACATTTTTCTCTTTATTATAAGCACCTAATACTTCATTATTTTCACCATTTATAAAAACTAAAGTATCATCTTTAACATTTGTAACTCCATTATGTATTTCATATCCTGTGACTTCAACTCCAATACAAGATTTAAATATACTACAAGCCCCTTGAATAACACCTTTTACTTGCTTTGTTCTTTTTTCATCATTAAAAATAGTCTCAATATCAAGAAATTGGAATCCATTTTCAGAAGTAACTTCCCCTTCAATTCCTTTTAAATCGCAAATATCTTTACCTAACATTTGATATCCACCACAGATGCCAAAAATAATTGTACCATTCTCTTCCAGTGATTTTATTTTATCAAAAATTCCATTTTGTTTTATATATCTTAAATCATTTATAGTATTTTTTGTTCCTGGTATTATAACTAAATCTGGGTTATCTATATCTTCTACATTATCAACATATCTTACAGTAACATCTTTTAATCTTTCTAAATTATTAAAATCAGTAAAATTAGACATATGAGGTAACCTTATTATCACAATATCTAATCCAATTATATTTTTATTTTTTATTCTTTCTGTTACACTATCTTCATCTTCTATATCTAATTCAAAATAAGGTAATACTCCAAGTACAGGTACTTTTATTATATCTTCTAATTGTTTCATTGCATCTTTGAAATAATCTATATTACCTCTAAACTTATTTATTATAACACCTTTAACTCTTTTTCTTTCATCTTCACTTAAAAGCATTAAAGTACCTAAAACTGATGCAAATACTCCACCTCTATCAATATCTGCTACTAATATTACATCTGCATCTGCTGCCTTTGCCATTGACATATTAGCTATATCTGTTTCTCTTAAATTTATTTCAGCACAACTACCTGAACCTTCTAAAATCATAACATCATAATCTTTTGAAAATATATCAAATGTTTCTTTAACTATTTTTTTTAATTCTTTATTTAATTCTTTATATTTATAAGCATCCATTGTACAATGAACTTTTCCATTTACAATAACTTGTGTTTTATTATTTCCACTTGGCTTTAACAATACAGGATTCATATATGCCATAGGTTTAATTTCACAAGCTTCCGCTTGTACTACTTGTGCTCTTCCCATTTCTAATCCGTCTTCAGTTACATATGAATTTAATGAAATATTCATAGCCTTAAATGGTGCTACTTTAAATCCCTTATTTTTATAATATCTACATAATGCCGTTGCTACTGTGCTTTTTCCAACTCCTGAAGCCGTTCCTAAAACCATAATCTTATTCATATTCTTTTTCCTTTACATCTAAAAAACCATGAGTTTCATTTTTTACTATATTTAAATGTTCAAATTTAATAGGATATTTAAATAATGGTCCATCATAAACAAAGGTATGATATTCTCCATTTTCTCCACAAGGATCCGAACCTGTTGCTTTTATATCCTTAACTAAATCCTTCGTTAATACTTTTCCTAAAAATCCTTCTCCCATACATTCAAGCTTTACATTTTTTATTACTGTTTTGAATCCAGAATCAATAAACTCATAAACTAACTCTTCCCTATCTTCTTGCCATAATGGAAAAATAGCTTCTATATTAGCTTCTTTACATCTATCTGTACACCAAGCTCTATGAGCTTCTAAATCTATATCTCCAAATACACAAGAATCAATTCCTAAAGCTTCTTTTGCTTTTTTTAATGCTTCACTAAATTTATATTCATAATCATTGCCATCAGTTTCAACTAATATTAAAGGAATATTTAATGATTTTGATACCTCTTTTATTAAATTTTCAGTAACTCCATGAAACCAAGATCTATTTTCCTTTTTATTTACTGTTATAAGCAACCCTAATGGAGTATTTCCGTTTTTTATCATTCTATATAATGCTAATGTACTATCTTTACCACAACTATATGACATTATAAAACTATTCATATAAAACATCCTTTCTTTAATATTGCAAAATATCTAATATAAATAGTAGATTATTAAATTCTATTATTTATATTAGATATTTATATTATTACATATAAGCTTTCATTCATTATTATAATTCTATTACACGCTATTTCCATTTTTCTAAAACTTCAAGCATAAATCCCTTTACATCAACTCCATAAACTTCTTTTAAATTATTTTCACTTAATACCTCTTTGGGTGTACCGTAGCTAACTATTTCTCCATGATTCATCATTACTACTTTTTCTCCAAAAGCCTGAACTAAATTTAAATCATGTAATACTGCAACAACAATTTTATTATTTTCTTTAGTCCATTTATTTAAATAATCTAATATTTCTATTTGACATTTCAAGTCTAAATGATTAGTAGGCTCATCTAATAAAATCACATCTGGATTCTGTGCAAATGCTCTAGCTAAATACACTCTTTGTAATTGCCCTCCTGATAATTCACTTATTAATTTATCTTTTATATCTAATAATCCTACATTTTCTATACTATTAAGTATTATTTCTTCATCTCTTTTATTTATCTTTGAAAATACACCCCTTAAATGAGCATATCTTCCTAATGAAACTGTCTCATAAACTGTATATGGAAAATAAATATTACTTGCTTGAGTCATTAATGCAATATTCTTTGCTAAATCTTTTCTATTTAATCTATTTATTTCTTTAGAATCTAATATTATACTTCCCTTATAATCTAAAAGATTAGCTATAGATTTTAAAAGTGTACTCTTCCCACATCCATTAGGCCCAACTATACAAAGATTATTACCACGTTCAATATTAAAGCTTACCCCTTTAACAATTTCCTTATTATCATAACCACATCTAACACCTTTTAATTCTAGCATTAAACTATCACCTACTTTGACTTTTTAAAATATATATAAGCAAAAAATGGTCCACCAATTAATGCTGTTATTGCTCCTACTGGTAACTCTGATGGTGCTACTATTGTTCTTGCAATTAAGTCAGTAATTATCATCATACATCCACCTAATACTACTGACATAGGTATAACATAAGCATGTTTAGACCCAAATATTTTTCTAACAACATGTGGTGCAATCAAATCTATAAATCCTATTGTTCCACTAAGCGCAACTGCACTTCCTGTAAGTACCGCTACAAATAAAAACAGTTTGCTTTTAACTTTATTTGTATCTACTCCAATAGTTTTTGCTTGATCTTCTCCAAAGGTTAAAACATCCATTTCTTTAAAATAAAATGAAACACCTAAAATTCCTACAATAAAAAATGGAATTCCAGCTTTAACATAACTCCATCCCCTCATAGAAAATGATCCCATAGACCACATAGTTATACTCTCCATTTTATCTGATGCTAATGCTGATATTGTAGTTAATGTAGCACTAAAAAATAATGATAATACCATACCAGCTAAAATAATAGTTGTGTTAGAGAGTCCTCTATCTACTTTTTCAGCAAATTTTAATACTATTATCATAGTAATTAAACTACAAAGAAAACCAACTACCGGCATAGTTAATCTCCCTAAAAACGGTACTGATACTCCTGTAACAATTATAAGTCCAACACCTAAAGATGCTCCTGAAGACAATCCTAATGTATATGGTGAAGCTAATTGATTTTTTAATACCGATTGTACTATTGCTCCACTAGCAGCTAATGATCCACCTACCATGAAAGCTAATAAAACTCTTGGTAGTCTTAGATTCCAAATAATAGTTACCTGCTTCGGATCAATTCCGTCTAATAATGGGACACTAAAAAATTTATTAGCTAGTATAGAAAAAGTGTCAAATATGCTAATATTGGAACTTCCTAAGGAAGTTCCAATACATACTGTTAATAATACTAGTGGAATTGATAGTATTAATAATATTTTATTTTTATAAGCCTTTGTATTCATCTGGATAAACAGCTTTAGCCATTTCTTTTAAAGCCTTAATAATATTTTGAGATGCTCTTGAAGATGAATTTTTATCTATTTGATAAACATCTCCATTTTTTACAGCAGTTATTGTGTCCCAACCTTCTCTGCTTACTATATCTTCAACAGCAGTTAACCCTGCTTCATTTATACCTGGTTTATTAGCTAATATAACATCTGGATTTGCATCTATTACAGCCTCTGGAGTTACAGTTATCCATGAATTTTCTTCTCTAAATATATTAGTAGCTCCTATAGTTTCTATCATTTCATTTAAGAAAGTTTCATTTCCAAATGTATATAATCCTGAACCTGCCCCTATTTCAAAATAAACATTTTTTTTGTCTTGAATTGCATCACCTATAGCTTTTATAGCATCAACTTCTTTTTTCATTGAATTTACTAACTCTTTACCTTCTTTTTCTGTATCAGTTAAACTTGCTATAAATTCTATATCTCCATATATACCATCAATACTATAACTACTTGGAATATATGCAACTGGAATTCCAGCTTCTTTTATTAAAGCAAATGGGTCTTCATCTCCAGCTTTATTATGACCTGATGCTATTACTATATCAGGATTTAAAGCTATTATAGCTTCTGCATCTGGATTTCTAAAATCTATTTTTGGTAAGTCTTCACTTACACCTTCAACATCAGCTGAATATTTATCTACAGCAACTAACTTATCTGCTAACCCTAATCCTACTAATACTTCTGTATTAGATGGTGCAGTAGAAATTATTGTATTAATTTCTGCTGGTACATTAAACTCATTTCCTTCTCTATCTTGCATTGTTGTAGGCTTATTTGAACATCCTACAAAAATCATCATAGCCATTACAAAAGTAGCTATTAATAATAAAACCTTTTTTGTCTTTTGCATTATTATTCCTCCTAAATTTACATCTTAGAGTGGTGTTTCTTTAGCTAGTACCCTAAATTTTAATATATCTAACTAAAAAAGAGTGCTTTCATTTATGAGAGCACTCTAAAATACAAAATAAACTTGAATTAATGCAAAATATAATTTTAAGTTAAAGTAACTATATTAAAGCAAATAAAACATTACCTAATTTGCCAATATATAATTCCACTTTTATAGTTACTTTTTATTTTGCAATATCTTTTTTACTCGTATCTATTATCTCACCCTCAGAAGATAATATTTTCATCATAGTAGGCAGGTCTCCCGGCTTTACTTCATCCTACTCTTCAAGCCTTCCCATATATATTTATACAGTGGCAATTTAAATGAATTTCGTCAGTATTACGGTTACTGGGGTAGCTTAGGATTTCAACCTAATTCCCTATTAAGATTAAAAACACCTATTATGGCTTAAATTTCATAATGATTATATATTCATGTAAATTATTTGTCAAATAAAATATTTTTTAACTCCCTAATTAATTCGTTATTCTCTTCTCTATTTCTTACTGCAACTCTGTAAAAACTACTATTTAAACCAATATAATTATCACAACTTCTAATTAAAATTTTCTTTCTTAATAGTTCATATTTTAAATCTATATTTTTTAATATCTTAAGCATTATAAAGTTTACACTTGGCTCAAAAACTTTTATAAAGCTTATTTCCTTTAAAGCACTATATAGATATTCTTTCTCATCATTTACATATTCTATACTATTTTCTATATAATCTTTTTCTTTTAATCCTTGTATTATTCCTTCAGTCGCCATTATATTTACAGTCCATGGAACCATTACTTTATTTATCTTATGAATAATATTTTTGTTAGAACATATTCCATACCCTATTCTTGCTCCTGGCATTGCAAAGAATTTAGTTAATGATTTTACAATTATCAAATTATTATATTGGTTTAATAATTCTTTACTTGAATAATTAATATTATCTTTAACAAAATCTAAGAATGATTCATCTATTACAACTATAGTATTAGTCTCTAAAGATTTTCTTAATACTTTTTCGATAAACTCTTTATCTGTTAAGGCTCCTGTTGGATTATTAGGGTTACAAATAAAAGTTATATCTATATTTTCATTTATTGACTCAATAAATTTATTATTTAATATAAAGTCCTCATCTTCTTTTAAATGAAAATATTCTATATCTCCCCCAATACTTAAAATTGCCTCTTCATACTCTGAAAATGTTGGGGCTGGTAATAATGCCTTTTTAGGATTTAAAGCTCTTACTATATTAAATATAACTTCAGCAGCCCCATTACCTAAAATAATATTATTACTACTTATACTTTCAAATTCTCCAATAGAATTTTTCAAATTAAAATAAGTTATATCTGGATACTTAATTACCTTGTCTATTGCCTTTATCATACTACTTTTAATATTTTCGTTTAATCCTAAAGGATTTATATTAGCAGAAAAATCTATTATTTCTATTGGTTCATATTTATATTTTCTTGCTATTTCATCTATATTTCCACCATGAACTGCCAAAACCATTCCTCCTAATTATATAATAAAATTTAAAAGGCATCTTATTATTACTGCCATAATATAGCCTAAAATAGAAACTCCATATAATATTCTATTTGTTTGATTAACCTTATTTAAATCTACTTTCTCTAGATTATCACCAATAGTAGGTTTTTCTACAAGCTTACCAAAATAATAATTTGCCCCTCCTAGCTTAATACCTAAAGCCCCAGCTACTGCTGCTTCTGGATGAGCACTATTAGGACTACTATGATTATTTTTATCTCTATTATAAATTTTAAAACTATTTTTATAATCTAATCCTAAAACAAAAGCTATTATTACTGTGAAATACCCTGTTAACCTTGCAGGTATATAATTAAATACATCATCTAATTTAGCTGGAAAATATCCAAAATCATAATATTTATCATTTTTATATCCAAACATTGAATCCATTGTATTTACAGCCTTGTATAAAAATGCCAAAGGTGCTCCTCCAATTCCAGCATAAAAAAGTGGTGCTATAACACCATCAGACATATTTTCTGCAACTGTTTCTATAACAGCCTTAAGTATTGATTCTTTATCTAAATTTTGAGTATCCCTACCAACGATATAAGATAACTGCTTTCTTGCTCCTTCTATATCATCTTTAATTATGTATTTTACTACTTTTAATCCTTCTACTTTAAGTGCCTTTGTTGATATACAAAAATAAATCATTATAGATGCTAATACTACTCCAAAAATATTGTTAATTGCATATGCACCCCTTAATAAATAATAGTTAAATAAAAATACTATTAATATTACTGATATCCAAGTCATTAATCCTGCCACTTTTAATGATTTTTTTAATATTTTTCTAAAAAATTTTTCAATAGTTTTGCATAAAGATCCTATTATTCTAATTGGATGTATTGGATTTTGAGGATCACCTATTATTAAATCTAATAAAAAACCTAATGTTATTTCTATCATTTCACTAACCTTTCCATAGCTAAATGCTATCTATATTTATAAATTTATATTTATCATCTACTTTTTCTAAAGTTATTTTATATCCTCTTCCACAGGATGGCTGATGCTCATAAAAGCTTTTACTATTATCATAAAAAACCTCTAAAATAGTTCCTATAGTTCCTCCATGAGAAATTAATGCAGCTGAATTTATATTTTCTTTATAGCATTGTTCTAGAAATGCTATAAAGGCTTTTTTTATTCTCTTTCTATATTGAAATTTACTTTCTCCGTTAGGACATAATACTTGTCCCTCATTATCTATAATCCAACTAATGTAATCTTTATTTTCTTTAAGCATATCATAACTTTTAAGCTCAAAATCTCCAAAATCATATTCCCAAAATTCATTAATTTCATCATATTGTTTTTCCGGATATAATATTGATATTGTTTCATTTGCTCTTTTTGCTCCACTAGTAAAATATTTATTACATTCTGGATAATTAATTTCTTTTTTTATATCTTCAAGCTCTTTTATCCCATTTTCACTTAAATGCAAATCACTTTTCCCACAATAAAGATGTTTTTCATTAGCTTCAGTTCTTCCATGTCTTATTAAATATAATATTAACTTTTTCATTCATTTATTTTCTCCTTATAATTATCTCTTACGAGAATATCACTTTTAAAGGTTTTCTACAACTAAGTTTTTGTTGATACCCATATATTCACTATTATACTTCTAGTAATATTTCCTTTAAAAAAAATAAAACCAACAAATAATATTGTTAGTTAAAAATAGTATTATTAACTAGAATTTTAACCTTTAATTATTGTTGGTATACCACAAAAAACTCTATATATGACTGAAGATTTTTTAGATAAATATTGAAGACATTTTCCTGTTTCCTCTCTCCAGATTCTATCTTCCTTCTTTAATGGGACTATTCCACTTGAAATTTCATCACAAATTATTATCTTATCTTCAAATAAATTAATATTCTCTTTTATATAATCAAGTGAGTTTATATTTTTTAATACATTATTATATGTAAATTTATGAAATCCACAAATAACCTTTTTTGAAAAATCTATTTTATCACCATTACAATAAAACATATCATCTTCAGTTATATTAAATTTCTCCTTAACAAACTGACTTTTCCCATTATATGCTCCACCAAATACTAAAACCATAATTTTCTCCTTAAAATAATTCCTATTAGCTGTATATATATTTATTAACAATTAAATAAAGCTTAAAATTAAAACTCCAACTGTTTCTGCTATAACAAGACCATATCCGGCACTATCACCAGACATTCCATCAAATTCTTTAGCTGCATTACTAACAAAAAAAATGCTTACTAAAATCATTGATAAACTCATTATTACACCATATATTCTAAATACAAATACTGAAATTATACTTGAAAGTATTAAACATGTTATTAATATTGCCTTATCTGTCTTTCCAGTTCCCTGTTTAAAAAATGCACCTAAAGAGCTTCCCTTCATTGATTCCTTAGATAATAATAAATATCCCATTAAGCTTCTTGAAATAATAGGTATTAAGATTAACCCAATAGTACTATTATTCTTATCAACTACAGTATAAATTGCTGAAAAGTTCACTACAAAAAGCATAACTACAGATATTGCTGCAAAAGCTCCCGTATGTGGATCCTTTAATATTCTTAATTTTTCTTCCTTATTTCTTCTTGATAAAAGTGCATCACAAACATCCATATACCCATCTAAATGTAACATTCCAGTAAGTAAAAATGGTGTTATTAGCGTAATAGCTGCTATTACCATAGTACTTGCTCCTAATAAAGAAAGCCCGCTTAAAACTAAATACCATATAACTCCTACTATCACCCCTATTACAGGATAAAACTTCATTATATTTTTACCACCTTCATCATCCCACTCATACCTAGGCAATGGAATAATAGTAAACATACTTATTGCCATTAAAAATCCTTTATAATATTTTTTCATAATTATTCCTTTCTATTTTTTTCGCATCTAAGGCATTATAATTTATGATAAACTATATTTCCATAAGAACATTCAACTACCATATTAGCCATAATTGCTAATTTTCTATTTATAATTCCTAACTCTTTTCTAAAGCTTTCTGTATAACAATCATATTGTATACTATCACTAAATAAATAATCTGATACTATCACTACATTACTAGCCGAATTAACAATTTCTTCCAATCCATCTAAAATATCAATATTTACTTGTTTAATAAATTCCTTCCCCTTAAACATTGAATTAGTAACAAGTGATGTCATACTATCTATTAAAACCGTATCTTCTTCTACTATAGCTTTAGCAACCTTTTTCATATCTATAGTTTCTTCTATTGTATTAAATCCATATCCGTCTCGTTCTTTTAAGTGATTTTCTATTCTTTTTAAATCTTCTAAATCACATGGATTCATAGTTGCAACATAATGTAGTTTACCATTTTTACTTTCTAATGATTTTGCTAAATCTTGCGCAAACATAGATTTTCCACTCTTAGCTCCACCTACAACTAAAGCAATCATATTTCCTCCTAAACTATATAGTTCTCCTCGCCTCTGACTTCCTCTAAATAATCATCATTTATTTCAGCTTCAGCAAAGGTTGCCATACTATTCATCATTGCACAACTAAATTCAACTACTGAAAATGCTATTGGACATCCACTCCCCTCTCCTAATCTCATACCTAAATTTAACATTGGCTCTAGACCTAATTCGTCTATTGCAATATTATATCCTATTTCCTTAGAAAAATGAGATGGTATTAAATAATCCTTAACTAATGGATTTATCCTTACTGCTGCAAGTGCTGCAACTACTGATATAAATCCATCTATAACAACTGGAATCCTATAATAAGCCGACCCTAAAAAAACTCCCACCATTCCTGCTATATCAAATCCACCAACTTTTGCAATTATATCAATAGGATTGTTTATATCCGGATTATTTCTTCTTATAGCCTCTCTTACAACCCATTTTTTCTTTTCAAAAGCTTCTTTAGTTATACCACCACCTTTTCCAACTGCATCTTCAATATTACATCCTGTTAAGCTTACAAGTACTGAGCTACTTGTGGTAGTATTTCCTATTCCCATCTCTCCAACACCTAATATATCATAACCTTTTTCATAAGCTTTACTAACCATTTCTATTCCTATATTTATAGCTTTAATACATTCATCCTGGCTCATAGCTTGACTCTTAATTATATTAGATGTCCCTTTTCTTATTTTCCTATCAATAACTCCAGGAATTTTTTTATCAGTATTAACTCCTATGTCAACTACCATTAAATCCGTATTATTTTCTTTTGCTAATGTAGCTACTCCAGTAAGACCTCTTGAAAAATTTATAGTTTGTGCTAATGTAACACTTTGAGGTGCCGATGCAATCCCTTCCTCTACTACCCCATTGTCTGAAGACATAATAATTATACATTTTTTATTTATTCTATTTTTAACTTGTCCTGTAATTCCAGCTAGTTTTACTGCAATATCTTCTAATTTTCCTAAGCTTCCTAATGGTTTTGCAAGTGAATCTACTCTCTTTTTTGCTTCTTCAATAGTATTTTTATTTATAGCTGTTATACCATTTAAAACTACTTCAAAATCTATTTTATTACTTTTCATAACCTTCACCCCAATTATTATTTTAAACACGGTCTTTTTTTGTTATAATACTTTATTATTTGTTTAAATGTCAACAATGATATATTGAACAATCTTTTTCATTTAGGAGAACAATATGAACACTACTTTAATAAAATTTTTAAAAAACGAACTAAAATGGAATATCATTGATTTATCTTCTATAGAAAAAATAGGTGGTCTTAGTAGTGAAAACTATAAAGTTTATTATAAAAACAGTAATTATTTTGTTAAAATTTGCACACACACCTATTTACATACTGATAGAAAAAATGAATTCTTAATAATAAATAAAGCTGAAGAAATAAATATAGCTCCTCATTTATACTATTTTTCCACTACAACTGGCAACATGATTACTTCTTGGATTAATGGAACAATACCATCCTTAAATGATTTTTCTTCAGTTAAATTTTTATCTAAACTTGTTGATTCTTTAGGGAATTTTCATAATTTGAGATGCGAAAAACATTTTAATCCTTTTAATCATATAAGAGAAAGAATATATATATGTAAAGATTTAAAGCTACCTATACCTGAATCTATAGATTCACTTTTATATTATTTAAATAACTTAGAAATTAAACTTAGTAAAAATCCATTAATAGGTCTTTGTCATAATGATTTAAATGCTTCAAATATTATTTTAAACAATGATAGTTTATATTTTGTAGATTACGAATACTCTTCAATGGGAGATATATTTTTCGACTTAGCAACCATTTCTTGGTTTCTACCTGAAGAATCTAGAAAAACTTTATTAAAACTTTATTTTGGAGAATATACAAATGAATATTATACAAAACTATTAGATTATCTTTTTGTAGTAAAATTTTATAATGCAACTTGGTCATTACTAAAAGCTAAAGATTCTAATTCTGATTATGATTATCTATCTGGAGCTCAAATGATATTTAAAGACTTACTTAACAATAACTCTATACGAAAGCTTTAGTTAAATTGCGAACTACAGTGAGAACGAAAAATTAATGATATCACCGGAAGAAAGTATCATATAATAAGCTTTAGTTCGCAGTTTATTTCAAGTGTTATTTTTATGGAATTAGTCTTTTCCTATCTCTAGTAAATAAAGTTGCTTCTCTAATATTCTCTAACTCTAACAATCTTGCTGTTATTCTTTCTAATCCAATAGCAAGTCCTCCGTGTTTAGGCATTCCATATTTAAATACCTCTAAATAACTCTGGTATTCTTCTGGATTTAAACCCTTATATCTTATATTCTCAATTAATTTCTCATATTCATGAATTCTTTGTCCACCTGTAGTTATTTCTACTCCTTTACATAATAAGTCAAAACTATGAGTTCCTTCTTTTCCTAACGGCATGGTATACATTGGCCTTTTTTTTCTTGGATAATTTGTTAAAAATACAAAATCACTATCATATTTTTCTCTCACATATCTATAAATTAATTTTTCCGCTTCTGGATCCAAATCTCCTTCTAAATCACTTTTATTATACTTTTCTTTTAATATAATTAATGCTTCATTAAAATCAATTCTTGGAATACTATCAGTTATTTTAGGAATATCTACCCCTAATAATTCCAAGTATTCATTGCATTCGCCTTTTAATTTTTCTAATATATACTTTAACAAATTCTCTTCTAAATTCATAATATTTTTCTCGTCATTGATAAATCCTATCTCTAAATCCATACTTATATATTCATTAAGATGTCTATTAGTATTATGCTCTTCTGCTCTATAGGCGTGGCCAATCTCATATACTCTTTCAAATCCAGATGCTACCATCATTTGTTTATAAAATTGAGGACTTGTTGCTAAATAAGCTTTATTTTCAAAATACTTAACTTCAAACAGATCAGCACCACCTTCAGCACCTTCCTTTACAATTTTAGGTGTATGAATTTCTACAAATCCTTCTCTATTTAAAAACTCTCTAAATCCATTAACTATTACATTTTGAACTTTAAATATAGCATTTACTCTAGGATGTCTTAAACTTAATACTCTATTATTTAACATAGTATCTAAATTGCATTCTAAACTCTCCTTGTTAACTTCTATTGGTAACTCATCTATTGCATTATTTATAATATCTAAAATTTCAACTACAATCTCAAATTTATTTAATTTATTATTACTTTCTTTTACTTCTCCTTTAATTGATACTACAGATTCTAATTTAAAATTAGATATATTAATACTATTATCAACTATACATTGGACTAACCCACTTCTATCTCTTACTATGAGAAAAGATATATTTTTTAACTTTCTAATTTTACATATCCATCCTTGTATATTAACTTTATTATTAATGCAATTATTTAATTCACTAACTAGTTTTCTTTTCATTTATTTTTACCTCCAAAATTCTATTAAAACTTTTTACATTTACTGTTCAATTAAATAATTTTATTGCGCGCATAATAAAAATACTTAACTAAAAAAGCCCCTTGAGCCTTAAAACTCAAGGGGCAAAATAACTTTGCGGTACCACCCTTACTTAACAAAGTTAATATAATAATTAAGATATAAACACAATACCAGATACTAAAAGTTCATTTATTAAATATATATTAATAACAAAAAAACTCCCACTCCATTTAGGAGTGAAAGCTATTATCTTCACGGTACCATCCTAATTTAACAATATATTATATTAATACTTTGTTATCTCAAGTCCCTATAACGTGGGATATCCGTCTTATCCTACTAAAAAATTTCAGATAAGCTCCTCAAGAACGTCTTTCAATATTTCTTTTCACGTAGGCTTTCACCCTCCCTACTCGCTTAAGATACTCAGTAAATATTTACTCTTTTCTTCAAAAAATTTAACTTTTGATTTATAATACTCCTAAATATATGAATTGTCAATATATCTTAAAATTATCTATTTGTCTTAATTAAATAAAATCTAATTCTAGATTTCACTTAGCTTCTATATACCGTAATGAATTACATACTTATTTTCTTTTATAGCAATATTAAGTTTCTTAATTAACTTCTCCAACTCTTTCGAATTATAATATAAATTAGCATTAATAATTATTCTTTTAAAATCCTTTACTGAACTGGGTGGTATAATTGTAGTACCACAATAATCTAATCCTAATGCTGGATGTCTTTTTACATGAAAATAAGTTTTTAAATTTCCAATCTCCTTCAAGTATCTTATTAAAAGCTGTTCTATTAAATCATCACTAACTGATATACAATTATATTTTTCTGGTTCATAATCACTATACCATTTATCATCTTCAAAACTATCAATTATTCCAAAATCATGTTTTGCCATACTACCACTCCTTACTATTTATATTATATATTTAATAATCTCTAAATTTTTCTTTATACACTAAATATAATCAATTTAATAGCTATAAATTACAAAAACAACAACTGTTCACTCCAAATTTTCCACAAAATTTTAAAATATACTATATTGTTAATATATACAATATAATGCTATATTTTTTTACCATGAAACTAAAAGAATATATTATATTGTCAAATATAGCTTAGGTGATTGAAAGAAAAATATGTAAATGTTAAACTCTTCCCTATAAATATTTACATTATTTATAGGGGGAAGATTTATGAATTTTAAAAAACTAATGGCAATAACTACTATTTTAACAATTACTATGTCATACCTTCCAGGTATGACAACAACCGCAATGGAAAAATCTAAGATTCCACTGAATAATTTAAAGGGATATTGGTCGTTTGAAAACTATGAAGGTAATACTATTATTGATGATAGTAATAATAGTAAAAATGCCTTAATACGAGGTAATGGAAGAATTACAAACGATGGTAAAAATAATAAGGGACTTGAATTGACAGGAGAAAAAGGAACATTTTTAAGTATTCCATCTATTTTCAATTTATCTAATGAAAAAGTTTCTGTATCTTTTTGGGTAAATATATCTCAAGAAAGTGGCACTAATAGAACAGAAAATACTATATTATTGCAACAAGAGGGATCTGGTAAGTCACTACTTTATTATGCATCATCAAATCAAAATGATAAATTAGGGTCTTTTGTTGGCGGAAAAAATATTTATGGAAATGAAGATTTAACCCCCCAAAAATGGTATAACATTACTCTTGTAAGCGATTACGAGGCTAATGAAGTGAAATTCTATGTAAATGGAAAATTTGATAGTAAGCACTCTAATATTACTTTCACAAATTCCAATGATCCATTAAGAATTGGAGATCATAAGGGTACTGATAGTTTTGCTTTAAATGGTATAGTTGATGAAGTAATGATATTTGATAAAAATCTTACAGATGAAGAGATACAGAATATATATTATATTAACTTAACTATAGAAGAATTAAAAAATGAGTTATTAAATGTAATAAATGAAAGTAAAAGAATCTATGATTTAGCAAATGGATTTTTAGATAGTAATACTTTAGAAGAATTTCTAACTGAAATAACTTTAGCTGAAGAAATTCTTAGAGATAATAATACAACTAAAGAAGAATATTTAAATAAATTAACATCATTACAAGAAATTAATACAGCTATAAACGAAGAAGTAAATACTTCAATAGGAAATAAGGTTTTAATTAAATCAGATGTTAATGATGTGTTTAGAAGTATAGATAGAGCTTTATTTGGAGCTAATCATAGATATCACAAAAATGGATATGGTACTTATGATATAGAAAATTTAAAGATTAAAGATGAATTTGATAAACTATATAAAGAATCAAATTTTGGTGCTTTAAGATATCCAGGTGGCAAGGTAGCAAATTTATTTGAATGGAAAAAATCAATTGGCCCTATAGAAAATAGAAAATATACTATTCATGGTGATCCAGAACAAACGCCTGAATTTCCTTACTTTGGCGTAGATGAAGCAGCTAAATATACTGAAGAAAATAATAGTGAGTTTGCATATGTTTATAACATGGGTAATGGTAATAAATATGATGCAGCAGATTTAGTTGAATATTTAAATTGTGAAGTTGGAGAAAATCCAAATGGAGGAGTAGATTGGGCTGAAGTTAGAGCTGAAAATGGAAGAATTGAGCCATATAATGTTACTCATTTTGAATTAGGAAATGAATTCCAATTAACAAGTGAACAAGCTTATTGGACAACAGCTTCTAGTGATCCACTTGGTGCTTATATAAATGGAGGTGAATTCCAATTTAATAATCAATTTGTTGTTGAGTATGAAGATTGGAGAAATTCTACAGCTGGTAAAGGGGATGGAACAGAAAACCAAGAAAAGATGATTAGGTATTATCCTATAGTAGATGATACCTTGGTATTAACTGTTGGTGGAGAACCTTGGCAAAGAGTTGACTCTTTAGAGAATCAAGGTGCAAACAATGTATTTACCTATAATAATGAAACCGGAAGAATAACTTTTGGTAATGGAATAAATGGAAACATTCCTGCCTCAGGTACTAATATTAAAGTTTCATATAAAGCTCATAGAGATGGCTATGTAGATTATTATGAAGAAATGAAAAAAGTAGATCCAAATATAAAGATATATTCATGTTATGATACTGAAAATTTTATAACTAGAATGGGCACAGAAAATATTTATGATGGAATAGTTATACACCCTTATTCAGGTACTATAAATAGTGATGATCCAAAATATTATGAAAAAATACTTTATAGATCAGAAGAAAAAGTAAATGCAGTTAGAGCTTATGAAAATAAGATAAAAGAAATATTAGGTGAAGAAAAGGCAAAGGATGTTAGTGTAGTTGTATCTGAATATGGAATATTTAATGATAAAAGTAGATTTGTAAAATCGCAAGTAAATGCATTATATACTGCAAAATCTATAATTGGATTTGCAGATATAGAATCAGTTCCTTACGCAACTAAGCATTGTTTAGTTGACTTCCCTGGAGGAGATTTATTAGGTCCTGGAGGTCAAGCTATAATTCAAAGTATAGTAGATAACTCAACTGGCGAAATAGACTTTGTATCTACCCCTTCAGCCAAAGTATTTACTTTGTTTAATAACCTTACTGGAACTAATGTACTAAATGAAAGTGTTATTAATAATAAAGATTTAGGAAATAACTTAGAAGCTATAGATACAATGTTAACTACAGATAATTATGGAAATATGTATTTAATGTTAGTTAATGCAGCATTAGAAAACACAACTGTAATAGTAGATGTAGAAGGCTTTGATTTTAAAAATAAAAGTGGAATAGCTATGGTTGTAGATGGTCCAAGCTATGATGCAGAAAATACTGTATCTAATAAAGAAAATGTATTAGTAGAAGAATATACTATTGAAAATATTGAAACTAACTATTTAGAGTATCAATTAACACCACATTCAGTTACAGCAATAAAAATTAATAATGAAGAGGTAGAAACTCCTATTGTAGATAAGAGCGGATTACAATCAGTCATTAATAAAGCAAATAATTTATCTAAAGATAATTATACAGAAGAAAGTTGGAGAGTATTTGAAAAAGCTTTAAATTTAGCTAATTCAGTAAATGAAAATTCAGATGCAACTGAAACAGAAGTAAATGAAGCAAAGACTAATTTAGAAACTGCAATAAGTAATTTAACTGTTATTGTTAAGGAGTCACGTTTTGGAATAGAAATTCCAAGTGAGATAAAAATAGGAGATTTTTTAGATGCTAAGATATCTATAGATAATATAGATAAAAGTATAACTCCATATGCAGCAGATTTAACTTTTGCTTATGATCATACTATATTTGAATTAGAAGGTATAGAATCTATAAATGAAAATATAATTGCAGACTATAAAATTTTAGAAGATGGAAAAATAAGAATTATCTTATCAACTAAAGGAAATCCTATTGTATCAGAAGAAAAGTTAATAAATATTAAATTAAAATCTAAAGATGTAGCAGAGGCAACACCTATAAATATTTTAGGTGAGATATCAGATGGAGAAGATACTATAAAAGTTGAAGATAAAACTATAACAATTAAAGTTATAGATAATAATATTAACTTATTTATTAGGCATCTTGAAATTGCTATAGAAACAGCTGAGTCTATAACAGATGAAGAACTTCTAGACGTTGTACCAGTTGTTAAAGCAGAATTGGAATCATCTCTTCTAGAAGCAAAATCACTTTTAAATGCTATAAAAATAGGAGAAGAAATAGCTCAAGATGAAGTAAACAAATCATTTAATAGATTAAGTAAAGCCCTTCAATTATTAGAGCATAAAGGAAATAAAACTGAATTATTAACTTTAGTAGAAAGCATTAATTCATTAGATGAAAGTAACTTTACTATACAATCCTGGAATAATCTTAAAGCTATATTAAATAGCGATTTAGTTCAAGATGTGTTAAATGATCAAAATGCTTTAGAAGCTGACATAATTAAAGCATACAATACCTTAAATAAGGCATTCTTAAATCTAGAAACTAAGCCATCAGTAGATAAATCTAAATTAGAAAATTTAATAAGTAAAGTTAATGGATTAGATGAAAGTAAATATATAGTTGCAACTTGGTCAAAACTTCAAGACGTATTAGAAAATGCAAATACTGTATTATCAAATGAAACTGCTACACAAAAAGAAGTTAATACCGCTTACGATAATTTAATGAGATCATATTTGGAGTTACGCTTAAAACCAAATAAAGATTTATTACAAGACTTAATTAATAAGGTAGAAATCTTAGATTCAAGTAAATATACCAAGGATTCTTGGAATAATCTAGAAACTCAATTAAATATTGCTAGAAATATTATCAATAATGAAGAAGCAACTGAAAAAGAAATTGCTAATTCAGAAAAAGGATTAAAATCAGCTATAGATGCATTAGTTGCAAATAATGAAATTAACAATTCAAATAGTACTACTCCGAATGGTACTAATAATAGTGGAAATAACAATAGTTTACCTAAAACAGGAGGTATTCCAGCGGCTTCAGTTTCATTATTCGGTGCTATTATAAGCTCTACTGGTATGATATTTCTTAAGAAAAATGGTAAAAAAGAAAAATAATTATATTATGTATAATGAATAAGTAAAAAAGAATAACATCTCTGTTATTCTTTACTTCTTCTTACTATTGCAATTATTCTCCATACATTCTTGTAACATATCACTAATAGCATTTGTTAATTGACAATTTGATGTCATTAAATAGTTATTAGTCGCTTGATTATTCCATGCATATAAAAATATTAATAGCAATATCAATTTCATAAATTGACATCCATAACATTGTAATAAATTAAATAATTGACAAGTATAAAATTCATTTTGCTCATTAACAGCGCTAGTATCATCACAATAACTTGAACAAAGTTCTTTTAAATCATCTGCATCTAAGTTATTAATAATGTCATTTAAGGTTGCCGTTGTTCCCGATGTACTCAACTTTCTTTCCCCTCATAACTTATCTAACACTTCATAATACGTCAAAATCACAAACATTGTTACAAATTTATACTAATTTATTTATTTAAGTCAATCTTAAGAATATTATCATTATAAATACTTATTATACTACTAAAATCGTAATATTTTACCATATTCAACTTTAATTCTACTTACAACTCCATATTCATACACTTAAATATATACCTTAAGTAATATGTTCAATATACTCAAAAAAAGATGATATAAAATAATTTAGTATTATTTCATATCATCTTTAATTAACTTATTTTATGTTTTTATATGTCCATGTTTTAATAAACTCTTTATTCTTTTGAAGTAAGTAATTCCTAATGGAATTGATGCCGCAAGCCAAGCTACTGGATCCGCTAAACATATTCCTATAAACTCTATATACCTTGGCAGTGTAAAGGCAACTATAGCTCTTGCTATAAGTTCATATGCTCCTGCCATCATTGGGACAAAGGAATCACCTATTCCTTGAAGTGCATTTCTATATATAAATATTAATCCTAAAGGTATAAAGAATATAGCTGATATATTAAGTACCTGTTGTGCATACATTAATATTTCTGCATCCGGATTGCTTATAAACATCATAACAAAGTATTTTCCAAGGAATATTAAAACTGCCCCTGCAATAATACTTGTAATAATAGATATTTTAGTACATTCCTTAACACCTTGTTTTATACGTCCATATTCTTTAGCACCAAGGTTTTGTCCACAATAAGTAGCCATGGTAACACCAAAAGTAATTGCTGGTTGCATAACAAGCTGTAACGCCTTAGATGCTGCTGTATAAGAAGCAATTACTGTAGATCCAAATACATTTAAAGCTCCTTGAACTGTCATTATTCCTATAGCTGTTATTGAAAATTGAAGTGCCATTGGAATTCCTATCTTTAAATGTTTATGATAATATCTTCTCTTAACATTAAAATCTTCTTTTTTAAGCCTTAATATATTGAATTTCTTATAAGTATAAACTAAACAAAGTATAGCTGAAATACCTTGTGAAATAATTGTTGCATATGCTGCACCTGCAACACCCATTTTGAAATTAATTATAAATACTAAATCTAAAATAATATTTAAAACTGAAGATATAATTAAAAAGTATAATGGTGTTTTACTATCACCTAATGCTCTTAGTATACTTGCTATTAAGTTATATGCAACAGTTGCTACAACTCCACCATAAATTATTTTTATATATGTATAAGCATCACTTAAGATGTTTTCAGGCGTATTCATTAATTTTAATAAAGGCTTTGCTCCTAATAAACTTATTAATGTTACTATAATTACTGAAATAACTGTTAAATTTATTGCACTAGCAACAGCTTTACGAAGCCCTTTTTCATCCTTTGCTCCAAATCTTTGTGATACTAAAACTGCAAATCCACTAGTTAACCCTGTTGCAAATCCATTTACCAAAAACACCATAGATCCTGTTGAACCAACAGCTGCTAGAGCATCAACTCCTACAAATCTACCAACTATTATAGTATCTACCATACTATAAAATTGTTGAAATATATTTCCTATTAACAATGGTATAGAAAATAGTAATATTAACTTAACAGGATTACCTTTAGTCATATCATTTGTCATATTATTTTTCATCTAATTATCGCCCCCTAACATTTTATTTCACAATTAAATAGAATAACATTTTTTTATATCTTTTGCAAAACAAATTTTAAGATGAAAATTAAACTCTTCACTAAATAATTAATTACCTACTTCAGTTTATTCTCATCTTATTAAAATTTATTATTTTTTTAACTCATTCTTTATACTACCTATTATTTTAATTCCTTCTTCAATTTCATTAAGAGTTAGTCTTGATAATCCTAACCTTAAAGTATTATTAGAAATGTTATCTACTGAAAAAATATCGCCTGGAGTAAATATTACGCCCTTTTCATAACATCGATTTAATAGTTGTCTAGAATTTATGCCTTCTATCCCTATATAAATATGGAGACCACCTTCCCCCCATACAAAAGTTGGCTTAATATATTTATTAATACATTCTAAAGCAAACTCATACTTTTCTTTATATACTTTTCTAACTTTTTTTATTTGCTTCTCAAATGCACCTGATCTTAAATATTCATAAAGTATCCCTTGATCTAAAAATGATGTATGAATATTTTTACAACGCTTAACACTTTCTAAAATATCTATAACTTTTTTATCAGCAAGTATCCACCCTACTCTTATTCCCGGAAATAATATTTTTGAAAAACTCCCTATATAAATAACACCACTACCGCCATTATCAAGCGCTGCCATTGGAGATACATGAGTACTATTATATAAAAGTTCCTCATTAAAACCATCTTCTATGATTGGAACATTATATTTTTTAAATAGATTATAAACAGTATATCTTTTTTCACCTTTCATTACTATTCCTGTTGGATTATGATATGAAGGTATTAAATATCCTAATTTTATATCACCATTACTTAACTTTTCTTCTAACTCTTCAGTATCTATTCCCTCTTCATTCATAGATACACCTACTACATCAAGTTCATGAACTCTCATAATTTTTATTGCTGTATTATGAGTTGGATTTTCACAAATAATTTTATCACTAGGATTTGTATATGCCGTAAGAATCATTTCTAATCCTTCTGTAAATCCATTAACAATTATAATATCCTTTCCCTCTATATCTACACCTTTAGTTTTCATATAATTTAAAAGATATTCCATAAGAGGCTTATACCCCTTTGCATACCCATAATTTAAAATTTTATGTCCTTCAATTGAAATCCTATTTAAAAAGGCTTTTTTAAATTCTTCCATATCAAATAATTCACCATCTGGGGATATACTTTTAAAAGATATTAAATTCTTTTCCCATGGTATTTCATGCTTAATTATATCTAAATCATATGATGTTTTTCCATAATTATTAACCTTCTCCTCCCAGTTAATTTTCCAACCATTTTTATCTTTTGACTTATTTGGCGAAATGAATGTTCCCTTCCCTTTTACAGTATAAACAACACCTTGATCCTCTAAATTTTCATATGCCGTAATTATAGAATTTCTGCTTACACCTAATATTTTAGAAAGCTCCCTTGTTGCAGGAAGCTTTCCATTATTAACAACCATATTATTTTCAATCATTTTTTTTATATAATTTTCTATTTGTAAATAAATTGGTTCATTATCATTAAAGTCTATATTAGAAAATATCACTTTTTTTCAACTCCTAAGTCAGTGAGTATTCTATTATCATATCTAAAAGCTCACTAAAATTATATCCTCTTGCTCTTGCACTCTTAGGAATAAGACTTGATTCAGTCATTCCTGGTAGTGTATTAATTTCTAAAAAGTAAGGAATATTATTACTTACTATGATATCAATTCGAGCATAACTCTTGCAACCTAGATTATTCCAAACACATTTTGATATTTCATTAACCTTTTTTTGCAAATTTTTTTCTAAGAAAACAACCTCCTCATCAGCACCATTTTCTTTGTATTTAGCTTCATAATTAAAAAACTCTCCTATATTTGCCTTGATAACTATCGTTGGAAATACATCTCCATTTAAAATAAAGGATGTCATCTCTGTTCCACCTATATATTTTTCTATCATTACTTCATCATCATATTCTAATACTTTTTTTATGGCATACTCTACTTCATACTCATTATTTATTAAGAATGTAGCTATGCTAGACCCCCCACTATTAGGCTTTATAAATATAGGATACCCAATCTCTCTTATTTTTTCATAATTAATATCTTTTATTGATTTTACTGTAATCCAAGGAGCTGTTTCTATTCCTTTGCTCATTACTAATTGTTTTGTTAATCCTTTATTCATAGAAATTGCACTACATAAAACTCCACATCCACTATATGGAATTCCCATAGTTTCTAATACAGCTTGTATAGTTCCATCCTCACCAAACCTTCCATGTAATGCTATAAAAGCAAAGTCTATTTCTTTAACCTTTTCTATTACCTCTTTTTTTGAATTTATTATTATTGGTATTATTTTTTCATATTTATTTTTATTTAAATTTTTAATCACTTGCTCTCCTGACTTCAAGCTAACTTCTCTTTCAGAAGATATCCCCCCCATAATTACACCAATTTTCATATTATCACTCCTAATTTTCTTTTTCTTAATTTATTGTATGAATTATTTATAAATGAAAAAAGCACCACAATCTATGTATTTTTAACTCATTGTGGTTCTAATAATTAATTTATAACATATTTACAATTTATTAAAACTTTCTTAAAAAAACATTAATCCTATGCATTTTATGGAAAATTATAGGTAAAACATATATAATTTAACTTATATGTAATTAAGGAGGATATTATGGATTTACAAAATAAATTTAAAGAAAAATTCAATAATGGTCATAACAAACGTAAAATAAAAAAACAACAACACTTTTATGAAAATATGATTACTTCTTCAAATGAAAACTCAACTAGTATTATTTTCAACAAAACTTCTTTAGCATGGTTAATTGTAATAGTAACCTTATTATTACAATTAATTTCATTAGCTACTACTTATAAAGGCAGCATTGTCTATTTTGGTGGAATTAACTTACCTTTTAACCTAAGCGCTCCACTATTATTTGCTTTATCAATTCAACTTATTGTTTTTTGTGTAAGTCATACTTTAAGATCTAATTTTAGAAAAGGCTTTTTAGTAGTCTTAATTCTGGCCACATTATGTTCTACCTACTTTTCATATATAGGAATATATAATTATATTAATTCTCCTATAAATTATTTAGAAGAAAGATATACTCAAATAAATAGTACTATTTCTGATAAATACGAAACTTTAAGAGAAACAAATAAAAGCTCTATAACAAAAACTATGCTTAATCTAATAAATGATTTAAGTACAAGCTATACATCTTTAAGCATGGAAGTTGATAATAACAATAAGTTATCAGAAGATATATCTAATATTTCTATAGATAATAATATAATAAACTCTCAAACTAATAGTGTTAGTAAACCTAACCTAAACAACTATGGTGATAATTTAGAGCAGTATTATTCAGATATGGCCAAATATAACACTGCAATAGGTAACATGATTACAGATAGTACTAAACAAGATTCTTCTTTAAAGACTGAATTATACAATGCTCAAGTAAACTCTATTTTAGGGGGTAAATCTCTTGATGAATTTACTGCTGAAAGCATAGATACTAAAAGTAAAAAAGAGCAGTTAGAAAAGGGAATAAATACCTCTTATGCTTTAATCACTTCTGAAGAAACCTCTCTTACTATAGATGAAAAGCTATCAAAAATACAAGATTACTGTCAAAACTATATCCAGGGAATTGACGGTGATAAAGATATTTTTACTACTATTTTACTAAATTTAAACTCTCAAATATTAATAATTAAAAACAAAGCCTCTATTGATAATTTACAAACTCAAATAAATGATTTTCTAATTTTAAATAAAAAGGATTCAGAGATTATGAAATCTTTTTCTGAGTTAAAATCTATAATTTATAAAAACTCAACTGGAAGTAACGCTTCTGATAATATAACCCTTACAGAAGAAAATTCCATGGAACTTTACTCTTTAATGAATTCTGAAATTAAAAGTGCCATATATACTTTAAATCATATTTATAGCAATGTAGAACAAATTGTTTCTAATAACGAAGATTATATAATTCATAATCTTTATGTTTTGCCTGTTCTTAATTTATTTACTTTAAATGAAGAAATAAGCATGTCTTGGTTTTGCTTAATTTTTGCGATATTGATTGATGGTCTAACTATAATATTTGCCATAATGGAAGGCAAGGAAAAAACTCCACTATTTGCAAAGTCTACAAAAGAAGTTGTAGGTAGGTCTAAAGATTCAATTGAAAACTTACTAATGCTTTCACTTTTATCTGCTGACATAGAGAGCCGTGATGAAGAACGAGTTGAAAAAATATTATTAAAATTAAAAAGCTTTGTTTCAAATTTTAATCTTTTAACAGAAGCATTAGAAAATGGATATTCTATGTATTGTCCTTTAAGCAACTTAGAGGAATACCAAGGATTTTTAGCAACCTTATGTCAATTTAATTTAGCAACTATAATTAGTTCTAAAGAATTATTCTTTAATGATCAAACACCTGATATTCAAGTTGAAAATTTCGTTTTAATAAAAAGTAAATTTATGATTTGGGCAAATGATAAAATTGTTTCTTTAACATTAAATAATCAATATATAGATTCCCTAAATAAGCTTGATGAAAACTATATTATGAATGGAGAATTATTATAATGTTTAAATTAGAATTGTTAATAATTACAGTTGGAATAATTGTTTTTATTTTACAAAACAAAATAAGAACTAATAAAACTGAGATATCAAGAAAAATCGTATATTGGACCATTATGTTTTTTATAAGTTTATCCTTTAATACTATTTTATTTACTAGCTTTAGTGAATGGTATAATTTATCTAGCTATTTAAATTTAAATACATTACTCATATTTATTGCTATTATATTAGGATATTTCCTTATCCAATCATTATCACCATTTAAATTTTTTAGGAAATTAATAAATTATTTCAAATTACTATTTTCTAATAAAATTGACAAATCAATACCTAATATTAATAAAGAAACAAAATACGAACGTCAATCCCACTTTGAAATTTTTCTTGAAACAATATGCTGGATAGGTTTTATTTCAATATTTGCTTTAGAAGTTTATTTAAATCTCTTTAATACTATAGATAATTACATCGAAAATAACTTTGTATTAGTTATTTGTCTCATTATCATGATTACTCTTCCTATAACTTTAAGGCAAATATTATTTTACCTATTTAATGTTAGACTAATTAATAAAACTTCACTTTCTACAGAAGAAATTAATCTTAATGAAAAGCTCAAAAAAACTAATATTAAACTATAAACTTTAAACTTTTTTTGTTAAAAATACCATAAAGAACTTGACTTTAATCTATTATTAGTAGATAATTATTATTAGTTAATAGTAGGGAGGATGTTTATATGAGTAATATTTTAAATGGTTCTTGGAACGGATTCAGAGAATTAGTATTAGTAGACAAGGTTCAGGTATGCCCTGATATTGTTTCATTTTATTTTAAATCAAAAGATGGAGGCAAACTTGTAAAACATATAGCTGGACAATTTTTACCTTTCAAAATAAAAACTGATGATCCTAAATATAAAGATGTAATAAGAACTTATAGTTTATCTATGTTTCCTAATGATGATACTTACAGAATAAGTGTAAAAAAAATAAATGGTGGTTTAATTAGCACTTACTTACATGAAAATCTTAATATAGGTGATTCTATTGAGGCAATGGTTCCAACTGGATTATTCACTATAAATAATAAAAATAATGATATAGTTTTATTATCTGGAGGAATTGGAGTTACACCATTATTATCTATGTTATACGAAGAATCTTCTCGTAGAAATAATATTCATTTTATACAAGCAGTGCAAAATTCAACTTTACATCCATTTAAAAATGATATAGAACAAATAGCTCAATTTAGAGGAATAAAGAATACTGTTTTCTACTCTCACCCTTTAGATACTGATAAAGAAGGCACTAATTACGATTTTACAGGTTATGTAAATAAAGATTTTCTTAAAAATAACGTAAACTTAAATTCTGATTTTTATCTTTGTGGTCCACCTCCTTTTATGAAGGCTGTTGAAGGTCTTTTAATTGAGCTTGGAGTAGATAATTCGAAAATTAATTATGAGCTTTTTAGTAATTAAAATAAAAAAACTATAACCCATTTAAAAGGTTATAGTTTTTTTAATACAAATATTTCAAATTTTAATTATTTAATTTTATCGATTCTAAAAGGTATTCCACTTATGTTACTATCTTTATTCTCACTTACTACTTTATAAGCATCTTCAACTATATTTTCTAACTCTATATAAGAGTTTTCTTCAATAACCCCAAAATCATCTTGAACAAATTCATCATTTGATGTAAAGTCACTAATTTTTAAATTTTCTAAATTTCTACTCATTGATCTAACAGGATCATCATTAAATCTATTACTTGAAAGATTTTCTTTATTTTTTAACTCTAATTTATCTAATATATCTTTACTCATACTAAAAACTCCTATACGAAATATTATTTTTGTTAATATTATTAAATTTATTATTCATAATGTAACTTTAATTTTTCAAATGACTCCTCGTAACATTTTTTACATAATACAATTACTTCATTATTATTAATGCTATTTTCATATACATCTAAATTAGCTATATTTCCACATTCCTCACATTTATATTTTGCTTTTTGCAATGCTTCCTTACGCTTCAAATTCCATTCTTCTTCAATTTGTATTTTATTTTCTACATTATTGTTTTTATTATTTTTTAAAATATTATTGATTTCATTAATTAAGTCTTTTATTTTACCTTTAGCAACTTGCCTCCAATTATCACCTTCATCTTTTTCCTTATTTCTTATACTTTTATATTCCATACTAATTCTAATAGTAATTAACTTAATTAAGTAAATTCCTAATATTAAATATATTAAATTAAACATAAACATCACCATATTTATATTTAACAATTTATTTAAATTTATTCATATTTTTATAATTATTTATGTAAAATGAAAGTTTTTTTTTATTTTATTCATATACTTTTCCACACAGTAATCTTTTCATATACATTTATATATATATAAGGCTTTATTGTCGTATTGTATTTTTTTTATTTATATGGTAAAATTTATAAAAATGCAAGTTTTATTTTTTTTAATGCATTTTTCTTACAATAAAGGGGGGCTAATATGAAAAAAAAGTTAGGGTTAACAACAAAAATTTTTATTGGTTTAATACTTGGGGCAATTTGTGGTATTATTCTTTATGGTTTAGTACCAGCTGGAGTAATAAGAGATGATATATTAATTAATGGTATCTTTAAAGTTCTTGGAAAAGGTTTCTTAAGAGCTATGCAAATGCTCGTTGTACCATTAGTATTCTGCTCATTAGTTTGCGGAAGCATGGCTATAGGTGATACTAAAAAACTAGGTCGTGTTGGTGTAAAAACTATATTATTTTATCTTGTTACTACTGCAATTGCAATTACACTAGCTATTGGTGTAGGAAAACTAATTAATCCTGGTATTGGATTAGATATGAGCAATATTCAAGTTGCTGAAACTACAGTAACTGAAGCAAACTCCGTATCTGATGTTATATTAGATATAATTCCTATCAATCCCATAGCTGCACTTTCAAATGGGAATATGCTTCAAATTATATTTTTCTCAATATTAATAGGTATTATCCTTGCTATGCTTAATAAAAAAGCTAAGACAGTAGCTAACTTTTTCAGTGAGTTTAATGAAATTATGATGAAAATGACAATGATAGTTATGAAGGTTGCTCCAATTGGAGTATTTTGTTTAATTGCTACTACCTTCTCTAATATAGGCTGGAGTGCTTTTGCACCAATGTTAAAATATATATTTGCTGTAATGCTAGCACTATTTATACAATGCTTAATAACCTATATGGCAATGTTAAAGTTGTTTACAAAGCTAAATCCTTTAACATTCTTAAAGAAATTTTTCCCAGTTATGAGTTTTGCATTTTCTACTTCATCTTCAAATGCTACAATTCCATTAAGTATAGAAACTCTAGATAATGAAATTGGGGTTTCCGAAAAAATATCATCTTTTACAGTTCCATTAGGTGCTACAATAAATATGGATGGTACTGCAATTATGCAAGGAGTAGCAGTTGTTTTTATTTCACAAGCCTTTGGAATAGAACTTGGTTTAAATGCATATCTTACAGTTATTTTAACTGCAACACTTGCATCAATTGGAACTGCTGGTGTACCGGGTGTTGGTCTTATAACATTATCTATGGTTCTTAATTCTGTAGGATTACCAGTTGAAGGTATTGGAATAATTATGGGTATTGATAGAATTCTAGATATGACTAGAACTGCAGTTAACGTTACTGGTGATGCTATATGCACTACCATTGTTGCAAAACAAGAAGGCGAACTTAATGAAAGTACTTTCTATTCTAATGAAAGTCAGCTTGATGCTACACTTTAATATAAAATAATATTTAAAAATACCCACTAAACAAATGTATTAGTGGGTATTTTACTGTTAATTTAAATTAAAAAGATTAAATATATTAGAAAACTTACTAGCTGATTTAGGATCATTTATCTGTCTTAACTTTCTCTCTTCTTCTTCACAGAATATTACACCATCAATTAAGCCATTATTATAATTTTTTTCATCACTTTTTTCTTTCATTATAATATCACCTCACTTTATATACTCTTATTGTTTCAATATATTATTATATTTATAATTATTAATTTTAAAATAAAGTTACATAAAGCCTTTATACAGATAAATATAAACTGTATAAAGGCTTTATTTTATAGTATTTTTCTATTTTTTATTTTTATTTTTATTTCTATAGTATATATAACCTCCAATAGCTATAACAGCTATTATTCCAACAGTTACTAAAATAATTGTTGTATTATTATTATTTTCTTTAACAACTACTTCAGTACCATTTGCACTTTCCTTTAATCCAACCTGTGATGTAGTTACATTTCTACTTAAAGTATCTCTAAACATTAAATAGTAACTTGATGATGACCAACTAAAATCTTTTGTATGTAATCCTGCACCTGTTTCAGGATTATAATTTTCTCTAATAGGTCCATTTGATACTACACCTTCAGCATTGTTAAATAACTTTTCACAAAGTTGTACTGCATCATCATAATAATTATAATTTTGTAATGCTTCCACTCCAAATAATGCTTGATCTAACCAAACAGGCCCTCTCCAATATTTATTTGGATCAAACTTAGGATTATCCTTTGCTGCCGTTGGTAATGGAACAAATGTATTAAATACATTTGGATCCATCATATTATTTTTAACACCTTCTGCTTGTTCTTTTTCTGACATATTAGCCCATAATGGTATCCAACCTTCTGTTCCTTTTCCTCTATTTACAAGAAGTTTTCTTTCTGTTCCATCTTCATTAATTTGTAAGTCGTAATAGAATCCTGTTTCTTTATCATACATATTATTATTTACGTACTCTTTTAATACTTGTGCTTCTGTTACATATTTTTGAGAGTCTGATTTATTTCCTAATTCATCAGCCATTGATTTTAAAAATCCTTTTTCTGCATAAAGATATGCATTTAAATCAACGGATTCTTGATTTATTGAATATCCTATAACCTTTCCATCTTTATCTTTATTTTCAAACACCTTAACTCCAATATCATCAGCGCCTTGACCCTCTACATCAAATCTAGTTGCATTATCCATTCCACTTTCCCAAGCTGCTGCTAATATAATTTCTTCATCGCTATTATTTAGGTCGTGAACCATCCCTCCATATTCACATATACCATTTTTATCATGATCTCTGTTTGTGTACCACCAATTATGATAATCGACTAATTTTGGATACATTTCCTTTAAAAACTCTTTATCTCCTGTTTCCTTATAAACATTCCATACAGCCCATGCTGCTAAAGGTGGTTTAGAGTTTCTTTCATTCCAATTTCCACCTACTCCACCTCTTGCTTCATCTTGATTATAGAAAATTGCATCTATAATAGCGCCAGAATCTTGTGGTCTAATTTTATCATCACTCTTAATTTGATAATCAAATAATGCTCTAATATTATCCTTTGCTAAATCTCCATTAAACTGTGATGTTCCTACTGCTTGCTTCCATGAATCCCAAGCCCACATTCCTACAAACCATTTGTAAGATAAAGATGGGATAACACCATTGTGTTTTATTGCTCCAGCTGGACTTCTCCAATTTGTGATTAATGTTATAATAGATTTTACTGCAGCATTTTGATAACTTACATCCGGAACCTTATCTAAATTTGCAAAGGTTTTATCTATATAACCTTGCCATCTTGATTCATTATCTGTAAAATATTTATCTCCATTTTTTATAATTTCATCAACTTTACCTTTTTCCTTATCTAATTCATCATTAGTAAATGTATATGATTCTGTTGAAAAAGTCTTATATGTTTCATTTGGTGCTATCTTAACTGCATCAACTAATTTAGTTGTATAAGCATTTCCATTAATAGCTGTTTCTACCTTTCCTTCATGACTACATACAAATTTAGTTTCTTTACTTGAGAAGAAACTCCATTGTGAATTTATATCATCAAAATTTACTTGAACTCCCTTATCTGTTGCTTCTAATGTTTGATTTAAATTATAATTTTTATTTCCTGCTTCATCTTTACTTATTGCATATGGTGACTTATTAAATATCTCACCTGACCATTGTAAGTTTAATGATAAATCGTTATTTAATTTATTTGAAATTTCAGTTTTAATTAATGCAGTTCTATCATTAGCAAATATAAGCTGTAAGTTAAGAGTAAAGTCTTCTAGTTCATAACTTTCTACTAACTTACCTGGATATGAGTTAAAAGTAACTTTTGCAGTTGATAAGTCATATGGTGTATTATTTTCTGAGTTAATTATAGTTAATTTACTAAATATATCTGACATATTTATTGGATATTCTTGCCCTACAATTAATGGCCCAGGAAATCCCCCATAAAGCTTTGTTACACCTTCTCTTGCTAAATAATATGCATGCCAAGCACCCATATCTGAAAATGGATTATCTACATTTGTATCATAGTCATCATTTAATTCAACTTTAGGATCACCAGTTACGTCTAATACATTAACAAAATCAGTAATCTTAGGATTGCTATCTTCAGCAAAAACCTTTATTGATCCCATAGTAGAAATTAATGAAAAAACGACAAGTGCAGATGCAATTATTTTTTTTACCTGTTTGCTTATCATGATTTTCATCCCTTCTTTTTTTATATTTCCATAAACTATTATCTTCAATAGTCTTGATTTTTATTTATAAATAAAGAATTTAAATAATAGTTTATTTAATAAATGAAATTTTTACCAATAAACTATTACTAAAATGCAAAAAAAATAAGCTTCTACATAATCAATTCATCATGTAAAAGCTTATTTAAAAATTCTCTAAAATTGACGAACTATTTTTTGTGCATAAACAATTCCAATTCTTCTCTTTAATTTATCATTTAACGCAAGCTCAATTTTTGTATTATCATTTAACTCAAAGGTATAAACTGATAATCCTTTAATATTACTATTATAAAATACTTTATTATTTTTTTTATTATTAGTATTATTTTCATATACTTTTCTAATGTCTCCAATAGAAATTGATTTAACTGTTTTTCTTCTGCTTTCATTATATATTTTACTTATATTTATAGTGTCATTAAATAGCTCATACTCATACTCTACATAACTTAAAAAACTTAAAATAAATAATGCTAATGCTATTACTCCCATAACAATTGAAACCAACAGTGATATTGTTAAAAAGAATGCTGAAAGCACAAAAAATACCATAGACAAACCTTTTAAAATATTACTTGTAGTTTTTCTTTTGTCACACTCAATAAATTGCTCAAAAACCTCTTCCACCTTTATGCTCCTCCTAAATTCCCTTATTGCTATATTATAACAAATTTTATATTAATTCGGTATATGACTTTCATTTTTTAAATATATTACCCTTTAATAAAACATTATAAATTTTTATAATATTTTATTAATTCTTCTTTACTATTAATTCCCCTATTTTGAGGAATAGTTAATTCAGAAACATCCTTTCCCGAAAGCTTACCATTTACTATATATTCTTTTCCTAAGAAATTTTGTCCCCATGTAGCAACTTTATCTATTTCTGGTGTATTAATATTTAATAATTCTGCGAAAGCCTTTAAAATACATAATCCAAATTGAATATCTTCAATAAAATATCTTGAATTTTTATCTGGAATATATCCTCCTTCAACTTCTACCATAGGAGAGTCAATACCTATAAATCCTGGTGCTGTATTTATCTTTTCACTTAATTCTTCTGGGGTTTGTATATTGTATCTTCTCTTTATTTTTTCAATATCACTTGGATTAAAATCCATATTCTCATTAAATCCATTAAAAATTAACTCTAGCTCTTCGTCTAGTTTTAATAATTCAGAAGATGCCATAGTTCCCCATTCTTCATAGAATAAAGGATTTCTATCATATACTGTTTCACCTTCAACATAATCATGAAATAATTCATATAATCTTGAAGGATGCATTGTTGGATTTGATGGTGATAAAGTAATAGCTAGATAACTACTTAATGGTATGCATGGAATATCTATAAAATTAGTCATACAATCTGCTACCTTTTTTGAATACTCACCTGGAATCGCTCTAATTTTCATAAATGGATTCTTTTGTTTTAATATTACTGATTCACCATACTTTTCTAATCTTATTATCGAAGGTACCCTTTGAGTTCCAAAGAAAATACATTCTTTTTCTAGCAAAGCATCTATTAAATATTCCTTTCCTCCAAATCCAGGAATAGCCCCTATCACTGTTCCCTTCTTTAAAAATGGAAGTATTGTATTAAATGTTCTTTCCATCATAAATGAAGGGTATGTTATTAATACATAATCTGCATTTCCTACAGCCTCTTCATAGCTCGATGTAATACAATGAATTTTCACATCATGTGTTATATTTTTTTCTTCCTCGACTAATGCCATAGTCTCTTTAAAGCTTTCAGGCTTTGAAGTATGTAACCACACTTTATTCTCTTCTTTCATTGAAATATATGCAGCTAAATATGTACCTATATTTCCTGCTCCTATGATACAAATATTCATATTATTCCTCCTAATTTCATCAAAATGCTTATTTATATTTTAACATTTTTTTATCTTTATAATTGTATATCTTTTGTAAACTTTTACTCATGAATCTATCTTTTTTACTATATAATAAATATGTATTATTTTATAATATATAAGAATGATATTTCAATCTATTTTTTATAAATCATCAACTAGAATCACATATTGTAAAATTCTCTCATACTTTGTAATATATTAATCAATAAAGGTAGATTTTATGACTTTATTACCTGTACATTATATTTACATTATTTTTACATTCTTAATTTTAATCTCTATTTTCAGAAAAAAAGATATTACTATAATTTGTATTCTTGGAATATTTACAATTGCCTTATACAGCACAAAATCATTTCCATCTTCCGTTATGTCAGTTTTTAATGGATTTTTATATGCAATAACAGAACTTTTACCTATAATTCTTATAATTTCAATAATTACAGCCTTTAGTAAGTTATTATCTGCTACAGGAATAAACGAAGTTATGGTTTCCCCCCTAGCAAAACTAATAAAAAATAAATACATTGCTTATTGGGTAATAGGAATATCTATGATGATTATATCTTGGTTTTTCTGGCCTTCACCTGCAGTAGCTTTAATTGGTGCTGTACTAATTCCTGTAGCTCAAAAAGTTGGTCTTCCAAAGCTTTCTGCTGCAATGGCAATGAATCTATTTGGACATGGTATTGCACTATCAAGTGACATTATAATTCAAGGTGCTTCAAGACTTACTTCTAATTCTGCAGGAATAACTATTTCAGAGCTAAACAGCACTCTTATTCCACTTGAAATAGTTATGGGACTTACTACTACCATTATAGCTTTTATTATAATTGTACGAGATTTCAAAAAAAATCCTTTACCAGATACAGACATAGAAAGTTCAACTAATAAATGTACGGATATAGAAACTCCTATTATCAAGCTCTCCTGCAAAAAAAAGAAATTTTATGCTTTATTAATATTCATAGGATATCTTATAGATATAATTTTAATGCTTACCTTTTCATTAACCGGTGGAGATGCTACTGCACTAGTTGGCGGAACAACCTTATTTCTACTAATAATAATTTTTATTGGTAGCTTTAAGTTTAACACCATGGAACAAATAACACCTTATATTGTTAATGGATTTCAATTTGCATTTAAAGTTTTCGGAGCAGTAATTCCTGTTGCAACCTTCTTTTATCTTGGTGGAAATGGTTTTGAATCAATCTTAGGCAATATTTTACCATCTGGTTCTCAAGGAATAATAAACGACTTAGGTATTGCTCTTGCTAATTCGGTTCCTCTAAACAAGACCATAGCTACTGCAACAGTATCTGGTGTTGGTCTTTTAACTGGTCTTGATGGTTCTGGATTCTCTGGCTTATCATTAGTTGGATCATCTGCCATGCTTTTCTCAAATTCCATATCTATAAATATTTCAGCCCTTGCATCTATAGGACAAATTTGTACTATTTGGATAGGTGGAGGTACTCTTGTACCTTGGGCTTTAATTCCTGTTGCAGCTATATGTGATGTTTCTCCATTTGAGTTAGCTAGAAAAAATTTATTACCCGTATCTATAGGCTTAGCTGTAACAACTATTTTTGCTATTATCTTTTTAGTTTAAAATTATTATATTCTTTAACATTTATGAAACTGTATCAAAATAATTTTTTGATACAGTTTTATTACTTTTACATAACTAACCTTAATTTTTTCTTAATTTTGGAAATATTCCTGTTAGTTTCCTATATATTTTGTTAAAATTTTCTTAACAAAGTATTGCTTTTCTATATTTTTTACTCTATAATAAGTTATGAAATAACTCTTAATAATATTAATATTAACCTTTTTAGAGGTATTTCATTTTATCTAATACAATAAGGGGGATTATTTCCATGAAACTAGAAATAAAAAATCTACGTAAAAGTTTTTCTGGAAATGAAGTTCTACACGGAATCTCATTTTCAGTAGAAAGCGGAAAAGCACTTGGTTTGTTAGGTCGAAATGGTGCTGGTAAAACAACTACTATCAGAATCTTAATGGATGTTTTTAAAGGTGATTCTGGAGAAATTTTAATTGATGGTAAACCTTTTAAGCCTACTAATTATCAAATAGGATATTTACCTGAAGAAAGGGGACTATATCCTAAGAAAAAAGTTACAGATCAAATTGTATATCTTGCATCTTTAAGAGGTATTAGTAAAAAAGAAGCCAAAGAAAATACTTTAAAATGGCTTAAAAGATTAGGTATCGAAGAATATGAAAACAGAAAATTAGATACTTTATCTAAGGGAAATCAGCAAAAAGTGCAATTAGCTCAAACTTTAGTTTGTAATCCTGAAATAGTAATACTAGATGAGCCATTTAGCGGTCTGGATCCTGTTAATGCTCAAATTTTAAAAGATGTAGTCAACGATTTAATTACTGATAATAAAATTGTTATTTTTTCTAGTCATCAAATGAGTTATGTTGAAGAGTTTTGTGAAGATATTGCAATAATTAATAAAGGTAATATTGCCTTAAATGGAAATTTAAAAGAAATAAAAAAAGATTTTGGTAGAAATAGAATTATACTAAGTGCAAATAATTATACTCTAGAGGAATTAAAAGAAATTTGTGAAAGTAAATTTTCTAATTTTGTTACTGTATATGAAACAAAGAAAGAATTTTTAGTATTAGAACTCTCTAAAAATTCTACTAAAAATGAATTTTTAAAAGCTATTATTAACTCTGATATTGATATTGAAAAATTTTCAATATATGAACCCTCATTAACAGATATTTTTGTATTAAAGGCAGGTGATGAATAATGAAGCAATTTTTTAACGTTTTAAGTTTCGAATTAAGTAATTATTTTAAAAATAAAGGGTACATGATTACAACTATTCTTTTTTCAATAATATTAATAATAGGTTTATCACTACCATCATTTTTTGATATGTCAAAACTTATACCACAACTAGCTCCTATTACTTCTGAAGAGTCAGATTCATCCGTAACTCCTGATGAATCTATAGATGAAAATAAAACTAATTATATTATTGTAGACAACAATAATATTTTACCTGATTTAAATGCTCTTGAATCAGCCTTTGCAAACTCTAGCTGGAGTAAAGTAAGCACTAGTGCTGAAGCTGAAAATATAATTAAAGATGGAAATGCAGAAGCTGGCTTTATACTTGAAAGCTTAACTAAATATTCATATTTAGTTGATAATTCTGGCTTTACTGATACAAATCAAATGATATTTGAAAACTTGTTATCTAGTTTAAATCAACAGGATTATGCTATAGAACATAATTTAGATATAAATGATTTACAATCTGTAATTCATCCTTCATTTGAATCTGATGTCACTATCTTAGGAAAGGATAGTGCTAATAACTTCTTTTATGTATATATATTTATCTTTGCAATGTATATGATGATTTTATTATACGGACAGCTTATTGCAGTTTCTGTCACATCTGAAAAGAGCAATAGAGCTATAGAGGTTTTAGTTACAAGTGCTAGTAGTAATAGTCTTATTTTCGGAAAGGTTATAGCAGCTGCCTTAGCTAGTTTCCTTCAAGTTGGAATAATTTTAGCTTCTGGAATGATAACTTACTCTTTAAATAGTAATGCTTGGAATGGTATTTTAGATGGGGTATTTAAAGTTCCAATTAATATATTATTAACATTTATTTTATTCGGAGCTATTGGATACTTATTCTATTCATTTATTTTTGGAGCTTTAGGAGCCTTAGTTTCTAAAACTGAAGATATTAGCTCTAGTATAGGTCCTATAACTATGGTTTTTGTTATTGTGTTCTTTATAAGTATGTTTGGATTAACAAATAGTGACAGCTTACTTATTAAAATTGCTTCATTTATTCCATTTAGTTCATCAATGACAATGCTTATAAGAGTTGCAATGGGTACTGTATCTAACATTGAAATAATAATTTCATTTATCATATTATTAATTTCAACTATATTAACTGCTCTTGGTGCTGCCAAAATTTATAGATTAGGTACTTTAATGTATGGAAATCCTATTAAACTAAGAAATGCTTTAAAATGGTTTAAAAAAGAAAAAATATCTTAATTTAAAATTTTATAAAAGAAAATTAAAGGTCTTGCCAAAAACAATTTTATGGCAAGACCGCTCTTATTATATACTTCTTAAATAAGCTGATGTATATTTTATAACTTCTCTTATTCTATTAAGTTCACTTTCCTTATTTCTTTTTCTCCATACTTTTGAATACTCATAAAACCATACTTCTAATTCTTCTGCTAAAGATACTTTATCATATAAATTGATAATATCTGCTTCTTCAAACTTATCTTTTAATAGTTCTACAAAGAAAAGATTTATTAGTTTTATTCCTTGTGCTGAAATAATAAATTCTTTAATATCATCTTTATTATTAACATCTCCTGCTAACTCTATTAACTCTTCCTCTACTATACTGGCCATATTGTATCCATTAATTAAATCATTTGTATTTATACTATTTATTCTATCTCTAAGTTCTTCATCTGTATTATATTTTTCTTTCCATATAACTAATTCAGACCATCCTGCTTTTTGATTTTTAGATAACTTATTTAATATAGAAACTAATTTTCTTGATTTATCTCCATATTCAATTAATGATAAATCACTGTAAAACTCTTCATTACTATATTCATAGCTTGGATTCCAAGATAATGCTCCTCCAAATGCCATTCCAGGAATTGAATTTGCTAAAAGATTAATATGTCCATAATCTCCCCAATCTGTATTTAATACTCCTGTAGCACCATATTCTACTCCATATCTAACCATTCTTCTAATATTTTCGAATCCATTATCCATAAAGTTCATTAACTGACTCCATCCACCGACTCCTGGACAAACAAATTGTTCTCTACCTGTTTCAGCTACTTTCTTTACTTGCTCTTCAGTTACTTCACATGAATAATTCCAATTTAAACAAATTAAATCATTTGGAATATCATTTAATAATTCTGGATGACCTAATATAACATCTCCCCAAAACATTACTTTCTTATCATACTTCTTAACTATATGTACAATTTTATTTAAGAAGTCTAAATATAGTTTTCCTGTTCCAATTTCTTCAGCAACTTCTTTACTTTTACCTTTTCCTAAGTCAAAAGTTTCATCACAACAAATATTAAATTTATCGGATGTGAATAAAGGTAGAAATTGTTCTATCATGTCTTCTAAAAAATTTAAACTTTCATTATTAGTTACATCTAATGTATGATGAGCTTGTCTATCAATAAAAGAGTAAATATCATTTTCCATTCCTGGCATTTCACATAATTCTTTAAAGGATTTTGTTCTAAGAACTTCATATAAGTGCCCAAATGTTGAAAGTGATGGTATAAGCTCTACATTTCTTTTTTTACAGTACATATCTAATAATATTATTTCCTCTGCTGTTAAAGGATCTTTATCTATCCATACTTCACTCATTCCCTTAAAGGCAAATGTATGCTCTATATATAATTGAATTTGATTAATTTTATAAAAAGATGCCTTTTTTACTACTTCTTTTAATGTTTCTAAAGTAGGTACTTTTCCTCTAGTAACATCATGATAGAATCCTCTATTTTTAAAATATGGTTTATCTTCAATAAATAATTTAGGTATATTTGATGTGCCTTGTTTTAAAATTTGAATTAAAGTCTGAATCCCATAAAAAATCCCTTTAGACTCGCTAGCATTTATTAATATATATTCATCTTCTATAAATATTTTATATTCCTCATCATTTAAACCACTAATTTTTCTTATATTTATAGCATTCTTAACTACATCTGATTTTAAGTTTTTATTTATGTTTAATTTAAATCCAAACTTAGAGCTAACTTCTTCTTGTAATTCTATTACTGCCTCTAAGTCATTAAAACTACATATATAATCTAAATTTATTTCTGTATTTCTTTTTAATTTAAAACTACCTTCATTTTCAAATAATGTTTGTGGTCTAGGTATAATATTCATATTACTTTCTCCCTTAATTTATATTTTACTAATAAGGAGAGACATTAAATGTCCCTCCTAAATTAATTATAATAATTCTTTATTTTTTCTTTTTAAGAAATACTCCACCAACAGCTGCTAAAACCCCTGAAATTCCCATTAACCCTATTGCTCCTAAGTCCCCAGTTTGTGGAAGAGATCCATTTGGCTTATTTGGTTTATTTGGCTTATTTGGTTTATTTGGTTTATTTGGTTTTACTTGAACTGAATCATCATTTGAGCCTCCATTTGAATCATCATTTGAGTCTCCATTTGAATCATCATCTGAATCATCTTTTTCTATTTTTTCTAATGTTAACTCTATTTCTTCTTCATCAAATGCTTTCTCAATAGTTATTTCATATACCTCTTCATGAGCTTCATATGACTCTAAGTTTCCTATATATCTTACAGTATACGCACCTGGATCAAGTTTAGCTAAAACTTCTCCTGCCTCAGTTGTCTCAACTGTTTCAATAACAACATCACCATTTAAAATTTCAAACTTTGCTCCATTTACGGCTTTGTCATTATCATCTTTAACATTTATTTGTAACTTACCTTTTGATTCTGCTTCTTTATCTTCATTGTATACCACCTTGAATTTAGGAGTTGCTTTCATTCCTTCTCTCTTAACTTCAAGTATTATTTCTCCACCATTTGAGTCTAATAATAATGGTTTTAATACTGTTGAATTTTCTTCATCACTTACAGGTACACTTACCTTACTTGGGAATTCATCATCTATGCTATTATAGTAATTTACAATATCACCTGGTTGTAAATCAGCAATTTCTAAAGTTGCATAATATTTAATAGCTAAGGCTGTTCTTGGCTTAATATTATATTCAGAAATAGTAAATTCACCTGGTATTTTAGCTACATCCCATGTTTCATTATCATAAGAAACACTTAATTTAATACTTGGTTGCTTTCCTTCTTGCTTTACAGCAAAGTAAACTCTTCCCTCTTCAGTACCGAAGTCTAAATTCATAAATCTAACTTCTCCAGTTTCTCCTGCTATAGCACTTGCAAAAGCTTCTGTATCATCTATATTCTTATATAATAACACTTCATATCCCGCTGGAACCTCTTGGAATAGTACTTCATCAGTTGCACCTTCATTATTTGTTGCCTTTACTGTATTCATTGGTATATTATCTGTAGTAGGTTCATATGTCTCCTCAAATAGTTGGAATTCATATATTCTAATGGCCTTCCAAGGAGTAACTCCTGGATGATCTATATATAATCTAAATATTTGTCCAGTTACAGGTTCTGAAAGATTTCTATCAACTATTCCCTCTTCATTCTCTGTTACTACATCAACGTCAACAAATTCTTCACCTTTTAATACTTGTAATTTAAAATCTTTAGTATTTGTATCTTTAGCTTCTCCACCAGCTTCCCCATGCATAGTAACCCATCTTTGGATAGTCTTTTCTTCCCCTAAGTCTACTTCTAACCATCCACCATACATTCCTGTAGTTGTACACCATTTACTATTATTTTCAACAGTTCCATCTACCGCCTTTATTGCTGGTTCTCCTGAGTTTTCAGAGCTTGCTTTAACTGGTTTATTCAATGCAAGATTTACTGGGGATGTTTCATCTGGAACTTCGGTATCATTAGCATTCATATTCCATTTGAATTTTAATGTTTGAGCTTCCCCCCTATTAAAGTTTTTATCAACTGCTACAACTTCAAAGTTGAAAGAAGATTCATTACCATATCTCTTAAATGGTGATATATAATAAGAATCATTATAAGTAGAACCTATAAATTCTCTATTTCCATCTGGTTTTACTCTGTATACTTCATAATAATCTGCTCCAGCTACATCTTCCCAATAAATTCTTGCTTCTGCTTTTTGTGCATTATGGAATAATTGATCATCTAAAGTAATCTTTCTTGTTGCTGGTAATTTAGTATTTTTACTTGATTCTTCTATAGAAATATTTCCTATATTTATTTTAAAATCAGCAACATCTTCTTCACTATCAAATTTTAATGATATTGCAGATATTGTTTTTCCAACATATTCATTTAATGGTATAGTAACTGTGTTCCATTCATTTGCTGTACCATCAGCTACATCTAAGAATACAAAGTTTGATTCATCATAGCTATCTCCAATACATAATCCAACTTGCATATTATTCTTATCTGAAGGAGTTTTATAAGTTATAGATAATTCTGTTGAAGCATCTGTAACATTTAAGCTAGTGCTATATAGCTTAATATGATTTGGGTTAGCAGCTTCTAAATTGCCTTTAACTAATAGTGAACTTCCACCATTATACGCATCAGTTCTATCAAAATCTGGAGTTAATTTAGAACCATTAGATTCTACTATCCATCTCCAAGTTGGTAAATAATCTTGTATTGCTCTATTATTCCATTCCTTATCTCTTGATAATTCACCATCGATATAATAAGCTTGTCCATGTCCTAAATTAAAATTAGTCACAAATGGTAATGTATTTATAGCTGATCTATCTGCAACATAGTTTGCAAGTCCTACCCATTTATCTTCTGTATTAGAGCTTGAAGGATCTCCTGAACCACCAACCCAGAACTTTTGATCATGTTTATAAAAATCTTCTATATCTTTAGCCATTGAGAAAGTTGAGTTTGGACAATACATCGCTAATGAAAGCTTTAATTTTCCTTCCTCATCTAATAAGTGTTCTACCGGGAATTTATCATTATATGCATTTTGTTGAACTTCAACCCCTGCAAATACATCATATTGACTTCTTCCTGCTTCATTTGCAGTTTTTATACTCATATCAACCTTACTTAACTCTGGGAATGATGATGATGCTCTATCCCAGTTATAATTTAAGAAAAATTCATCAGTTACAGTTTTTCCATCTTTTTGGAAGAATCCAACATTTAAAGGATTAAGTGAATCTTGGTACTTAACAGGACCTTCTGTAGTCATAGAATCATACCACCCAATTCTTATACTTGGTTCTTTTTCATGCATATATGTGAAGAATTCAACCATTAAATCAGCTTCTTCCTTCCCACAACCATAGCTTTCTTGGTTTATAAACCATCCATCAAATCCATAGAATTTTGCCATTTCAATCATTTTATCAGCGACCGGAAAACTTCCATCTTCATTTTTAACTAAGAATTCTTTTATTTGTTCTACATAAGCATTATCTCCATTTGGACTTGGTCCCCATGGGAATCCAACAGTTCCTAATACCGGAACACCATTTTTATGACCTGCATCAATTACATCTGCTGTAGGTAAAACAAATATTCCTCTGCTTGAACCTCCCCAGTAAACATAAGAATCAATATATTGCCAATATGAGAATACATATGCATTTTCTGTATCTCCACCTTGAGATGGTGCATTATCAGTTTGTGGATTTGTTAAAGCACAATTCATTATTTTTGCATTTGGATTTGCATTTTCATTTACTACAGGTCCAGTAAATCTATCTTGTAACTTTATTGTTGCTCTATTATATCTTGCAGCTGTATCACTTTCTGGACTCCATTCTAATAAACTTTGAATGTTATAAGCATTTCCTGTAGGTTGTAGTGAATTTGAAAGACTGTAATTTTCTACTATGGCTGCTCTCTCTAAAGCAGTAGCTCCAACACTAGCAGAATATCCTGATATCATTGTAGTTCCAATAGCAATAGCTATTGCACAAGATGCTACCTTTTGTAGATGTCTTCTTTTTCTAATACTTCTTTTTGCCATTTTTTATTCCCCCTCATTTATACCATAATCTAATCTATTGTTATTTGATCAACAAACATAAATGCTGGCCCTTCTCCAGCCATTATGCTCCATTTAGGACAATTACCTTCGCCTTTAGCAAAAACTCTTAAGTAACGGAAGGACTCATCACTATTAATTTTAATATTTTTAACTTCAACTTCTCTTCTTGGAATAGATTGTAACCCTTTAACTTTCCCTAAAAAATTATAATCTAATCCATTTTTAGATATTTCAAAAGTAACGTACTGTGGAAAGTATATCCATGCTCTAGTATCTTGAAGAAATCCAATCATAACATCTTTTATTTCTTTTATTTCTCCTAAATCAACTACTACATCTAAATCCTCTGTATATCCTAACCAAGAACCATCAGTATAATCTTTAGTTCCTTTTTTACCATCAATAAGATCATAAACACCATTTTTATTATACTTTTTTACTTTTGTTGGATTAGTAAAGCCCTTTATATCCTTTATTGGCTCAGATGCAAATATTTGAACCTCTACAGTCTCACTTGGTTTATACCCTTCTTTAATTACAACTAATTTAACTATACAAGTATCATTTATAATAATAGGTTTCTTATAAATAAATGATTTTTCATTTGGTTCACTTCCATCTAATGTATAGTAAATATTACTATCTGTATTTGGATTTTTTACTTCTATTTTTTCATTAATAGGCCTTTGAGATAAAATAGCCTTTCTATTAACAATGGGCTTAAATGCTCTTGGTTTAACTTTTGATTCTGAATCTACTTGCTTGTATTTAGGAATAAAATTATCTATAGACTCTTTATTTTCTAAATATGATTTTTGGAAAAAATCATATTTTATATATTCATCTATGTTATTAGTACATATTTCAATAAAATCTTTTTCAGGAAGAATTGAAATACTTCCATCCTTATTCTTTTTAAATATTCCATGATTTAACTTTAAGTTATATGAAAAATCATTATGAGAACATATTAATTTTTTATCATCTAATTTCATTAATACTGGTATCATATTTATGTTAATCTCCCACTTAACACTAGATACGTTATTATACTTAATCTTAATATTATCCTCTTCGCATATAATATCAAAACCTTCACCTTCAACATTACAACTCAATTTATATGTTGCATCATCAATAGCCTTAAATGATAAATTTTCACATTTTAAAATCTCACTACTATCATCTTTATTTATTTTTCTAAAATCTATTGATGCTCTTTTAAATTCATTGCTCCAATAGTGTGAACTTAAAATAGGTAATGCATCAAAAATACTTTCACTTCCTTCTAAAGTATTTTCATAATATCTTGATTTATATCTTTCATCAAATAAATGCATATCTCTAATGGATAATATATCTTGTTCCAATAAAAAACTTATTCTATAAAATCTACTATTGTACCACAGGGTTTTAAGATTATTTTCCTCATTCCAATCCTTCGAAGCAATAAATGTAGTTGGTGGAGTTAGCTTGTATCTATTTTCAAACCAAGTACTAGACTCCTCTAAAGTTTCAACTCTTATCACTTTTTCTTTCTCTAATTTCGAAATAATTTCAACTTGTTTTTCATATCCCTTGTACATTGTATTCCATAAAAATGTATTTTCTTGTCCAGTTTGTGCATATGAAAATCCTAGATTATCTTCATTAATTAACCTATCAAAATACCATTTTATCCATTTTTCATTTTTTCCTATAACAGATGCAGGCTCTAATGTATATACCTCGCTAACATCTTTCCTTAATCCATCTTCAAAAGCATAAATTGGATCAGGTCCTAACATTCGAAAAATAGGTAATTTAACTTGCATATCTTCACATTGTGCTGGAATATATTCATTAACCTTACTTGGATAATATCCTTGATTATAATACCCTCCCCATAATGTAAACCCATCAGTTCCTATTTGATCTCTACATAAAACAGCACCAATTATTCCGTACTTTTCTTTCATGTATTTCAACGTAACTATATCTACTACCCATGAACCAACAGTCTTAGGATAATAGCCAAATATACTTTTAAAATCCTCCATATAGACATCTACCATTTTTATTCTATCCTCTGGTGAATACCCTAATGAATATCCTATATTTACATGATCATCTACTGGAGTTTTTCCTTTCCATAAAACATTAGCTTTCTCAGCCAATTGTTTATCTATCTCCCACCAAACTGCAACCTCATCATATTCATCAACATTTTCTTTAATCAACCTATTAAAACGTTCATCTATTAGAGCATCATACTTTAGAGCATATGTAGCCGGTAATTTATATTGTTTTAACAGTTCTACTTGATAAAGTACTGTTTCAAAATCATCTTGAACAAATTCACCACTTGGATAAACTGTTTTTCTTATAAAATTATAGATATTGATAATAGTTGGTGATTTAACTTTTAAATTATCTTTTCTTTTAACTTCCTCTTCAAACTTCATAATTTTATACCATCATTATTTCTATAATATTCTTAAAATACACTTTTAAGTTAACTTATAAAACTCCTCCTATTTCTCGCCTCCCTGTATATGTTTACATATTAATTATAAATGCTTATTATTTCCATATATAGTGAATTTTTTATATATTTGTTGTACTTTTTTCATATTAATATTTAACTAATTATCTTTAATTTTACTAACAAAACATTAAATTATATAATGCTCCAATAAGATTTGAATCATTACCAAACTTACATTTTTCTACAACTATATCTAGTGTTGCAATTTCATCTTTCATTAATTTTAACTCTGCATTTATCCCTTCAATGAATTCATCTCTTGCTGATATTCCTCCACCAATTAATATTTTATCTGGATCTAATGTATACTGAATGTTATATATTCCTTTTGCTATACGCTTATACCATTCCTTCATTTCACTTTTAACTTGTTCATCATTTTTCTGCATTTCAAAAACTATATTCCCATTTAACTTATCTACAGATATATTTTTTACTTCTGCAATTCTCCTAACTATAGAGCCTGTTGATGCTATCCAACTCCAAAATGGGCCTAAATTTTCATTACTATCTGTAGTTAACATATATCCAAATTCACCAGCATGAGAATTCCTTCCTCTAAAAATTCTTTTATTTATCACTATAGCTCCACCAATTCCCGTCCCAAACACTACACTTGCAAAACTATCTACATCTTTCCCTGAACCTATCCAACATTCTGCTAATGCTGAGCAATTAGCATCATTCTCAATTGCTGTAACTAATCCAGTTGCTTCTTCTAATAATTTTTTAATATTAGGTCCATGTATACATGCTACAGCACTTCCACCTCCAATAAATCCGCTCTTTGGATCTACGGCTCCTGGAAAACTACAAGCTAAACCTTTTATCTCATATTTCTCTTTATATTTACAAACAACTTCCTTTATATCAGCTATTAATTCATTAATATCATTTCCTCTTGTACTTATGCTACCCCTTTCCAAGATTACTCCATTACCTTCTATTAATCCATATTTTATAGATGTACCACCAACATCAATAGCTACATACTTTTCCATAAAACTATCTCCTCACTTAACTTAATTTATAGTAAAAAGGATATGCAATTATACTTTGCATACCCTTTAAAATTATTATTTTAATTTTACTTTTAATGTTAATATTTCAAATGGCTTCATTTCAAATGATACTTTGTTACCATCTTTACTTAACTCTGAAAGGTCAGTTTCCATTAAATTACACTCTTTAACTGATTCAATCTCACTAATCATTTCTAAAATAACATTAGTTCTCATATTATGACATTCATACATTCTTATTACTAATTCATCAGAATCTTCAGCCTTTTTAATAACTTCTATAATTACATTATCTTTATCTACCTTTACAAGTGAAGACTTGCTTTCTAAACTACCCTCATGAGCTTCTTCTACTTTAGAATATAGAGGAACATTTAAATTGTATGCCATTTTAACAGTTCCTGCATCTTTATAATCTCCAGTATGAGGATAAATTGAATATATGAAGTTATGAACTTCCTGATCACTTGTAGTATTAGGTAAAATTCCACTCTTTAATAAAGTTAATCTCATTACTCCATCTAAAATATCATGCCCATACTTGCTATTATTCATAAGTGAAACTCCATAGTTTCCTTCTGATAAATCAACCCACTTATGTCCACAAACTTCGAATCTAGCTTCATCCCAGCTAGTATTTCTATGAGTTGGTCTTTTTACATTACCATATTGAATTTCATAAGTTGCTTCATTTGAGTTAATATCAACTGGGAATGCAGCTTTAAGTAATACTTGTGACTCTTTCCAGTCTATATTCGTATCAAAATCAATTCTTGGAATATCATTATAAATATACACCTTTTGAATTATTGTTGAGTCTTGGAACTTTCTCTTTATCTCTAAAGTACTTCTAACATTTCCTCTTTCAATTACTTCAATATGCTGAACATCATTTACTAACCACATTTTTTCATCATAATAGATATCTATATCCCAGTTATCATAATCCATTGGTTTATCTTCAAAGGCTTGTAAAACATTTGCTGTTTGTCCTTCTTTTAATACTTCTCTATTTGATTTCTTATCAATTATAGAAGTTATATTTCCTTCTTCGTTAATTTTAATATCAAAGAATTTGTTTTCAATATAATTTTTCTCAATAGTTAAATTAGTACTTGATGATTTTGTAGCTTCAATTATCTCAAAAGCTTTGTGTCCATTTGCTGGAATTCCTTTAGCAAAGAATATTGCTTTTCCATCATCAATTAATTGACATTCAATTTCTTCATTTCCATCTAAAACAGCTGGCATATTAATATCACTTGGAACTTCAAATTCAACAATATCATCTCTATCAAAGCCTAAAGTATTAAATACAACTACTGATTTATTATTTAAACTAATATTTTCTGCAATGTAATTAATTCCATCTGCAAGCATTTCTTTTCCTGAACCTATAATTCTCTTATACTCCTCATCTGTAACATCATATACTTTTTTAATAGATGTTCCTGGTAAAATATCATGGAATTGATTTAATAAAATATTTTCCCAATTTTTATTTATATTTTCTGCTGGATACTCTTTTCCTAATAACATTGCTAATGAATTAACCTTTTCAGTTGACTCATAAAGCTGCTCACTTATTCTATTGTCTCTCTTATTTCTTGCCATTGAAGTATAAGTTCCTCTATGATATTCAAGGTATAATTCCCCAACCCATCTAGGTAATCTCTTATTTCCTTCAACTTTCTTTTCTAATTTTTTAAAGTAATCTAATGAATTTCCAAGCTTAACCTTAGGCATTCCTGGTATTCCTTTTGCCATTCTTCTACCTGTTTCTAGCATTTCATAACTTACTCCGCCACCACCGTCTCCGTAGCCATAGCAAACTAATACATCATCATTGATTTCCTTTTGTTGATATCTATCCCATGCACCCTTAATAGACCCTGGATGTAAAATTCCATTATATGTTGTAAAGTGACATTTTTTATCTTGATTTGGATCAGTTGTAGTTATAAAATGTGTTAAAATCTCTGTTCCATCTATTCCTTTCCACATGAAAGTATCATAAGGCATTTTGTTAAATTGATTCCATGCAATCTTTGTAGTCATGAAGTAATTAACATTTGACTTCTTTAATATTTGAGGAAGTGCTGCTGAATATCCAAATACATCTGGTAACCATAAAACTTCATTTTCAACATTAAACTCTTGTTTAAAGAATCTCTTTCCATGAAGAATTTGTCTTATTAATGATTCACCTGAAGTTACATTACAATCAGCTTCAAGCCACATTGCTCCTTCTGGTTCCCAAACACCTTCCTTAACTTTTTCCTTTATTTTTTCATATATATCAGGGTAATCCTCTTTTATAAATTTATATAATTGAGGTTGTGAAGACATAAATATATATTCTGGATATTGATCCATTAACTTAAGAACCGTAGAAAAACTTCTTCCAACTTTTTCCCTTGTTTGTGCTACAGTCCACCACCAAGCTACATCTATATGAGTATGCCCTACACAAGTAGCTACATAATCTTCATGTCCACATAACTTTTCATAAAATTCAACTTCTAAGAATTCATTTGCTTTTTTTATACTCTCATTGTATTCTTTTGAAAATACTTTTCTTAAATCCAATAAGTTTATAGCATCATTTAATACCAAAAGCATATCTATTCTTCTTTTATCATCTTCATCTATTTTTTCACAACTCCATACTGGTACTTGTAAATTAAAATATAAATCTCTTGCTGCTAAATCTATAGTTACTAAGCTTGCATTTAAAGTAAGTCTCTTATCCCAAGTTCTACCTGTGTAAGAATGTAAATCTATTTCATATACATCTCCAGCTTTTGCATTATTAGTTAAAATAACTTCTCTATGATTTATATCTAATCCTTGTATATGCTCACCATTAACATATAGAATAAATTGTGGATTAACAGCATCCCATCCTTCTTCAAAAGCATATATATCTAAAGCTAAAACTTGTCCTTCAAATTCTTGTGGTACTGTTACTGAAGTTCTAAACCAAAAATGTCTATCATCAGTTCCTCCCCAATTATCTTTATCAGAATTAAAATTTATCCATTCACTAGTATCACTATTTATTGCTTCTATCCCTAAAAAATTCCCTTCCTTATATTGAAAATCTTTTATTTCTAATTTGTTAGTATATACATTATCCTTAATGTCTGTTGCTATTTTTTTAACTCTTTCTAATATATAACGCATAATTCTCATCCTTTATTAAAAATAATATTTTTATAAGATTTATATTTAAATCTTTCTTTGAGTTAAGAATACCATACTGAATATTTTCTTTATAGTTGATAAATTTTATATTTATTGAACTTTTTTCACTTTTGTAATTGTTTACTTGTTCTTTTATTAATAACGATTTTTTCTATATACTTTATGAACTACATACTACTAAGATATTTAATTCACCAGCTTCTATAGTTCTATTTCAGCTACCTTAACAACTATAATACCATCTTCTTTTGATATTCCATTTTCAAATCTTACTTTAGACCACGGCTCTATCCTAAAAACTCCATAAACTGCTCTTATTCCTCCCCATTTTTTAACTTCATTTTTAAATATATCAGCTAATTCATATCCATTTTTTGTTCTCTTATATAATTCCCATGCATATAATCTTTAATTTAATTATCCAACCTTTTCTTTAATAGACATACTGCTTATTAACTCTTTTATATCTTTATGAAAACTACTTATAGTTTTCATATTAATAACTCCTTTTAACTTTTTATGTATTTAATAGACTTGATAAAAAAAGAGCCCTTCAAAATAACTTAGATTAAGTTTCTTTTGAAAGAGCTCATATTTACAAGATTATATTAGTTTTCAGCTTTCCATGCATCAATTTGAGTTTGCATTTCATCAATAACTTTTTGTAATCCTTGTTCCTTTAATTTTGTGTTCATTTTCTCTAAATATTCATCAATATCAACAGAACCACTATATAATGCGAACTTAAATTCACTTAAAACATTACTAATAGCCGCTAATTCGTTAGTAACATTTGATGTATCAAATTTAAATCCTAAAGCTGCTGAAGCTATAGATTCATCATTAAATGTTTGGAATTCATCCCATTTAGTTTCTGGTTCTCCTTCAAGAACATAGTTAATGAATAAGTTACCAAAAGCAAAATGAGCAATATCGTAATCTGCATGTTTTTCTGTATATTTGATTGTCTTATCTCCTACTTTTTCGTAATGAACACCTTCGATTCCATAAACAACTAAGTTCTTTAAGTATTCATCAGTATTTAATAAGTTTAAGAACTCAACAGCTTTTTCTTTATTCTTAGAGTTTGCAGAAACAGCCATCATTGAACCAGTAGTTGAACCATTTGTAATATATGCATCAGTAACATTTGAAGTAACAACTTCATATTTTAAGTTTTCAGACCATAATCTATCAGCATAAGGTTGTCCATCAGCCTTATCTACGAACCTTTTAACTGATTCATCACCATCAGTTGTAGCAGCATCCCCATTTATATATCCTAATTCAAAGAACCTTCTCATAATTTCAAGTTGACTCTTAAGGAACTCAGTTTCATATAGATTTTTAACTGTTAATGATTTATCATCAAAATCAACCCCAACTGGTTCTACAATTTCATCAAATAATTGTGGTGTACGTGTTCCTTTAGCTATATAAAGCGGAACTACATCTGGTTCGTTTTCCTTTATAAGCTTTAACCATGGTTCTAAATCTTCTAATGTGTGTATATCTTTGTAAGGAATGTTATATTTATCTACATATTCCTTAGTAAATCTCCACATTGGTGCAGCTGCAATTTCTTTTTGAGTAGGAACCGCATAAATTTTACCATCTATTTCAGCACCATCCCAGAATCTTTTATCAACCGCTTCATATGTTTCTTTTAAAGTTGTATCTAAATATTCACTTAAATCTAAGAATGCACCCTTTCTTGAATTTCCAATATAATCACCTGCCCAAGAACAAGTAAATGCTATATCATAATCTTCTCCTGAATTAATAACCATAGATATTTTTTGACTGTAATCCCCAAATCCTGAGAATTTCATATTAACTGTTGTATTCATTTTTTCAAGTAAATATTCATTTATTTTTGCTTGAACATCTGTTAAATCATTTGGCTCATTTCCTATACAATACCAAACTAATTCTGTAGGCTTATCATCCTTACCACCTGATGTAGCTGTACTACTATCTCCTGAGTTACTTCCACATCCAACTAACATAGTTGAGACAGTTGCTACACATGTAGCTAGTGATACTATCTTTTTAAATTTCATATGTTTTTCCTCCCCTATATTTCTCAACACTTTTTATATTATTTACAACATCTCTTTGATATTGTTTACATTTTTATTATAACTTCCCTCACAGGATTTTCATATTGTATATTTTCTATATTTAGTTGATAAATTCTATACGTTATTTGAATATTTTCACCTTATAATTTTTTTATTGAATTTGGTATTTATTAAATTCTCCTAATAAATTTCTCCCCTCTGATCTAACCTACTTAAGTTAATGATAAAAACTCCACTCTGATTGAAAAAAATTATAATTCCACTTACATATATATCATTACAATATTTCAATGACTGTAAAATAATCATAATTAAATATAAATATGCTATCATCTCCGCGAACACCATTTTATCATACTTCTAGAACATAACCAATATATATACAATATTCCATATTATACAATATGCTTATAATTTTAGTTATACTAATAGGAACTTATGATTCAAATCCCCATTTCAAATACTCCAAGTACCTAATTCACCCTTTTACAAACTTCCATAAATATCACCAATATTAATTTTCTTAGTATATAAATTCACTTAATGAATATCAATTAAGAGAATTATTTAACTATATAGAGAAATACTATAATCAAATATAATAACGGGGGCATATAAATGAAAAATTTCATTAAAATCATTTTACTTATGGGTATATCATTATTTTTACTAATAGGCTATAGTTCTAAAGAAGTAGAAAAAACTATAGATAGTTTCATTGAATAAACAAATTAGTCTAACATAGTCAATAAAAAATAACAAAGGATATTGTATAATATACATCATCCTTTGCTATTTTTAATAATATATATATTTTTTATCTTAATTGCACTTTAAATGTTTTTATTTCATAAGGTTTTATAGTAAAACTAACTTCCTTATCATTACTTACTAATTTCTTTTCATTATTTTCTAACATATCACATTCATATACGTACTCTAATTCTCTCATAAATTCTAATTTGCAATTTGTACGTTTATTTTCAAATTCGTATAGTCTTATTATAGTTTCATTACTATCTTCAGCTTTTTTAATAACTTCAATCATTACATTCTCTTTATCTACATTTACAAAACTTATTTTTTTATCTAATACTCCACTATGTGGCCCTTCAACCTTTGTAAATAACTCAGTATTTAATCCATATGCTAATTGTGTAGTTTTAGCCTCCTTCCAAGTTCCTTCATGTACATATATAGAATAAGTAAATCTATGTTCTTCTTGATCAGCCATTGGATTTGGATCTGTTCCTGATTTAAGCATAGTTAATCTCATATTTCCATTTTTTATATCATATCCATACTTACAATTATTTAACATCGATATCCCAAAATCACCTTCTGATATATCAACCCATTTATGGCCAACAGATTCAAACTGTGCTAATTCCCACGATGTATTTTCATGTGTAGGCCTTGTTATATTACCATATTGAATTTCATAAGTTGCCTCATTAGTGTGTATATCAACTGGAAAAGCTGTTTTTAATACAATATCATGTTCCTTCCAATCTATATAGGAATCAAAATCTATTCTAGGAATATCATTATAAATATAAATATTTTGTATTATTTTTGAATTTAAGAATTTTCTTTCAACTCTTAAAGTACTTCTTACTGGACCTCTCTCAACAACATTTATACTTTGAATATCATCTACTATCCACATTTTCTCTTTATAGTATATATCAATATCCCAGTTATCAAAACACATAGGCTTATCTTCAAATGCCTGTATTTGATTTGCAATAGCACCTTCTTTTAATACTTCTCTATTTGTCTTTTTATCTATTATAGATTTAATTTGACCCTTAGAATCAAATCCTATTTTTATAAAATTATTTTCTCCTAATTCTTTATTTAAAATAATAATATTATCTCTTAACTCTACTGTACTCTCAACTAATTCAAAAGTTTTATACCCATTAGCTGGTATATTTTCAGCAAAGAAAATAGCTTTATTTTTATCAATTTTTTGACAAATAATTGATTTTCCATCTTCATCTATTAATCCTACATTATTTATATTTTCAGGAATTTCAAATGTAGCTATATCCGATCTTTCAAAGCCTAAAGAGTTAAAGACTACTACACTTTTCTTATCTAAGCTTATATTGGAAGATATATAATTAATACCATTATCAACTAGCTCTTCTCCTGTTTTCAATAACTCCTTATATTCAACATCTGTAACATCATATACATCTTTTATAGATGAACCTGGTATTATATCATGGAATTGATTTAATAATATCTTTTCCCATGAGTTTCTTATCTCATTTTCTGGATATCTTGCACCTTCTATCGTTGCTAAAGAATTAATTTTTTCTGCTGCAGTATAGATATTTTCACATCTTCTATTATCTCTCTTATTTCGAGCCATTGATGTGTAAGTACCTCTATGATATTCAAGATATAACTCTCCAATCCATCTTGGTTTATTTTTAGCTTTATCCATTTTTTCTTCTAATCTTTTGAAATAATCTAAAGAAGTTCCCATTTGAACTCTTGGGGCTCCCGGTATACCCTTAGCAAGCCTTCTTCCAGTTTCAAGCATTTCTAATGTGGCACCACCACCACCGTCTCCCCATCCAAATGAAACTAAAACATCATTATTAATATCCTTATTTTGATATCTTCTCCATGCACCCATAATAGCATCTGGTCTAATCTGTCCATTATAAGTTGTAAAGAATGAATCTCTACTTTGTTCTGGTAATGATGTACTTATAAAGTGTGTTAATACTTCACTTCCATCAATCCCTTCCCACATAAAGGTATCATTGGGGATTTTATTAAATTGATTCCAAGAAATCTTAGTTGTCATAAAATATTTTATTCCTGACTTCTTTAAGATTTGTGGTAATGCTGCAGAATATCCAAATACATCTGGTAACCATAATATTTCATTTTCTACATTAAATTCTTCCTTAAAGAATCTCTTTCCATGTAATATTTGTCTTATTAATGATTCACCCGAAGTTACATTACAATCTGCTTCCAGCCACATAGAACCTTCTGGCTCCCAGACACCTTCTTTAATCTTCCCTTTAACCTTCTCATATAAGTCTGGATGATCTTCTTTTAAAAACTTATATAATTGTGGTTGTGAAGACATAAAAATATACTCTGGATACTCTTCCATAAGTTTTAAAACAGTTGAAAAACTTCTTGCAACCTTTTCTCTTGTTTGAGCTACAGTCCATAGCCAAGCAACATCTATGTGTGTATGTCCCACACAAGTAGCTATTGACTCACTATGACCGCATAATTCTCCATAAAACTTTTCTTCTAAATATTTATTTGCTCGTATTAAACTTTCGTCATATTCTTTAGATTTAGGTATTCTAAAATCTATTAAATTTATAGAATCATTTAATACTCTAATCATATCTATTCTTTTTTTATCATCTTTGTCAAGCTGCTTACATACATCTATTGGAACTTTTAAGTTGAAATATAGTTTTCTAGCTTCTTCATCTACTACTACTAATTTTCCACCTAATGTCACTTTTCTATCAAAAACTCTACCTGCATATGCATGTAAATCTATTTCATATTTCGTACCTGGAACTGCATCATGAGTTAATATAAATTCTTGATGATTTACATCTAATCCTTGAAGTTTTTCTCCATTTACAAATAATATAAATTGTGGATTAATAACATTATCCCAATTTTCTGCATAAGTATAAAAGTTTAATGCAACGGTTTTCCCTTTAAAACTTTCTGGAACTTCTATAGAGCACTTAAACCATCCATGCTTATCCATTCCACCCCATAGTTGTCCCTCTTGAAATTCATTCCAATTTTCTGTTGGTATCTCATTTGCAATTTCTAAGGTGTCATATTTACCTTCTACAAATCTAAAATCATCTATTTTTATAACTTGTCTATATATATTTTTATCTATTTCCCTACATATTTTTTCTAGCCTCTCCAATAAGTAATGCATATTACACCCCTTAAACAACTTTTTTATTGTACTATTTTTTTATTATAAACTTTCTATAAATCAATATTTATTATTCCTTAACTGCTCCAATTGTTAATCCACTTACAAAATATCTTTGGAAGAATGGATAAGTTATTATAATTGGTAATGTTGAAATAACAACTATAGCCATTTTAGAAGTTTCTTTTGGTAATGTTGCAGCAATAGATGTTGTATTTGATCCTAATGCAGATGCGTTAGTAGCTAAGAATTCTACTGATTTTTCAATTCTTATAAGAATATACTGTAATGGCATTAATGAACTTTCATCTATATATAACATTGCATTAAACCAGTCATTCCAATATCCTAATGCTAAGAATAGGGAAATTGTTGCAATACCAGGTATTGAAATTGGTAGTACGATTTTCAAGAATGTCCTCCACTCAGATGCTCCATCTATTTTAGCTGATTCTAATACAGCTTCAGGAACTGAAGTTTTAAAGAATGTTCTTAAAATAATTATATTAAATGAACTAACACATATCGGTAATATAAGAGCTAATAAACTATTTTTTAAACCTAAAAATTTTGTTATAACTAAGTAACTCGAAACCATACCACCTGAGAATAACATAGGAATAAATATTAACTTTGTAAAAAAACCTCTATATGCAAAACTTCTTCTAGATATTGCATAAGCAAACATTGCCATTACTAAAACCCCAAGTACTGTTCCCGTTACTGTAACAAGAATTGTAACACCATATGAATTTATTATAGAAGCACTTGATGAAAATATATATTCATAAGCTTCAAAACTCCACTCTTTTGGGAAAAATGAATAACCATTAGTTTTTATATAGTTTTCACTTGTAAATGATATTATTAAAACAAATATAAATGGTACAATACATGCTGCAGATATAAGCGCAAATATTATATTTAATATAAAGTTTGTTGGTTTTGAAACTCTATTAAATCTACTAACTGTATCCTCTTGTTCTTGCTTTTTTGATTTTCTTCTATCTGACATTTTCTTTTTAAATGATTTTGTCTTACTTTCTTTTTGTTGTTCTATCTTAATTGATTCCATTAATCTCACCACCTATATTTTTTAGAAAAATGCGTTTTCATTATCTACTTTTCTTACAATTCCATTAGTAACTAATATTAAAATTAATCCCACCACAGATTGATATAAACCTGCTGCTGTACTCATTCCAATATTTCCAAGATTCATAAGTGCTCTATAAACATAAGTATCAATAACATTTGTTACAGAATATAACGCTCCTGAATCCTTAGGTAATTGATAGAATAATCCAAAGTCTGATTTGAATGCACCACCTACAGCTGTAATAAACATTATTATTAAAACTGGTTTTAATAGTGGTATTGTTATATTTTTAATTTGTTGCCACTTCGTAGCCCCATCAATCATTGCTGCTTCATAATATGATTTATCTATTCCGCATATAGATGCTAAATATATTACTGTTCCATATCCTATTGATTTCCATTGACTCATAAATATAAGTATAAATGGCCAAACTTTTGTTTCTGTATACCAAGAGACACCTTCTTGACCAAAAGAAGCTAGTAAATTGTTTACATAGCCTTGCGTTGGACTTAAGAATGCATATAAGCAATAACTTACAACAACCCAAGATAAGAAATATGGTAAAAACATTGCTGTTTGATAAAATTTAGATAACTTCTTATTAAAAAGCTCTCTAAGTAATATTGCTAATGAAACTGGAATTACTATTCCTAGTATTATAAAAGTAATATTATATAAAACAGTATTTTTAGTAATTAACCAAGCGTCACTACTTTGAAATAAAAATTTAAAATTAGCTAATCCAACCCATTTACTATTAACTAAACTTTCTATAAATCCACCTTGAATTCTCCAATCCTTAAATGCTATTACAACCCCTACCATAGGTAGATATGCAAAGATTAGAAACCAAATTGTTCCTGGAATGGTTAATCCTAAAAGTTCTCTATTCTCCTTTAATGTTTTCCATTTGCTCTTTTTTATAACAAGCTCTGAGCCTTTTGCTTTTTTCATATAAATTCCTCCCCTTTTTTGTAATCGTTTATCTAAGTAAAATATACCATATTTGCTTGTTGTACTTATAGTTGAATAAATTTAGATTTAGTGTACAAATTGAAAAAAATGCAGATAGCATACAATTTATTAATATCGTATACTATCTGCATTTAATTATTTATTTAATAATTTTTAAACTCTCGTAACGTTGCTGGAGATACCCCATAAAAATTTTTAAACTTTCTATAGAAATAGCTTGTATCTAAGTACCCCACCTCTTTTGCTATATCATTTATCTTCATATTTGTATTTAAAATTAAATCCTTAGCCTTCATATTTTTTACTTTATTTAAATACTCTGAAAATGAATATCCAACTTCTTTTGCAAATAATTGTCCTAAATAAGAACTATTTATCTTATATTTTTGAGATAAAGTTTTCAAACTTAATTCTTCATAGTAATTTTTATTAATATAATTTACTACTTGCTGAATTATCGGAGTATATTTAACAGAATTATTCTTCATCATATTCGATAAATCAATAATTTGCTTATCTATATATGTAATAATATCAGAAATACTACTAGCATTATAAATATTAATTATTGTATTACTTATACTTTCCTCTTTAATCTCCTTATCAATTTTAAAATCATCTGCAATTTTATCTGCTAATAATATAGTTTTTATTGCTAAATCATAAATTTCCTGTGGAGAAAAAGTATTACTTCTAAATAATTCATCAATATAAGATCTTACGTCATCAGTGCTCTTTTCTATTATAATTTTATTTAGTACTTCTAACTCTTTATTCAAATTAAAACTTGCCCCTGATATATTATCTATATCATTGCTATATAAACATTTATTATATCCGTCTGTTAGTATATTTTTCTTTATATTATTTGATATATTATAGCTCTTTTGCAAATCATTTATATTATATACAATATCTCCTACAGCAATAAATGTTTCCCCAATATTAGTTATTAACGAGTCTAATATCTTTCCATAATATTTTCTTATATCTTCTATGTTGATATTATTTTCCCATGAATTAATTAATATAATATCTCCATTAAATCTATATAATATTTCATACCTATCATATGTATTTTCATTAATTAATTCATTAATGTCAGATTTTCTTCTATGGTTCTTTTTATTAAATAATATATTAGTTACTGTATAACATCTATCTTTTAATTCTATATTTATAATATCACTTATTTCCTCTAAAACTTCTTTGGCAGCATTTCCATTTAATATTTTCATGAATGTATTATTTTTTTCTAATAATTTATTTTCTTTTTCCTTATTAGCTGCTATTTTTTTATTAATATCTATTAATGCTTCTTCTAATTCTTCCTCATTTATAGGTTTTAATATATAATTTTCTATTCCATACTTCATTGCTGTTTGTGCATAAGAAAAGTCATCATATCCACTTAATACAACAAACTTTACCTTTTTATTTTTTTCTTTAATTCTTTTAATAAGCTCCAATCCATTTATAACAGGCATATTAATATCTGTAATTATTATATCTACAGGCTCCTCATCATATTTTTCTAATGCTTCTTTTCCATTTTGAGCCATGTGCGTAATCTTTAATCCAAGTTTATCCCAATCTACTATATTTAATACTCCTTGTAAAATTAACTTTTCATCATCAACCAACATAACCTTATACATTCTAATCAACCTTTCTGCTTGGTATTGTTACTATAATTTTCAACCCTTTTTTTACTGCTTTTTCAATTTTAATACCATATTCTTTACCATATAGAATTCTTATTCTTTCATTTGCATTTGTAATTCCTATAGACTGGCCTGTCCCATATTTATCAGTTAACATTTTATTCATTTGTAATAATTTCTCATCCTCTATCCCTCTTCCATTATCTTCAATATATATTACAACTTTATCATTCACTTCTTCAATCGAAATGGTAAGTTTGTTGTCATTATCCTCTAATCTAATTCCATGGACAAAATAATTTTCTATCAATGGTTGAATTGTAAATTTTATTATTTGATTATCTAAAATTTCTTTAGGGCAATTTATATTAAATTCAAACTTATCTTCATATCTAAATTTAAAAATTTCTAAATATTTTTCACAATATTCTATTTCATTTTTAATAGATATTATATCCTTATCCTTTAATTGACTTCTAAATAAGAATGCTAAAATATAAAGCATCTTCCCAATTTCTCTATCCCCATTGCATATAGCTTTCATTCTTATTGATTCTAGCGTATTATACAAAAAATGAGGATTTATTTGACTTTGTAACGCCATAAGTTCAGCTTTTTTCTGATTTACTTCTGCTTTTTTTTCATTTAATTCATATACATAACTTTTTTCTATATAATCATTTAATTGAGTACACATCTCATTAAAATGCTTTGAAATAATATTTATTTCATCAACTTCTTTTCCTACTGGAATTACAACATTTACATCACCTTGTTTAACCTTATCCATAGCCAATAAAAGTTTATTCATTCTATCACTAATATTTTTAATCTTAAAGTAAAAGAAAATTTCTGCAATAACAAATACAATTACATCTATAAAAAATACGGATATATGAAATGATATAGGCAGTTTTATTGTATTCGTTTTCTTAACTCTTCCAATAGTTATTAAATCTAGATTATTATATATTGAATTAATGCTATAATTCTCATCTAAATAAAATTGATTTTTTCCTATTATCAACCCATCTATATATGGATATTTAGAATTTGTATATTTTTCAGTTGAATCATAAATACAAAATCCATTTTTATTTAAAATTAAAGCCTCATACTTATTATCATATTTTTCTAAAATTTTACTTATAAAATCTAAATTAAATACAAATACTATTTCACCTTCATTTTTATATGTTAATGGATTATTAATTTCTCTAATATTATAAATATAATTTGTATCTTTCGAAGTATTTTTATATTTATATCTCTCTTCAATTGAATCCTCTGTGATCTTTTCATATCTTGTCTTCTTGTCTCTATTAAAAGATGTAACCTCATTTCTACTATAACTAACAAACTCTATTTTTTCTAAATTGGGATTTAAATTTATACATCCTTCTACAAAATACTCTACTCCCTTATAAATACTATCACTGCTCATAGCATAGTTATCTAATTTATTTTTTAGATAACTTAAATTATCAAAGTTTAAAAAATCTATAATATCTGTAATTATATCATTATCCCTATACATATTTGTGGTTGCTATAGTTACTGCATTATTAATATTTATAAGTTCTTCATTAATATCATAAATAACCTTATCATTTATATATAATTGACTTTCCCGTATATTATTTAATACCTTTCCCGCAAAGAATGCATCTAAAATTAATATTACTATAACCAATATACTTGTATAAATTATAATTATTTTTTTATACATTGTTCCATTTTTTAATCTCATAAGTTTACCCATGCCTATATTTTTTCTTTAAGTTATTCTATAAATATTAAACCATATATGTATAATTTTTGAAAGTTTTTCTAATGGAAAAATTATATATTTTATTTAAATATTTCACTTTTATCAACAATTTACTTTATATAACTCCTTTATTAAAATATAATTGTCTTATAAAAACACCAAAGGATGTGAGCTTTATGAATACGTTTAATCTTCAAAAAATACTAGACTTTTTTAATTATATATTTTGGTTTTTTTGCTTAAATATATTTTTTCTAATTTTTAATATACCATTAGTATTATTTTTTCTATTTATTGGCTTAGATAAAGTTGTAACTTACTTACCTTTATTTTTAGTTTGTACAATTCCATTAATGCCTTCAATAACTGTTTTATTCTACTGTATGAATAAAATAATTAAATATAAAGATTTAAATCTATTTTATGACATATATATGGGACTAAAACTAAATATAAAACAATCTATTTTATTATGGTGCGGTGAGCTATTTATAATATTTATTTTATCAATAAACATTAGATTCTTTACACAATATCAATTTAGCTTATTATTTAATTGTATGTTTATAACATTATTTATTATATTATTATTAACAACACCATACATTTATTTATTAATAAGTAGATTTTCACTAAAGAGCTATGATTTGATAAAAAACTCATTAATACTTGCAGTTACTCGACCTCTTATAACTATATCAAATATATTGATACTTTTATTCTGTATGATTTTATTTGAAGTAAGTCCTGGAACAACTATTCTATTTGCTAGTAGTATTTTTACTTTTTTAGTAAGTTATAATAATAAATGCTTGCTTAATAAACTTGAAGAATTATCAAATTAAAATATAGAAGCTAACTAATTTAAAAATTTAAATTAGTTAGCTTTTTCAATTATAGCTTAAATTATTTTCTTTCTAATTTTAATAAAAATTCTTTTTTATCTATTCCATCTGCATAACCTACCATTGATCCATTTTTTCCAATAACTCTATGACATGGTACAATAATTGCAATTGGATTCTTATTATTTGCTCCACCTACTGCTCTATATGCATTTGTTTTTCCTATTCTTTCAGCAATCTCCTTATAAGAAACAGTTTCTCCAAATTTAATTTTGCACAATTCATTCCAAACACTTTTTTGAAAGTTTGTTCCCTTTATAAATTTAATCTCCAATTCAAAATTCTTTCTTTCTCCATTAAAATATTCTTCTAATTGCTTCTTACATTTAATTATTATTTTTTTTTCATTTTCATTATTTATTTCATCCATTAGTAAATTAACATCACTAACAAAATTAACTCCAATTATATATTTATCTTCTACTTCAATTTTAATTTTTCCTAGCTTACTATCATAATAACTAAAACTCATAATAACATAGACCTTTCTTATAATAATTATTAATATAAATTATTATATCATTATAAAATAATAGGAGCATGCTTAATTGCACTACTCCTATTATTTTTATTTGAATATATCCTTAATTTTTTCAAATAATGATTTATTACTACTATCTGAATCCGTAGTTTTTTTATTTTCTTCTAAATCTATTTTATTAGTATCATTTTTACTATTAATACTTTCCACTGCATCACTTCTCATTATAAATTTAACAGAGCCTGTCATATCATTTGATAAACCTGAATATACACCATAATCCTTTGACATTTGAACTAATTCATCCTTAACCGCACTAAATCCATCAATGCTATCTAAGGCATTACTTCCTTCTTCATTAATCTTGTCTAACCCTTCATATTTTAGTTTATCAACACCATCATATAGTGATTGTGTCCCACTCTTAAGCTTTTCAGTTCCATCTAATATCTTTTTAGAATTATCTTTTAATGTTAACGTACCATCTGCTAATGTTTTTCCACCTTTCGCTAAAGAACTAACCCCATTAGCTAATGTCTTTCCTCCTTCTGATAATTGGCTTGTTCCATTATATAATGTTCCTATTCCTGATTTTATTAATTTAGAGTTACTATTTAACTCATTTGCACCAGTTAATAATGAATTACTACCACTTGCTAAAGCATTAGCTCCATCAGCTAATGTCTTTGCACCATCTGATAATTGATTTGTTCCATCATATAATATTCCTATTCCTGAACTTATTAATTTAGAGTTAGTATTTAATTCCTTTGCTCCACTTACTAATACATTACTTCCTTCTTCTAAAGCATTTGTACCTTCTAATAAAGATCCTGTTCCTTTTGCTAATTCACTACTACCTACAGAAAGTTGCCCCATTGCATCACTTATTTGTGTTGATCCATTATTTAAATTATTAGTTCCAGTTGCAAGCCTATTACTACCATCTAATAATGCTGAAATTCCCTTTTCCAACTCTCCTGTACTTCCAGCTAATTGGCTACTTCCATCATAAAGTGATTTTAAACCTTGTGATATAGACTCTGCTCCAGCTGGCAATTTTGATCCAGTATCCACCATCCCTTGAAAAGTACTAACTAATTGATTTGAGCCGTCTGAAAGATTTTGTAATCCATCTTTTAAGTTTTCTGCTCCCTGTGCCGCAGGCTCAATTCCTCTTTTAATTTGTACTAATCCTGAATTTTGTTCTGATGATACATTACTTATATTTGAACTTATAGCAACTAACTGTTCTGCAAGGTCTGGATTACTTTCTGCTAAGCTTGCCGCAATATTATCTAACTGTGCTGTAAGTGCATCTAACTGTGCTGTTGAATTTATAACTGTATCAATCCCTGAAACTCCACCTGAAAGTCCGTTACTTAATTCTTCTGCTCCAGATAACGCATTTTTTATTCCTCCATCTATCTCTTCATATTTTTTCTCAATTTCATTTGCTCCATCTACAAAACTGCTTACTCCCCCAAAAAATATTTCTCTTTGTGATTCTATATTAGCAAGACCTTCATTTATATCATTTATTCCTTTAATTAATATAGGTGCCTTACTACTTAATTCTTTTACTCCATTATTTAAATCTTGTGCTCCCGAATATACTTTTTTTACTCCATCATCAAATTCTACATACTTTTCATTTAATTTGGTTACACCAGTATCTATCTCATTTGCACCAGAATTTAACTCTGGAGCCTTTGAATTTAATGTAGCAACTCCCTCACTTAAAGTTTCTGCTCCTAACGATAAATTTGATATCCCTGTATCAAATAGTGAATACTTGGCATTTAATTCACTAGCTCCATTGTTTAATGAATTCACACCGTTTATTAATGTTGGGACACTTCCATTTAACTTATTAATTCCATCATTTAAAGTTCCTGCACCGGATGCCAAACTTGATACACCTGTATCAAATAGTGAATACTTGGCATTTAATTCACTAGCTCCGCTATTCAACGAGTTAGCACCATTTACCAATGTTGGAACATTCTCATTTAATGTATTTATACCATTTTTTAATTCAATTGCACCACTATTTAGAGTACCTACCCCTGAATCAAATATAGAATAATTACTTGCTAATTCAGTTTGACCATTTAATAGCTCCTTAGATCCACTTAATAAATCCTCTCCCCCCTTTTGCAAGTCATTTAATGCAGTTTTTAAGTCATCAACCTTATCTACTCCTTCTATTTCATCTATATCTTCACTAGAAGTAGTTGCAAGTACCATTATTGCAGGTATTTCAAACTTCTCTGTTTCTCCTGTAATTTCAAATGAATCTTCTAAATCAATACTACTACTTCCTAATAAATCATCTAACAAATCTCCTAAATTCAATGATTCTTTAAGTCCTGGTATAGTAACAAAAGTTACTAATGAATTATTTCCATCATTTATAACTTTACCTGAAGTAATTTCTACATTCTTAAAATTACTATTAGACAAAGTAAATTCGGTTGCTGTTAATAATGGTAAATATATTGTTCTTTTTTCTCCATTGATAAAAACTGTTTTACTTTCATTATTCTTAATATTAACTGAAATTTTAAATTTACCACTTTCTCCTAAAACATCATTAGGATCTACTTTCTTACCATTAAATTCATAATTAACTGAAATAGTTATTGGTAGCTTATTACTACTCTTACCTTGGTAATAAAGTTCATTTGAATTTATATTCCAACTTAAATTTTCCCCATTTTTAGTTGGCTCCTCATCACCTTTTACATTTTTAACATCTGTTAATGTTGACTTATCTGTAAATCCTCCTAAAGTTTCACTTCCCTTAATCCAATCACTAACTATTTGTTCTGTTGGATTTCCATTTTCATCTAATATTACATATACAGTTTCATCTTTTTTAATATCTTGAGCAAAAGCTGCAGAATTAGTTGTAACTGTTATTAATGCAACTAAACATGCTAATCTTTTTGATATTCCTTTTCTCATATTTCTTTTCCTCCCTCAACACATTCAACAAAAGTTTTACTTGTTTTAACTATTAACTTTTCACAAAGTAATAATATTCCTGGCAATACAAATAGTATTACGAACATACTTATAATTGCTCCTCTAGCCATTAAAGTACATAAGGAACTTATCATTTCCATATCCGATATAATTCCTACACCTGCAGTTGCTCCAAAAAAAGTTAATGCACTAGTCACAATTGATCTTGATGAACTTTGTAATGCTATTGTCATTGCTTTTTTCTTATCACAATTTAAAGCTAGCTCTTCTTTAAATCTAGATGTTAGCAATATTGCATAATCTACTGTTGCTCCTAATTGAATAGTTCCTATTACTATTGATGATATAAATGGAATACTTGTACCCATATAGAAAGGAATTCCTAAGTTTATAAAAATAGCTAATTCAATTGCTAAAACTAGCAATATAGGAATTATGGCTGATTTAAATACAAATAATATTATTATAAATATAGCTAAAATTGACGCTACACTAACCTTATTAAAATCACTATCTGCTATTGTAATTAAATCTTCTGTTAATGGTGCTTCACCACCTACTAAGCCATTTTCATCATACTTTTTAACAATATTATTTATTTCTTTTAATTGAACTCCTACCTCATTTGATGCCGCCTTATATTCTGAATTAAGCATTATTTCTTCATATCCACCACTTTTTATTTTTTCTAATAAATCATTTGGTATAAAAGTTTGAGGAATTCTTTGACCCAATATATCCTCTAAACCTACTACTGAAGTTACGCCTTCAACAGCCTTTAATTCATCAATCATTTGATCAATTTTATAACCTTCTAAATCATCTCTCACCAAAATTATATTAGTTGACATCATATTATACTCTGACTTTAATTTATTATTAGCTATAATAGAAGGTAAATCCTTTGGTAGTGATTCATCTAGATTATAATAGACCTTTGTATTATTATTTCCTATAATAGCTGGTATCAAGGCAATGGCTCCAATAATAACAAATAATTTATGATGCTTTATTACAAATACTGAACTTTTCTTAAAACTTGGTAGTAAAGTTTTATGCTTATACTTATGAATAAGCTTATCAAATGTTAATATCATTGCTGGTAATACTGTTATAGTACATATAACGCCAAATACAACACCTTTTGCCATTACAAACCCAATATCTTTTCCAAATCCTAATTCCATAATACATAATGCTAAAAATCCAGCTATTGTAGTTAATGAACTTCCCGCAATAGATGCCATGGTTTTTTCTATTGCAACTGCCATAGCTTCCGTCTTATTGGGTTGATTTATTCTTTCTTCATCATATCTATTAAGTAAAAAAATTGAATAGTCCATTGTTACTGCTAGTTGTAATACAGCTGATAGAGCTTTTGTTATATACGAAATTTCTCCAAATAGAATATTTGTACCCATATTATAAATTACTGCAATTCCTATACTTAACATAAATATAATTGGAATTATAAATGATTCCATAGTTAAACTTAAAATTACAATTGATAATATAACAGCTATTAAAACATAAATAGGTGTCTCCTTATCAGCTAAGTCTTTAGTATCCTTTATTACACCACCAATTCCACTTAAAAATGCTTGTTTACCTGTAATGCTTCTTATTTCTTCTATTGCTTTCTCAGTAGATTGGCTTGCATCAGTATCAGTTAACTTAACAATCATAAGTGTTGAATCATCCGAAAAAAGAATATCTCTTATCTCAGCTGGTAATATCTCTTTAGGCACAGATATATCTAGTGCATCATCTATCCATATAACTTCAGATACCCCATCAACACCACTTACTTTTTCCTTTAGTTTAGCTACATCTTTATTATCCATACCTTCAACTATTAACATAGCTAAGGATCCACAATCAAAATCATCTTTTAATATTGCTTGAGCTTTCCTTGTTTCCAAATCACTTGGTAAATAACTCAAGATATCATAATTAACTTTTGTATTAAAATATCCTATTGCAGATGGTATTAATAAAATAATGGCTACTATCAAAATAAAAATTCTACTTTTGGCTATTGCCCGTGATATTTTTTTCATCCTGTTATCCCCCCATTCTTCTCTTCTCTAAACTCTATACTCTTTAAACTATTTTTTCAATTTCAGTTTTCTGTATTTTTTTTCCTATATTTCAATTAAAAACAGTATTTATATCGTATTCATAGCCCTTTTCCTTTATTTTCCTCAACTTATCTTTTGTTTTCATTTTGCTCTTTTGAAACCGTTGATTTTTCTAGCCTCTAGTCTTTCATTTTATTTTTATTAATTAAAAATTAACAACTTGTTCAAAATTTCACCTAAGAAAAATAATACCTAATTAATAATTTATTTATAAATTCCTAATACAATTATATTTTTTAAGAAAATAAAAAGAGGACTAGTTTAGTCCTCTTTATCTACTAATGAAGCCGATACTATAGTTCTTGCTCCATCAAACTCATAACTGCAAGTATATAATGTAATTATACTTGAATTTTCCTTAATTTTATTTTCCTTATTATACATAGATTTTTCTTTTAAATTATTAATATAATCATTAAACTCATCATTATTATAAAAACTATTTTTCAAAATAATATTTTCGCTCTGTTCTACAAATACGGAGAATACTTCATAGTAATAATTCTTATTATCTTTATTTATAATAATTTTTCCCTCTTCAAAGAACTCCCTTTCTTTAAATTTATTTATATCAGAAAACATGCTTCCATTTCTCATATTATGCCCATATAAAATTAAGTTTTTATCTTTTAAAATATTATTTTCATAATCAATAAAAATGGTCCCACCTACATCATCTTCCTTGTAAAAATTATTTTTTAAATAAAATTCATTATCTGTACCCTGTACTACTGGATAATCTATTACTGTATCAGGTATATTAAGCCAAAACTTATATTCTGGATTAATTTCTTCTAACTTCTTATCTTTAATCTCAACTTCATCATTATATTCTAAATTATTTATTATTGCCCTAATTTCTTGATATGTTTTAATTGATTTATTATATTTATAATTTTTATTTAATATTACTGTAAGGCATATGATAATTATTATAAATAATATAAAACTAATTATATTTTTAAATTTTATCTTCATAACATATCTCACTTTTAGGATAGTTTTTTCTTTCAAAAGTTAATAAATAAGATGAAATAATAGATACCAATGGAACAGATAATATTATAGCTATACTTCCTGAAACTCCTTGCATTACTTCAATACCAATTTGATACATATTGATAATTTGGTTATATTTTAATGCATATGCATAATTTAAAATCAACGTATTTATAGAACCACCAGTAAAAGCTAATATTAATGTATTTGACATAGTTCCCATCATATCTCTTCCAACATTTATCCCTGATTTGAAAAGTTCTTTTTTACTTATATTATTATTATGACTATATATCTCAGTCATTGCTGATGCTATAGACATACTTACATCCATAACTGCTCCTAATGATGCAATAAGTATAGCAGCAAATAATATTCCCCCAACTTTTAGATTAGTATTATTTGATATAAACACTAACTCCTCAACCTCTGCTACATTATACCCTGATATTTTAGCTACATTTCCAAATCCAGCTGCACATACTCCTGAAATTATTACCCCTATTATAGTTCCAATAATTGCTGAAATTGACTTTTTGCTTATTCCGTCAATTAAATATAATGAGATTATTGTTATTAATATTATTACAACTACCGCTGATAAAAATGGAGAATATCCCCTATATAACATAGGTAAAAACAGATATATTATACAGATAAAAGTAAACACTAATCCTATTGCTGATTTAAATCCCTTTTTCCCTCCTATAATCCAAAGCATAAGTAAAAATAATCCTACAAATAAGTAAATAATATTAGACCTATCATAGCTATATACTGATACTGAAGCATTAGCATCATATTCACTTATACTTGCTATAACCTTCATTCCTATAGTGCAATCTGCACCATATAAGTATCCTGCAAAACTTGTTCCATCTAATATATTTCCCTTTAAATTGCCACTTAATATTTTTAATTTAACCTTTTGATAACCAATTCTTGTCCCATCTTCTTGAAGGTTATCTTCTATAATTTCTACAACAACAGCTTTTTCATAACTTGTTCCAGTACGATTAATTAGTTCTACCTTTTCAATATTATTAAAAAAATATAGAAATATAAAAAATAATATAATAATACTTACAACTATAATACTGTTTTTTATCTTCTTTATATTCTTTAACAAACCTGTTAACATACTATTCCTCCAAATTATATAGAGTTTACTCAAAGAGAAAAGAACTTTTTAAGCTAACTCTATTCTCATATTACTGTACTATTTCTTTTCTCTTTTTAAAGTTTAAAGCTACTACTCCAAGTGTTGCTACTGCTAAAATTCCATAAACAAATATACTAGATTTATCTCCAGTACTTACACTATTACTTGGTTTATTTGTTGTACTATTATTTACATTCCCACTATTTGTATTTCCATTGTTTTCATTATTTCCTGTTCCACCTACAATTGTTTGTTCAACTATTACCTTATCCTTAAATAGTTTAATAGCTTCTTTTAACTTTGTAACTGCGTCATCTATAACTATTTGACTAGAATCATCAGATAAAATTAATTCCTTTGCCTCATTAATTACTTTTATTAATGTATCCTTAGCCTCTTGTGGATATTCTCCAACTTTATTTCCAACTACAGAATTTTTTATCAATTCTTCAGCAACTGTAATTTCATTGTTTAATTCATTCACATTTCCCCTTACTACAAGTTGATCAATAGCCACTTTTAAGTTACCATAAGTTTGTGAAATTACTTCTTCACTTATATTTGAATCTTCTACTATTTTTTGTGCATTTAAAAGGGTGGCCTTAAATACACTCCAAGTTGATGATGTGTACATATCCTTTTCTGAAATCTTAGACTCTGCTTCTTCAATTTTTTCTACTAAATTTCCGTATTCAACTGACTTAATAATAGTAACTGTTTCATCAATTTTTTCCATAGTATCTGTTCTATATGTGCTAATTGATAAGCTTACATTATCAACATTTATAGTTGAAAATGTTGGCACATCTTCTTGCCATCTATTTGCAATATATGATTGTTGTCTTGGCACATTGTTGTAATACTTACTACCAGATGCTGAGTTAGCAGTTATATATAATATTCCTTCTGGATTTGAAATATTTTCTCCTCTTACGCTTAAATCTGTTTCTATAGCATTCTTGTCTTCAATACTTTCTAAATAGCTTAAATACTTTTCATCTTCAACTAATTCAGTGTAATCACTTTCAAATTCTATATCAAAAAATTCTTCATACTCATCATCTGTTAAGAATGTACCTTCATCCTTTACTCCCCCTTTTAAAATTTTAGATCTAGCATAAGTATGATCATGCCCTGTTAAAACAACATCAATATCATTTTCCTCAAAAATTGGAACTAATTTATATCTTAATTCTGCAATTTCTGGCTCATTAGAATGTTCCCCTGATCCATATATATCTTGGTGTAACGTCACAACCTTCCAAGTTGCATCTCCTGATTCAGCAACGGCTTGTTCTATAAACTGCTTATGTTCTTCTGCATTTGTATTATTAGTATTTAACATAATAAATAGAGTATTACCATATGTATAATAGTAATTTCCTCCCCCTACGGTAGATCCTAAATCACTAGCATTAGGATTATTAAAATGATAAGAATAATTTCCACTAACAGCATCGTGATTTCCTAATGTTGTCGCAACTGGTAATGATTTTAATGATTCTGGACTTAAATATCCCGCATATTCAATTTCATTTTCTGTATAAGCAAGAGCTTGTTCAGTATTAGCTTTTTTATCTCTTATTGAAATTTGATCTCCTGCTGAAATCATAAAACTTGCATTAGGAGATAAAGATAATGCCTTTTTTATTGTATTATTCCAGTTAAAACTATCATTTCTTACTGATCTATCTTGCCCTATAGCTTCAATTTCACCTGTTGCAGTATTTTTTAACGATGAACCTATTTGTGGATCACCAACTAAGAAAAAACTAAAACTATCAGTAGATTGAGTGTTAATTGCTACAGGATTACTCCAATTTCCATTTGTTCCATAACTATAGTAATATGTATCCTCCTCTTCTAAACCTGTTATAGTTACTTTATTTGATACATATTCTACATTAGTTTCTTTATTAGTTACTGCTTTACTTTGAGTGCCTTCAAATTCAATAGAATTACTCATATCTGCACTTTTCCCTATTTTTACTTTTGGTAAAGTTTCTTCTTTTTCAGAATACCAAGCAAAATTTAATTCTGTTGCATTTTTGCCTGGTGTTATTGATAATTGAGTCCAATCATTTTTAATTGTTTCCCACTTTTCACACCAAGCTTCCCAACTCCCGCCCTGTGCTGCTTCAGTATAAGGTGCTTCAGTCCACCCATCATTTTCTGCAGCAAATACAGTATAACTTGTTGTACTCATCATTACAGCAATCATTAAAGCTGCCATTACTTTTTTAGTTCTTTTTATCATTTTAATATTCCCCCCCCTTGTAATTACTTACAAAGGGAATTATATAGCAAACTTTTTATTCAATGTGCTTTTTTAACACTTATTAACTTATACATCAACATAATTTACATATTTTAAAAATAGTTAACATTAAATTAACTAAAAAAAGATAACTAATTTTATAGTTATCTTTCATTTTAATTATACTAATTTTTGCATTTTTTCATTCTAACATCTGCAATCAAGGGATAATGATCAGATGGGTATTTTCCATTTATATTGTCTTTAATAATGTCAACATCAACTATTTCCAGCTCCTTACTAACAAAAATATAATCAATATGAAGCCCTTTTTCTTTTCCCTTAAAGCTACTCATAGTTGATTTACTATACAACTCTTTCTTAACTTCTTGGACTGCTACAAATCTATCTGTACTATATTCTCCTGACGCAAACTTCTTAATAACTTTGCTATCTGGAGTTGCATTAAAGTCTCCCATTATAATTACAGGTAATTTTTCTTCCTTACGATTTCTTTCAACAATTTCCCCTAATTTCTTTAATCCAAAATCCCTAGCTTGTGGTAAAAGGCAATCTAAATGTGTATTATATACCCTTACTCTTTCACCCTCTCTTGTTTCTACTACTGCTGTTGTACATATTCTAGGATATAAAGAATACCAAAGTTGACTTCCTACTTTATCTGGACTCTTTGATAACCAAAATGTTCTATGCTTTAAAATGCTATGATTCTCTTGAATAAATAAATTATTTCTCTCTGAAAAAAACTTTTTACTTCTTGCACTGCCCACAATACTATAATGTTTTATATTTGAAGTTATATCTTCATACATTTTATTAGTTACTTCTTGAACACCTATAATATCACAATTATACTTTTCTATTATCTCATAAACTATATGCTTTCTATTATCCCATCTATTTTTAAAATCTAAAATAAAATCACTTCTCAAATTAAAAGACATTACTCTCATAATCATTCTCCTCATCTCAATTTTATATCAAATTTATTATACTCCTTTTCATTAGAATTAAAACTATTAACTTTTTATTAATTGCTTGTGAAATTATTTACATATTGTATAATAATATTATATTGTACTAGTTTTTGCTAGTTATTACTCTAAATATTTTAATAAACTTTACTTAAACAATGCAATTAATGGAGGATTTTATGGGAAAAAATTTAAACAAAAATACTATTATTTTATTGTCTATAGCTGCAATTTCCTTAATATCAAGTATTTTTATAGGAATACAATTAGCTATTCTTTTATTCTTACTATTATTTCTATGTTACTTAATTGTGACAAAAAAACATTATATTAAGGTATTTAAGGGCACAAAGGCATATAAGTTAGAAGATTATCAGACTGCATTAGAATGTTATAGAGATGCTGCTATGTCATCATGGGCTAACGCTCCAATAATAACTAATTATTTAATTTGTGAATTAAAATACGGTAAACCATCTTTAGCTCAAGAATACATAAATGAAAATTTGAAATCTAAGATAGTAAAACCTCTTCAATCAACAAATTTAGAAGTTACAAAAGCAATTGTTACTTGGAAAACTAGTTCTAAAGAAGAAGCAATAAATTCTTTAAAAAATTTATTAGAAAATAATAAAAATACTTATATTTATGAAACACTAACATCTTTATTATTATGTTCTGGTAGATTTGATGAAGCAAATAAATATATTGCTGAAGCAATGGAATTTAATTCTGATAATAATATTATTAAATCTAACTATGCCGAAATATGCTATAAGCTTGAAAAGTTTGATGAATCAAAAAAATATTTTGAACCTTTAATAGATTTAAATGTTCGTTTTATTGAACCATACTACTATACTGCATTAATAGAAAATAAAAATGGAAACTTTGAGAAATCAATTGACTTACTAAGAAAGGCCCAAGGTTTAAATGAGTCTTTAGTAAGTTTAATAAGCCAAAACGATGTTGAACAAGCTCTTAATTCCGTTATGGTAAAATCATTAAATTCTATATAATAAAAAAATATTATAACTTTATAATAAGTTATAATATTTTTTTATATTAAAAGAGCTATAGAATAAATCTATAGCTCTTAAGAAACATACTTTATAATTATCTTCTATTATTTTGTTGTTTCTTAGCTTTTCTACAAGCAGGACATCTTGTTGGTTCATTTTCAAACCCTTTTTCCTTGTAGAATTCTTGTTCTCCTTCTGTGAAAACAAATTCATTTCCACAGTCTCTGCATGTTAATGTTTTGTCTGACATTTAAAATTCCTCCATATTATGAAAGGTTTAAACAAAAATAACAACAAAATAATAAATTATTAGTTACCGTTTGTATACCTTCCGTGTCTTTACATTATAATAGTATAAACACTTTTAAAAATTATATACATAATTAATAATATTATTTATATTTTTCTGTTTCTACAGGTAACCCTTTTTTACTTAACTTATTCTCTATAATTTCTTTTATTATAGAATAGAATATCGCAAATAAAGGAACTCCTACTATCATACCTACAAATCCCATAAATTTAGCTGCAACTAATAATGAGAATAATATCCAAAATGCAGATATTCCAATTGAATCTCCAAGTATTTTAGGTCCAATTATATTTCCATCAATTTGTTGAATTACAATTATAATTATAATAAACCATAATGCTTGTATTGGAGATACAAATAATATAATTATTGCTGCTGGTATTCCACCAATAAAAGGCCCAAAGAATGGAATAATATTAGTAACACCAATTATTACTGAAATTAATAATATATATGGCATTTTAAATATACTTAATATTATAAATGTTAATACACCTATTATAAATGAATCTAAAATTTTACCACCAATAAATCTACTAAATGTCATGTTACTTTGAGTTGCTAATCTTAAAATAAATTTAGCTTTTTCTTCTGAACATACGGCATATACAATTTTTTTACCTAATGCCATAAATTTTTCTTTATCTATTAATATATAAATAGAAACTATTATTCCTATTATTATGTTTAATATGCTAGATGTTGCACCTACTACAAAATTCCCTATTACTGGTACTAAATTACTTAATATTGTTATAATATATGTAATTGCTTCACCGAACTTATCAGTAATTAAATTAATATATTCTGGCTGCAAATTTAAATTATCAACTATGTTATTGGTAACATTCGTTACATCATTTACATATTGAGGTATATTATTTACTAATCCAATAATACTATCCATTAATTGAGGTAACACAAATTGTATAAATAAATATGTAATTATACTTGCAGTTATATACGTTAATAGTAATCCTATACCCCTCTTACCTGACTTTTTCAACTTATTAAAAGCTTCATGTGATAATATATAATCCTCATAAAATCTTAAAATAAAATTTAATAAATAAGCTAATGCTCCTCCTATAATAAATGGCTGTAATGTCCCCATAAAATCACTAATACTTGATTTTATTATACTCATCTGTGATATTCCTAAATATAAAAGAATACTTCCACAAATAACTAAAAATGCATATATTGCTATTGTTGCATATTTATTATTCCAATTTATTTTCATTTTTGTCCTCCATATTATAAAATAGTACTTTTATTTTAACATACTTTACATTAAAATTTTATTAATATTTTCTAAAGTTAATTATTTGTTTAAATTAAATCCAAATGAAAAAGTCAGCAATAAAAATCACTGACTTTTCCATTTAAATTTATCCTAATTTATTTTTATGATAATTATATACATATATAGGTATACCTATTAACATTAATATGAATCCCCACATAACAGTTTCTGCACCAGAGCCATATATAGTCCAAATAACATAGATAAATGCCAATAAAGGTAATATTGACTTTTTAATAAATATATTAAGATTAAATTTATTTTCCTCTTTAAAAGAAAGCATCATTTCTGCTGCTACACTTAAAATGTAAACTGGCAAATAAGAAAGTGTTGCTAGTATTGTTACAAATGTAAATGTATCAACCATTCCCTTTTGAAAATTCATAACTAATAATATATTAACTAATACCGATCCAAATATTAATGAATTTATTGGTGTTCCAGTCCTTTCATCTAGTTTTCCAAAGAACCTAGGAAATACACCATCAACCCCTGCTGCATACCCAACTCTAGCCGTTGATAAAAGCCATCCAATTACTGTTCCTAAGATACAAACAACAACAGCAATTGTTAATACTTTCCCAACACCACTTCCTAGCGCATTAGTAAGTATATCTGTAAGAGGTGCTGAACTTTGTGCAAGTTCTGAATTACTCATAGCTCCCATACTACCTATACTTATTAATAAATATATTATTGCGGCTATTAAAAGTCCATAAATTGTACTCTTTCTCACATTCTTCTCTGGATCTTTCAGTTCTCCAGCTGCCACCGTTGCACTTTCAAGTCCTATAAATGCCCAAAGTGTTGATGTTGCTGCTAATGGAATTGTACTAATTCCCTTTCCCTCTGGATACATTGGTAATATATTTGCTTTATCAAAATTTAAAAATGCAACTATTATAAATAATGCAAAGAACCCTATTTTGAACACAGTAACAAAAGATTGAATTTTCCCTGCTTTTTTTACTCCAGCCATATTTATAAATGTAAAAATCCATAAAATTGCACTTGAAAATATTATTGATACTAATGGATTATTTAATGCTGGAATCACCGCTGATGCATAACTAGTAATAGCAACTATTATAGCTGCATTTCCAATCCATGATCCATTCCAATAAAGCCATGCACTTAAAAACCCTGCAAAATCTCCAAAAGCCTCCTTGGTATATTGATAAGCTCCTCCTGTTGATGGATATTTTGTTCCAAGGTTTGCAAATGATATAGCAATTAGTATAGAACCAAGCGTTGTTAAAATCCATGCAATTATTGTAGCTCCTGGTCCTGAAACCTGCGCTAATGTTGATGGTAACATAAATACTCCAGAACCAATCATATTACCACAAACAAGCATTGTAGCCATAAAAAGACTAATTTCTTTTTTTAAACTCTTGTTTTCCATTTTTCCTCCTTTGTTTGGGGTAAAAAAATAAGCCCAAAGGCTAATCTTTGAGCTTGTACTTACTAATAAACAAACACAAAGATAGCTCTCCACAATTATTATTGTGACAGTTTTGCATATATTTTATACAAACCCAATATATAGATTTAAAGCATAGTCCATATACTTCGGCAATATTACCTTTCATATTAATTCATCGTGCTTACCTCATTAATATTACTATTTAATATTGCAACCTCTATCTTTACCCTATTTTTAATGAAATATAAATTTCAAAATACTTTTTTCGACATTTTACTACACATGTAATTTTAACAACTTTTAAACAAATGTCAACCTACTTTATATCCATATATGTAACTACAATTCTATATAATCATATTATATATACTAGGTGTAAAGCACCTAAAATTCAAAGGATAAAGGAGATTATAAGATGTACTCTTTTAAAAACACCACCCCAATAAATGGATTTGATTCTAATAATTTAAACAATTGCAGACAAAATAATTATGCTTTGTCAATAGCCCAATTAGGCGAATATATTTATATTGGTACTGGTAGAAATATAGTTTATAATATTATAAATAATATTTCCCCTGACAGTATTACTCCACTTTCGACCACTCCAATCGTAGCTAATAATTCTCCTGAAATTTGGCGATATAAACAAAATGATTCTATTTCCTGGGAAAAAGTTTACACTGTTCCAAAATATCTTCAAGTATCAGGTATTAGATTTATAGTTTCCCATAAACCCTTTAACGGAAATAAATATCTTTATGCATCTAGTTATGGTGGAAATTTAAAAATATTCAAATCTACCAATGGAGTGAACTGGTTTCCTATTTCAGATATAATTCTTAAAGGAACTTCATCTAGATCAATGATAAGCCATAAAGGTAAATTATACATTGCTACTATTGATGAAATGCATTCTAGTAATACACCTTATTTATATAGCAGTATAGATCCAGAACTATATCCTTGGGAAGATGTTATAGATTCTAGTAATCCATTATATGATAAATCAAAAAATCCTAATGGTTCTATAAGTGAAATGATAGTTTTTAATGATAAAGTTTATGTTTCTACTAATAATCCTAATGGTGTTCAAGTTTGGAGAACAAATGATTCTACACCAAAATTAAATGACTGGACATTAATTGTTGATAATGGATTCGGAGACGCAGCAAATCAATATACTCTAAGCATGGGAGTTTACAAGAATTATCTTTATGTAAGCGGTACTAAAAGTCTTCCACTTTCTTGGCTTTCTCCAATAGGATGCGATATAATAAGAATTTCAACTAACGATAGTTGGCAATTAGTCGTAGGTAGTAAACCAATACTCCCTTCTAATCCATCAAAAGGAGTAAGAACTGCTAGTTTATCTAAATTAAACTCTGGATTTAACAATCCATTTAACGTATATGCATGGCAAATTAAAGAATATCATGGCAAATTGCTTATTAGTACTTTTGATGCTTCAACTAATATGGAACTTATATTAGAAACTATAACTACAAATAGAGTAGAACTTGAAAATAAAATTGGTATTGATACAACTAATTCTCTTATTAAATTATATCAATCTATAGTTTCACAATTAAATAATATTAAATATCCTTTTGGATTTGACCTCTATGAATCTATTGATGGTATTAACTTCACACCAGTATTTCTAAATGGATTTGCTAATAGATACAATTATGGTGGAAGAACTCTATTTATAGATTCCTCTGATACTCTCTACATTGGAACAGCTAATCCATTTCAAGGTTGTGAAATGTGGAAAGCTAAATTTAAATCTAATAACGCTTGCTGTTATTCACGACAAAAAAATTATAGATGTCTAGTATCAATAAAAAAAGAAATTAATGATAACTTTGAATTGTTAGATAAGTATACTCCAATACTTTTAAATCTTATTTCTAAATAAAATTATAATATTAAAAAAAATTAAAAATCACCTAATAAGCTTTTTTACCCTTATTAGGTGATTTCTTCTCTTTCTTACTATTTATTAAACCTAGTAGCATATCCACATTTTTGACATAAACTTTCTACTGCTACTCTTCTTGAAAAACCATTATATATATTTGTAGCTCTTTCACCATTTAATATCTCTTTTAATGTTTTTGAAAAAACATTTCCTAATTCTAGGTTTCCATCACTATCTAAACAACATGGTACAACAGTACCATCTGCTAAAATTCCTATTTGATTTCTAAGGCCATGACAAAAAACATTTTCTCCTAAAGTATCAATTTTTATATCTGGCCATTGAAATTTTTCTGCCATATTTAAATATACCTTATCTTTTAATTTAATTTTATTAGACTCCTGAAGCTTTTCTGACAGTGAAAATTTAAGTTCTAAATTTTCTTCAATCATTTTTAAAATTTCTTTATTTAAATTATTCTCACCTTTTAAATCTTCAGTATCCATATTCCATAATCTTATAGCACAAATTATATTACTATTTTCTCTTGCCTTAATTATAAAATCGGTAACACTATTTAAGTATTCTTCTAGTTCTACTGTTTTTTTATTAGCTTCAAAGCTATGAAGTGATATATTTACTTGTCTAACAGCATTTGAATTTATAATTTTATCTCCAACCTTATTTAATAAAGTTCCATTAGTTGTTAAATTAACATGAAGCCCTTTATCTCTACTCTCTTTTAGAAAATATTCTATATTTTCATTTAATAAAGGTTCTCCCATTAAATGAAAGTATATATGATCTGTAAAAGGCTTTACTTGCTCAAGTATATACGTAAATTCTTCTTTATTCATAAATTTGTATTTTCTTTTAGTCTTTGGACAAAAGTTACAACTCAAATTACAAACATTCGTGATTTCTATATAAACCTTTTTAAACTTTCTCATTTGTTATCTTCTCCTTATATAAAAACATAGGAGACTTCCCCTACGCTTTAATTACTTATCTAATCTTTTAAATGATATATACTCATACTTTTTACCAGTAATAAACTTAATTAAATCTAACTGAATTAGATTATTATATCTCCCATTTCTCATCTCATCAATTATTTCTTGTGTTTTCTCCTTAGGATTACTTATTAAAATATCCTTTACTCCTTTAGGAAATTCTACAAACTTTCTTATTACATTCTTTTCATTATCTAGAACCATAATAGCTGGTACCCTCAACTCTCCACATAACTTATTTAATAATTCTTCATTATCTTTTTTCAATAAAAATCTTACTTTAATATTATCATTAAACTGGGAAAGTTTTATTAAAAATGGTAATATTGTTGCTGAATCCTTACACATAGTTGAAGTTATAACTAATATTCTAACAGGTTTATTTAAAGTTATTATATCTCTTAGCCCCTCTTCTAAAATTTGGCCTTGTTCATATAACTCATTGATAAATACCATTTCCTCTTCATTAGCGTTACTTAAATATTCCTCATAATCCATTAGATCAACATCTGTTAACATATTTTCTCCCCTAAATAAATATATCTTTTTCTAAAATAAACTGGTTATTTTTTGTTTTTTATATACCAATTAATATTATCATATTTATTTAATTATTTCTACTGACCTTAATATTACAAGTTAAATGCTTGTAATAATATTCCTATATTGATATAATTAATAAAATAATTTTTATATAATTTAGGAGGTATATTATGTCTGTTAAAATGTTACATACTTGTATTAGAGTTATGGATTTAGAAAAATCATTAGAATTCTATAGAAATGCTCTAGGGTTAATGGAAACTAGAAGAAAGGATTTCCCTGAATATAAATTTACTTTAGTTTATTTATCAGATAAAGAGGGTGGTTATGAATTAGAATTAACTTATAACTATAACCCTGAAAAACCTTATGAGCTTGGAAATGGCTTTAGTCATATAGCTATAGGACATCCTGAAATTGAATCCTTAAGAGAAAAACATATATCTCTTGGTTACGAAGTAACTGATTTAAAAGGTCTTCCTGGAGAAGCCCCACATTATTACTTTGTTACAGATCCAGATGGATACAAAGTTGAAGTAATTAGATCATAGTTTAAATAAACTGCGAACTACAGTGAGAACGAAAAATTAATGATATCACCGGAAGAAAGTATCATATAATAAGCTTTAGCTAGTTTTATTGAAATAATAATATAAATTCTTAGCGAAATTATATTACTTAATGGAGGTTATATCATTAATTTTCGGCATCGCGGCATCTAAGCTTTAGTTCGCAGTTTATTTAGTTAGTTACCTATTCTTTTTCTTAATCTTTTTAATTCTTCAATTGAAGGATAAGGTCTAGGATGTTTCAAAGCCTTATTTATATTTTCTAGAGCTTCCTTTTTCTTACCACTTCTGTATTCAGCATCTATTAAATAATATAAATATTGTGGCGTTTCTCTTGTTCTATCAATTAAATCTCTATAGTATTCTTCTACTTTTTCAAAATATCCTCTGTCATGTTTGAATGTTTTTTCTAAGTTTTCTCCCCTAAAAGAATATATTTGCACTTTATAAGCTTCTCCAGTTTCATGACTCCATAATGCAATATCCGACGTTCCACTTCTTCTATCTTCAAATTCTATTATCTCAATTTTAGAGTAATTTATTTTATCACCTTTTAATAATTTATTAAATTTATTCTCCTTAAATTCTAATATATCTAAAACAGACCATATTGAACCTATTCTCCATCCAATAAGAATATTATTATTAGATTTTGGCTTTAACTTCGCAATTCTTAAATCAGATATATCATACCCTTCACCTATAATTGTATCTAAATGAATTATTTTATCTTGACTCTCTCTAAATATAGATAAATATTGAATCCCATTAGCTTTATAGCCACAAAGTATCTCATCACTTCCATCTCCATCAATATCCATATTAATTAATCCATTACTACCTCCAAACTTATTTAAGTTAATAAAAGTTGAATCTTTAGGAAGTTGATTTAAAATCTTCTCTTTAATATCATTTGTTCTGGTCATAATAGAAATATTTTCACCTTCATTAGTAATATATTTATTTAATACTTTTTCTTCATTACCCCTTAAAGAAATTACACTATTAATCTCGCCTAAAATATTACTATTATTAATTCCTTTTATTGTTTGATAAACTAATAAATTAATTAATCCATCTTCTAAATTAACTATTAAATCTATCTTATTAATATATGAAACAATAGGATCCTCATTAGTTATTATTTTTCCATCCATATTATAAATTTCATTTAAATACTTTTTTTCAATATTTTCTATATTTAAAACATATTTTCTTTCAGCAGCTAGGCAATTAACTTCTATTGTATATTTATCTAAATACTTAGAAATACATTTGTATTTTTCTGAAAAAACTTCACCATTAAAACTCTCTACTAACTCACCATTATCATATCTATATACAATAGCAATCGCATATCCACCTGAACCTCCTGTTTCTCCATAAATATATATGTCATCTTTTTTATCATTCGAAAACTTTCCAGTGAAAAGCTTAAGGTTGTATCCATTAATATTTAGCGGATACTCCTCTAAATTATCTTCTTCATCTTTAATAGTAATACTTGCTTTTTCAATATAATTACTATCTTCATGTATATAGTCCCCTTTTAAAATTACCGTTTCTTCTTTACCTTTTCCATAAATATTTGCACTCTTTATATCAATAATAACTTCTTTTTTCATAATTACTCCATTATAAATTGCTAATACTATATACTATTCTTTGATTCTATAAAGTGCAAATATTTATTAAGTTTATACACATTTAGTTACAATTACTCATATTTATAATTAACATTTCTTCTATTTAAAACATTTTTAGTAAAAATACTACATTTTTTGTTAAATTATTAGTATAATTATTTAAAGAGCATAAATTTAATATACCGCACTTAATTGGGGGGAATAATGGAATACTTTTTAAATAAATTACAAGATAAGATTTTGATTACCGATTATTCAGGAAACATTTTATTTTGTAATAAGATGTTATTAAATCAACTTAAATATCAATTAAACGAACTTGATCATATAAATAATTTAATAATTAATCCTGAAATAAGCTTTACAGATATGTCAATTAATTGTACTGAAGAATATATTGTAGATATCTCAACTAAATTTAATTCTAAAATACCTTTTAAATTAAATTTATCTTTAAATACATTTAAAAATCGTGACAGTATATTTATTCTATTTACAGATATTGATTATAATTGCTTATTATCAGAAAACATAGAAGAAAGCTTTAAGCTCTGTATAAATACTCAAAAAGAACTTTCTTTTCTTCTGAAAACAGCTACTGATATTACTTCTATTATGTCAATTGATGGCTCATTTATAAAAGTTAATGATGGATGGCATAATATTTTAGGATATACACTAAGTGAATTAGTTACTAAAAATTGGTATGATATTATTCACGAACATGATCGTGCTATAATTAAAGATTTAATTAATGAAAATATGTTTTCTGAAGTAATATTAGAAGCATGTGCAAGAGTTAAAGATAAAAATCATAATATAAAATGGATTCATTGGAGCTTTTCCTATATTCGTGAAGAAAATATTATTATTACAACTGGTAGAGATATAACTGATGAAAAAAAATTAGAGTTAGAAAAAAAATTAATGGAAGATGCACTTCAAGTAGAAAGCTTAAAAAATGAATTTTTTGCTAATATATCTCATGAGTTTAAGACTCCATTAAATATAATACTGGCTAGCTTACAAGTTATAGCTCAAAATATTGATAATAATAATATAATTATATCTGATAACTTTAATTTTAATAAATATACCTCTTCTATTAAACAAAATTCCTATAGATTACTTCGCTTAGCTAATAATCTTATAGATATTACTAAAATAGATACAGGATATTATGAAGTTCATAAAAAGAATTGTAATATAATTTCTGTAATAGAGGATATAACTCTTTCTGTTGCTCAATATATTAATGATAAAAATATAGAATTATTATTTGATACTTCAACTGAAGAACTTATTATTGGATGTGATCCAGATAAAATTGAGAGGATAATGCTAAATCTTTTATCAAACGCTGTTAAATATACTGGCTCTAATGGATATATTTATGTAAATATAGATACTACTGATGACTATGTTATAATTTCAGTTAAAGACACTGGTATTGGAATATCACGTGAAAATCAAGCTATAATATTCGAACGATTTATGCAAGTAGATGACACTTTAACAAGAAAATGTGAGGGTAGTGGAATAGGGCTTTCTCTAGTTAAATCTTTAGTAGAAATGCATGGAGGGAAAATAGCTGTTTATAGTTTAGAGGGAATTGGTTCTGAATTTACTTTTACTCTACCCAAAATAACTATACCAAACTCTACTATAATATATAACTTAGATGATGCTAGTCATTCAAAAGTTGAAAAATGCAATATAGAATTTTCTGATATTTATGCAATATAAAACCCAAAGTAGAATAAGTCTATCAGCTTATTCTACCTTTAGTTTTGATTTAGCATTATTAACTTCCTTTGCTAGTCTCTCCCTAGCTATATTGCTATCTTCTTGTATTTTTAATAAATCTGCTTTTATTTCATCTGCACTTTTTAATTTTATCTTATCAATCTTATCCTCTAACTCTATACTTACTTTATTTACAGATATAATTGTTTCATCTACTAAATTTATAATATTATCATTTAAATTTTTAATATCTTGGTCTGTTGTTTTTACTCCTTCTTCTAATTCATTTTTTAAGGTAAGTAATTTATTATTAAGTTCTTTATAAGCTTCTTTTAAGTTATCAAGATAATCATTTGAAGTAACATTCGCAGTATCTAAATTATATTTATTATCTATATCTAAATTACTTAGATATTCGTTATAGTTATTATCTAAATAGGTTATATATTCCTGCTTTGATAAATTAATATTTAAACTTTTCTCATCATTTTCGCTACTCTTCTTATTAGAACAAGCAATCATAAAAATTAATATAATAATAACTCCAAACAAAAAAAATATTTTTTCTCTTTTCATTTTATGCTCCATCCTTTATTTAATATATTTTCTTTATTATATTAACCATTATTTTTTCTATTAATTAAAAAGAATAAAAAAATAACAGAATATAAAATATATTCTGTTATTTTTTATCTATATATTACTTTAATATCCTTTAAACCCAGCAATTGCTCTAACTAAACTTGCTTCCCCTTCAATTTTTAATGGTTGTGCAAATAGTTGTAGTTCTTCAGTATATAATAGTTTTTTTAAGTTTTTTAAATTTTCTAGAATAAATATATCGTTATCAAATAACTTTTTATGAATTTTATATTCATCTTTATCAGGTGATGGCATATCTACTCCAAGCATTTTAATTTTCTTTTTAATTAAAAGTTCTGCTAATTCTTCACTAACAACAGGATGATTATTGTAATATTCCTGTTTCCCGTAAAAATTATCCCACCCTGTAAATAATAATACTATATCATTTTCCTTTATTTCTCTATAGTACTCATCTTTTATTCCTATTACTTTTTCTCCACGTACATCTAATAATACAGCATTACCTATAAATCTATCTATTGGATATTCAGAAATAAATTTTTTATTCTCATACATATGTAAAGGTGCATCTATATGAGTACCTGCATGCATAGAAGTAATAAATGAATATATATTATATCCATCACTTCCATACTCTTTCTCTTTATTAGATTTTAGCTCTATATCTCCTGGATAAACAGGCATCTCACTTTTTAGATCATAAGATAAGTCAACATATTTCATTTTCCCACTTTCTCCCCTTTGTTTAATTGTTTAATAATTTTCCCACCCTTTGTTTGTTTATTTTATCATATTTTACATATAATTACAATGAGCTATTTTTTAATTTTTAACAATTTTTTCAATTTTCATACATAAAGCTTACATGAAAACTTCTACCTATCTTATGATTATATTTTATCTTTTCCCAGTACTTCCAAAACCACCACGATCACTATTATTAAAGTATTCAACTTCTTCAAATTCAATCTCTGGCATTACCTCCATAATTCTAAATTGCCCTATTTTATCACCCTTTCTTATCCATGTTCCATTTTCATCCTTAGCCTGCAAACAATATACAGGCATATGCCATTGATCATTATCACCTATGTACGTATCATCAACAACCCCTACACTATTTGTTTGAATTATTCCCCATGTTTTAAATGTTGAGCTTCTAGGCGCTAAATGCCCTTCCCATCCTTGTGGTAATTCTAATGCAAATCCTAGTGGAATCATTGCTCTATCATTTAAAGCTACAAAGATATCTTTATTAGCATATACATCAATCCAATTTCCTTTACTAATTTTTTTTAACTTAATTGCATCATCAAAGTATTTTATTTTCATTTTCATAATTTAAAACCTCATTTCTTTTGTTTAAAATAATTCTATCATATTTCCATTATATTTTTATTAAAACTTATGTATATTATTTATTTTTAATATTTTATAGTCAGAGTATTTAATTTAATACTCCGACTATAACTCTATTATTAACTTACTTTGAATACTTTTTTATTCTATTAATTACAATAATACTTTCTTCTTTTAAATCTTTACTAATAGTCACTTCATTCCATTGAATATATGTTGGTTTTTCAAAGTATTTTCTATTTACTATTTCTATAACTCTGTAGCTTCCTTCTGGTAAATTATCAAATACTACAACTCCATTTATATCAGTTAATTTTGAACTTACTAATTTAGGTGATAATCCATTTAATGCATAAAGATTTATTTTTGCTTCTGATATAGGATTTCCCTTTCTATCTCCTAGTCTTACCCCTACTGTAATTTTACCCTTTACACGTTGACTCTTATTAGAAAAATACTCATCATTTTCTTTTTTTCTATTTCTTAAATCTGATTTATTATTTATCTCTAAATTATCCTCTGGTAACTTTTTATTAATATAATTTTTAACATCATTATCATCTAGCAACGTTGCTCCTTGTATTTCAATACTAAATCCATTATTTAAATTATATTTATTAGTTTCATCTTTTTTAATAGTTCTTTCATCTATTTTCTCTTCCTTTACTTCTTCTGATTTTACATCAACTATAGGAATATTCTCTTTTGACAATGCTCCATTTCCTACTATTGTATCATTATCAATTGATTTATATTCTGCATCTAAATCATTGTTAAAATCATCATCTATTCTGATACGCATAAAAACCTCCTAAAAGCATATATTTACATAATACGCAATTGGAAGTTTTTTTGTGATAAAAATATTTATTTTTAAATCATTTCTTTTATAATTTCAAATTTTTCTGGCTTACTAAAATAATAGCCCTGTGCTACATCACACTTCATTTTATCTAAATACCCTAATTGTTCTTTGGTTTCTACACCTTCAGCTACAACCTTTAAATTTAAGCTATGTGAAAGCTTTATTATACTTTCTGCAATATACTCACTTTTCTCATCTACACCTATTCCATCTACAAAACTTTTATCTATTTTTAATACATCTATAGGTAATCTTTTTAAATAACTTAAAGAAGAATATCCTGTTCCAAAATCATCAAGCGCTATAGATACTCCAAGTCTTTTAAGGCCTAATAATAACTCAATATTTTTTACAACCGATTGCATTATAACCCCTTCTGTTATTTCAAATTCTATAAACTCTGGTGGTACATTATACTTTTCTAACATTTCTGAAACGAAGTCAATAAATCCTTCTTCTCTTAATTGTATATCTGATATATTAATTGCTATATGAAAGTTTGATGTAGTAATAGAACATAACTCTCTACATTTTTTAAAACTTTCTTCTATGATATATTTTCCTAAATCTATTATTAACCCACTACTTTCAGCTATTGGTATAAATTCTGCTGGCGATATAAATCCTAATTCATCATTCACCCATCTAACTAAAGCTTCAAATCCATTTACCTTTTCACCCTTAATTGATATTTTAGGTTGAAATACCATGAAAATTTCTTTATTTTCTATTGCTGTTCTTAATGCCTTTTCTATCTCATATTGTCTTTTTAATATATTTAAAATATCCATATCAAAAAATTTATATCTATTTTTTCCTTCTTCTTTTGCCTTATGCATTGCCATATCTGCAGTCTTTAATAAAACATCTAAATTATCAGAATCTTTAGGATATATACTAATACCAATACTAATTGAACAATATATTTTCTTATTACTAATATTAAAAGGTCTTCTAACCTTTAATAATAACTCTTCTAAAAATTCCTTTATTTCTATTTCATTTATAACATTTGAAAAAGCAATAACAAATTCATCTCCGCCAAACCTTGCAAAGGTATGCCTAGCATCAATAATATTCTCAACTCTTTCACAAAGTTTTAATAATATTTCATCACCGATCTCATGACCATATGTATCATTTATATTTTTAAAGTTATCAATATCAAAAAAAATAATTCCTAACTGACTTTTTCTATTTGAGTTATCATTAATTAACTCCTGAAACTTTTCCGTAAACATTTTTCTATTAGGTATTCCAGTAACCTCATCATAGTAATTCATAAAATGAATCTCTCTATCAGTATCTTTTTCATTAGTAATATCAGTTATTATTCCTGATAAACTATATATACCCTCATCTATAGCTCCCTTACCCTTGTACTCCACATCTATTATTTCTCCATCTTTACCTTTAATTGAATATCTAATATTAGCAGTAATACATAACTTATTTAAACAAATACTTTCAAAATAAGATTTAACTCTTTTTAAATCACTTTCAACAATATATTCATACCATTCTTCTAAAGTAATTTTATCTTTTTCTAACCCTAATAATATCTTTATTTTATTTGAAATATATACTATTTTACTTTTATCATCCCAACGCCAAATAGCTCCATTTATTGCTTCCACAGATAAAGCATATCCTTGCTTATACTGATTATAATCACTATTAGTTTCTTTTATTTTATTCCTGTATTTTTGTATAAATAATAATAAAATACAAATTACAGTAATCATTATACTTTCTGATAATTTAATTCTATTATTATAGCTAAATCCAAATGCTATTATTACTATAAATATTGCAAAAATTTTGCTTACACTATAGAACCTACTATCGTATGATCCTCTAAAAACCATTTTTTCCTCCAAAATTTTATTTTCATACTGTAATTGTATCATAAATATGAAAATTTATACATAAAATCACTTTAAATATTCTAATTTTATATATTTTTTTACAAAAAAATCACTATACAGACAAAACACTTCTGTATAGTGATTATATATTTAAAAATTTTATTCTTTTATGAATTTATTAGCTTGTACAAAGATAATATTTAACATAACTCCTACTATTGCTGCTAAACTTAATCCTGATATGCTAACACTTTTTGTTATTTCAATTGAAATCGCATTGCTTAAAAAGTTTCCTGATAATCCTACAAATAATATAGCCACCATAGTTATAATATTAAAGAAATTAAACTCTACTTTTTCTCTTTTAATTGTTTTAACTCCAACAATTGCAATCATTGAGAATAGTATTAAACTAATTCCCCCCATTACCGGTTGTGGTATTGTTCTTATAACAGCTCCAAATTTAGAAATAAAGCTAAGTAAAATTGCAAATACTGCAGTAATTCTTAATATTGCAGGGTTATAATTTTTTGTTATTGCAAGTACTCCTGTGTTTTCACCATATGTAGTATTTGCTGGCCCACCTATAAATCCAGCTGCTAACGTAGCTACACCATCTCCTAGCAATGTTCTATTTAAACCTGGATCTTCTATAAAGTTTTGTCCAACAACTTCCCCATTAGTAGTTATATCTCCAACATGCTCCATAAATACAGCTAATACTACTGGTGCTATAATTGCTATTGCACCCATATCAAATTTAGGCAATGTAAAATGTGGTATTGCTACTAAACTTGCACTTTGAATTTCTGCTGTAGATACTTGTCCCATTAATAAACTTATCGTATATCCAATAGCAACTGCGATTAATATTGAAACTTGAGATAGAAATCCATTGCTAAATCTTTTTATTAATAATGCTATACTTAATGTTATTAATGCTATTACTACACCTATTAAAGCACTTTTTTCACCTGCTAATAAACTTGGTACGCCTGTCATATCTAGTGCAGTTGGTATTAAATTAACACCTATTACTATAATCATAGGCCCTACAACCTGAGCTGGTAATATTTTTTTTATATTGCTTAATCCTACTCTTTTTATTAAAAGAGATACTAAAACATAAATTACTCCAACTACTACAATTCCACCTTGAGCGTATCTTAAATCACCATACTTTTGTGATACTGCTACAATTACCGGAATAAATGCAAATGATGATCCTAAAAATACTGGAACTTTTCCTTTAGTGCATAAATGGAAAATTAAAGTTCCTACTCCCGCTGAAAATAATGCAACAGATGGATCTAACCCTGTAAGCATTGGAACTAATACTGTTGCTCCAAACATAGCAATTAAATGCTGAAGTGCAAGCACTACTTTTAAAAAAGTATCCTTAATACTTTTCTCCGACTCTCTCTTTGATGAAATACTTCCTGTAAACTGTGTCATAAACCCAACTCCTTATTTATTTTTTAAGGAGAAATTCTAACTTTCTCCCTTTTCAGCCTCTCTGAACTGATATTAAAGGCAAATAAAAAAACTTCTTACTTTCGGTAAGAAGTTATAGTTATCCTGTAAATATTAATATACTACAAACCCTAAACTTACCGAACTCTCTGTTTCGACTTAAAGCTTTTTTTGTTATTATATACTCTTTACAAAAAAATATCAAGAAATATATTTTGAAATTCATGTACATACTATAAATATATTATACACAAGATTAGCTTTATAAAATATACTTATAGAAAAGAGTGATTAGATATGAAAAAATTTTTATCAAACTTATTTATTTTTACACTTCTAACTTTATTAGCATGTCCTCAATTAAATGCTTATAGTGAAGATGGTGATAATGCTAATGAAACGCCTAAAAAAGTTGTTTATCTAACTTTCGATGATGCTCCTGGTGGAGAGGTAACACAAAAAACATTAGATATACTAAAGGATGAAAATGTTCCTGCTACATTCTTTATCATCGGTGAGCAGGTAAAAGGACAAGAAGATTTAATTTTAAGAATGAAAAATGAAGGTCACAGCATTGGATTACATAGTTTTACTCATGAAAGATCTAAACTTTATGGTTGTAGTTCAGATTTTATTAACGAAATGAAACAAGTTCAAAAGGCTCTTTATGATGTTACTGGTGAAAATTACTATATATTAAGATTCCCATTTGGAACAAATAATAGTACATATAGACTTACTAATGAAATGGTAAATTCAGTTCATTCAAATAACTTTAAGATTTATGATTGGACTCAAGATACTTTAGATGGAGCTAACCCTAATTCCTCTCCTGATACTATACTAAACAGGGCAATATCAACTAAAGATAACGTTGTTGTATTAATGCACAATGCTCCTGCAAATAAAAACACTTCACAAGCTATAAAAGGAATTATTAAATATTACAAAAGTCAAGGATATACTTTTGAAAAAATAACAGTGGATACTCCTGAAATATACCATGTTTTAAAAAAATAAAACTAACATAAAAAATGGATTTTACTAAACTCTATAATGTATCTTAAAATTATAGAGTTTTTAATCCATTTTTTATGTACTTATTATCCTTATTAAATTATTAAGTTACACTTACAAACTTACTTTGCTCTTCAATATTTTAACTTCATAAACATCTAGCTTAATTTGCTCTTTTACAGTTACATTACCTAAAATGTCTATATATTTAATATCTTTTATATTAATTATTTTCTCTTGACTATTAAAATTCATTAAAAAAATATATCTATTTTCATTATCACATCTTTCCTGTACTATAACGCCCTTAGGCAGCTCTACATCTAAAACTCTTCTTATTCTATTTTCTTTAATTAATGCATTAATTAACTCTAAATTTAAGTTACCTTTACTTCTTGAAGCTATATAGTAAGCCCTACCCAGTCCAAAATTATTCACCGTAATAGCAGGTTTACCCCTATAAAAATCAGATTTATATGTTGCTAGCGTGTCAGCACCCTCACATTCTATAATTTCACATAAATCTCCTATTTGAAATTCACCATTAATCTTTAATATATTTTCATTTTTAAAAACTACATGATTAATCTCTGAATCATATAATGCATCAATTTCCTCTGACCAAATCCCAAATATTTTCCTTAATGGACCTGGAAATCCACCTAAAAAACACAAATCATTTTCATCAGTTATTCCAGACAAATATGTTGATACTAATACGCCTCCATTTTTTACAAATGATTCTAATCTTTCTGCAACACCTTCTCTAACCATATATAACATAGGCGCAACTACTATTTTATATTTTGAAAAATCACAATCCATGGATATTACATCCACTGGAACACCACTTTTCCAGAAAGGAATATAATAATCTAGTACTGTATCCTCATATCTAATACCTATATTTCTTGGCCCCTGCGAATCATTTATTGCCCATCTATTTTCCCAATCAAATATAATTGCTACTTCTGCTTCAACAGTTGTTCCAATAATCTCATCAAGTTCATTTAACATATTTCCCAATTTGGATACTTCTCTAAACACTCTTGTGTTTTCATGTCCACAATGATCAACTACACTTCCATGAAACTTTTCACTTGATCCTCTACTTTTTCTCCATTGGAAATATTGTACTGTATCCGCTCCATGTGCTACTGCTTGTATAGATGATAAAATATGCATTCCCGGCTTTTTAAGCTTGCTTATATCTTGCCAATTTGTTGAACTAGGCGTACTCTCCATTAACATAAATGGTCTTCCATCTAAAATACTTCTATTTATATCATGTACAAATGCTGTCTTAGCGGCTATATACTCATCCCCTTTTTCACTATGCCAAGTTGGATAATTATCCCAAGACACTACATCTATAACATCTTTAAATTTCCAATAATTAAGTCCATTATATAATTCCATAAAATTAGTAGTTACTTTTAACTGTGGATTTTTTTCTTTAAGAGGTTTAATTTCATTTTTATAAAATTCTACTGTCTGATCTGTAACAAATCTCTTCCAATCTAAATTCAATCCATGAGTACACATTTCCCCATGCGGAGCTGGAGACTCTATCTGAGACCATTCTGTATAAGTATGACTCCAAAAAGTTGCCCACCACGCCTCATTTAAATTATCCAACGACTTATATTTTCTCTTTAACCATTTTCTAAACTCAGATTGACATAATTCACAATGACACTCTCCACCATACTCATTGGAGATATGCCATGCTAAAATACCTGGATGGTTTGAATATCGTTCTGCTAATTTACTATTAATATCAGAAACCTTTTTTCTGTAAATAGGTGATGTATAACAATGATTATGTCTTTCACCATGTAGATTTCTTATTCTATTCGGCATTACTCTTAATACTTCTGGATACTTTTTAGACATCCATGCTGGCCTTGCTCCACTAGGAGTTGATAAGATAAAATATATTTCATTTTCATATAATTTATCTAGAATATTATCAAGCCATTCAAAGTTGTATATTCCTTCTTCTGGCTCTATAGATGCCCATGAAAAAATTCCAATTGTCATCACATTACATTTAGCTAATTTCATTAATCTTATATCCTCTTCTAAAACCTTAGGATACTTAATCCACTGCTCTGGATTATAATCTCCCCCATGATAAATTTTTATTAATTTATCACTTACTGGCCCAAATTTTTTTCTCATCTAATGTTCCTCCATTGAATATCAAATTAAGTTTATTCTTTTACAGCTCCTGCAACTATACCTGCAAAAATATATTTTTGTAAAAATACAAATACAATTATTGTTGGTAACGCTACTAAAACAATGGCAGCACTTAGATTTTCCCAAGACGAGAATCTACCTGAACTAAATTTCATCAAGGTAGTTGTTAATGTTTGTAACTTAGGTGATGGCATGTATAAATATGGAATATACATATCATTTATTATCCAAACAGTCTTAATTATTGCTAAAGTTACTGTTGCAGGAAGTAATAGTGGAAATATTACTCTAAAAAATGTCCCAAAGTATCCACATCCATCAATTCTTGCACTTTCATCTAAAGATACAGGGATTTTTTCTAAAAATTGTAGATAAACATAAAGTTGTAATGCATCTGTAGAAGCATAAATAATAATTGGTGCTAATATAGTATTATATACGCCTAAATTACTAATTAAATTAAATCTTGTAATTTCCGTTAAAACTGATGGTACTATCATACCTAACATAAATAAAGCAATTATCACTTTTTTAAATTTGAAATTAAATCGTCCTATAACAAAAGCTGTCGTTGTTCCTACTACTGTATTTATAATTACTCCTATAATTACTAGAATTATTGAATTTTTTAAACCTAAAAGAAACTTTCCCTCTGTAAAAGCAACTTTATAATTTTCAAAATTTATTGATGATGGAGGCTTTAATGGAAACTCAACTCCTAATTGTTGACGGGTTTTAAAAGATGCAAATAATGTAACTAATAGTGGTAATACTATTATTACTACTGATACTATTAAAACTAGATGTGTTAATATCTTTTTTATTTTTACATTTCTATTCTTACTACTACTAATATTATATAACTTCATACTTTTATCTAATTCAACATTTTTTCGTTCCATTCTACTCAGCTCCTTTTCTCATAACAAATTGTTGTATACCTATTATTAGACATACTATTACTATCATAACTACTCCCATTGCAGCTGCTAATCCAAATCCATTAAAATTAAATGCTGTCTTTATTGTAAATACTGAGAAAGTACTACTTGCATTTCCTGGCCCACCAGCTGTCATTACAAATGGTATATCAAACACTTGTAAAGCCCATGTTATTGTCATAAAAATAACTATATCAATTATTCTTTTAATTCCTGGTACTACAACATAATATAATTTTTGTATACCATTAGCTCCATCAATTGTTGCAGCTTCTAATAAATCTTCAGGAATTGATTTAAGACCTGTTAAAAATAATATCGTAAAAAACCCAAAATTTCTCCAAATAAATACTGATGATAAACTATAATTAACTACTTCAGTATCACTTAACCAATTTCTTATTGAACTTCCTAAACCAAATAACTCTAACAATCCATTAAACGCTCCATTTTCTGGACTAAAAAAGAAAGAAAAAGCATATGCTATTGCTACACCATTAATTATATAAGGCATAAATATTACTGATTTGTATAATCCTGCTGCTCTTATTTTACTATTTAGAAAAACAGCAAAAATTATTTCTAACGGTATAAATAACAATCCTATAACCAAATAAATCAAACTATTTTTAAATGCCTGCCATACTTCCGGAGAATCAAATATTACTTTTTTATAATTATCAAACCAAACATAATTTTGTAAGTCCTTTACTCCGTCCCAATCAGTAAAACTCATTCTAATCATATCTAAAGTTGGATATAGTACAAATGCAACTGTTAATAATACAGGTACAACTAAAAAAGTACAAATTAGAATTCTTTTTTGTCTCATTGCTTTATTCATAAATTCATCTCCATTCTTCATAAATTAGGAAGCAGCTAATTTTAGCTACTTCCTTAACATAATTACTACTATATTAATTCCTATTATTTAATCCCTAATTTTTCTCTTGCATCCTTCCAAGCCCTATTCAAATCTTCCATGATAACTTTATAATCTTTTCCTGCTATTATTTCTTGTCCTAATGAATCAACATCAAATTTAATTTCATTCTTAATTTTAATAAAATCCTCATTTCCACCAATATTTTGAGTAATTAAATTAATTTTTTCTTGTGCTTCCATAGCCTCTGTAATCATTGGATGTAAATTAACAACTTGTCCCTTAATTGGTGAAAATGCTGTTATTGCTTCCAACTGACCAGGTAACCACTCTTCACTTAAGTACCACTCAACAAACTTTTTAGCTTCTTCAACATTTTCTGAATTCTTATTAATACAGATATTTGAAGATGGATGTGCTAAAACATTAAACTCATCGCTTGCTGAATCTCTATATGGAATTAAAAACACACCAATATCACTCAAATCACCATTATTTGCCTTTTCAGCGTCTCCCAAAAACCATTGACTAGATAATAGCATTGCCCCTTTATTACCAATCATTGATTTAACTTGATCAAATCCAAGTCCAACTGGGTCATCTCCATATACCTTTGCATCATTTAATTTTTGAATTTTTTCAACTGCATCATAAAAAGGTTGTCCTGGAGAAAATGGTTCCTCTGTTGAAGCCATCATGCTATATACATCTCCATTATTTGCTTCAATAAATGGCATAGCTTCATATAAAGGGAATGTTACCCATGGATCCTTTGCTCCCATTAATATTGGAATATACTTTCCAGCATTTTTTATAGCTTTTGATACTTCTATAAACTCGTCCCAAGTTTGAGGTATTTCAAGATTTAATTCTTCAAATACACTTTTCTTATAAAATGCAAAATCAAGGTTATATCCAGTACATAATCCATATATCTTACCATCTATCATTCCATTGTCTAACAGTTCATTGTTTTTAGCTGACTCTAGTTCATCCAATGGTAATAACGAATCTTTAAGATCAGTCATAAGCTTTTTATTTACAATCATTATATCTGGTAACTCATTAGCTGATTTTCTTATTTTTAACTGATTTTCTTGATCCGTACCATCTTTAGGTGACTCTAATTCAATTGTTACATTTGGAGCTACCTCTTTATATTTTGCTACAATATCATTTGTTATAGCATATTCATTTGCAACCTTTGAGTTATCATTTAAAGTTAAAACTATTTCCTTCTCATTACCTCCTTTTCCTTTTGAAGAATCACTATTACCACATCCTGTTAATACAACACTAGTTGTAATAATAGTTGCTGTTATTACACATATACTTTTTATTAATTTTGATTTCATAATTTTCTCACCTTACCTTTATTCTAAATCCATTTATTTTGTTTTCGTTTACAATTTAATTATACTTTGTTTAAAACCCCTATGAAATGATATTTTATTCTGTTTTATGATATTTCATTTCACGTTTAAATGTATTTTCAAAATTAAAACTGCTGTACTTTTATACAGCAGTTTTAATAAAAAAGCAACTTCTACCATGTCAGAATGTTTTGTGTTGCAATATGTTGATATTTTACAAATGATACTTGTTTGGAGTCTAGATCTATATTTTTTGTATAAAATAATCTCTCATCATCTAACTCTTCTATATTTGATATTTCCCCTTCTAAATATTGATTTAATCTATAAATTGTGGAATTAGCTCTTTCTCTTATTCCACCTAATCTTATATCAATTACTTCAAATCCATGCCCCTTACATCTCTTGTACCAATTTTTTCTAAAAACTTCATGAAATTTTTCTAATCTTTCAATTAATAATGGTATTTTCACTTCAACTATTCTTCTTAACTCATTCCTATTATCCTCTAAATATGCTTTTCTAATTTTTACACCTAAGTCGCCTTTAATTGCTAAGAAACTACTTATTGCTTCAAATAATTCAAACATATCCTTATACTGAATAGACTTACTTGATAAGTGCTTATATTTATCTGATAATTCATTATAATAACTTCCTAATTCAACACCTTCAATATGCTTATCAAAAGCTCCTAATAAAATATCTTGATATATTAAATACTTTGATGGATTCAACTGATTATTATTAGGTCTTTTAATATTTCCTATTAAATCAATCTCTTCTAAAGACATAAAATCATCAACTGATAAACCTGTTAAAAATTCACATCTCCTATTTAACCACTCATCTGATACCTCTTGATGGTAAAAATGCTCTCCAAATAATATTAATCCCATCATTACTGTATCTAATGGTGATTCTGCGCCTTCATCCGCCCATACTGTTGCTATTATATCTCCTATTGCTTTTTCCTTGCATTTTTTTAATGCTAAGTTTGTTGTATGAATAGTTTTTGAATATGTAGGTGCATATCCAAGCCACTTCCATACTCCACCTGCAAACATAACTTTATTATTAAATTTCTTTCTCTTTTCTATAAACATTTCGTATTTATCTTCTTCTGATGTATAATAATCCCAATAAATTAGAGTTAAATCCTTAGGTATACTATTTGATATCTCATCTGTTATTATAGAATCTACATTATAATAATCTCCATTTGGCGCTCCTGCTCTAAAAAACATATCATCCCACATCATTGGTTTAAAATTATATCTTTTTACTATTTCACATAACTTATTAAGATGTTCTATCATCAAATCATAATGATTCTTGTAACCATTTTTTGTTAGATATTCACCTCTTCCTAAATCCATTGCCTCATCCATACCTATATGTATATTTTTACTTCTAAATACACTTCTTAATGTAGCTATCATACACTCTATAAAATCATAAGTTTTTTGATTTCCAACTAACAATACATTTTCTGTATCTCTAATTTCCTCAGCATAATCCCACTTTAACGTCTGCTTTAAATGCCCTAAAGTTTGTATACATGGTATAATCTCTATACCTATAGAATAAGCAAAATCATCTATTTCCTTTAACTCGCTTTTAGAATACCTTCCTCTTAAATATCCAAAATACTCATATTCATCAATTTCATAAGTATCTTCAGTATATAACATACACTTACTATATCCCATAAAAGCTAACTTAACTAATAATTTCTTTACTTCCTCTACTTTATAAACTGCATTTCTTGACACATCAATTAGTGTTGTTAATGAGTTTAATATAGGCTTTTCAATATATTCATACTTCTTCTTGCCTTCACTTATAAATTGAGCATATAATCCTAAAGCCCTAAATAAATTATTTTTATTTTTATATCGTATTATATTTTTACTTCCAATATATATCTCAATATGGTTTTCTGATTCATTCTCTAGTTTTAAAACTTTAATTTCTTCTCCTTCATCTTTTAAATAAATATTAAATAACTTACTTACATTAGATACAACGCTCTCAAACTCACTGTCTAATCCTAATAATTTTAATTCCATAACCTATCACCCTTTAATACACTAACTTTTAAAATCTCTTTATATCTAATATTATACTTATATATATACATCCTTAAAATGATATCTCATTCTTTTTATTGATATCTAATTCTTTTTAAAAATATTTGGACTAACACCTATTACCTTTTTAAATATTCTACTAAAGTGTTCTACATTTCTGTAGCCAACTTCCTCACATATTTCATAAATTTTCATATTTGTTTCTTCAATTAACTTTTTAGCTTTATTCACTCTTAAATTAATAATATAATCCTTAAAATTTTCACCTACTTCACTTGAAAAAAGCACACTAAAATAACTTTCACTTAATTCTACACAACTACTAACCTTTTTAATTGATAAATTAGGATCATCATAATTCTCCTCTATATACTTTATCGCCCTTCTTATTGTATAACTATATTTAGTTTTCTTATTTTTTTCTCTATATTCTATAAATTTTAAGGCCATACTACTAATCCATCTATTCATTTCACTATATGTTTCATATTCACTTATTTTTTCATAAAGTTTTTCATCATCACCTAAAACATCTTCTATTTCAACATTAAGCCCTTTTATAGAATTAATAATGCTAAATACTATATCTGAATAATATAATCTAATATAGTTTAACTCATTATATTTTGTTTCCTTAATTGCCTTAAATACTTCATTAAGTTCAATAATACTTTTCTGTTTATCCCCTTCTTTTAAAGCTTCTGAAAAATTATCTATCTTTTTTAAAATACTCTTATAATCCTTAATTTCAAGATTAGATATATCACTATTAAATATTGCTCTATTTTTACCTAATAAAAATCTGAAGCGAACGTTTCTTTCAGAATGCTTATAACTCTTACTAACATTAGCATAATCTTGTACTATACTTCCAACTCCAATAGTTACTGTAATGTTAAGATAATTAAATAAAGCACCCATAATATTATTTATTATATTTTCTATCTTATTTCTTAAATATTTTATATCACACTTTTTAGCTGAAAAAATAACAACATATTCTTGTGGTGATAATACAACTATTTCTCCATACTCCTCCTTATCCACAACATTCTTAATTGTATTTTTAACTAATTCAACAAAATTTTTCAATCCTGAAGCTTTAAACTTTTCTTCTATCTCATAGTAATCATCAACCCATAAAAAAAGAGAAATAATATTGCTTTCGCATAAGTTAATATTATTTTTTATAATACTTCTCTCTAATTCAATAGTAGATGTACTATCTATCAACCTTTTTAAAATACTCTCTTTTAATAGAATCTTTTCTTCTTTTGATTTTATATATATTTGTGATTTATTTTCATTTACATCATTTATTAATTTTTTTAATAACTCTAGTAAATTAGTTTCATCTATTTCAGTTTTTAACAAGTAATCTTCAACACCTAATTTAAAAGCTTTTCTTACTAAATCATAATCTTCATACCCACTTATAACTACTATTTTTTGCTTTAATCCTCTATTTTTTATACTTTTTATAAAATCAATTCCGTCCATTACTGGCATATTTAAGTCAGTTATAATTATATCAATATCATCTTTTTCTTCTAAAATTTTTAATGCTTGTCTACCATTTTCAGCTTCGTATGCAATATTAATATTATTTTCTTCCCAGTTACTAATTGATTTAATAGCTAAGCTAAAAATTGGCTCATCATCAACTATCATTATATTGTACATTATACCCTCTCCATCTTTCCTGTAATTATAGGCATTAATATTTTTATCTTTGTATATTCTCCAATAATACTTTCTACATCTATTCCATATTTTTCACCAAAATTAAGTTTAATTCTTTTGTTTACATTTTTTACACCTATGCTTGTAAATCCCTTATTGTTTCTACAATCTATAGAAAGAAGTCTATTAATCTCTTCTTTACTTATTCCTATTCCGTTATCTATTACTTCTACAATCAAATCCTCACATATATTTTTAAAAATAACCTTTATACTCCCTTTATAATCTAGGCTACTAACTCCATGTAATATAGCATTTTCTAGAATCGGTTGAATCAACATTTTTAAAACTAATTTATCTTTAATACCTTCCTCAACTTCAAAATTAACATCATATTTATTTCCATGTCTAACCTTCATAATATATACATAACTTCTTAACATCTCTATTTCTTTTTCTATGGTATTATATTTACTATTTCTATTAAAAGAAGCTGTAACTATATTTATGAAAGCCTCTGTCATTTCTCGTATATTATTCATCTTTGCCATCATTGCCATAAATCGTATAGAACTTAATGTATTAGCTATAAAATGTGGATTAATCTGTGCTTGAAGAGCTTCCATCTCAGCCTCATTTCTTAATCTTTCTTTATTATTGTTTTCTTCAATTAAATTTTTTAAATCCTTTACCATAATATTAAAAGTATCTGCTAGTTCTCCTATCTCACTATCATCTTTTATATTAACCTGTACATCTAAATCTCCATATCTCATTTTTCTCATTTCATTTGTTAAATTATGTATAGGGATAATTATTCCACTTAAAAAATACATAGAAAATATTATAAATAAAACTAATATTATAATTATTAATACAATTGACATTTTATTTATATAGTTAATACTTTTTATTATATCGTTATAATTAGAAAGATTTATTATTTTCCATTTTATTTTGGGAATTACTTTAGCATAAACCATAAAATCATCATCATTTATCTTTAATTTTACACTGTCATTAACTGCTATATTACCCCAGTTTACTTTATTATTATCTATTTGTTCATCTCCAATTAGTGTTTTATCCTTAGAAAATATTACTTTATCATTCTTATCCAATATTATTGTATTACTAGAAAGTTGATACTCCTTATCTTTTGCTATATTATTAAATAATTTAATTTTCATATTTATTAAAATTAATTCAACATTATTTTCATAGTTACCTTTTATAGGTGATATTACTGCTGATATATAAGAGTTGTTATCCTTATCATTTATAACGTTTTCAAAAGAATTTATAATTATAGCTTTACCTGGGTTTTCAACAGCTTCCTTATACCATTTTTCTTGACGAATAAGTATCTCATCTTTTTCTGGATAATCCCTATAAAAATAAAATCCCTCATTTTCTAAATAGAAACTTATACTTCCTAATCCATTTATATAAGAAAATATTTCATCTAGCTCATTATCTATTCCCTTTGATAATTCATATCTCATTCTTATCTCATTAGTTTCATCCCAAAGACTTACCAATTCACATAAATGTCTATTACCTTCAAGTGTATTTACTCTATCTGTAGCAAGTGTTGATAAAATTAATTGAGCTTCTCTGCTTTTCTCTTCAATTTGAGTACTTATAGTAGTTAATAACTCTTCTGATTTATTAGATACATTCTGTAAAACTATTCCTGTATAACCTCTATATAAAAGATACCCAACAACTACTATAGGTAAGACTATTATTGATGTAAATGCTATAAAATATTTTTTTGTAATACTAATTTTAATCATACTGCTCTTATTCCCCCTATTTGAATTAGGTATATTATCAAAATATTATCATATATTGTTTATTTTTACAATGTATAGCATTCCAATACTCATTAATGTATAATTAATTAAAAGAATGTAGAAAATTATAAATTTTCTACATTCTAATACTCAAATTTAATTACTACTATTTTCTTTTCTTGTTAATATTTTTGATACCACTATACATTAATCCAGTTCCTATTGCTATTGCAAATAACGAACTAACAACACCTCCTGTTTGTGGTAAAACAGGCTTTTGATCGTTATTTTCTTTATCGTTATTTTCTTTATAAACTAGTCCATTTATTGCACTCTCTAAATCTTCTTCAGCCTTCTTTACTTGCTCTATTGTTGCTTGTTTATCTTCAAGTACTAATTTAGCCTTTAATATTGCATCATTTAACACTTTCCAGCTTTCATTAGTATATCTTGATGGATCTAACTTTTCTGATTTATTTATTAGATTAGTTAATTTAGATTTATCTACTTCTATTACTTCATCTTCAACTACGCTTACAATTCTTTCAATTGTTTTAATTGCCCCTTTACTATCTTCAACTCTATATACTATTTTATATTCTCCAACTATATTTACATCAATTTTACCTTCAATTATTATATTAGATGTAATATCTCCATCTTCCTTATCATTTGCCGTTACTCCTTTAGTAATATCAAATGAATTTCCCTTAGTTATTTTAATATTCTCTGCACCATGTATTTCTGGAGCAGTATTCATAACAGTAAAGTTTTCATCATAAACAGTCACTATTCTATTAACTATCGTTTCATTTAATGCAATATCTTTAACATAATAAGTAAGAGTATAAGTTCCTACCTTATTTATATTTACCTTTCCCTTAACATCTACCCAAACAGTTAAATCTCCATCATTATTATCATTTGCATTAACTCCATACTTTGGATCAAACTCACTACCTAATGGAATTCTAATATCACTTATTCCTGTTATTATTGGTGCATCTTTATCTCTATTATCTATTTCTTCAACAATTACATCATCAAAAAATATCTTTTCATTATCATTAAGGTTATGAATGTATATTAAAGCAGTTGTATGCTCTATATCAGTTGTAAACTCAACTTCAATCTCTTGCCACTCATTTCCTTCTGCAAAGGCTTGTTGCTTATCTCTTCCATACATTTCACTTCCAATTTCTATTCTAGAAGAAGCATTCTCTCCTCTTACTTTTGCCCTTAATCTATAAGTAGTATCTGGCTTTATATTTACAACTTGTTCAGCTGTCTTTTTTTGACTTAAATATGCATAACTTCCTTGCATTTCATCATTTACTATTCCAGCATTGTTAGAATCAATACTTTGCCCTGTTTGATCTGAAACACTCCATTTATCTAAAGTCTGATCTTTAAACTTACCATTGAATACTTTATTTTTCACCTCAGACTCTTCTACAACATAAACTTCTCTTTCCTTACTCTCTATATTTCCTGATTTATCTTCTACTGAATAAATTACATTATATATACCTTCTGCTGATCTATCTAAAGACTTCTCATCAATTGTAATATACTTACTTAATTCACTTTCATCATCTTTATTATCTATTGCCCATACACCACTCATTAAATCATCGTCACTATTAATAGCAATTTTAATATCATTTAAACCATATAAAATAGGCTTTATTCCATCAGTTCTATCATCATAACCATCCTTTGTATACACTCTTACCCAATCAACTTCTGCAACATAAGGTAAATCTGCATTATTTATATTTCCTTCTCCCCACATACCTAATCCACTAGATAATATTAATATTTCCTTTACCCAAGGTACAGCTGGCCCTTCATACGTCCATGTTAACTTTCCATCAAAATAGAATTTCAATGTATCTTCATCCCATTCTAAGCCATATCTATGAAATCCGTCATGAATATTAGGTGCTGACTTTCTATGACTTGATTTACTTTTATGCCATCTTTCATATCCATCCCAATGTAATGTACTCTCTGTTGAATCGCCTTGAAAAACAGTTTCTGTAATATCTATTTCAGTTCCTTCCCTACCTGTACCATCTACATTAAATACTCCTGGATAATTAAACATCCAGAAAGCAAAATACGTTTGTTCTGTAGGCGGTATTTTAGCACTTGCTTCAAAAAAGCCATATTTTTGATCAAACTTAGTTTTGTTTTCTGAAAAATCTTCAGCATGATTATCAACTCTACCTAAAACTACTTGTCCATCAGGTTCTCTTTGTATTCCTAATTTTAGCTTTCCATCTTCAACTGATACCATATCAGACCTATGATAAGTTTTATATTCTTTTCCTCTTACTGTCCATTTTGAAGTATCTAACTGATCACCTTCAAATTCATCTTCCATTACTAGCGTCCATCTTGATTCGTCATCTGTATACCAAGGTTGCTTATCTTTTGTTACGTTTACTTTACATGTAGATGATGTTCCTCCAGAGTCCGGAGTAGCTGTAATAACTGCTTCACCTTCACCTACTGCAGTTATAATTCCATTACTATCTACTGTAACTACATTTTCATTGTTACTTGTATAAGTTACACCTTTATCTACTACACTGTTAGGGATAACCTTTGATAATAATTCATATCTTTCACCAACTGATATTTTTAACTCATTCATATTTAACTTTACTTCAGCATCACCTTTATCTGTTGTTTCTACCAAAGATACATTATCTATAAATGCCTTACCACTTTTGCTTAATCCAGCTCCATCCCACAAATAAATTTCAGCTTTACTTTGATTTCCTGTAGTAAATTTAATAGTATATTCTGTATAGATATTTCCAGTAACATTTTTCTTAATCTCTTCCCCGCCGTAATCCTTTACACCAATGATAGCACTATCTTCATTATTTTCAAGTTTTATATAACATTTATATTCATATGTTGTATAAGGCTTTAAATTATTTATTACCTGTGCTATTGAACTATTCTCAACTATATATGCACATTTGTTTCCTTCATATGCATTTTCTAAATCTATCCCCGGAGATTTACTACCTCCATTCCAAATCTTCCAACTTGGAATTATCCCATTAGTACCTTCTTCTTCAAATCTTGCATTTTTCAATAAATTTTCTATAGAACTTTCTTTTTCCAACATACATATATATTCGCTATCAAATTTTTTTATTGCCTCCGCAGAACATATAGTATTTGTTGCTAGATTAAAAAATAAAATTGTTGCTATACTCCTAACTAACTTTTTATTTTTCATTACCATTTACCCTCCCATTAATTTACATTTATCATATATAATTGTTTCTACTTAATCTTACTTTTATTTTCTATTTTCTTCCATGATATATTATATTATTTTATGACTTTACTTTATATCTAATTACTTTCATTCTAAACACCTTATAATTTCATATTTAATAATAAAAAAGACAAATATATTATTATCAAAATAAATTATATATTTGTCTTCTACTATCTAATTATTAAATTTTATATCCCTTTTTAAAGGTATTATTACCATAAAGTAAAATAGCATTACTAATAATATTCCTTTAATCATACTACTTCCACTTATACTCCACCATACTCCATTAATTCCTAATAATTCTGGTTTGAATAATAACATTGCAACTGGCACCCTTAGTCCAGTAAATATAATACCTACTATTGATGGAGTTATTGTCTTACCTACTCCATAAAATGCTCCTGATGTAGTTATTTCTAGACACATAAATAATTGAGAGTATCCTAATATCCTTAAATAATCTATACCTTGCAAAATAGCTTCTTTTTCATTTATGAAAATTGAAAAGATTGGACCTCCAACAAATACTAAGAGTATAGTTGTAAATACCCCTAAAATACAAGAAATAATTATAGTACTAATATAACCTTTTATAACCCTATCATTTCTTTTTGCTCCATAATTTTGCCCCACAAATGCTGTTAGTGCACTAGCAAATCCACCTGCTGTCATCCATGATATAGACTCTATTTGAGATCCAACTTTTTGAACTGCAATTGATACTGGTCCTGCACTTGCTACAATTCTTCCTATAAGCATTGAGAAGAATGTAAATAAGCAATTTTGAACTGCTGTAGGTCCCCCTAAAATACAAATCTTTTTTATGTACTTTAATTTTATAAATTTCTTGTTACTAAAACTAAAATTATATCCATTTTTTATAAATGTATATATAAATATTATAGTAACTAACACTTGTGAAAGTACTGTTGCTAATGCAGCACCTACAACACCTAAGGGTTTTATCCCACCAATACCAAAAATTAATATTGGATCTAATATTATATTCATAATAAGTCCAACTGTATTAACTACAAAAGGTGTTTTACTATTTCCTGACGCAGTAAATATACCTGTAAATTGTGGATTTAAAAATGCGCAAATCATCCCTATAGATATTATTATTAAATAATCAATAGACATTTTTATTATTACAGGATCTCCAAGATTAAAGAATCCTATAAATTCATCTTTTAAAACTATTAATATAACTCCATAGACTATTGACATTAAAATACATAAAGCAATACTGCTATATACATAACAATTTCTTTCTTTATCATCATTTTTTCCAATAGCCTGTGATACTCCAACTTCTGCTCCTGTCTTAGTTATCAAAACCATTGAATTTCCGAACCATGCAAAAAAACCTGCTGTTCCTACTGCTGCAACAGCTGCACTCCCTGCTCTTCCTATCCAAATCATATCTACCAAACTGTAAGCCATTTGAATAAATGATGTACCTAAAATAGGTAATGATAAAGTTAACAATGTTTTTACGATATTGTCCGATACCAAATCTACCTTTTTTTTCATACCTTAACTCCTTTCTTATTTTTTGCAATAAAATAGAAGTAATAAATAATTTATCACTTCTGATTTATAACTCTAATTAAATATTATTATAGCTAACTATTTTTATTATACATTCCATAATGAATAATATATCTAATTATTATTTAAAACATTTTATATTTAATTATCTTTAGTATTTTCTTTATTTTTTTTATCATTTATTAAAGTTGCAACTAATGCAGTTGATGCAGCTAATACAACTGCTAACTTTCCCATCTTTTTAATCTTCATTATCTTACCTCGACTTACTTATAAGAATATAATTTAGTATAATTATACATTAATACAGCAAATTAGTAAATTACTTAAATTGATTTAAATTAACATTATATTCATAACCAGCTTTAGCCAATTTTTCTTCAATCACGCTTCTACTAATATCCATATCATCACAATAATTATCTAAACTAGAATAAAAATCTCTTAGCTTCATATTGATCATACTTACTAATATATTAGGATCCATTTTTAATAATGCTTCTTTATCCATAAATTCCTCCATTTGTACACATATTATTTATATTAATTGTATCATATAAAATACATTTACTCATAATTATATTTTTTCTGATAAATGTCAGTTATACTCCTCTATCTTAATCTAAAAATTCGATTTATATAAAATTAAGCTAAAGTCCATAATTATATGTACTTTAGCTTAATAATAATATTTATATAATTTTTATAGAAAGACAAACTATTTATTCTTACCAACTTTATTTACTTCAGGCACTCTTGCTGCTGCTGGTTTTTTAGGACCTTCAAAATGATCATTTTCCCATGTTGCTCTTTGACCTTTTTTTGCCATAATATCACCTCCACTAAGTAATTATATACTTAGTATTAGCAAGATAGCTTGTTTTATTCCCTCAAAATATCTTATAAATACACCTATTATTTATTTTTTGGTGTCTCTGGATCTAAGAATGAATATTTCTCTCCATCCTTTTCCCATCCTAAAATTGAATTCATATTAACATTTGCTGCAGCCTTAAATATTGATTTATCAACATCATTAAAGTTTTTCTTTAATTCTGCAATTAAATCTTTAATTTCATGTCTCTTATTACCTATCTTTTCTGCAGCTACCATACATGCACAGTTTAATGGCCAAAGCCCAGTATATTTAATAAATCTCTTAATAGCTTCTTCTTCAACATAATAAAGTGGTCTAATTAACTCTATTCCTTCAAAGTTATCTGCCCTTAATTTAGGTAACATTGTTTTAAAGTTTCCTGCATAAAGAACATTTAGCATTGTAGTTTCTATTACATCATTATAGTGATGTCCAAGGGCTAATTTATTACATCCAAGTTCTCTTGCTTTATTATATAATGAACCTCTTCTCATTCTTGCACAAAGATAACAAGGATAATCCTTAGCTTTTTCATCAATTATCTCAAATATTTTTGACTCATATATATGTACTGGAATATTTAAATGTTCACAATTTTCAATAAGTAACTCTTTAATTTGTGGATGATATCCTGGGTCCATTGCTATAAATTCAACTTCAAAATTTACTTGCCCATGCTTTTTCAGCTCTTGAAATAACTTAGCCATAAGTAAAGAATCCTTACCACCTGATATTGCAACAGCTATTCTATCGCCTTCTTCAATAAGTTCATAATCTTTAACAGCTTTTATAAACTTAGACCAAATTGGTTTTCTATATCTTTTAACTATACTTCTTTCTATTTCCTCAAGAGTTTTTTTAGCTTCTTCTGGAACTATTCTTTCACATCCATGACCTGCTATACTACTCATAATTATCACCTCATATTTTTAATAACAAAATCAATTTTACTTAAATTATAAAATAAAAGCAACTATTTGATAATTTTCACTTAATATATATTATAGTAGGCAAATTAATACTTTTTAATATGCCTACTATAACAACTATAACTTCACCTAATTTATATTATCTATATATAATTTCTTTCAATTCTGGAACATGATCAAATTCTATTTTAGAGTTTTTGTAAGTGAACTCTAATCCATCTATCCACTCACCATTATAATTACTTTGTAATAATGTTTTTATCAAGGTATACTCTGTTATATTTCCTCCGGTAGAACCAGCGAAATAATTATTAACCCAATTTACTCCAGTATATTTATCAAAAGTAATATCTTTAGCATTTTCACCTATTTCCTCAAGATTAAATAATGCTATTTTCTTCCCATCAACATCATTAACTTTAACAAGATCAATAGGAAGATTATTAAATGCTTTTTCACTTAAATTACTTGCTAAATCCTTCAACTTTTCATCTAATGATAAAGTTTCATTTATATCAACTTTTCCTATTATTACTTCCTCTTCTGTATTTGCATCTTTTGAGTATAAAACCATTTCTATTGACTTTATATCCGCTTCCTTTTCAGTATTTTCTTCTATGCTACCAATTTCTTCCAAGTCACCATTTTCTGTCTTATTACTTTCTGTATTATTATTTTCTGTCTTATCGCTTGAATCTTCTTTATTTAAATTATCTACTGCTATATTTGAATTTTCTTTCCCATTAGTAGTATCTTTTGTACAACCTACTGCTCCAAATATAGCACATGATAGTGCTATACTAACTAGTATCCTTCTTAATCTTAAGCTTCTCATAAAATTCCTCCTTAATATTTATATCTAATAAACTAATTTATTTAAAATTAAAACCTATATCACTTGCAACATGTGAATCTGAACCATAAACCATTTTCACATTGTTTATTATAGCCATTTCAAAAAATTCTCCACTAGGATATATTTCACCACAAAATATTTTTCTTAACCCGGCTGTATTATAATCAAGCTCATAATTTCTTTTATTTAGTTCATCCATAATTTTTTTAAAAAGTTCTACATTAGAATAATTTATTGGATATTTTTTATTAAATATCCTAACCAAAGTTGGATGTCCTATCCTTTTGGGTTTAAATTTACCTAAATTGCATTTTATTGATTTCAATAATGTATTATAATATAAATCATATAGTTTTTCTATACTTCCTATCTCTTTTAATAACACTTCAAAAGATTCAATACAATCAAAACAATAATATCTTTCCTTATATTTTCCAATATGAGTTGATAAAATGGAATCTTCTAATATATCCCCATATTTATTAAGTAATTTTTTAGTAAACTCTTCGTATCCCTCTAAATAATCTACTTCTAATCCAACATTAATTTTAATCTTACCTTTATATTTTTCCTTATAATACCTTACTTCATTAATATACTTATCTATATTTTCAATACTTGGTGAAACACTATCTAAAAAATTATTTTCCATTCCTTCTATTACTATATCTTCTGGCATTGTCATATGCTCAGTAAAGGTTATTTCACAAATTCCTTTATTAATTGCATTTTCTAAATACATTTCAAAGCTATCATTGCTTCCATGTGGACAATAATGACTATGAACGTGTCCGTCTCTTCCTTTATTCACACTACCCTCTCCTAAACATTAATTTACTTACTCATAAGCAGTTTATTAAATGTACCTAAAGTTAATATTTCTATATTTAAACTTTTTGCTTTTTCTAAAACTTCATTAAACCCTGAACTAGGTTGATAAACTAATATATCACTTTCAGATATATTTCTTACTATATTTCCACCATTTAACTTAATCCCTCTAACTACTCTTTCTCTTATAGTCTCATTAACTACAAGTAATAAAATATTTTTTCTTAAAATATTTATTGTTTCTTTTTCATCATTTCCTATATCTATATTCAAAGTATCATCTATTTCTATTTCATCTTTCATAATCTTTCCTTGTAATATATCTTTGAAATCTGAAATAGTAATTATTTCACACCCTAAAATCTTAGCCTTTCTTAACTTACTTCCTGGCTTTTCTCCAACTATTAAAATATCACATTTCTTCGTTACTACAGAATCTACATTAGCCCCTGCTTGTCTTGCCAATCTCATTAGCTCTCCCCTGACTAAAAACCCTCTTCCTGTGAATACTACATTTTTTCCACCTAATATTTCTTTCGCTAATTGAAAATTAAAAATTTTATAGTCTATTCTTTCTTGCATTTATATATCATCCTTAACTAAAAATATAAAAATAATCTCTTTTTATCATTTGTTATTTTTTTATTTCATTAAATTATGAAAAACATTTAATTTCTATTATATCACTTATTAATTATAAAAAATACTAAC
>NZ_JADPEL010000070.1 GCF_015667795.1 Clostridium sp. D53t1_180928_C8
TAATAATTATTAAAACTATATATTTAAGCTTTCTTTTTTTATAATTTTTTTAAATTAAGTGGAAAAATATATAATAAAAGTATATCTGTCCTTTCTCTCTTCTCTAGTTCTCATCTTTACATTTGCATATATAATTAAATCTCCAATTGCTATTTATAATGGTACAATTAGTAGTTGCATTCCCATCATAAGCCTTATAGCATTATTATATAACCTCAGTCGTTTCTCCTTCAGTCGCACCTTCAACGACCAATTAATTACCAATAATATTATTATCATTGATAATTAACATACTTAAAATTAAAAATCACTAAGAATACACTGATAACTCTTAGTGGTCTTAAATTATTTATTCTGTTCTAAGTGCTGTTACTGGATCTTTTTTTGAAGCTTTCCTTGCTGGAATTAATCCACCTATAAAAGTAAGAATCATGCTTAAAATAACTAAAGCTACTGCACTAACTGGTGGTAATGACGCATTTATAGTATCTATCCCTACTAATGAATGAATAATCTTATTTGCTGGAATCAATAGTAATAATGATATGATTATACCTATGACTCCAGAAAATATACCAATAATAAATGTTTCTGCATTAAAAACTTGCGAAATGTTATTTTTAGAAGCTCCAATTGCACGTAATATACCAATTTCCTTAGTTCTTTCTAAGACAGATATGTAAGTAATAATACCAATCATTATTGAAGATACAATTAGTGACACTGAAACAAAAGCAATTAATACATATGAAATAACATTTATAATTGTTGTAACAGATGACATTAATAAAGCAACATAATCTATATATGCTATTCTATCTTTTTCTTCAACAGTGTTATTATAATCATTTATACATTTTGAAATAGCTTCCTTATCTTCAAAACTATCAGTATAAATACTTATTGAAGCAGATGCATCTAAGCTAACTACACCAAAAGCAGTCATATTATCATTATAGCTTCCTGATGATATGTAACTATTATAAATATTAAGTAAGATATTGTCATCTGGATTTTCAAGATAATCATCTAATGTTACTGCAAGCTCTGACTCACTCATAGCCATCATTTGTGATACCATAAAAGGACTATATGAATAAACAGACTTTAAAATGCTCTTACATAATTTTGCCTTATCAGATATTCCAAGATTGGATAAATAAGTTTTTGCATCTGCAATTTTAGTAGTATCATCACTTGCTTCAAAGCTAACTCCATTTAACACATTAACATTTTTATTAGCTTCTTGCGCCTTTACCACTTCACTGTTATTTGTATAATCAATTAGATAATTTGTTAATGCTTTTGTATAACCAATTGGTGCATATATTAATTTACTTTTTTTATCATCTTTTGGTTTAATAACCGCACTAATTTTTATTTCAGTTTCATTATTAATTAGATTTTCTAATTCTGCATCATCATTAGCAATATAATCAAATGTACCATTTTTATTTTTAATATAATAATCACAAGCTGGAATTAAATAAAAACTCTGATTACAAATATCCTCATAAGTCCAAGATTTAGTTTCAATATTAACTTCTTCTCCTGAATTAATTTTATCCATAATTTCTTTATATTCTATTGAAGGAAGAATACCTAATTCATAAAGTACATTTGTTGGAATTTCATTATTTTCATCTAATATAAGAACAACTTCATTAAATTTATTTGGCCAATCTCCATATAAAACATTATAGTTGTTAATTACTACTTTACTAATAAGCTCTCCATCATCACCAGGCATTAATTCTTCTAAGTTTTCTGAATAATTAGGCATCATTTTCCTCATCCCCATATTCATAGTACTCTCTTCATTATTATTTGAATCTGTAAGTGTACCTCCATCTGCATTAATAAGTGTTCCATCAGAATCATATGTATATAAATCAAACTTAGTATTATATGAATAAACTATTCCATTTTCACCAATATACTTATTAATTTCACTATCCTTATTATCAAGATATTTCTTAAAGCTAGTAAGATTATTTTCACTAATACTTGTAGTCATCTTAGACATCATTTCCATACGCTTACCATTAGAATACACAGCATTTAAATCATGATTTATATCTTCTTTTAAATGATTATCTACATTGCTCATAACAGTACTCATATCTATGGACTGCTCTTCAATAGATATAGGATATGATATCATTGTATCCTTTTGAATATCTGAAATATAAGTATTAACACCATTTGAAAATGATAAAATTAATGCAATTCCAATAATTCCTATAGATCCTGCAAAAGCAGTAAGCACTGTTCTACCTTTCTTTGTACGTAAATTATTAAAGCTTAATGATAATGAAGTTAATAATGACATTGAGGCCTTCCCCATATTTTCATGTTTTAACTCCTGTAATTTTGTAGTATCTACTTCATATGGATTTGAATCATCTATAATCTTACCATCACTGAGTTTTACAATACGAGTTGCATATTCTTCTGCAAGCTCTGGATTATGAGTTACCATAACAACAAGTCTATCCTTTGCAACTTCCTTTAAAAGATTCATAACCTGAATACTAGTTTCAGTATCAAGTGCACCTGTTGGCTCATCTGCTATCAGTATATCTGGATCATTAACAAGAGCCCTTGCAATAGCTACTCTCTGCATTTGTCCACCAGACATTTGATTTGGTTTTTATGAATATGTTTTTCAAGTCCTACTTTCTTTAAAGCCTCTATAGCACGCTTTTTTCGCTCTGTTTTTGAAACACCTGAGATAGTAAGTGCTAACTCTACATTAGCTAATACCGACTGATGAGGAATTAAGTTATAGCTTTGAAATACAAATCCAACAGTATGATTACGATAAGAATCCCAATCCCTATCTTTATATTTTTTAGTTGATATTCCATTGATAATAAGGTCCCCGCCATCATAACGGTCGAGGCCTCCTATAATATTTAAAAGTGTAGTTTTCCCTGAACCACTTGGTCCAAGTATAGCTACAAATTCATTATCTCTTAGGTTTAATATTACTTCATCAAGTGCTGTTTGTATCATATCTCCAGTTGCATATTTTTTGATTATTTTCTGGATTTGTAACATATTTATTATCCCTTCTGCCTATTTCATCTTATATCTAGTAGCTTTTATACAAATTTATTCTTATGGTTTAAATTATTTCTTATTATGTATAAATTTGTATAAACTTTCTCTTATCTATTATCATGACTATTTTTTGAATTTTAATACATTACTAATATCATAAGTAATAAATTAGCATATGTTTTTTTATAATTTATCATCATTTACGAGTATATTATTTAAGATATATATTAATATTAAATAGGTCTAATAAATTCTTTTATTGTCTAAAGTATAAAACTACATTTAAAGTTATATTTTCATCTAATAAAATAAGGTTGTCTAATTGACAACCTTATTTTGATAATGTAACAACTATAAGTTCTGGTCTATTAAATATTCTTACTGGGATAATACTATTTCCTAACCCTCTACTAATAATCATAGATGTATTATTACTTGTGTGGATACCTTCTGTTAATTTAGGAAAAAAACCTTGGTTTGGAGCAATTAATCCACCTATAAATGGAAGCCTAATTTGACCTCCATGTGCATGTCCAGAAAAAATTAAATTTACATTACTATTTGAATATATATCAAATAATTCAGGTCTATGGGAAAGTAAGATTTTAAAGTTGCTGCTATCTTCAGTTAGAGTCGTTAATAAGTTTTTAGTTTTAGTATTACCTGCATATTCTAACCAATCTGATTCAATAAATGAGGGGTCAGATAATCCTATTATATCTATAGAATCATTATCATTAAAAACCTCAATTTTTTGATTATCTAAAACCACAACTCCACTGTTTTCTAACCTAGACTTAATATCGCTATATGAACCAGACCAAGCCTCATGATTTCCAGATACGTAATAGATAGGTGCAATATTAATCGCTCCATTTATTAGCTCCATTGCAACATCGATATTTGTATTATTTGAATCTATTAAATCTCCTGTAATAACTATTATATCTGGATCTATTTTTTCTATCTTTGATAATATTCTATTTTGTTTACTTCCAAATTCCTTGTTATGAAGGTCTGATATATGTAAAATTTTATACCCTAGAAATCCTTTTGGAACAATGTCATTTTTAAATACTATTTCGCTAATACTTATAGAATTGTTTTGCCATTTAAAAAAATCAAATAAACCAACAAGTATAATGGCTGCCATAAATAAAATCTTTTTTTGTTTTGTTTTTAGTTTCATATTTCGCTCACTACCTCAATAAATAAATACTTACCACATTTATAATTATCATTATTCAAAAGTCCACCCCATATCTTCTAGCGTATTTAATGTCATATTAGTAATATCCTCAATAGTACCTCTTTCAATTAACTTACAACTATACACATCAGTTCCTGCAGGATAAGTTTCTCTAATTTCACTATTACATGTAATCTCAATTTTATCCCCAGTTTGTAATCCTTCAAAAATATCTTCTTTATTTGAACTATTTCCCATAACAATTGGTGAACCCTCTTCATCAATAATAAGATTTATACCACTACTTGCTTTTAAATATCTCCCTGTCATAGATACTTTATTTATTTTAGAGCATGCTACAAATATAGCTATAATACAAATAGCTCCAAGAAATAATTTAAATACTGATTTTCTCATAACATTTACCACCCTTTCATTAAGTATACTTATTAGACTAAGTGTTATTTCAAAAAGTTCCTTCTATACTTAATTAAACAGCCTATCATAATTGCAGTTCATTTGTTTTTAATGAAGATCCAAAAAGTATTCTTAGAAAATCTATGTATTTATTAGTTTTTCCAGTGCTTTTTACTATTTCTATATATCCCTTATTCTCTAATGATTTTAAAAGAGCTACTATTTTCTTTTTACAAATTTTATTTAACTTTTCACAATAAAAAAGTCTTCAACTAAGTTAAACTTAAACTTATCTGAAGACTTTTCCTTAAATACAGTACTAATATATTATGAAAATTCTTAGTGGTAGCTTCTTTAATTAAATACTTATTATTTTATCTCTTTACCACTCCATTCCCCTAAATCTTCTTTTGCTGAACGAGTCATTTCTTTTGAGAATTCTGATTTAACCTTAAAATTATAATGCATTTGAGCATAATTGTTTGCATTATACTTATTTTTTTCTGTATATAGTTTGTCCCTTTTTGAATACATATCAAAAACTATTTTTCTTTTTTTCTTTTAATTAAAGTAACTGTTCCACCTCCAACTGCTGCTAAGCCTAATAATGCTATAATAGTTGAAGAAACGGCTGCACCTGTAGCTGGTAATTTTTTATTATTGCTACTATTTACCTTATTATTTGAATTATTGCTTGCTGTATTATTTCCATTACTACTTGAATTATTATTTGCTGTATTGTTTCCATTATTACTTGCAGAAGCTTTTAACTCTAAATTATCTACCGCTGAATTAATTGCTTTTGTAGCTGAATTTATTTGCTCTTGTGTTGAATTTTTATTTTCAACTACAACTTTACCTTCTTTTACTGCCTTCATTAGCTTATTTACAGTAGCCTTTGTATATCCTGATAAATCCATATTTTCAACCTTATTAATTAAGTCTTCTAAAAGTGATTTATCTGGAATTAATCTTAAATTTAAATATGCTCTTAATAAGCTATTATAAGCATCATTTACTTGCTCTTGAGTAGCTCCTTCATTTATTAATACTTCCTTAGCCTTTTCTAATTCAGTTTGGAAAGCTGACCAAGTAGCTTCAATATACTTATCTTTACTTAAGTCTTGTAGTTTATTTACTAAGGCTTCTAAAGCTGACTTATCAACATTATTCTTAACTAATTCATCTATTGCATTCTTTAAGTTATTATAAACTTCATCTACTTCTGCTTGCATAGCATTTTCATCTACTAATACAGCTTCAGCAGTAACTAAAACATCTTGTAATTTAGCCCATGAATCTTCAGTATATTCTTTTTCAACTAAAGCCTTAGCTGCATCTACAAGTGCTTGTAATGCTTCTTTGTTTCCTTGTTTAAATTCAAGCATCCAAATTGCATTTACTAATCTCTTAAAGCTTGCATCTACTTCTGCTTCAGTAGCAGCTATATTTCCATAAACAGCATTAGCTTCTGCTAAAGCATCATTAAATTCTTTAGCAACTGCAGGTACAACACCTTCTAGTTCACCATTTGCTACTAATTCATTAGCGTAGTCTATAGTAGTTTTTAATGCTGATTTATCAGCTTCCTCTACTGGTGGCTCTGGAGTTACTTCTTCTGGGCCATATACTTCAAATTCATAAATTGAATATCCCCATGGAGTTACTCTTTCAACACCTTGCATCTTAACATATCTAGCCTTAACTGTATCGAAAGTTATCTCCTTTAATCCAGTAGCTCCATTAGCCTCTGAATATACTTCAGTATAATTTTCACCATCTTCTGAAACTAAAATTTTATATTGTGTAGCATAAGCCAGTTGCCAGTTAATATTTACTTTATTTATATCATAAACCTTACCTAAATCAACTTGTATCCATTGGTCATCTGAGTATTCTGAAGACCATCTTGTATTTGTTGAATCACCATCAACAGCTAATTGTGGACCATACTTGTCTACCATACCTAATTCAGTACTTGAAGCTGTAACTTCTTTGTTAAACGCAAGATTTACTGGAGATTCATCATCCATGATAAATATTTTAGCTTTAGAGTTAAATCCTGTTGTAGCACCTACAACCTTTTGAACTCTAACATTAAAGTACTTATTTCCATCCATCTCTTCATTATCAAATAATATTACTGAAGCTGTTGCCTCTGTTTGACCATCTGCAAAGGTTACATCTTCAATCATTCTTTGATAATCTTGGTCATGAATAGCTGTTGCACTTTCTAGACTGAAGGAAACTGATACTTCTCCCTTTGCTCCACCAATACGTTTTAATGGAATCTCAACTTTACCTGCATCTTCATTTACAAAGATTTTCTCTGCATCAATCTCAATCATTCCTCTTTCACTATCAAGAACATAGAATGCATCTATATGACTAGAATATCCACCACCATGAGGATTATTTCCAGTTAATACAATTTCAACTGTATGCTCTCCATATTCTAAAGTGTCACTTTCATATACTATTTGTTGTGGCTTATAGCCGCCAGTTCCATAATTATCTACTACTATTGGCTCTCCACCATCTATTGAAATAGTAAATGTACCATGATTTGGATCTGTAGCAGATACCATATAGAATTTACTTCCTTCAAATCTTAATCTAGCTTTTGCTCCTGGAGTATTTGTCCAGTGAGTTGAATTATTATAGAAGCCAGTTTCGTTTGTTCTAGAAGACCATGTTCCTTCATATTGAATTTGATTTAATCCTGTACCAACCTCTTGGTCATCAATTATTCTTAATCCATCTGGAACATTTGACTCTAGCTCTATTGAAGAATGAGCTTTATATACACTTACATTGTTTATTAATGGTACATCTTGTGAGCCTAAGATGTTTATTCTTATTTTAGATGCTGTTGTTGGAGCTAATCTTATAAGTCTCTTATATCCAATAGTTTGTCCTTCTTGAACCATCTTCCATTGGTTAAGACTTTCATTGTAAACTTCAACACTAAATCTTTCAATTCTTTGTCCTAAAGGAATGTACTCTTGAATGCTAATAACATCAAATAATGTTTCATTTCCTAAATCAATAGTAATACTTCCTGTTTTAACACCATTATCAGTAGTCCAATAGCTATCATAATTTCCATCAGTTACGTTATTTGCTATAAAGCTTGTAGCTCCAACCTCTTGACCTCTAAATGTATCAGCTTCAGCTTTGCTGTTTAAAGCTAAATCTTCATCAAAGGTATTTTTAATTGCTGTACTAAATTCATTAAGTCTTGCTATATCTTCCTCACTTATTAATCCTCTCTTATCTGGAGGTACATTTAATAATAAAGTACTATTTTTACCTACTGAATTAAAGTAAATATCAACTAATTTTTCAAGAGATTTTGGATCTTGGCTTTCATGGAAGAACCAACCTGGTCTTAATGAAGTATCACTTTCACCCATTATCCAGTGAGTTCCTTCTGGATCACCATGATTTAAATAATCCATATCCATATGTGGTAGGTTTAATGTATCACCTTTAATTTTTGACCAACAAGGTTCACCAGCATAACCTGCTTCATTACCTATCCATCTTACATCTAATCCCTTATCAGAGAATATTAAAGCATTTGGTTGTAATTCTCTAACTAAAGCAAACCATTCATCTATTTTATAATCTTGAGTAACGTTTGAACCTTTAGCTCCATCAAACCAAACCTCTGCTATATCACCATATTCAGTTAATAGCTTTCTTAATTGAGTCATATAGTAATCATTATAGTCATAGCCGTTGCCATCTCCATAATTTTCATTATTTTGATCCCATGGTGATAAATAAACACCAAATTTTAATCCATATTTAGCACATGCATCTGATAATTCCTTTACAATATCTCTACCTCTAACACTTTCGTTGATAGCTGAGTTTGTAATATCGTGATCACTGTCTGGACTATCAAATAAGCTAAATCCATCATGATGCTTAGTTGTAAGAATAATCTTCTTAAAGCCATTTTCACTTAAAACCTTTGCCCATTGGTCTGGGTCTAATTCTGTTGGATTATATACTGAAGGATTCTCCTTACCATTACCCCATTCAACATCTGTAAATGTATTCATTCCAAAATGCACAAATGCAGCCATTTCTTCTTTACTATACTCAACTTGTTTATCTGTAGGTGTTGGCCCATATGGTAAAGGTGCTTCAACATTGTTATTATCTTCTTTACCTTCTACTAAATCAGAAACTTCTTGAGCTGTTAATGCTCTATTAAATATTTTAACTTCATCTAATGAACCAACCATATTTCCTGAATCTGCAAGTCCTGCTTTAGCATTTGCACCTATTCTTTTTGCTGGTCCAGCAATTTTAGCAGTAATCTTATCTTGTAATTTTCCATTTACATATAAAGCTGTTCCTGTAGAATCTGATACAAATGATAAATGTACCCATTCATCTTCTGGTGCAACATAGTTAAATGTATAATCTGAAACACCAAACTTAGTTATACCAACCTTCTTTGTATTATTCCATTGTTCTAGCTTTATTTCACCTTCAACACCACCAATTAATGCAGCATTTGTTCCTGTGTTCTTACCCTTATTTACCCAAACAGTAGCTGACCAGTCACCTTCTAAATCATTTAATCCTAAATCTACATATCCACTTCCATCAAATAAAAGTCCTTTTCCATTTTTACCTTCTCCAAAAGTAACTCCACCTGATATTGTTCCTGGATATTTGTTGTTCTTGTCATTGATTACTGTTCCTTGGCCTTCTTCCATATCCCATTCAGCATTTACTGGCTCATATGGAGTTTGCCAAATTTGAGGGTCTTTATAATAGTTAATATCCTTATTTTCTAACCTTTCACCATGAGCTATTAATCTTGGTTTATATTCCTCCCAACTTCTTGTCTCCTTAAGTGTCCATCCTATTTCAGCTAATCCTAATAAACGAGGAAAAGCTAAAAATTCAAGATTTTCAGTTTTACTTTCTCTTAGAGTTTCACTCCATAATGATGCTTCTATACCAATAATTCTATCTTTAGCACCATAATCTGTAGGGTCCCATTCATATGCCTGTTGAATTGAAGTTGGACCAGCCCAACTTAAACCTAATTCAGTGCTTTTATCATATTTTTGATCAATATATGATTTATTAGCAGGTGAAACTAATTGCTTTAAATCCCCCTTAAAATTATTTCCATTCGCAGGGCTATTGTCCCAATATTGACAAATAGCATTTTCATCACCTGTTACTACTTCATCATAACCTTGCCATCCAATTGTAGTCATATTATAACTATGAGCTATTTCAGTTACTCTTTTGCAAAATTTGCTATAGTCTTCCTTACTTGTGTTATGAGCTTCATCTCCACCAACATGAATAGTCTTAATCAATGGAGAAATTTCAGATATTTGTCTAAATAAAATATCTACAAATTCATAGGTATTTTCATTATTACATTCAAATGAAGAATATCCTACGTCATAATCCATAGATGGTTTTGTATTATCCTTTGGACCAACAGGTTTTCCATCTGAAGTTGAGTTTAAATAATTTAAAGAAACCAATGCAGCCCAAGTATGTCCTGGCATATCGAATTCTGGTATAACTTCAATATATCTTTCATTTGCATACTCTACAATTTCTTTAAATTCTTCTTGTGTATAATATCCACCTTTATCACCATAAACTGATGATTGTGCTCCAATTTCAATTAACTTATTAAGGTCTTCTTGCTCTTCTCCAATTGTTCCTTTAAGCTGAAGTCGCCAACCCTGGTCATCACTTAAATGAAAATGAAATTTATTAATTTTATACTGAGCTGCATTATCAATATATCTCTTAACTTGATCAACACTAAAGAAGTGTCTTGCAACATCTAGCATAGTTCCTCTATAAGAATATTCTGGTTTATCATTGATTTCTGTGTATGGCATGCTCCATTCTACGCCATTTACTAAAGAATTTTTTTCAATATCAGCCGGTAATAACTGTCTAAGTGTTTGAACTGCTCTAAATAGTCCTTCCGGCTTATATGCTAATATCTTTACTCCATCAGAATTAACAGTTACTTTATATCCCTCATCACCTAAAGCTTCATCTCCACCTACTGTAGTTAAATAAATATTGCCACTAGGCACATTATTTCCTTTAACTACATCAAAGCTATATCCTGTTGGAACCTTAAACTTATTTGATATATACTGTCCTGTTCTATATATTTCATTAGTTTCTTCTTCACTATTACCTTTTACATATATAGATGTTCCTGCAGAAAGTATAAATTTCCCTTCTTTTACTTCATTATTCAAAGGTTTTGGTATAAGTGCCCTTTCAATAATTTCACTTCTCTGTTCTAAAGCACTAACGCTTTGCGACAGTGATGTTGCTAAACTTACTGTCATAGTAAGGCCCAAAGTTAATGATAAAACTCTTTTCTTTAAATTTAATAATCCCATAAATGTTCCCCCATTTCCTTCTCTTATATTTCCTCTTTATAACTATTTTAAAATCATACAATTTTAATATTTAGCATAAAGTTTATCACCTCCTTTTCATTTCATAATTATAGGGTTAATCATATTTCTTAACCCTTATATATCAAGGCCTCTAAGACCTAGATTTTCTATATCACTCAAATTTTCTAGTATCTTTTTAATCTTTTGGATAAAACTAACTACAGTAATTGATTTTTATGAATCAATATTTGATACCATTGATCTATTGGGGCTATAAGAATTTAATTATGTATGATGCAAAATCTGGATTGCCAATATATGAAGTGACCTTAACAGGCGAAAAAGCAGATGTTTCAAATTTGATAAACTTCCTAGATGAAATAAATTCTTGGTTTAGTTTAAAAGACTCAAAACTTCTAGCAGATAAAGGATTTGACTCGAAGATATATGTCTCTTAGCAGTTGCACTCGCCGCAATCCTTACAAGTAAGGGCGATATGCTTCGTTCCTTAAGTAATCTTAAGCTTGCAAATTAGCTCTTTAAGGACCTAATATTTTACATTTAACTATCCTCATAGTGATAGTCTGCCCTTTTTAGAGCACATTATTGGTAATTAAATCTAATTTTTCTTTTTATAATTCTCTAAAAAATATTCACTTTTAAAAGATCAATTATGCTCACCCCTATTTCATAATATAAGTGATGTAAATAAACTTCACTTATTAAAAACTTTGCTATTTTCTAGTATAACTATTATATTTATAGTTATAGCAGA
>NZ_JADPEL010000071.1 GCF_015667795.1 Clostridium sp. D53t1_180928_C8
CCATTTATTAAACTCATATATCTTATTTACTATAACTTTAATACTTTTTTCATCTATGTTATCTGCATTAAAATTTCTTATAAATAATTCTATATCTCTAAAATCTAAAACCTCTTGCTCTAAATCCGATTGCTTAATATTCCTCTTGTCATTTACAGTTTTTTTTGCAATTACATTTCCACAATAATTATTTTTAGTAAATGCTAATTTATAATAAAATTTAGTAAATGAATCTATATCTACTATTTGATACTTATTATAAAACATTAAATGTAATAATGACTTTCTTTCTTCCTTATTATTTTGAGCTATGACTAATTGATGGACCACTTTATCTATTTTTTGATGAAGATCATTATATAATTTTATTTCCTTATCAGTAGCTCTTTTCTCATTTATTAATAACCAATAAAATGACAGCTTATTACTCAACGATTTTATTTTTTCTAACTTTCCATGCTTTACTTCTGATATCACAATATTATTTATACTATTTTCAGTAATATCCTTTAAAATATATTCACTATTTCTATTATCTAACTTTGGTATTATTTCTTTATATTCCATTCCCTCAAGCGGTCCATTATTTATATATGTCATTAAATATTTCACCGTATTATTTTTATTTTTTCCTAATTCATATAATAATTCAACCGTATTCATATTACAAATATCTAATGATAATATATCTATATTTATATTTAAATCTTGTTTTATTCTGTTTATAGCAAAACACATTTCATACAACCCCATAATATATGGTTTATCTCCACATAAATCTGATAAACTTGCTACTATAAAGCCATGTCCTGAAATAACTAACATATATCTTTCTGCAGGATAATTATTTATTGACCATTCTATAAATTTATATAAATTTTTATAGTCTGCCATGTTTAGATATGAATATTTTTCTTGTAACTTTACTTCTCCATCAATTACTGAATATCTTCTTGTACCTATCCATTCATTCTTGTATCTTATATTATCTTGTCTTATTAGATTAACTATTTCAATAGGAGCTTTACTTAATTGTATAACTGTATTTATATCATCACTTCTAACACTACATACATTATTAAATGTATTTTCCATTTCTATACCTAACTCATTATTTCCGTTTAAATACATTATAACTGTCCACTTTTTCCTTTCCATAGTTAAACCCACTCCTAACATAAAATAGAATTCTTCTTTTATGTTTATGATTATATAAAGTTATAATAGACTAAATTTAATATTAATTTCTAACTATAAAAAAAGTATGTGACTTTCATCACATACTTCATACTCAGTTTTAAGTTAAAGATTTTTCATTACATGCACATTGATTGCATTTTACTTCACAACATGGCTTATCTAATATATTAATTGTTATTTTTGAATATGAAGTTGCAAATTCTGTATCTCTAACAGCTACAACAAAACTATCAACACCAACAAATCCAACCTTTGGTGTGTATAACCATGCTCCTGTTGTAGAATCTACTGAGGCAAATCCATTAGTAGGTGGTGTAAATATACTATAGGTCAAAGGATAATGTCCATCCACATCCAACGCTGTTATATTCCCCGTTACCGGTTTATTCCTACAACTTTCAACTGTATAGTTATACACAATTGGTGGTAATGGTGCCATTATAGATGTTGATACTTTATTAGTTATAGCTTCACCTGGATTATTCGGCTCTCCTGGAATTGAATAGGTGTAAGCTATATTCGAAAAGTTAACATAAGCTCCTGAATCTGGAATAGTACTTGCTTTTGCAGTTATGAAAATTTGAATGCTTTGTTTAATTCCTAATGAGCTATTTAAAGAAATTGTTAATGTTTGTCCACTCTGAGATATAGTTGCTCCTGGTGGAAGAACAGATGAAACATAAGCTAACCCAGTTGGAAGTGTATCTGTAACAATAACATTATTTGCTACTGCCGTTCCATTATTACTTATTGTTATTGTATAAGTAAGATTTTCATTGATAACTACCGTTGGCTTATCTACTTCCTTTTCTCCACTAATAATCGGAGAATTAACATCTAATTCTATAGCTGCACCTGTTACCCAATATCTATCGCCTTTTGATGTAAATTGCAATATTGTACTAGTTTGTGAATTATTCAAATTTGTGTTTGGAGCTGGATTAGCGTCTACATTGGTTATATCCCAACCTTGCCTTCCTCCATCAATATTAGATCCATTTGGATTCTGATTTTGATTTCCAAATGAACCCGAATAATCTCTTTGTCCATAATCATTATTTATTTGAGATGCAAAAAAATTATCCACTAAATTGTAGTCACCATATAAATAGTTAAAACTGTTACTCTTATTGGAAATTCCTACTTGATCTCCCTCTCTAGTAGCATCACCTTCTAAAGCTGTAATTAATATTCTTCCATTTACAACTCCACTACTTGCAGTTTCAAATCCACTTGCGGTAGCCTCTGCTGTTTGTCCTGCCCCTACAAATGTTGATATATTTCCAGTGTATACAGTCATATTCCTAGATGGTAAAGTAGGATTCTTATATACTACACATAAGGTCCATCCACAAGCATTATCAGTACTATTTTCTGGTGTTGTTGTTCCTACAACTCCACTACAAGTAATCTTATAACTTCCTCCAGTAAGAAGGTTTACACAGCTTGTTACTTCTTGAGTATTTAAATAATAAAGGGGATCATCATCTGAACTTCCACTAATATAACTATGCGCTGTATCAGGAGAAATATTAAATGGTGAGCCTGTTTGAGGCGTTGATAATTGTACTTGTTTGCCAATACTCGTATAATAATTTTGCTCTTCAACTATACATGATCCAGCCCATATTAAATAAGCCTTTAATACAGTACTTCCAAGTGGTAAGCTTAAATATGCATAAGACCCATTTTTAGTAAAATCTAATGTAGTTCCTGCGTTTGCATCTCTAGGATAATCTAATACATTTAATGAATTATTAGTTGTAATCATTGCTCCAATTGAATCTGCTTTCCCTGCATATTGTGTTGTTGGCTGTTTACTTAAACCCAATGTATTACCTGTAAATGTTATGGCTCCATTTGTTGTTATTGTATATCTTTGATCAAATGATCCGATTGCCACTATATTCACCTCTCTTTTCTCATTACTATATAATATATTTTTAATACATTTTTGTTAACAATCATAAGTAACATTTACCTTATTTAAAGTATAAAATATATTATATTTTCAAAAAGGAAGTGATTTCTTTGCACGAGCAAATGGTTTTTACTTGTACTATATATGATATGTGTAAACAGCAAGATTGTTTATCACCAAACTGTGCTAATCCAACTGCAAATGAATATCTAATTTCACCTGCTCGAAATGGTAGTGGATTTCAGGTTGTTTTTTTAGACGAAGAAATAGGTGGTTATTTTTATGTACAACCTGATGAAGTATTTTATATGACTGACGATTATAAATATGTAAAAGTAGTAGATAATACTTTTGAAACAACAATGACAGTTAAAAAATTCACACCTACTCCCCTTAATAAGGGTTATTATGATTTGGTAATAGAATACAGATTTGATTATGCTCTTGAATTTTTCGATGAAGATAACAATGCTAAACCAGCTTATATTCAAAATACTCCTGTTTATCAAATTCAAGCATATTCAACTTATACTAAAACAGTTCAATTATATGGGGGGGAAATTCAAAATACAGTAACTACCTTAAGTAGTTTCTCTGGACAATGTTGCTCTAAATATCCTGAATATAATATTCAAACAACAGCTGACATTATAAAAGCTGAAAATCTTCCCCTTCCAGAATTAATATGTAATCCATATGTAGATCAAAGCAAAAATGAACTAGATGAAGATGTTATTTATACTCCATCTATTACAATCGGACTCTTCACAATAATATCCCTACTTAGACCTAATAGGATTAATATTTTAACTGGTAAACCTATTGATATACCTACATGTAATAATCAAATTAATATATGTGAGGATTTTAATAGTATTCCTTTCCCATATGAAGCTTTTGATGCTAGCGGTGGTCATCCTTGCAAATAAGCTATTAATATAAAAGGATCAGTATTATTATAATATACTAATCCTTTTCTTATTTTTATATTAATTATTACTATAGTACTCTCATTAAAACATATATTTTTTTACTATCTATCACAATAAGGTATTTCTCTTGCTGAAACAGTGTATTGTTGTAAATAAACAGGTACTGCTGTTCCACCACTTTCTATAGAAGATACTGTAATATAGTAATTTACTGTATTCTCTGTATTTAACATTGCTGGGTATTCTATAAATTGAAATGGCACTACCCATGTTTCTGTTGGTCCGTCTGTGCCATAATGATTTCTAATTAGATTATTTGTTGTATATACTACTGTTCCAGTAGATGGTGTTCCCCTATAAATTGTAATTACCGTTACATCCTTATAAGCTGTTGCTGATGAACCAAGATTAGCAGTATAACTTAAAATAACTTTTCCATTAATTTCAATTTGATCTTTTTTGCAAGTCATTTTTAATGATAAAGTTTTTGGTATTGTATAAGCACTGGTTACTGATTGTGATGTTGCTCCTAAAACAGTTGTTCCTATAGTATCATTAGCAGTTGGTAATAAATATAATGCCATATCTAGCATCCTCCCTTTTATCCTTTGATAAATATTTTTCTAATAACATAATATGACACCTAATTATAGTTGTTACATTATATTTATTCCTGAATTACAAATTATTTTTTTCACAATTTTGCTTTCATTTATATTCTTTTATTCTATATCCACTTACACTTTATATACTATTAATGAATATAATATTACAAGTAAAGATAAGCTAGGAGGAAATAAGATGTCTGAAAAACCTATATATATAATAACCTTTGATTCTGCAAACAATAGTATGTTATTATATCGATTATTAAAAGGAAATCAACTAAATATCTATATGATTCAAACACCTTGTTGCTTATCAGCTGGTTGCGCAAGGTCTATTGAGGTTGATGAAGCAGAAATTGATAAGGTAATTGAATTAGTAAAAAATAATAATATTCCAATAAGGGCTATTCATAAAAAATATGTAAATCCCACAATCAGAAGATATTGTTATGAAGAAATAACATTTTAAATATAAAACTTTAAGGAGGGTCTATGATATATTTAGATAATGCGGCTACTACATTTCCAAAACCTAACGAAGTATATAATGAGGTTGAAAAATGCTTAAGAACATATTGTGCTAATCCTGGAAGAGGATCTCATAATATGTCACTTCAATGTGAAATTAAAATTTTTAATTGCAGAGAAAATTTAGCAAAGCTATTCAATATTCAAGATCCTCTTAGAATAATCTTTACTTCTAATACTACTGACTCTTTAAACATTGCAATTAAAGGTATTCTAAAACCTGGAGATCATGTAATTACAACTATGATAGAGCACAACTCTGTTCTAAGACCTTTAAATTCATTAAAAACCAATAATATAGAAACAACAATTTTACCTGTAGATTTAAAAGGTTATCTTAATTTATCACATATTAAAAATGCTATTAAAAGTAACACAAAAGCTCTAATTATTAATCATGGTTCTAATGTATTAGGAACAATTCAAGATATTGAATCTATAGGTTCCTTAGCAAAATCTTTCGGATTAATTTTTATTGTTGACGCTGCTCAAACTGCAGGATATTGTGATATAGATGTAAAAAAAATGAATATTGATTTACTTGCATTTCCTGGTCACAAGTCACTGTTAGGTCTACAAGGAACAGGTGGACTATATATATCTGATAACATAGATTTATCTACCCTTAAAGAAGGAGGAACTGGTAGCAACTCTGAATCAATGATTCAACCTGACTTTTATCCTGACAAAATGGAAAGTGGCACTTTAAATGCACCTGGAATCGTTGGATTAAATGAAGGTGTGAATTTTATATTAAATAAAGGACTCAATGAAATACGAAGTCATGAAATTGATTTAATGGAATATTTGACTTGTGAATTAAAAAAATTATCTTATATAAAACTATATGGTGAAACAAATTCTCTTATAAAAACTCCAGTCTTATCTTTGAATATAGATAGATTTGATAGTTCTGAAGTAGGAGAATATTTAAATAATCAAGGTATTTATTTGAGAACTAGTTATCACTGTGCACCTCTTATTCATAAAATTATAGGAACTGAGGGTAAAGGAACTGTTCGAGTAAGCCCCGGATATTTTAATACCTTTAGTGACATCGAAGCTTTAATAGAGTCATTAATAAAAATATATACTACTTAGATATATAAAAATAGACTGCTTTTTTAACAATAAAAGCAGTCTATTTTTATACTCTATTCCCCTGTTTTAAAAAGTTTCTTTATAAACGAATCATTATTATTTCTTTCATCTAATGAACTAATTTGTTCCTTTAATATATTAATTTCATTATTGTTACTAGCTATTATTTCATTTAATGTATTAATATTATCTTTTAACCTTCCTATATCATTTAAATAGCTCATCTTCTCCTTACTAAAATTATTAACCTCTTCCATTAAGCTCAAAATCTTATTATTTAAATTTGAAATTTCATCTTTACTATTATTAATTATTTCTGTATTTTCTTGAATTAAATTTTGAACTTCGCTAATTTTAGTTTTTAATTTTTCATTTACACTTCGTAATTCTTCATCTTTTTCTTTAATTATATTTATATAATTATTTTTTTCAACTTCATTTTTATTTACAAATTCCCTAAGCCTTATTACCTCTGGATCATCCACCTTTTTCTCTTTATTATTTAACATTCGTGTTAATTCATTTACCTTATTTTCATATTCTCCTGAATAAATTTTATTTTCAGTTAAAGCTTTTTGTAGAGTACTTATTTGATAGTCTTTTTGATTTAATTGTGTATTTAAATAATTTATATTTTCCATTAATTTTTTCTTTTCATCATCAGCAATCATAAATCTTTCTGTTAAATTATTAATCGCAACTTCATAACCTTTTATCTTTGATATAAATGGCTTTATGCAATCTTTATTTATTGTTCCTTCTCCTAAATTTAAACTACTTATACTTTCATCTAAATCTTCTTCTGTTATAATAGAATTATTTATAAGGCCTGGAAATGTCATAGTAGATTTATACTTTTCAATTGCTACATTTTTTACAAAATTACTATCTGTATATATATTCAAATCGTCCGTTTTAATAAATAATATACTATTCTTTGATATTTTTTTATCACATGAAAAACTATACTTATTATAATAAGTTATATTTTTCAATTTCATATCTTCAATAGATCTAACTTCTCTATTAATCTCTAATTCTTTTATTTTTAAAACATCATTTAAAAGATACGCTAGATATAATTTATTATCTTCTGATATATAGATATCACTTAATCTAATTTTAGGTTCTGCCTCTTGGATAGTATTATTTTTAATATTTTCCTTACCAATTCCACAAACTATATTTGCTCTTCTATAATTAGCAAATGTATATGCGTATGCTATAGTATCTCCCTTAACAACAAAATCAAAACTATTTATTGGGAAACTACATTGATCTAACTCTTTAAAGCTTGACCAACTATTCCTCTTTATATCATAGCTCCTATATCCAATTGCATTAGGATAACCTATTTTAACATAACATATATATAACCCTTTATCACTTGCACTTATTATATAGGGAGTATCCCTTTTAGCATCAATCCCATCTATAATTACAGCTGGTGTTAATGTAAGCCTATTACTTAATACTCTAAAACAAATTGTACTTATAGTATTAACTTCATTAATATAAAAAATATTTAAAGAATTATTTACTGATGCAATTTGCATATAATTATTTTTAGATACTGCTCTAGTTAAAATAACACCATTCTCCAATTTATCCTCTATAAAATTACTTAAAAACAACTCACCCTTTAAATTAATATATATAAGAGAAATATCTCCATCTGAACTTAAAATTACACTATTTAAAGTTTCACACTTATCAAATATAATTTTTTCCTCTATAAATTTATGTTCCTCGTACTTAGCTAAATATATTTTGTTTTCTTTTTTGTAAAAATTAAGTAATTTCCCCTTTAATTCTATCCAAAAATTTTCCTTTTCATAATAACCCATCATTTTCCTCCAAAATATTAATATAGCTTACACTCTTTTAATTAAACACTAATAAATTATAATGTATTTAATAATTTATATATTAATTTATCTTTTTCTGTAATTATATTATTTAACTCTCTTATTTTTATAATATACTCTTCATTTCTTTTATTATAATATTCTTGAATCTTCATTAAATTATTAATATTATCAAATTTGCTATTTAAACTATTCTCATAAAATAATAGTTCTAATAACTTATAATTATTATCTCTTATTCTATAATTGTCTCTATTAATTACTAAATTATATACTATACTTTTTTTCATATAAGTATTTATTTTTTCAATTTTATCATCCAAAACCTTTATTATATTTGTATTTACACAATTTATTGTTTTTTCAGAATAGTTAATATTCCAATTACTTAAATCTCTTGATATTGCACTTTTAATATAATTATTATTCTTCCATACTAAATATATCATTCCCATATAAACGGATACTTTTGGATTTAGTATATTATCTGAAATATTGCTTAAGCTTTTTTCATCATATATACTTTCCCCTTCTTTCCCTATATCTACATATCTATATTTTATATATAAATTACTATCAATTTCTTTATTATAAAATAAAATAGGTTTATTTTTATATTTAACAATAGAAATATTAGATGTATTCGGTAATAAAAAACTTTCCTCTGCAGTATCTTCTATCAAATTATAAAGTACATACTCTTCACAATCACCTTGCTCTGAAATTAATATCATTGCTTTATCATCTTCTGAATAAGTAGAAAAAGGCCTTGTCTTGTTATTTAACGTATTATCAGAAATAATATTAAAATCACTACATATGCTTATATTACTATTAAATATAAAAGATTTATTATTATTCCACCCTCTAAATATTAAGTTTATCTGATTTTCATTTTTAATTATCATAGTTAATGAATCTATCTTTTGAGAATATCTTCTTATATCTAAAACAAAATGTGTATTTATTTTTATACTTCCGTATTCTTCTATTCTAATTTCATATAAATATATTAAGTTCTTATTATTATAAGTACTTATCCAAAGTGACTTATCAAAATATTCTAAGCAATAATCTAATACATCATCACTTATTATCTTAGTTTTTCCATAAAAATTTATGTATAAAGTTTTTCCCTCTTTAAAAATATTGTACAACTTTTCATTGTAATTTAGTAATTTCAAATCACTAATCATAACATCACCCAAAATATACTATATATTAAAAATATGAGTATTTTTTTGTAAATATTCCCTATAAAAGTTGCAATCATTGTATAATGATTTTTTTCACACTTTATATCTCATCTCATATTATATTATTAGGTTAGTTGCTTAATCTATTAATAAGGAGGATTATATATGTCACAAGACAATTTTAACGTATTACAACCTGAAGCACTTGCTGATGAGTGCTTAATTGCCAAAAAAATATACGGTCGCTGCAAACAACAAGATTGCTTAAGACCAGTAGACTATTCACATCCACCAGTACCACCATGTCCTAATGGAGTTTTACCACCAGAGGTACCTGACTTTATAAAAATAAGTTCAAGTTTATTTGGTAACCCAACTGATAATACAACTTCTACCCTTGCTAATGTAAGTGCTGGGGGTCCACTAATTTATACTGGCAGTGCTACATCTATACCTGAAGGAGCACCTATTGTTTTTAACAATACTGTAGCTAGTATCAAAATTTCTAACTTTGCTACTTCAATTAGTGCAATTAATGTAGCATCACCAGGACAATTTGGACTTCCAGGTTTTTACGATGTAACTGTTCAGTATACATTTTATTATAACTTAACATTCTACGATGCAAGTGATAATGCATTCCAATTCGTTATAAATGGTGTTACTGCATCACCAACTAGCTTAGTACCAGCTTACACTGTTTACAAAAAACAAATTTCATTAGAAGGTGGAGTTGTTGATCCTAATACTGCAATAGCGATAGGTGATAGTGCTTACTGTCCTACTTGCAATATTCCACAACCTACTAATAATGTGCCTTATGCTTATGTTCAAGCCATAGCTAGTCCATTAGTTCCTAAGATAGGACAATATCCTAATCCTAATAGCACAACTACACCTCCTACTTGGGCATATCATGCTGATGTAGTAGTTGGTTTATTTACAATAATTGAATTATACAGAATTACTAACATGACTGTAGCTTCTAGCGGACCTATAGAAGTTCCTCAATGTCAACCATCTGTAATTAATGATCCATGTGTTGGATTTAATCAATTATTATTCCCATATGATGATTTTGATCCACCATATAGAAAATGTTAATATTTTTTATAAATTCTTAATATATCTATTAAGTCTATATAGTAAAAAATCTCTACGTGAAAGAAATTCAACTTCAATTTCTTCACGTAGAGACTTTTTTTAATTTCTAATTATTATATATGCCATATAAAATACATAAAAGGCCACTAAAATAATTCCTTCTTTTTTTCCAAAGTTTTTTTCATCTTTTTTATTTACAAATATCATAATACCAATTATTAAAGTTACTATAATTAAAAATGCAAAATCAAATAATAAATTATTAGATACAGCTATTGGACTTATAGCTGATGATAAACCTATAATTAATAAAATATTAAATATATTTGATCCTAATATGTTTCCAAGTGCAATATCCTTTTCTCCTTTAAGAGCTGCTACTACTGATGTTACAAGCTCCGGAAGAGATGTTCCTATTGCTACTATTGTAAGTCCTACAAGTTTTTCACTCATTCCTAAAGAAGTTGCAATAGTTGTTGCTGAATCTACAACAACTTGTCCTCCAATAACAATTCCTGCAATACCTATAATTAATTTTAATATACTCATAGGTATGCTTATTTCATTAATACTCTCTAAAGCTAATTCCTCTTGTATGTTATCACTCGCTGCCTTACCCTTCTTTACAGATAAAACCAAATAGATTATATATGAAATGCACCCTATTAATAGAACAATTCCATCAAGTCTTGATATGTAATTATCCTTTCCACCTAATATCGTTGTAAATGTTAAAAATAAAAGTAATGTTGTTACTAATATATCAATAGTAAAATCTCTTTTAACTTCCTCTTTTTTAATTGTTAATGTCATTATTATAGTAGTAACTCCAAGAACAACTAATGTATTAAAAAGATTTGATCCTATAACATTTCCAACAGCTATCTCATTATTTCCTTTTATTGCTGAAATAGCACTTACTGCAAGTTCTGGTGCACTTGTCCCTAAAGATACTATTGTTAATCCAACTATAACTGAAGGTATTCCCAATCTTTTAGAAATATTAGAAGCCCCACTAACAAAAATATCCGCACCTTTAATTAATAGTACAAAACCTATCACTAGTAATATATAACTCATTTACGTCCTCCTATGCTTTTCCCTAATTATTATATTTTTATAATTTCTAGTATTTATATACAATAAAATTATTGTATATCAATCTATATAATCTTACAAATTATTTTTATATTAATTTTAAATG
>NZ_JADPEL010000072.1 GCF_015667795.1 Clostridium sp. D53t1_180928_C8
AGTAATAATTAAAGCTTAGATATAAATCCAATATATATTTAAAGTACATTATATACTATATATTGAGTTTATAATAATTAATATTGAGATAGTATTTAATGTTATTTTACAATGAATTTTGAAAATATTTCTAAAATTCAGATTATTATATTTATAAATAATGATAAATAATTATGCTTATTGTAAGTATAAAAACTATAAAAAGTAATAGAAAAATTTTAGAAACATATAATTATAAATATATACAATCAAAGTTATAAGGAAAAATAGAGAAAAATATACCAAAATATAGACAGGAATACATAACAAAAAAAATAAAACGACAAAATCTAACACAAATATAAAAAATATAGAATTATATGCTGAATATTATTAGATTAAATGTCGGTTAAAAGAAGTTGAACAGTATAAAAGCTTGATGGTAGAATTATAAAATAGGAAATAACTTCTATATTAGGAGAAATTACAATAGTATAAAAGATGAGGGGGGATTCACATGAGAGGAGAAGTTGGAGCAGCTATTAAGAAGAATAATAAAAAAAAGACTATTGAAGATGTTAAAAAAGTAAGTAATAAGAGAAATAGTAGTAGTTCAGATAATAAAAAAGAAAATAAACCTGTTAAGAAGAAAGTAAAATGTGAATTAAGTGGGGATAATATTTCTTTATTTCACCAAGGAAAGCACTATGAAGCTTATGCATTTATGGGAGCTCATGTTATTTCTGAAAAAAGGAAAAAAGGTGTTAGATTCACTACGTGGGCACCAAAAGCAAAGAATGTATATGTAGTAGGTGATTTTTCTAACTTCGAAGTAAGAGAAGAGTATAAAATGGAGAAAGTATCAGATTCAGGTATATGGAGTATATTCATAGAAGGATTACAACCTGGAGAAAAATATAAATATTCAATAGAAAATATTTATGGACATCACAATTATAAATCTGACCCTTATGCTTTTGAATCAGAAAAAAGGCCAAATACAGCATCAATAATTAGTGAAAATGTTAAATATAAATGGAATGATAGAAGTTGGATGATGAAAAGAAAAAGATTTAACATGTATGAAAGTCCAATTAATATTTATGAAATACATTTAGGCTCTTGGAAGACTAAAAATGGAGAATTTTTAACATATAAGCAAATAGCTGAAGAATTACCAGAGTACTTAGTAGACATGGGATATACTCATGTAGAAATATTGCCAATATTGGAACATCCACTAGATGCATCATGGGGTTACCAAGGGGTAGGATATTATTCTGTAACAAGCAGATATGGGAATGCAAATGATTTTAAATATTTAATTGATGAATTGCATAGGGTTGGTATAGGAGTAATATTAGATTGGGTACCAAGCCATTTCTGTAAAGATGCTCATGGATTATATATGTTTGATGGAACACCAACTTATGAATATGAAGAAGAGTGGAAAAGAGATAATAAAGGATGGGGAACATTTAATTTTGATTTAGGAAGACCAGAAGTTAAGAGCTTTTTAATATCAAACCTTTTTTATTGGGTAAAAGAATTCCATATAGATGGTATTAGAAATGATGCTGTATCAAATATGTTATATCTTAATTATGGAAGAAATGATGGAGAATGGGTTCCAAATGTTTATGGTGGAAATGGAAATTTAGAGGCAATAGAGTTTATAAAGGAATATAACACTGCAATTCATAATGAATTTCCTACTGTAATGACAATTGCTGAAGAATCTACATCATGGCCTAAAATATCAAAACCAGTTGAAGATGATGGATTAGGCTTTAATTTTAAGTGGAATATGGGATGGATGAATGATACTTTAAAATATATTAAAGAAGACCCAGTAAACAGAAAATATCATCATCACAAGCTTACTTTTTCAATGGCATATCATTATTCAGAGAATTTTATATTATCTATATCACATGATGAAGTTGTACATGGAAAATGTTCACTTGTAAATAAAATGTGGGGAGATTATTGGAATAAGTTTGCAGGTGTTAGAGTTTATTTAGCACATATGATGGGTCATCCAGGTAAAAAATTAATGTTTATGGGTTCTGAATTTGGTCAATTTATAGAATGGCGTGAATATGAAGGCTTGCAATGGAACTTAATTGAAGAATATGATATGCATAAAAAGACTCAACAATTCTTCAAAGATATGAATAATTATTACAAAGAAAATAAAGCGTTATGGGAAGGCGACTATAAGACAGAAGGGTATCAATGGATTGATGCTGATAATTGTGATGAAAGCATATACTCTTTTATAAGAAAAGATAGTAAAAATGATGAATCTCTAATATTCATATGCAATTATACACCTGTAGTTAGATATGATTTTAGAATCGGTGTTCCATATTTAGCAGAGTATGTAGAGGATTTTAATACGGATAGTGAAATATATGGTGGATCAGGACAAGTTATGGCTGAAAAATTATTAGCAGAGGAAATTCCTTGTAACAATCAACCATATTCAATAAAAATTAAAGTTCCACCAATGGCAGCTATTATTTTAAGAGTAGATAATAAATCTAAATAGGGAGTGTGAATAGATGAAAGTATTGTTTGCAGCATCAGAAGCGCATCCATTCATTAAAACAGGTGGTTTAGGTGATGTAATGGGAGCATTACCTAAATCATTAATAAAATTAGGCGTAGATGTTAGAGTCGTGATACCGAAGTATAAAAATATAAAAGATGAATTAAAACAAAAGCTACAGTTTGTAAAATGGTTTACTGTTCCTGTAGGTTGGAGAAATCAATATTGTGGAGTTTTTCAATATCAATATCAAGGAGTAATTTATTATTTTATAGATAATGAATACTATTTTAATAGAGATGGTCTATATGGATATTTTGATGATGGTGAAAGATTTGCATTTTTTAATAGAGCTGTTTTAGAGTTTATTAAACAAATTGATTGGCAACCAGATTTAATAAATTGTAATGACTGGCAAACAGGAATGGTACCAGTACTACTTAATTTAGAATATAAAAAAGAACAATTTTATTCGAAAATAAAGACTGTATTTTCAATTCATAATTTGCTTTTTAAGGGAAGTTTTTCTCCTAAGATATTACCAGAGCTATTTGGGTATGATTATATGCCATTAGCTAACGGTAGTGTTGAATTAGATGGAGCAGTAAGTTTCTTAAAGGGTGGATTAAATTATTGCGATCAAATTACAACAGTAAGTAAAACATATGCAGAGGAAATAAAAACGTCTCAATATGGTGAAGGATTAGATGGATTCCTTAGAAGTAGAAGTTATTATTTAATGGGAATAGTTAATGGAATAGACTATGAAGAGTTTAATCCACAAGATGATAAATTTATATTTAAGAACTTTAATGTTAATTCAATAGATAACAAAGTTCAAAATAAATTAGCATTACAAAGAGAGTTAGGGTTACCACAAAAGAAGGATACCCCGATGATTGGATTAATATCTAGATTAACTCATCAAAAAGGTTGTGATTTGATAGTTAATATGATAGATAGATTACTTCAAAAGGATATACAACTTGTTATTTTAGGAACAGGTGACTATTGGTATGAAGAAACATTTAAGAATTTACAATATAGATATCCAGATAAGGTTTCAGCTAATATAAAATTCGATAATACATTAGCTCATAAGATATATGCTGCAACCGATATGTTCTTAATGCCATCATTATTTGAACCTTGTGGATTAGGTCAATTAATAGCTTTAAGGTATGGATCAATACCTATTGTAAGAGAAACTGGAGGCTTAAAAGACACAATATCTCCTTATAACAAATACAATGGTGTAGGGAATGGATTTGGGTTTAAGAATTTCAATTCAAATGAATTAATGCAAATAATGGAGTATGCATTAACAATCTACAACGATAAAAATGCTTGGAACAACATAATAAGACAAGCCATGAATTCAGATAACAGTTGGGAAAAATCAGCTATGCAATATAAGTGGTTATATGAAGGAGTAGTTAAGAGACCTTAATGGATACAAGCTATTAGGAGGTAGATATATGCTATCAATCGATAAGAATTCGTTTAAAAGAGATTATAATAACAAATTCGTTCAATTACATGGGAAGGAATTAAAAGAAGGAAGTAATCAACAAAAATATGAAGCATTGGGGAGTTTGGTTAGAGACTATGTAATTAGTACATGGATGGATACTAATAAAAAGTACAATCAAACTGGAGAAAAACAAGTATACTATTTCTCAATGGAATTCTTATTAGGAAGGCTATTAGGTGATTTTCTTTTAAATTTAGGAATAAGGGATATTTGCAAAGCGGCATTAAGTGAATTAGATATTGATTTAGAGGAAATTGAAAATTTAGAACATGATCAAGGACTAGGTAATGGAGGTTTAGGTAGATTGGCAGCTTGTTTTCTAGATTCAATGGCATCTTTAAATATTGCAGGCCATGGATGTGGAATAAGGTATAAATATGGTTTTTTTGAACAAAAAATTGTTGATTGTCAACAAGTTGAAGCCTCTGATAATTGGTTAAGGGAAGGAAATGTATGGGAAATAAAGAAACAAGATAAATCCGAGATAGTTAAATTTGGAGGTACAATAGTTTCAGATTATGTAAATGATAAATTAACTTTTACACATGTTAACTATGAACCAGTTTTAGCAGTACCATATGATACTCCAATAGTTGGATATGAAAATGAAGTAGTAAATACTTTAAGGTTATGGAGTGCAGAGCCTGTTTCTAATGAATTTGATTTTTCATCATTTAGTAGAGGTGATTTTTTAAAGGCAATATCTTATAAAAACTCAGTAGAGGCAATATCATTAGTTCTATATCCAGAAGATTCATTTTATGAAGGAAAAATGCTTAGGCTAAAGCAACAGTATTTTTTCGTGTCTGCAGGAATACAAAGTATAGTTAGACACTATAAAAAACATAATGGAGACATTAGGTTATTAGATGAAAAGATAGCAATACACATTAATGATACACATCCAACATTAGCAATTCCAGAGTTAATGAGGATATTGGTTGATGAAGAGGGATTATCATGGGAAACAGCTTGGAGAATAACTCAAAATACTATTTCGTATACTAACCATACAATATTGGCAGAAGCTTTAGAAAAATGGCCAGTTGATATGTTTAAGAGTTTACTACCAAGGATTTACATGATTATAGAAGAAATAAATAGACGATATTGTGAAGAACTTTGGAATAAGTACGTAGGTCAATGGGAAAAAATATCAAGAATGGCTATTATAGGAGATGGATATGTTAGGATGGCTAATTTAGCCATAGTAGGTAGCCATAGTGTTAATGGAGTTGCAAAGCTTCATACTGAAATATTAAAGAAAAAAGAAATGTCAGATTTTTATTATTTATATCCATCAAAATTTAATAATAAAACTAATGGTATAACTCATAGAAGATGGCTAATTAGGTCTAACCCTAAATTGACTAACCTTTTATTAGATACTATAGGAGATAGTTTTATAAAACATCCAACTGATTTGGAGAATTTTGAAAATTATCTTGATGATAAAAATGTTTTAAAAAGACTTGGGGAAATAAAAAAGGATAATAAGGAACGATTAGCAAAAGAAATTTATAAGAGTAAAGGAATATTAATAGACACAAATTCAATTTTTGATGTTCAAATAAAGAGAATTCATGCTTATAAACGTCAGACACTAAATTGTTTAAGAATAATGGACCTTTATAATAAGCTAATAGATAATCCTAATTTAGATATAATACCAAGAACATTTATTTTTGCTGGAAAGGCAGCTCCTGGATATTATTTAGCTAAAAATACTATTGAGTTAATTTGTAGAGTTGCAGAAACTATAAATAATGATCCAAGAGTAAATAAAAAAATTAAAGTCGTAATGTTAGATAATTATCAGGTTTCATTAGCTGAAAAGATAATTCCTGCTACTGATTTAAGTGAGCAGATTTCAACAACTACTAAAGAAGCATCAGGCACATCTAATATGAAGTTTATGATGAATGGAGCAATAACTATTGCAACATTAGATGGGGCTAATATTGAAATTAAAGATGAGGTTGGTGAGGATAATATTATTATCTTTGGATTGAATGCTGAAGATGTATTAAACTATCATAAAAATGGTGGATATTCATCATGGGATGTATGTAATAAGGATCCAAGCTTACAAAGAGTTACCAATGATTTAATTAATGGCAAATATTACAGGGATAAAGATAGATTTAGAACTATATATGAGAATTTATTAACCTATAATGATGAATTCTTTGTGTTAAAAGATTTTTCTTCTTATTTAAATGCACAAGAAAAGGTTAATAGCTTATATATAGATACAGAAAAATGGCAAAAGATGTGTGGTATTAATATTGCACATTCAGGAATATTTTCATCTGATAGAACTATTAAAGAATATGCAACAGGCATTTGGGGTTCCACTGTAATATATAAAAATCTATAGGGGGAATGTGGATTTGGATGATATACAAATTTTCCATGATTCTCACAATCTTGAATTAAGGAATCCATTTGGTGCAGTTAGCATAGGAGTTAAAGTGCGAATCAGATTATGGACTAGTGAACGATGTGCAGCTTATATTAATTTAATAAACTTTTATAACAATCAGATAGAAATTCAAATGAACGAAATTGGATGGAATAGTTGCGTAAATAATTGGGTTTATGAAGCTGATATAGATACAGCAAATAATATAGGTCTAATATATTATTATTTTAGAGTTAATTATTATGGAAGAAATATTATTTATGGAAATAATATAGAATCACTAGGAGGAATAGGACAGGTATATTTTAATGAGCCAGTGAGTTATCAGATAACTATATATTCAAAAAGGGATGTACCTAGCTGGTATAGAGAGGGAATTATATATCAGATATTTGTAGATAGATTTTTTAATGGAGAAGACGAAGGAAAAGTTTTAAATCCTAAAAAAAATACATTCATATATGGAAATTGGGATGATAGCCCAATGTATATAAAGGATATGAGTGGGAATATAGTTAGATGGGATTTTTATGGTGGAAATTTATTGGGAGTAAAAAAGAAATTAGAATATATTAAATCATTAGGTGTAAGCGTAATATATTTTAATCCAATATTTGATTCTCCCAGCTGCCATAAATATGATACTGGCGACTATGAAAAAATAGATTCTATGTTTGGAGATGAACAGATTTTTAAAGATCTATGTAGTGAAGCAGAACAGTTAGGCATAAGAATTATATTAGATGGGGTTTTTAGTCATACGGGAAGTGATAGTAAATATTTTAATAAATTTGGGAATTATGATTCTTTGGGTGCCTATCAGTCTTTACAGTCTCCATACTATAGATGGTATAGATTTAATGATTATCCTAAACTATATGAAACATGGTGGGGCTTTTCTAATATGCCGAATGTAGATGAACTTAATCCTAGTTATTTAGATTATATAATTAGAGGTAAGAATTCTGTAATAGAGAAATGGTTAAAACTTGGTGCAGGTGGTTGGCGATTAGATGTTGCAGATGAATTACCAGATGAATTTATTAAGATTTTAAGGAAAAAGCTTAAAGAAGTAAAAAAAGATGGAGTATTAATAGGTGAAGTATGGGAAGATGCGTCTAATAAAGTTAGTTACAATAGAAGACGAGAGTATCTATTTGGTAATGAATTAGATTCAGTAACTAATTATCCACTAAGACAAATAATCTTAGATTTAGTTAGGAATTATATTGGAAATAAGTATTTCATAAGAAGATACTTGTCATTAAAAGAAAATTATCCAAAAGAATACTTTTATTCAACTATGAATATGCTTGGTAATCATGATACTGAAAGAGTATTAACCATGTTAAACAACAATTTAAATCTGTTAAAAGAAGCAGTTATAATCCAAATGACATTACCAGGCGTTCCATTAATATATTATGGAGATGAAGCAGGGTTAACTGGAGGAAAGGATCCAAGTAACAGAAAATCTTATCCTTGGGGGAAGGAAAATAAAGATATATTAGAATTCTATAAAAAGGTAGCTTCTATTAGAGCTACTGAAGAAGCATTAAAAAATGGAGAAATAGAATTTTTAGAGTTTAATAATGGAATTTTAGGATTCGAGAGAACTTTAAATAAAGATAAGATAATAGTAATAGTTAACACCTTAGAAAAAGAGGATAATATTGTAATAGATAATATAGATGGAAAAGTTATAAATTTATTAGATGACACTAAAGAATATCAAATAAAGGGAAGAACTATAAGTATTTTAGTAAAAGCTCATAAATTTATGATATTAAAGATTTTATAAAAGAGTATGGCACTTTTATAGTTTCAAAGTGCCATACTTTTAAAAAGATAAAGTAAATTATATACAGTACTAATAGAGGTATGAAATTAGAAAAAAATTACAAATTAACATAAATAAAAAACTGTAATTTAGTGAATACAATAGTTTGCGTACTATTAAGTTAAGAGGGGATGGGGAGAATAGTGAGAAAAAAAGAAATGGTTGCTATGATATTAGCAGGAGGACAAGGATCAAGATTAGGTGTATTAACAAAGAAATTAGCTAAACCAGCTGTACCTTATGGAGGGAAGTATAGAATAATAGATTTTCCTTTAAGTAATTGTTCAAATTCAGGAATATATTCTGTTGGAGTATTAACTCAATATAAGCCATTAGAGCTTAATGCACATATTGGAATAGGTAGTCCATGGGATTTAGATAGGAGAGATGGAGGAGTAAGTATATTACCTCCATATCAAGAAGAAAAAGGTGGTAATTGGTATAAGGGAACAGCAAATGCAATTTATCAAAATATTGAATTTGTAGATAGATATGACCCTGAATATGTATTAATTTTATCAGGAGATCATATTTATAAAATGGATTATGATAAAATGCTTCAATTCCATAAGGAAAAGAATGCAGAGGCTACAATAGCTGTAATTGAAGTTCCGATGGAAGAGGCTTGTAGATTTGGAATAATGAATACTAATGAAGATTTGTCAATATATGAATTTGAAGAAAAACCTGCTAAACCTAAGAGCAATATGGCATCAATGGGGGTTTATATATTTAATTGGAAACTTTTAAGACAAGCATTAAAAGAGGATGAAAAAGATAAAGAATCTAGTAATGACTTTGGTAAAAACATAATTCCTAAAATGTTAAACGAAGGCAGAAGACTAGTTGCTTATCCATTTAAAGGATACTGGAAGGATGTTGGAACTATAAGTAGTCTTTGGGAAGCTAATATGGATTTATTAAAGAGAGAAAGTGGACTAAATTTATATGAAGATGATTGGAAAATTTACTCAGTTAGTCCTGTTAGACCAGCTCAATATATAGGAAAAGATGCAAATGTTAAAAATTCATTGATAGTTGAAGGTTGTACAGTTCATGGAACAGTAGAAAATTCTGTACTATTCGAAGGAGTATATATTGGGAAAAATACAGTTATAAAAGATTCAGTAATAATGACTGATGCCAAAATTGGAGATAATGTAGTAATTAATAAAGCAATTATTGGTGGAGAAGCAAAAATACGAAAAGATTGCAAAATAGGGAATGGTGAGAAAATATCTGTTATAGCATCTAAAGAAGATGTAAAAAGTGGAACAGTAATAGATGCAATGGAAGTATAATAGAGGGGGTAAAGAGAAATTATGAACAATTGTATTGGTATAATTAATTTAGATGAAAATGAACAAAGAACTACGGAGTTAACAAGACGAAGACCTTTAGCATCTTTACCTATAGCAGGTAGATATAGAGTTGTTGATTTTGTATTATCTAATATGACTAATTCGGGAATTGAGGCAATTGGTATATTTACAAAAAATAAGTCAAGATCATTAATGGATCACTTAACGAATGGTAGACCATGGGATATACATCGTAAGAAAGATGGATTAAAGGTATTTAACTTTGGAGATATTGATCCTGTACATGATGATGTACACAATTTTTTAGAGAATATAGATTATTTTGATCATAGTAAGAAGGAATATACGCTAATTTGTTCATCTTATATGATTTGTAATATAAATTATAATGAATTAATAAAATATCACATTGCACAAGGTAATGATGTAACTACAGTATATAAGAATGTTAAGCATGTGGAAGATAATTTTATTGATTGTCAAGTTTTAAACCTAGATGATAATGGAAGAATAACTGGAGTAGGTGAAAATGTGGGTTTAAAAAATAGTGCTAATATAAATATGGAAATGTATATAATGAAAACAGATCTTTTTATAGATATGATATATGAGTGTATAAGAGGCGGAAGATATAAAAAGATAAAAAATTATATTAATGGTAATATAGATAAATTAAAAGTTGGTGGATATGAATTTAAGGGGTATCTAGCTTGTATTAATTCTTTAGGTGCATATTATGATGCGAATATGGAATTCTTAAATGAGAAAGTAAATAAGGAATTGTTCTACAGTAATTTTCCTATATATACAAAACCAAAAGATGCTTGTCCGACACAATATACTGAAACTAGTAATGTAGTAAATTCGATAATAGCTAACGGTTCATATATTGAAGGATCAGTTAAAAACTGTGTTATAGGAAGAAATGTTTATATCGGAAAGGGTAGTGTAATAGAAAATTGTGTTATACTTCAAAATACTGTTATAGGAAGTAATGTAAGAATGAATAATACAATTACCGATAAGGGAACATTAATTGATGATAATGAAGAGGTAAAAGGATTAGAAAATAATCCGGTTATAATTCCTAAAAAAAGAGTAGTGTAGAAATATTAATTAAATATAAAGAGATATAAAATAGATGAATTTTTCTGTTTTATGTCTCTTTTTTTACATAATAAATATATAGTGGTAAAAAGACTTGATATAGTTGATTGAATATTCAAATTAAATAAGTGAACGTATCCTTGTGTATCAATATAAGTATTATTAAGAAAATAAGTGAAAAATATAGAAAAATTAAAGTAATTTATGAATATAATAATGATTTATTGGTTAATATGTTAATATGATGGTATTATAAATCTTGTCCAAACGGACAGCCGACAAGTCGAAAGACAACAAAGTAAGTTAACAAAAACAACAAAAAAATGTTGAAAAAAGATGTTGACAGAAAAGTTATTCGGTGATAAGATAAACAAGTCGCTTCGGTGCGACAGAGTAAATGGTCTTTGAAAATTGAACAGAATATAGTTAAAGTAAACCAGCAATTCTTTTGAGAGTCTTAAAACAAGACTCAAAGTAATTTGAGCAAATGATTAAACTTTTTAGTGAGAGTTTGATCCTGGCTCAGGACGAACGCTGGCGG
>NZ_JADPEL010000073.1 GCF_015667795.1 Clostridium sp. D53t1_180928_C8
TATAAATTGAAAGTGTAACAAAGTATTTTTTTGTATAAATATAAAGATATAGGAGAAAATATTTATATAAATTTCATAGGGGGAATTTTTATGAGTAAAACACCACTAAAGAAAATAATAAAATCAAAAATAAAAACAAATAAAGAGCTTACACCTGAGGAAAAGATGCGTGAAAAAATAAAGTATGAAATTGCAGCAGAATTAGGTTTAAGTGATAAGGTAGATACATATGGATGGGGTGGATTAACAGCTGAAGAAACAGGAAGAATAGGTGGTATAATGACTAAGCGAAAAAAAGAGTTAAAGTTACCTACTAATGATCAAATTTTAGGAAGAAAATAATAGATTGACTTAATATTCTATTACATAGTATTATAAAACTTAGAAATTTATTTCAGTATAGGAAATGCTACATTAATTTGGATTTTTTTCAAGGTTATAAATAAAGTAGGATAAGGGGGGAATAATATGGCGTATGGTGAATTCGCAAAAATATATGATGAGCTAATAAATGAAGATATTAACTATGATGAAATGGTAGAACGTATTTTAGAGATTTGTAGCTCTTATAATGTAGAATTAAACGATTATTTAGATATTGCTTGTGGTACTGGAAATGTAACTATAAGAATTGCTAAGTATTTTAAGAATATTTATGGAGTTGATTTATCAGAGGATATGTTAAGAGAAGCATTTGATAAATTTAAAGAAGCAAAAATAAAAGGAAAAATAATTTGTCAGGACATGACAGAACTTTCTCTAAATAGGGAGTTTGATTTAATAACTTCAGTATTAGATTCTACTAACTATATAACAGATTTAGAAGATCTTCAAAATTATTTCAGGGGAGTGCATAATCACTTAAAAACAAATGGATTATTTATTTTTGATGTCAATTCTTATTATAAATTGTCAGAGATATTAGGAAATAATATATATACATATAGTGAAGATGAAGTTTTTTATACTTGGGAAAATGTTTTTGAAGAAAATTTGCTTTCTATGTTTTTAACATTTTTTGTTAAAAAAGGAGAGCTTTATGAGAGATTTGAAGAAGAACATCTTGAAAGAGCGTATACTGAGCATGAATTAGAAGAGCAATTAGAAAAAGTAAATTTAGAGATTTTAGCTAAATTTGATGGGTATACTGAAAATTATGTACAAGCAAATACTGAAAGAATAGTATATGTAATAAAGAAAAAGTAATAGTTGGAGGAAAAATATGAGCGATAAAATTATTAGAGCAGTTGCAAAAAATGGAATGGTAAGAATAATAGCAGGGATAACTACAGACTTAGTTGAGGATGCTAGAGTAATACATGAATGCACACCGGTTGCATCAGCATCACTTGGAAGAATGTTAACTGCTGGGGCTCTTTTAGGAGCTACATTGAAATCATCAAATGAAGTAATGACTTTAAGAATTAATGGTGGTGGAGATGCTAATGGAATAGTTGTTACTGCTTATGAAGGTGCTAAAGTTAAAGGATACATTGGAAATCCTTATGGAGATATGCCACTAAATGCAAAGGGAAAATTAGATGTGGGTGGATATATAGGTAGAGATGGTAATTTAATGGTTATAAAGGATTTAGGGATGAAAGATCCTTATGTAGGGCAAGTACCTATACATTCAGGAGAAATAGCTGAAGATTTAGCTTATTACTTTACTGTATCTGAACAAACACCATCAGCAGTATCATTAGGAGTTTTAGTTGATAAAGATTATTCAATTAAAGTAGCTGGAGGATTTATAATTCAAATGTTACCAGATGCTGATGAATTTTTAGCTGATATAATAACTTATAGATTAGAAGAAATACCTTCTTTAACAACTATGTTAAACGAAGGAAAAAGTATGGATGATATATTAGATTACATATTTGGTGATATGGATTTAAAGATATTAGAGGAAATAAAACCAGAATTCTCTTGTAATTGTTCAAGAGAAAAGGTTGAAAAAGCATTAATTTCTATTGGTGAAAAAGATTTAAGAGAAATTTATGAAGAAGGTAAGAATGAGGAGTTAAAATGCCATTTCTGTAATAAGACATACGTATTTACTCCAGAGGAAATTGGTGGACTATTAGCTAATTCAAGTAAATCTTAATATTATAGAATTAAAAGCAGGCTATTTTGTAAACTGTCACCTATCAAGTAGATAGGGCAAATAATATAAAATTATGCTGCTAAGGTGTGGCTTCTATATTCAGTAGAAGTCATACCTTTTAATTTTTTTCTGCAATCTTTTCGTGTTATAAAATTATATGTATTCATTAATAGATTGTTCAAGTTCTTCAAAGATAGCAAACTTTTGGAGATAATACAGTTCGATTTTTAAAGCTCCCCCAAAAAGCTTCCATAGAGATGCTATCAATGCATCTAACCACTCTAGACATACCCTGTATCACATTAATTGTATTTAGTTTTAGATTGATATATTAGGTTTTCTTTGCATAATAAAATGCTCCCTCCATAGTAACAGTTTTTATTATTTTAACTATCTACTATAAAAGGAGTATATAAATTTTGAATAGCCTACTTTTTTGTTTATTATTAATATTTTAAGCTAAATACTAATCAACAATTACTTAATAGATACGTATTATATATGGAGTTAAAAAACAAGTAAACTACCTCTATCTATTAGTTTTGTATTATTAAGATATATAGGCTTAATATCATACTTATATAGGAAATTTTTCACTTCCTGACCGTAAGCATAATTATCTAGAGAGCCAAAGAATGCCATACACTCACTTGAAATCATACCTCCAACACCACCGATAAAACCATAATTAAGTCCGCTTAATTCTATATCGCCAAATGGTAATAACAAAATATCAAAATCTTCATTCTTTAATGTATTATATATACCATTATCGTTAGTTATAATTGCTTTTTCGCGTAATGGTAATATAGAGCATTTAGTATAACCTTGCTTTACATTTATTATTTTTTTATTTTTACAAAACTCTAAAATTTTTTTATCTGTAAATTTTAAATTATGTATTAAGTAATTATCAGTAATATAAGCATTAAGTGGTATGTTATTAGGATATTTTGAAGAAAGAGTACTACAACTTTCTATAAATTTTATGTTTTTTGTTTTTAAAAGTTCTTTAAAAGTTAAATCAATATTTTTATTAATAATTATAGTATTGGTATCAATTATATTTACTTGAATATCAGTATGCCCATCTATTGCTTTGTAAAGATTATTGTCTTTAGGGATTTTTATTACATCAAAATTAAGTTTTTTTAGTGAGTTTATTTCAGTTTCTGTAGTTCTATAGTCGACAAAGCATATCATTAATCTTCTCCTTGTTTAATTATATTTCTTATAACATATAAAATATTCATAAAAAAATCAATATTTTCTTAATAAGTGTACAGCCTAGGGAGTATATAGAAAGAATTTTAATACATACTAATATTAAGAAAGGAGTGAAATCCATGCTTGTGATAAGATTAGTGCATAATAATGATTTAGATTTAGTAAATGAATTACAAGAGCTTAGAGAACTATTAAAAAAGAAAAATATCACTATTGGTCTTGTAGAAAGCGGTGAAGGTGACTCACATTTGATCAAGATTATGTGCGATGAAGAGTGTTATAATGAAAAAGTTAAAAGAATGATATATTTATATATAAGCAATATTTTATACAATATAGTTATTGAGAAGTATAGAAAAAAAGAGCTTTTTAATTTTTTAACAGAAACTTATTTCTTTTTAAAACAAGATGAAATAATTGAAGTAGAAGATATGATTATGAAGGTTTTAAAAAGTGAAGAAAATTTAAAAGATGAAAAAATGATATATTGTATAAGTAAAATAAACTCTATAATAGAAAAAATAAAAACTTGCTTAGAAGAAAATGAAGAGATAAACATAAAAGGTTTTATAACCTTTAGAATGAAAGAGCTACGAGAAGATATAGAAGAAATTATTGATAAAGTAGTAGAAGAATATATGGTTGAAAAGGAATATAAAGAATTTGTAAAATTATTAAAATATTTTGTAGACATTCAAGAAAGTAAAATTGATAAAATTAATATTTATATTCATGAAGGCGGTGGATATGTATTAAAAGACGGCTATGGAAATGATGTTTTTAGTGATTTTATGAAAGAACTATCAGAATGTAGAATTGATACAGAAGCTAAAATAGAGGATATAATAATTAGTGGATTAATAACTAATGCGCCAAAGCAAATAATAATTCACCATAAGGAGAATTGTATAAATACTGAGTTTATAGAAACCATAGTTAATGTATTTGGTGACAGAGTATTTTACTGTGCAGGGTGTGCAAATTGTATGTCTTCCAAAATAAAAGTTTAATTTAAATAAAGATAATAAAATTGAAAAATTTAGGGTTGTTATAATTATAAGCAACCCTTTTATCATTTAAGTAAAGAAGTAGATTTTACAGAAGAAAACTGACTACTTACTTAAGTGCGTAGAAATATACTTTCTCTACATTCAAGCAACTCAATCATAGATTATATATTTTAGATCTTAATGCAAGATATACTAACTAAATACAAGATTTAGAGCTTAACTTAAATTTTAATATGGAATATCTATGAAAAGTAATATAAAGGTGGTAAAATACATGGTGAACTTCATAATAAAAAATGAGAAAAAGAACAAAATAATATCATAATTATTGTAATTAGGAGGTGAGGTAATGAATTGGAACTTCAAAAGAAATATTAAACTTAAAGGTGTTCAGATTTTAGCATTAGGATTTATATTAGTAATATTGACAGGAGCATTATTATTAACGTTACCTATATCTACAACAAGTGGAGAAAGCACTAACTTCTTAGATGCATTATTTACTTCTACATCAGCAGTTTGCGTTACAGGATTAATAGTAGTAGATACAGGTACATATTGGAATGCTTTTGGACAAACGGTTATAATGATTTTAATAGAAATTGGTGGATTAGGATTTATGTCTTTTACAACATTAATTGCTATTATTTTGGGTAAAAAGATTACTTTAAGAGAAAGACTAATATTACAAGATGCTATGAATACATTCAATATACAAGGACTAGTAAAAATGGTTAGGTATGTATTAGTATTTACTGTATCTGTACAGTTTTTTGGTGCATTATTATTTTCTACCCAATTTGTACCAGAGTATGGAGTAGGAAAAGGTATATTCTACAGTATATTTCATTCTATTTCTGCTTTTTGTAATGCAGGGTTTGATATATTTGGAAACTTCAGCAGTTTAACATCTTATAATTCTAATATGGTTGTAATAATGGTAGCATCTGCACTAATTATTATTGGTGGATTAGGATTTACTGTATGGAGTGAATTATATAGCAATAAAAGTATAAAAAAAGTTTCTCTTCATTCAAAGATGGTCATATTAATGACTACAGTATTAGTTTTAGGTGGAACAGTATTAATGTTCTTATTTGAGCATAATAATGCTAATACTATAGCAGATATGTCTTTTCTTGATAAGGTTATGAATTCATTTTTCGCAGCAGTTACACCGAGAACAGCAGGATTTAATAGTATTCCTACAGATGGTATGACTACAGCTGGACAATTTTTAACTATAATTCTTATGTTTATTGGTGGATCACCAGGTTCGACAGCAGGTGGAATAAAAACAACTACTATTGGTATTTTAATTGTAACTATAGTATGTGTTATAAGAGGTAGAGAAGACGCAGAAGTATTTAAGAAAAGATTCAGTAAAGATTTAGTATATAAGGCATTTACCTTAATATTTATTGGATTAAGTTTAGTAATAGTTGTTACTATGTTATTATCTTATACTGAAAAAGGTGCAAGTTTCATTGCGTTATTTTATGAAACAGTATCAGCATTCGGAACTGCAGGACTAACATTAGGATTGACTTCAGAGTTAAGTAATATAGGAAAATTATTAATAATTTTTATGATGTACTTAGGAAGAGTTGGTCCATTAACTGTAGTATTATCTATAACAAGAAAGAGAATAAACTCAGGTATTAAATATCCTGAAGGAAAAATTTTGATAGGTTAGGGGAAGAAAAATGGCAAATAATAAACAGTTTGTAGTTATTGGATTAGGTAGATTTGGAGAGTCAGTTGCTAAAACATTATATTCTTTAGGGCATGATGTTTTAGCTATTGATATGGATGAAGATTCTGTACAGGAAATTTCAGATTCTGTTACACATGCAGTTCAAATGGATGCAACAGATGAAAGTTCATTAAAAACTTTAGGGTTAAGAAATTTTGATGTTGCAGTAGTTACTATCGGATCAAATATACAAGCAAGTGTAATGATAACTTTATTAGTTAAAGAATTAGGAGTTAAATATATAATTGCAAAAGGTCAAAGTGATTTACATGCAAAAGTATTATATAAAATAGGTGCAGATAGGGTAGTATTACCAGAGAAAGATATGGGGGTAAGAGTTGCTCATAACTTAGTTTCTGCTAGCATTTTAGATTTTATTGAATTATCACCTGATTATAGTATAATGGAACTTAAAGTTTTAAATGAGTGGAGTGGAAAAACTTTAAAAGAACTTAAATTAAGAAGTAGTTATGGAATTAATATAATGGCAATTAAAAAAGGCGAAAGTATAAATATATCACCTAAGGCTGAAGATATATTAGAAGATGATGATATTATTGTTGCTATAGGATCAGCTGATGATTTAAGTAATTTAGAAGATATTCTAATTAGAAAAAAATAAGAGGTGAAAATTTGATAGTCATTGAAAGTAAAGACAATACATTATTTAAATACACAAAAAAATTAAAAGAAAGAAAGCACAGAGTAAAGGAAAATAAATATATCATAGAAGGTTTTAGATTAGTTCAAGAAGCTTTTAAGGCAAAGTGTAAAATTGAGTATGTAATAGTAAATGAAAATGGGAAAGTAAAATTAGATGATTATTTAAGTGAATATATGGATAGTATTAAGATATATGAAATGAAAAATGAATTATTTGCTCAATTATCTTCAACAGAAAATACACAAGGTATCATTGCTATAGCTAATATAAATAATTCAATAAGTGATATAAATGGAGATTTTTACTTATTGTGTGATAAAGTTCAAGACCCTGGAAACTTGGGAACTATTATTAGAACTGCTCATGCTGCTGGTGTAAATGGTATAATTTTAACTAAAGGAACAGTTGATATATATAATGATAAAACAATTAGATCAACAATGGGTTCTATATTTTATACACCAATAATTTATGATAATGATTTGACTTTATTAAAAAAGTTAAAGGATGATGGTTTTAGTTTAGTTGCTACATCTTTAGAAGAGTCAAAGAACTTTTTCGAAGAAAACTTAAGTGGTAAGGTTATATTATCTGTAGGAAATGAAGGTAATGGGATAAGCGAAGAAATTTTTCAATTAGCTGATAAAAAAGTTAAAATTCCAATGCCAGGTGGAGCAGAGTCATTAAATGTTGGTGTTGCAACTTCTATAATATTATTCGAAAAAGTAAGACAAAGTTTATGTAAAATAAATTTTAAATAAAGTATTGAAAAAAATATTGGATATTTGTATAATAAGTTGTAAATAAATATTGAAAGACAGTGAATGAGAAAGTAGATATAGTAGAGTATGCAGGGAGAAAAGACCTTAGACTGGAAGTCTTTTTATATAAAGTTATATTGAAGTTCCCTCAGGAGTCCTAACTGTGAAGTTATAGTAGTAGTTAGCGGTTAAAACCGTTATTTAATTAAGATGGGTATTTTATTATGAAATAAAATACCAATTAGGGTGGTAACGCGGATATTCCGTCCCTGTTTGGGACTGAATATCCTTTTTTTGCGCCAAATTTTATTAATCAATAAGAAGGGAGAATAAAAATGCAAGAAAAATTATTAGCAATTAAAGAAGCTGCTTTTAATGAAATATCTGCTGCTGAAAATAGTGGAACATTAGAAGAAATAAGAGTTAAGTACCTTGGTAAAAAAGGTGAGCTTACTACAATATTAAGAGGAATGGGTTCATTAACTCCAGAAGAAAGACCTATAGTTGGTAAATTAGTTAATGAAGCTAAAAGTGAAGTTGAGCAAAAATTAGAAGAGGTTGGAACTGCAATCAAAACTAAAGAAAAAAATGCTAAGCTTGCAAGTGAAATAATTGATATATCTCTTCCTGGAAAGAAAAATGTAATAGGTAAGAGACATCCACTTGATTTAACATTAGAAAGAATGAAGGAAATATTTATTTCAATGGGATTCAGCATAGAAGATGGTCCAGAGGTTGAACTAGATCATTATAACTTTGAAGCTTTAAATATTCCAAAGGATCATCCAGCTAGAAGTGAGCAAGATACTTTCTATATTAATGATAATATAGTTTTAAGAACTCAAACTTCTCCAATACAAATCAGAACAATGGAAAATCAAGAACCTCCAATAAAGATGATATCTCCAGGTAAGGTTTATAGATCAGATGCTGTAGATGCTACACATTCACCAATATTCTATCAAATGGAAGGGTTAGTAATTGATAAGGGAGTTACTTTTGCAGATTTAAAAGGAACTTTAGAATTATTTGCTAAGAAGATGTTTGGAGATAAGGTTGTAACTAAGTTCAGACCTCACCACTTCCCATTTACTGAGCCATCAGCTGAAATGGATGCAACTTGCTTCGTTTGTGAAGGTAAGGGATGCAGAGTATGTAAAGGAAGCGGTTGGATTGAAATATTAGGTTGTGGAATGGTTCATCCTAATGTTTTAAGAAATTGTGGTATAGATCCTGAAGTTTATAGCGGATTTGCTTTTGGATTCGGTGTAGATAGAATGGTTATGCTTAAGTATGGCATTGATGATATAAGAGGATTATACGAAAGTGATATGAGATTTTTAAATCAATTTTAATTAGGAGGTAAAGTAAGATGAAAGTACCATATAATTGGCTTAAGGACTACGCTGAAGTTAACGTAGATCCACATATATTAGGAGATAAATTAACTCTTTCAGGCTCGGCTTTAGAAGAGGTTATTATACAAGGTGATAATATAAAAAATATTGTTACTGGTAAAATTACTAAAATAGAAAAACACCCAGATGCAGATAGATTAAATGTTTGTCAAGTTAATATAGGTGCAGATGAAGAAATACAAATAGTAACAGCTGCAACTAATATGAAAGAACAAGATATAGTACCAGTTGCTCTTCATAAATCAATTTTAGCTGATGGAAGTGAAATCAAGAAAGGTAAAATGAGAGGGGTTGTATCTAACGGTATGTTCTGTTCTGAAGAAGAACTGGGAATTGCTGGAGATGAACCTGTTCATGGATTAATGATTTTACCTGCTGATGCTCCACTTGGAATGGATATTAAAGAATATTTAGGATTAAACAAAGCAATATTAGACTTTGAAATAACTTCTAATAGACCAGATTGTTTAAGCATTGTTGGTATGGCTAGAGAAACAGCTGCAACTTTAAGAACAGCTTATAAAATGCCAAACTTTGATTATACATCTAAATGTTCAGCAAATATAAATGATGAATTAAAAGTTGAAGTTAAAAGTAATTTATGTAGAAGATACATGGCTAGAGGCGTTAAGAATGTTAAAGTAATGCCGTCACCAGGTTGGATGCAAGAAAGACTTTTAGAAGCAGGTGTTAGACCTATAAACAATATAGTTGATATAACTAATTTTGTTATGTTAGAGCTTGGTCAACCAATGCATGCTTTTGATGCAAGACAAATAGAAAGTAAAAATATAGTTGTTGAAACAGCTCAAGATGGAGAAAAGTTTACAACTTTAGATGAAATAGAAAGAGAATTAGATTCAAGCATCTTAATGATAAAAGATGGTTCTAAATCTGTAGCTGTAGCTGGAATTATGGGTGGATTAAACTCAGAAATTCAAGATGATACTACAGAAGTAATTTTTGAATCAGCTAATTTTGAGGGAACTAATATAAGAGTAAGTTCTAAAAAGTTAAATTTAAGATCAGAAAGTTCTTCAAGATTTGATAAAGATATTGATCCAAATTTAGCAAAACTTGCAATAGATAGAGCCTGTGCTTTAATTTGTGAATTAGAATGCGGAGAAGTTATGGAAGGCACTATTGATGTTTATAACTCAGTAAAAGAAGAAGGTTCTATAACTGTAGATTCTAATTGGATAAATAAATTCTTAGGAACTGAAATTTCAAAAGAAGAAATGAAGAGTGCTTTAGATTCATTAGATTTAAAGACTACTATTAATGGTGATGATTTAGTTATAACTATACCAACATTTAGAATTGATATAGCTATAAAAGAAGATATAGCTGAAGAAGTAGCTAGAATTTATGGATATGATAAAATTCCTACAACTATATTTAAGGTTTCAACAGAGAGAGAACCAAAATCTAAAACTGAATTATTAAGTGATACAGTTATAGATATAATGGTAGGTAGTGGTATTAATCAATCTATCAGTTACTCATTTGTGTCTCCTAAGGTATTTGATAAAGTTAATATACCTCAAGAGAGCGAATTAAGAAATGTAGTTAAAATTAAAAATCCATTAGGTGAAGACTATAGTGTTATGAGAACAACAACACTTCCTTCAATGATGGAATGTTTAGGAAGAAACTATTCAAGAAATAACGATTATGTAAGATTATTTGAAATTGGTAGAGTATACATTCCTAACGAAGATGAAAGACAATTACCAACTGAAAAGAATATTTTAACAATTGGTATTTATGGAGATTGTGATTATTTAGATCTTAAAGGAATAGTTGAAAATGTAGTAGAGGGACTAGGTGTTAAGGCTAAATATGCAAGAGAAAGCGAAAATCCAAGTTATCATCCAGGTAAAACAGCAGCTCTTATGGTAAGAAATAAAAAGGCTGGTGTTTTTGGAGAAATACATCCAGATGTAATTGAAAACTATGGAGTAGACGTTGATTGTTATGTTGCAGAATTAGACTTAGATGCTTTATTTGAAGCTTCAAATACAAATAAGAAATATAAGGCATTACCAAAATTCCCAGCAGTAACAAGGGATATTGCATTACTTTGTGATGATTCTATATTAGTTGCTGATATAGAAGAAACAATAAGAAAAGCTGGTGGAAACCTAGTAGAAAAAGTTCAATTATTTGATATCTATAAAGGTGCACAAATACCAGAAGGAAAGAAATCTATAGCTTATGCAATAGCATATAGAGATGAAAAGAAAACTTTAGAAGATAAAGATATATCTAAAGTTCATGATAAAATTCTTAAAGCATTAGAATATAAGTTAGGTGCTGTTTTAAGATAATAAATATAATATAAT
>NZ_JADPEL010000074.1 GCF_015667795.1 Clostridium sp. D53t1_180928_C8
GGATCATAAACTAATTTATAATAGCAATTATTATTTTCTATTCTAATTACTTCATATTTATCATCATCAATTTTATTTAAAAATACAGTATTTGAATCATATTCTCCTGAGTAAATCTTTTTAATATAGTCATTTAACTTATCGTAATCTAATATCTTATCTTTAAGTATTATACTTCTAAATTCATCTAACTTAGAATCTTTAAATTTAAAATTTTCATTTACATTTTTAATTGAAGCCTTATATACTACGTCACTATAGGTTTTACCAAATACCACAAAAGAATCATCAACATAATTAGCGGCTTCTGTAGTATTTATACTTAAATCGACATTTAAACTTTCTTCATCTGTAAAATATTGTATTGTTTCTGCTCCTAAATTCTCTATATTCTTTAATAATAAATAATGCTCATCATCTGATACATCACTTAAACTAGAGATTCTATCACTAATGGGTTGAACATATTTTATCTCTAATGAATTATTTTTACAAAATTCCTTTACTATAGTTATAGCTTTTATGTATTCTTCTGAAATAGCTTTATTTCTAGCTTCAAAGTTTGGTGTACCACAATTACTTTTAATACCTATTACTTCATTTTTAGTAGTTATTATATTACTTAAATCACTATTTTCTATTTCAGATATAACACTATTTTCTTCTAATTGAGATTGAACCTTAATATTTTTAGTTTCTTTCTGTACTTTAGAATTTTTATTTATTGTACATCCTGTTAATATTAAACTAAGTACTAATACTAAAATAACCTTATTTTTTCTCATCTTATTCTTCCCCTTACACCTTTTTATACATCAAACAAAAACATAATTTTACTTATCATACCATATATTGAAATTAATTCTCTAATATAATAACAAAATATTCCCTAAAAACAAAAAGTGCTTCAATATTTTTATTTTATAAACTTAATTAAATAGACAATAATTGCTATTTATATTACTTAATGGCGTATCTCTCAAAAATATAGTTAATACCCAAGTAATTATACCAATTACCCCTATAATATATGTATCTCTAAACTTACTCATTTACCTACACCATATAATATAATTATATATATCCTAACATATAACTATAATATATGTCTATATTTTACAATTATATGACTTTTACGTAACATGAAATATTTTATATAAAAATAACGTCTAGCAAAGCTTAAATAAACTTTGTTAGACGTTATTTTTTATAAATTAATATTAAAACTAATTTAAAATTTAATCTTGTCTAGACATTGATGATAAATTATTTCCTTCAGTTCCATCTGGTTTAGTTCTTAAATACTCTTCACCCTTCTTAGAATGAGCAATAATTACACCATCAATCTCACCATTTTTAGCCATTTCAACACCTTGAGCTTTTTCAACTGTTTGGCCATTGTCTAATACATATTGCATTATTTCTCCACTGCTATTTTTAATTGTTTCTACTATTTTATTACTCATATTATTCACCTCTTAATAATATTTTTTACGAAATGAATATTTTTATGCATTTTTCTTTACAAAAACAATAGTAACAAATAAAGTTAATAACTCACCTATTGGTACACTAAGCCAAACTCCATTAATTCCTAAAAATAAAGGTAAAATAAATACACAAATAGAAACAAATAAAAGGCCTCTACAAAAAGCAATAATAAATGATTCTTTAGCTAACTCTATAGATTGAAAATAAGCTCCACTCACCATATTTATCCCCATTATAATAAAGGCTGTAGAGTAAATTCTAATTGAATTAATAGCTATAGCTAAAACTGTATCAGTTGGCTTAACAAATATTCTTACTATTGATTCTGGAAAAACAATACAAAGTATAAAGAATGCTACTCCTATAACTAATGCTGTAGATAAGCCTAAATTTCTTAGTTTATCTGCTCTTTCCTTTAAATTTGCTCCCATATTAATACTTATTAATGGCTGTATTGTTTGGCTTATTCCATTAAACAAGGCAACGGCTATTATCCCAGTATTTGAAATAATACTATAAGCAGTTACACCATCATCACCAATAATTTTTAAAATCTGAATATTAAAAATAAAGATAATAAACCCTAGTGATACTTCTATAAAAAGACTAGGTAATCCACATTTAAATATTCTAGTAATGTAAGATAATTTATAAAAGTCTTTCTTAAATCTTAATGTATTATTTTTAGATAAAAGATGAGTTAATAAAATTAAACAACTTATTGTATAAGAAAAAACTGTTGCTATTGCAGCTCCTCTCATCCCCATATTTAAAGGAAATACAAATATGTAATCTAATATAATATTTAAAAAACCACTGAAAATAACAGCAAACATGGCTTTTTTAGGTGCTTTATCAGCTCTAATAAATGGAGCCATTACACTTCCCATAACAAATGGAATAGTACCAATTACAACTACTACCATATATTCTTTTACAAAAGGCATAATTTCTTTTGTAGCACCAAGTATTAAAGCAATTTCTTCTAGAAATACAAATCCAATTATACAATAAATGATTGCTAATATAAGTCCTAATATAAATGATAAAGTAAATATTTTATTAGCTTTATCAAGTCGTCCTCTTCCTTTCTCAATAGACATTAAAGTAGATCCACCTATTCCAATTAAAAGACCAGTTCCAAAATAAACTGAATAAATAGGTAATGATATATTTAATGCAGTAAGCCCTTTACTCCCTACTCCCTGTCCAATAAATATAGTATCAAATAAAATATAAACTGATGTAGATAGTGCAGCACACATAGTAGGAAAAAAATATTTAAAATATAATTTTCTTACATCATCTTTAAGTAAATTCATAATATCCCCCGTTTTTTATCTAGAAATAATAAAAATGGCAAGTGACAAAGCCTATAAACTTGTCACTTGCCAAAGTGTTAATTTCTAACTATTTTAAAGTGTCTATTCTAACTAAAACTGCATCAAGCATTTCTTGATACTTAACCATTTTTTCTTTTTCTGCAGTAATTACTGCTTCTGGTGCTTTAGCTACAAATCCTGCATTAGAAAGCTTCTTTTCAATTCTTGTAACTTCACCTTCTAATTTCTTCTTTTCTTTATTTAATCTTTCAAGTTCCTTTTCCTTATCAACTAAGTCTAAAAGTGGCATGAATAATTCTCCACCCTTAACTACTAATGATACTGCATTTTCAGGAACTAAAGCTTTATCAGCTATAAATTCAACTTCTGAAGCAGAACCTAGTTTTTCCATGTAAGGAATACCAGCAGTAAATGCTTCTTTAGCTTCCTCTGAAATATAGCAAATTACTTTTGCTTTTCTTGAAGGTGGAACGTTCATTTCAGCTCTAACATTTCTTAATCCCTTAATAGCTTCAATAATGAATTCCATATCTTTTTCAGCCTTGTTATCTGCTAAAGCTTCAGTATATTCTGGCCAAGTTGAAATTGCTATAGATTCTCCTTCTGTTAATGTAGTATATATCTCTTCAGTTATATATGGCATAGCTGGGTGTAATAATTTCAATCCTGTAGTTAATACAGTATTTAATACGTTGTATGCTACTCCCTTAGCCTTTTCATCATCACTGAAGAATACTGGCTTAACAAGTTCTATATACCAATCACAGAATTCAGTCCACATAAAGTCATAAACCTTTTGGTTAGCTATTCCAAGCTCATACTTTTCTAAGTTTTCTGTTACTTCTTTAACTACAGTGTTCATTCTTGAAAGAATCCACTTATCAGCTAAGCTGTAATCTGCACACTCAGCATATTTATTCATTAATTCTTTATCAAGGTTCATCATAACGAATCTTGAAGCATTCCAAATCTTATTAGCAAAGTTTCTTGCAGATTCAACTTTTTCTGGAATATATCTTATATCATTTCCTGGTGTACTTCCTGTAACTAACATGAATCTTAATGCATCAGCACCGTATTCATCAATTACTTGTAATGGGTCAACACCATTTCCTAAAGATTTACTCATCTTAATACCATTAGCATCTCTTATGATACCGTGCATTAATACTGTATCAAATGGAGTTTTATCCATGTTATATAATCCTGAGAATATCATTCTTGCAACCCAGAAGAATATGATATCATATCCAGTAACTAATACATTGCCCGGATAGAAGAAATCTAAATCTGGTGTTTTTTCTGGCCAACCTAAAGTTGAGAAAGGCCATAATGCAGATGAGAACCAAGTATCAAGTACGTCTTCATCTTGTCTTAAGTTTTCAGAACCACATTTTGAACACTTACATGGTGCATCAACTTCAACCATAATATTGTTACAATCATTACAGTAGAATACAGGTATTCTGTGTCCCCACCATAATTGTCTTGAAATACACCAGTCTTGAATATTTTCCATCCAGTTGAAGTATATTTTTTCAAATCTTTCTGGAACAATCTTTGTTTCGCCATTTCTAACAACATCTATAGCTGGCTTTGCTAAAGATTCCATCTTTACATACCATTGTTGTGATATTATAGGTTCAACTACAGTATTACATCTATCATGTGTACCTACATTATGAGTATGAGGTTTAATTTTAACTAATAATCCTTGTTCTTCTAGATCTTTAACCATTTGTTTTCTAGCTTCGTATCTATCTAAGCCTTGGTACTTTCCACCTAATTCATTAATTACACCGTGGTCATCCATTACTCTGATTATTGGAAGGTTATGTCTCTTACCAACTTCAAAGTCATTAGGATCATGTGCTGGAGTTATTTTAACTGCACCTGTACCAAATTCGATATCAACATAATCATCACCAACCACTGGTATTTCTCTATCAGTTAGAGGTAATTTTAATGTTTTACCTATTAAGTGTTTAAATCTATCATCATTTGGATTAACAGCAACTGCAGTATCTCCAAGTAATGTTTCTGGTCTTGTAGTAGCTATTTCTAAATACCCTGAACCATCAGATAGTGGATAATTAATATGCCAGAAGCTACCTTCTTTTTCTTCATATACTATTTCTGCATCTGATAAAGCAGTAGTACATTTTGGACACCAGTTAGTTATTCTATTTCCTTGATAGATTAATCCATCATTATATAATTTAACAAATACTGTTCTAACAGCTTTGTTTAAATGTTCATCCATTGTAAAAGCTTCTCTTGTGAAGTCACATGAAACTCCTAATTTTTTAAGCTGATTTCTAATAGTACCTTTGTACTCTTCAGCCCATTTCCAAACTTCGTCTAAGAAAGCTTCTCTTCCCATTTCTTTCTTAACTTTACCTTCTTTTAATAGCTCATTTTCAACCTTTACTTCAGTTGCAATTGAAGCATGATCTGTTCCTGGAAGCCATAAAGTACAGTAACCTTGCATTCTTTTAAATCTTATAAGCATATCTTGCATTGTGTTATCTAATGCATGACCTAAATGAAGCTTACCTGTTATATTTGGGGGTGGCATCATTATTGTGAATGGCTTCTTTGTCTTATCAACAACAGGAGTGAAATATTTCTTTTCTTCCCATGTTTTATAAATTCTTTCTTCGAAATCTTTTGGATTATACGTTGTGGCTAAATTTTTCTTTTCTTCCATCAATAAAACCTCCTGAATAGTTTATTTTCTATATTTAAAGTTCTTATATAAAGACTACTTTACTAATTAAGTGATATTCTAAATCTTCGATTTAGTAAATAGAACTTACTCCTACCAGCAATAGCGAGTAGTGAGTTTCATTTATAAAAAAACTATCTGTACCTAAAAATAATATTACTTTATTTATACTCTCCATAATTTTATTTTTAAATCTTTGCCCCTGCTAAAACTCGCTACTTTTCAATGTCTAACTTAATTTCATTAACTAAATTTTTAATTAATTATTCATTTAAAACTTTAATAAATAACATAAAAAAGAGCCTTAGTCCTAAAAAAGGACGAAGACTCGCGGTACCACCTTTATTCCCAAGTGAATCTCCAAATTTAAATTTGGATAGATGAACTTACATCTACGAAGAATTGAGTAGATGTTTCATTTTTTATCACTTAGCTCTTAATTCAAATAACGACTTAGACAAGCCGTCTTTAGTTACTACTATTTCACTAAAGAAACTCAAAAGCTACCTTCAGGATATTCAATATAGAAGGCTTACAGCCTAGACCTTCCTCTCTTAATACGTCCTATTCCTTACTCCTCTTTATCACTGTTTTTAAATATTTATTTGTTCTTATATTATGATATTTTTTTAGCTTTGTCAACAAATGTATTATAACTTTTATTTTTTATTTTAGTCAATAGTTATTACTAACTATTGACTAAAATACTAATTAAGTATACTAAAAACTTTCTATTTTTATAATTTTCCAACAAATTCATTATAACTTTCTGGCTCACCACTTCCAAAAATAATTTTAAATTTATTTGTTTGTGGGTTTCTATAATTAATATAACTTTTATCCATATTTAATCTAGAAGTATCACTTAAATTAAACTTTTTTAAAGCTTGCTCTTCAGTAATATTCTCACCTAATGTTCCTATTTGCCCAATTCCACTAAGAGTAACTAATTTATAAGCTCCACATGGATTTAAATATTCAACTTTATTTTCTTTATTATAAAAATACCCACAACATGTACAAATCTTAGTAAGTTTATTTAGCGACCTCTCTATATTAATTAATCCTCCGCAAATTTTACACTTCTCAATATTTAATACGTTATCCATTTTTAACCCCCATATATTCTTAATTATATTAATTTATATTAATTTATATTAATTATAAATAAAACATATGAGGATCTTTTTTATTTATAGATAAACTTATTATCTTTAATATCTAAAGTAATTTCTCCACCATTACTTAAGGCTCCGAATAATATTTCATCAACTAACATGGGCTTAATTTCTTGATTTATAATTCTTATTATTTCTCTTGCTCCATATTCTTGGGAAGTACCCTTACTAGCTATAAAAGAAATACATTTATCATTAAAATTAATCTTAACATTTTTCTTTGATAATTGTTCATTAAATTTATTAAGCTCTCTACATGCAATATCTAATGCCATTTCATTATTTAAATGGTTAAATACTACTATTTTATCAAGCCTGTTTCTAAATTCAGGAGTAAAGAATTTTTTAACTTCCTCCATTATGGCTTCACCTCTAATTACTCTTTCACCAAAGCCTATAACACTTTTACCAATATTCTTTGCTCCAGCGTTAGAAGTCATAATTAAAACTACATTTCTAAAATCAGCTTTTCTTCCTTGGTTATCGCTTAATGTAGCATAATCCATTACTTGAAGTAAAACATTTAATATATCTGGATGTGCCTTTTCAACTTCATCTAATAATAAAACACAATATGGATTTTTTCTTATTGTATCTGTTAAAAGCCCACCTTCTTCATATCCTACATATCCTGGAGGAGCCCCTATAAGCTTAGCTGCTGCATGTTTTTCTGAATATTCACTCATATCAAATCTAATAAGTTTAACACCTAAACTATCTGCTAAAATCTTTGAAAGTTCTGTTTTTCCTACTCCTGTAGGACCAACAAATAAAAGTGAACTTATAGGCTTGTTTTCTTCATTAAGTCCTGCTCTTGACATCTTAATGCATCTTACAACCTCATGAATTGCCTTATCTTGACCAAAAACATTTTTTTCTAAATTATTTTCTAATTCTTTTAATTCTGAAATTTCATCTTTTTCAACTGTGTTCTTTGGTATATGACATACTTTTGATATCACTTCTTCTATTACTTCTTCATCAATTACCTTCTCACTTGAGTCTTTTCTATTCATGGAGATATATGAGCCAGCTTCATCAATAACATCTATAGCTTTATCCGGTAAAAATCTATCATTTATATATTTACTACTTAATTCAACTGCTAATTTAATAGCTTCATCAGTATACTTTACATTATGATAACTTTCATAATTACTCTTTAACCCTTGAATAATTTTAATTGTTTCCTCTACTGAAGTTTCTTTAACCTCTATTGTTTGAAATCTTCTACTTAGTGCCTTATCTTTCTCAAAATACTTTTTATATTCGTCAAAAGTTGTAGCACCGATAAATTTTATCTTTCCTTCCATTAAATAAGGTTTTAAAAGATTTGATGTATCTAATGAACCTCCCCCAATTGAACCTGCACCTACAATAGTATGTATTTCATCAATATATACTATTGGATTTTCATGCTTAGCAATTTCATTTAACACCTTCTTTATTCTCTCTTCAAAGTCACCTCTATACTTAGTTCCAGCTAAAGTAGCCCCAATATCTAATGAAAAAATTTCAGCATTTTTTATTTTTTCTGGAACATTTCCTTCATTAATAAGTCTAGCTAAACCAAATGTTATAGCTGTTTTACCAACTCCAGGCTCTCCAACATGAATAGGATTATTTTTAGTTCTTCTACACAGTATTTGTATAGTTCTATTTAATATATCCTCTCTCCCTATAAGTGGATCATTATAATCATTTCTTACGTATTCATTTAAATTGCTAGTTAAAGTATTGATAAGTGATTCCTTTTTACTACCTTCATTTAATACTTCTTCATCTATATCATCATCTTGAATATCTTCATCATCAATATAATAAATATTTTCCGAATCATCATGACAAAGCCTATAAAGCAGTTCTCTTTTTTCTATTCCTGATTCTAACAAATAATACTGAGCATAACTATTGTCTAATTCATAAACTGCAGATATCATATGCTCCATAGAAATATCCTTACTACTTGCATAAATCGCCTGTTCACTTGCTCTTAATATAATTTGCTGAAAATTATAGCTTTCTTGAACCTTCCCACTTTCATCCTTTTCCATATAAGTGTTTAAATAATCTAATAATTTATTTCTTAGTTCCTCAATATTAACTTCTAATTCTTCAATTACCGTAATAAATCTTTCTTGAAGTGTTATTGCATACAATATATGCTCAGCAGTTACAAATTCATGGTTATTTTTTTTAGCTACTTCATATGATTCAACTAGAATATTATTTACTTCTCTTGTTATCTCCATAGTTTACGCCTCCTCTATAGTTATATTAAAAGGAAAGCCTTCTTCTTTTGCCATACATAATGCCACTGCTACCTTTGTAGTGGCAATATCATAGGGATATATTCCAACTATTCCTCTTCCGAACTTATGAACGTCCATCATTATCTTATTTGATGTATTTATATCTTTTTTAAAAACAGTCATTAATATATTAACTACAAATTCCATTGTAGTGAAATCATCATTATGCATAACTACTTTATAATGTATTGGCTTTTTAACCTTTACTTTTTCTTTATTTACTGTTGCAATACCATTTTCCATATAATTATCTCCTTGTATAATAACTTTTACCTTTATTATATTAATGCTAATGATTAATATCAATATTACATTCTAACTTTAATATTATTATACAAAGTAAAGGTCATACTATTAATTAATTGTTAGTATGACCTTTACTTTGTATAATTTTTATTATTTATTTATCTTGCATCCATTCATATGTCTTATAACTCTTTTTATTATGAGCATGTGCTCCTATTTTTTCACCATTTTCTATTCCAACTTCTGAATTTCCAGTTGGATCAATTTTTCTTAATTCATTTTTAGATTTTGGTCTGTCTTTCATTCTATTTTTATTATTATCCATAAATCTTACCTCACAAGTCTGCTAATAATTAAATTTATTTTTTACTGCATCAAAAACTGGTTTAAATTCTTCAGCATGTTCATCAAATAATAATGTTAACTCATCCTTAGCTTTAATATAATTAGGATCATTTTCCTCATATTTTACTATTCCTCCAGACTCTTTATGAAACTTCATAAAAATCATAGGATGTTTTTTAGCAAAGGATTCCATTTCATCAATATGACGTTCAGGTTTTGAGGCATTTTTTAGCCATCTAAATACATAATCATATTTATCCATCTCTTCACTACCTTTATCTATATTTTAAAATCAGTTGGATCATATGTTTTTGCTTTAGGTTCACCAAAACAAGCTTTTACACTTTCAACTTGTGGATTATGATTTACATTTTTATGTTGTTGTTTTGTTTTTTTCATTTTGTTTCCCATAATATCACCTCATTTATATTCTTTCCTTATAAAAATTCTATTATCCTATTAGATGTTTTCCATTTGTTCTTATTTTTAGTTTAATACTCATTTACGAGTATTTTAAATACAAGTATTATTTGTTATATATTTTTCCTTTATTAATCACTTTTTGTATCCATAATCATATTATGTACTATATAGAAATTACACTAATGAGAAAGTTTAGGAGATGGTAACATGTCAAGATGTGAAAAGAACTTTAATGACTGTTCTTATCTTAAAGCAGAAATAAGAACACAAATTACTATTTTAGCAGATTCTGACACCATTTGTGATTTATTAAAAGAAATACATGATAATTGTATCAATTTAGATGGTTACTATTATCAAAATATTGAATGTGACAGTAATATTTTCACCTTTGAAGTAGGTAATGAAAATGAACAATCCTCCTCTGATTTAAGAACTGTCGAATGTATTCTAAAAAAATGGTGCATAGATTATTTAGAAAATGATACTGTAAGAGTAATTATCAATCATAATACACCTGGTGCTTTAGCTAAAATTTATTGCGCTTTAGCTAAATGTTTAGATGTGTATTCTTCATATTATGCTCAAAGAAAAGGTATCTATATTGAAACATCAGACAGTTGTAAGGCTGTTAAGATAATTAATTCCTTAAATTAATTACAAAAAATAAACCACAGTATAAAATATTAACTTTTATACTGTGGTTTTATATTTATACCTTATTTTTTTTGTAATACTTATTATATATTTCTTTTGTATATCCATAATCT
>NZ_JADPEL010000075.1 GCF_015667795.1 Clostridium sp. D53t1_180928_C8
TGAATATAAAAAATATATAATTGTAAATAATTATAATAAGATTATTTATAAGTAAACATGGAGGTCTAAAATGATGGATGAAATAAAAAAGGTTTTATTATTTGGCGTAGGAGCTGTAGCAAGCACATATGAAAAAGCAACAGAAGTAGTAGATGAGCTTGTTAAGAAAGGAAAAATAACAATAGATGAAGGAAAAGAGTTAGGAGAAGAGCTAAAAAGAACTTTTATAGAAAAAACTAAGGAAAATGAAATTATTACAAATAAGGATAATGTTAATATAGCAAATATAGAAGCTCATAATTATGTTTTGAGAGATGAGTATGAGATGTTGAAAGCAAGAGTTTATAAATTAGAAAAGTTAGTTAATAAAGAAGAAGAAAAATAGAAGTTGATCTTGGAGGAAAGTGATGGAGGGGAATTCTGTTAATAGATTTAAAGAAATTTTAAAAGTATTTACTAAATATGGATTAGGATATCTTTTAGGAAAAAAAGAGGATAAAATAAAAAATTCCCCTGCGAATCTTAGAAAGGCATTTGAAGAGCTAGGACCAACATTTATTAAAATTGGTCAAATACTAAGTACAAGACCAGAACTAGTTCATGATGACTATATAGTAGAATTAGCTAAGTTGCAAGATGACGTACCGGTAGAAAAATTTGAAGAAATGGCAAAGGTATTCTATGAAGAGTTTTCTAAAAAAATAGAGGATGAATTTTTATTTATAGATAAGAAGCCAATAGCATCAGCATCTGTAGCACAAGTATATAGAGGTGTATTAAAAGATGGAAATGATGTAGTGATAAAGATTCAAAGGCCTAATATTAAGGAGAAAATGGATATGGACTTTGATATTTTATTAAGTTTAAGTGAAAAAGTTAGTAAAATTTTTAAAGATTCTATAGTAAATCCAAAAGAAATATTATTAGAACTTAAACTATCTACAGAGAGAGAATTAAACTTTAATTTTGAAGCCAAAAATATTGAAAAATTTAGAACGTTAAATGAAGATATATACTGTGTATATGCTCCTTATGTAATAAATGAATATACAGGTAGTAGGGTTTTAACTTTAGAAAGTATAGAGGGATTTAAGATAAATGATTTCGTAGCTATACAATTTTTGGGTTATGATAAAGATGACATAGCTAAAAAGTTAACGCTTTCATATTTTAAGCAAGTGTTAAAAGATGGATTTTTTCATGGAGATCCTCATCCAGGTAATATATTAATAAGAGACGGAAGGATTTGTTTCATTGATTTTGGAATAGTAGGAGAATTATCAAAAGAAAAGCAATGCGAACTAAATAGCGCAATTGCGGCAATTGCAAATGAAGATATAGATAAATTAACTGATTTTGCAATGAGTATAGGAATAAAGAGTGGAAAAGTTGATAGAGAGATTTTATATAAAGATATTGAGTATATTTTTAGAAATTATTATACTACATCATTAAAAAATATAAAGATATCTGTTTTATTTCAAGAAATGTCATCTATTGCAAAAAGAAATAATTTAAGGTTAGCTAGTGATTTTACTATGCTTATAAGAACAATGGTAATGGTTGAAGGTTTAGTAGCAGATCTTTCACCAGAGCTAAATATAATAAGTTTGGTTATTCCTTATGCTAAGGATTATTATAAAGATTATTTTTTATCAGAATTTGACTTTAATGATTATTTAATAAAAGGATATAAATTGACAAGAGACACTTTAAATATACCATCTAAACTTGTAGCTTTATCAGATGTTTTAATTAAGGGACGAGGTAAGATAAATATTGTTATTGAGGATAAGGATAAATATATAGATGTATTGAATAAAATGGTAAACAGATTAGCTTTTGCTTTAGTCATAGCAGGAATGGTTGTAGCTTCATCTTTGATAATCAATATAAATGCAGAACCAAAGGTGTATGGAATATCAGTAATAGGAATGGGTGGATACTTTGTATCAGCAATTTTAGGATTATGGTTACTAATATCGATAATTAGATCAGGAAGCTTAAAATAGAAATGATTTTAGAAGGTGTTGAATCTTAATTTTACTAATATAATTTCTAATTCAAGTAAATACTATATTAGAACTAATATATGAAAGGGGAGTTAAGATGCATTATAAAAAAGAATATTCAGATGTATTAAAAGAGGTAGATAGTACAATTAATGGGATTTCAGATGAAGAAGCTAAAAATAGGCTAAATAGAAATGGATATAATGAATTAAAAGAAGCTTCAAAAGTTCCTATTTGGAAAATGTTTTTAGAGAGTTTTAAAGATCCATTAGTAATTATATTGCTAATTGCGGCAATTGTTCAGATATTTCTAGGTGAATTTGTTGAGTCTATTATTATATTTGTTGTAGTAATTCTAAATTCAGTATTAGGTGTTACACAAACAAGAAAGGCGGAAAGCTCCTTAGATAGTTTAAAGAAATTATCATCACCTAATGCAAAAGTTTTAAGAGATGGGAAGAAAAAAACTATTCCGGTTAGGGAAATCGTAGTAGGTGACATAGTATTTTTAGAGGCTGGTGATTATATACCAGCAGATGGAAGAATAATAGAAGCGCAAACGCTTAAAGTTGTTGAAGGAATGCTTACAGGAGAAGCTGAAGCGGTATTAAAACATGGGGATAGAATAGAAGAAGAAGTTGGTATTGGAGATCAAAGAAATATGGTCTTCAGTGGTGCTACTGTTGTTTATGGAAGAGGAACATTAGTTGTTACAGCTACTGGTATGAATACTGAAGTAGGTAAAGTTGCTACTTTATTAGAGACTGCTGGTAATAAACAAACTCCTTTACAAGTTAAATTGGATGAGTTTGGTAAAAAACTAGGAATAATTATAATGATTTTAGCTGCAATAATTTTTGTGATTCAAGTAGTTAGAGGGTATATTTCTGGAGACAATATGAAAACATTAATCTTTGATTCTTTTATGTTTGCTATTGCGGTTGCTGTAGCAGCTATTCCAGAAGCATTATCATCAATAGTAACTATTGTACTGGCAGTGGGAACAAAAGATATGGCTAAGAAGCAAGCTATAATAAGAAAGCTACCGGCAGTAGAAACATTAGGTTCAACTAGTGTAATTTGTACAGATAAGACAGGTACATTAACACAAAATAAAATGACTGTTGTTGATTTTTTTATGTATGGAGTTAATAAAGAAGAGGTTCAAGGGGAAAATAATGATTCTAATCAAATTGAAGCAATAAACTTATCATCTACATTATGTAATGATTCAGAAATAACTGATACAGGAAAAGAAATTGGAGATCCAACAGAAATTGCTCTTCTTCATTTTGCAACTAAAAGAGGAATTGATTATAAGGAGCTAAGAGAAAAATATGATAGGTTAAGTGAAATACCATTTGATTCGGATAGAAAGTTAATGTCAACAGTGAACTCTATTAATGGAGATGCAATTATGTTTACTAAAGGAGCTCCAGATGTGGTATTTTCACGATCAAAATATGCTTTAAATGATGGTGAAATAGTAGAGATAAATGAAGATATAATAAATAAATATAAGAAGATTAATGAAGAATTCTCAAATAGGGCGTTGAGAGTATTAGCTTTTGCCATAAAAGATGTACCGGATGAGAACTTTATTCCATGTTTAGAAGATGAAGTGGAAATGACATTAGTAGGATTAATGGCAATGATTGATCCACCAAGAGAAGAAGTTTATCATGCAGTAAAAGAAGCTATTGGAGCTGGAATAAAAACTGTAATGATAACAGGAGATCATAAAACAACAGCAGCAGCTATTGCTAAAGAAATTGGTATAATGTCAGAAGGAGATATATCATTAACTGGTAAAGAACTTGATGACTTATCTGAGAAAGAACTTAAAGATAAGTTAGAACATATTACTGTATATGCTAGGGTTTCTCCGGAAAATAAGATACGTATAGTTAAGGCATGGCAGGAAAAGGGATACATAACAGCTATGACTGGTGATGGAGTTAATGATGCCCCAGCATTAAAACAAGCTAATATAGGAATTGGTATGGGAAGTGGTACTGATGTAGCAAAGGATGCATCAGCAATGATTTTAACAGATGATAATTTTTCAACCATAGTATCAGCTATTGAAGTTGGTAGAACAGTTTATAGTAATATAAAGAAAGCAATAACATATTTATTTGCTGGAAATTTAGGAGCAATAATTGCAATACTATTTGCTGTTTTTGTGAATTGGCCAAATCCATTTACTGCATTACAGTTATTATTTATTAATTTAATAAATGATTCATTACCTGCTATAGCATTAGGATTAGAAGAAGCAGAGCCAAATATAATGAAGGAAAAGCCAAGAGATATTAATGAAGGTATATTAGCTGGTGGAACATTAAAAAGTGTAATTTTAAGGGGATTAATTATTGGAGTTATAGTAATAATAGCTCAATATGTAGGAGATTTATCATCACCAGCTTTAGGAGCTGCAATGGCATTTTCAACAGTAACTCTTGCAAGAATATTTCAAACTTTACCAGCTAGATCAAATGACATACCGATATTAAAATTGGGAGTATTTAAGAATAAATATGCAATAGGAGCAATTGTTATATGCTTATGTTTATATTCTGTTGTATTGATTCCTGGTGTAAGAGGAATATTTAATATACCAGAAACTTTTGGATGGTTACAATTTGGAATATGTTTAGGATTATCAATTATTGCAGCATTAATAATGGATCTTTCTAAATTTTTAAAAAAACAAATGTATAAATAAAAAAATAATGGAGTTGTAATTAAATAACAACTCCATTATTTTTTTATTTTAAAACTTTTTTGGCAAAATCTAAACCAAAGTTATAGGCAGCAGATAAGTTTTCTTCACTAGGCTTAAATACAATTCCAAGTGGTTCAGAAACAATATTTAATTTTAATTGTTTATATCTTTCATTTATATTTTTAAGACCTTCACCACTCCAGCCATAAGAACCGAAGCAACTTACAGGTAATCCTCTATGAATTACTGGATTTAGTGATGATAAAATAGTCCAAATTTGAGGTAAAGTATCAGCAAGTAAAGTAGGAGATCCAAGTAATAATCCACTACACTCATTTATTTCTTTTAAGACTTCATTCATATCAGCATCTACTAAGTTGTACATTAATATGTCAGCGTCAAAGTTAGCATCTTCAATCCCTTTTTTCACAGCCTCTGCAATAACTTCAGTGTAGCCATATGCAGTTACATAAGGAATAACTATGCTTTGTCTTTCTCTTTTTACTGGTTGACACCATTCTTTATAAAGATTTATAAATTTTTCAATATTTGAGCTATCTAAAACTAATCCATGACCTGGGCAGATATAATTTAGTTTTAAGTCCTTAATTTTATCCATTGCTTTTATCATAAATGGTTTAAATGGTCCCATAATCATTCTAAAGTAATAGTTATAAGCTTCAACATAATCATCTTCTTTAGATTCTTCTATAGAGCTCTTTAATATACGTTCATCACAATAGTGAGCTCCAAAAGAGTCACAAGTAATTAATGCTTCATCTTCAATAACATAACTATACATTGTATCAGGCCAATGTAATTGAGGAACACTGTAAAACTTAAGAGTTTTATTACCTAAAGATAAGGTTTCACCATCTTTTACAATTTTATTTTTGAAAGGTTTGTTAATTATTTCACCTAAATATTTGATAGCAAGTGCAGAACCAACAACAGTTGCATTAGGTGCATATTCTAAAATCTTTTCTACTGAACCTGCGTGATCTGGTTCTGTATGATTTACAACAACATAAGTTATATCTTCTAAGTTTATTATTGAACGAATTTTTTCTAAATGTTCATCAAAGAATTTTTCTTTTACAGTTTCAAATAAAGCAATACCTTCTGATCCCTTTAAAACATAAGAGTTATAAGAAGTACCAAATTTAGTTTCCATTATTATGTCAAAAATTCTTAAGTTTGGGTCAAGAGCGCCTACCCAAAATAAGTCTTCAGTTATTTTGAATGTGTTAGCCATGTGAATAATCTCCTTTTTATAATTTAATATTAGATTTATAAGTTCTAATTTAAAGCTTTCTATAATAATTATAATCCAACAATAATTATTGTCAATAAACAAAGGAATAGATAATTATAAAGTTTAATATACTTACCTTTAATATTTGTATAATGTTTATTTACTATTCTATAAAAATATTAAATTTTTTCAGTTAAAAATTAAAAATAACCAAGTCATATGACCTAGTTATTTTTAAGTGATTGCTTATTTGTTGAATATTCAATTCCATATGTATACATAGATTCAAGAAGAGGAACTATTTTTCTTCCTATATCAGTAAGTCCATATTCTACTTTTGGTGGAACTACAGGATATACTTTTCTAAAAATAAGGTTGTCCTCTTCAAGACTTCTTAACTGATTAGTTAGCATTTTTTGAGTAGTATATGGTAGTTTTCTTTTAAGTTCACTAAATCTTAAAGTTTCATTGCTTAAATACCATAATATTAGTATTTTCCATTTGCCAGATAATATTCTATGTACAAGAATCATAGGACATGTATCATATTTAGCACAACGATTTTTAATATGACAATCATTATGAAACGAAAGTTTTTTATTCATTATGAACCTCCTTTTAGAGTACATTTATACATAATAACATATTATATAGTTTAAAACTATATACTTAGTATCTTTTTTGATACTATATATAAAAAAAGTGCCTTCTTGTATATAAAAAATATAGAGAGTATCATTGAAAATGTCGATTGTGATTAAAGTTTATTTAGAAATATAATTATTAAAGAATCTTTTGGTAACTATTAAAAAAACAAATGTATAAACATGGTATTTTTCTATTGAAGAAATTATCATATGTGATTATACTAAGAAGTGACAAAAGATTACAAAATTATACTAAATAAAATTTCTAATAAAAGTACTAGAAAAATATTTAGAATTAAGTATAATAATTATTAATGGATAATTATTATCTAATACTTAGGACGATGAAAGAAGGTATATTATCATGGCAAAAAAAATGATGACTATTGATGGTAATACAGCAGCTGCCCACGTAGCATATGCGTTTACAGATGTAGCTGCAATATTCCCTATAACTCCATCTACTACTATGGCAGAAGTTGTTGACGAATGGGCAGCACAAGGAAAGAAAAATATTTTCGGACAACCTGTTAATGTTGTAGAAATGCAATCAGAAGCAGGAGCTGCAGGTGCATTCCACGGTTCTCTTCAAGCAGGTGCATTAACTAGTACATTTACTGCATCTCAAGGTTTATTACTTATGTTACCAAACATGTATAAGGTAGCAGGAGAATTACTACCAGGTGTATTCCATGTAAGTGCTAGAGCAATAGCTTCTCAAGCATTATCAATATTTGGAGATCATCAAGACGTTATGGCAGCAAGAATGACAGGATGTGTAATGCTTGCAGCTGGATCAGTACAAGAAGTTGCTGACTTAGCTCCAGTATCTCACCTTGCAGCTATTAAAGGTAGATTACCTTTCGTAAACTTCTTCGATGGATTTAGAACATCTCATGAAATTCAAAAAGTTGAAGTTTTAGATTATGAAGATTACGCTGAAATGATAGATAAAGAAGCATTACAAGAGTTTAGAAATAGAGCATTAACTCCAAATAACCCAGTTACAAGAGGAACAGCTCAAAACTCAGATATATACTTCCAAACTAGAGAAGCTTCAAATAAATTCTATAATGATATAGTTCCAATAGTTGAAGAATACATGGCTAAAATGGAAGAAAAGACTGGAAGAAACTATGGATTATTCAATTACTATGGAGCAGAAGATGCTAAAGAAATAATTGTTGCTATGGGTTCAGTTACTGAAGCTATAGAAGAAACTATAGATGAATTAAATGCAAGAGGAGAAAAGTACGGATTAGTAAAGGTTCACTTATTCAGACCATTCTCAGTTGAGCATTTATTAAAAGTTATACCAAAATCAGTAGAAAAGATTTGTGTAATAGATAGAACTAAAGAACCAGGTTCAAATGGTGAACCATTATACTTAGATGTATGTTCAGCATTCTATGGAAAAGAAAATGCGCCTAAGATAGTTGGTGGTCGTTATGGATTAGCATCTAAGGATGTTACACCTTCAGATATTAAGGCTGTATTTGATAACTTAAAGAAAGAAAATTCTAAGAACTTCTTTACAGTTGGTATCGAAGATGACGTTACTTTCACTTCAATTCCAGTAGAAGAAGAATTAAGAATATCTACACCAGGAACAGTAAGATGTAAGTTCTGGGGATTAGGATCAGATGGTACTGTTGGTGCTAATAAGCAAGCTATTAAGATTATCGGTGAAAATACAGATAAATACGTACAAGCTTATTTTGCATATGACTCAAAGAAATCTGGTGGGGTAACTATGTCTCACTTAAGATTTGGAGATACACCAATAAGATCAACTTACCTTATTGATGAAGCTGATTACATAGCATGTCACGTACAAGCTTATGTAAGACAATATGACTTATTAAAAGGTCTTAAAAAGGGTGGAAACTTCGTATTAAATACAATTTGGAACGAAGAAGAAATTGAAAGAAAATTACCAGCTACAATGAAGAGATATATAGCTGAAAATGAAATAAACTTCTACACAGTTAATGCAACTAAGATAGCATCTGAAATTGGATTAGGTAGAAGAATTAACATGATAATGCAATCTGCATTCTTCAAGTTAGCAGAAATTATACCTCAAGAAGAGGCTACAGAATACTTAAAGGCTTCAATTAAGAAAGCTTATGGTAAGAAGGGTGACAAAGTTGTTAACATGAACTTCGAAGCTGTTGAAGCTGGTATGAATTCATTAGTTAAAATTAATGTTCCTGAAAGCTGGAAAACTGCTACTGATGAAGCTAAGGTTGAAACTAAGGAAGTAACAGATTTTGTTAAAAATATAATGAACCCAATGAATGCTTTAGAAGGAGATAAATTACCTGTAAGTGCATTCAATGGAATAGAAGATGGTACATTCCCAGCAGGAACTGCAGCATATGAAAAAAGAGGAGTTGCAACAGAAGTTCCAGAATGGAATATGTCAAAATGTATTCAATGTAACCAATGTGCTTTCGTGTGTCCACATGCATGTATTAGACCAGTTCTAGTAAATGATGAAGAATTAGCTAAGGCACCAGAAGGATTTGAAACTAAGAAGGCTACTGGTAAGACTTTAGCAGGATTAAATTACAGAATTCAAGTAAGTACATTAGATTGTACTGGATGTAACAACTGTGTAGATATTTGTCCAGCGCCAGGTAAGGCATTAGAAATGAAACCGCTTGGAACTCAAGTAGAAAAAGAAGTTGCAAATTGGGACTTCTCAGTATCAAAAGAAGTTTCTAATAAAGAGCATTTAACTACTGGTAAGAATGTTAAGGAAAGTCAATTCAAACAACCACTTATCGAATTCTCAGGAGCTTGTGCTGGTTGTGGAGAAACTCCTTATATCAAATTAGTTACTCAATTATTTGGTGATAGAATGATGATTGCTAATGCAACAGGATGTTCATCAATTTGGGGTGGTTCAGCACCATCAACACCATATACTAAGAACCATGAAGGAAAAGGTCCAGCTTGGGCTAATTCATTATTCGAAGATAATGCTGAATTCGGATTTGGTATGTTCTTAGGAGTTAACCAAATGAGAGATAACATAGCTATGAATATGACTAAGTTATTAGAAATGCCAATAGCTGAAGAATATAAAGAAACATTTAAAAACTGGTTAGAAAATAAAGAAAATGGGGAACTTTCTAAAGTTTACTCAAGAGAAGTTGAAGCAATACTTGCTGATAACAACATAGAAGATACAGAAGCAAAAGCTGCTCTTGAAGAAATCAGAAACAGAGCTGATTACTTAGTTAAGAGATCTCAATGGATCCTTGGAGGAGACGGTTGGGCTTATGATATCGGATACGGTGGATTAGATCATGTACTTGCTTCAGGACAAAACGTAAATGTATTAGTATTTGATACTGAAATCTATTCTAATACTGGAGGTCAATCTTCAAAATCTACACCAGCAGCTGCTATGGCTAAATTTGCAGCATCAGGTAAGAAGTCTAAGAAGAAAGACTTAGGAAGAATGATGATGGCTTACGGAAATGTTTATGTAGCACAAGTTGCCATGGGAGCAGATAAAAACCAAGTTGTTAAAGCGATGCTTGAGGCAGAAGCTCATAACGGTCCATCAATAATCATTGCTTACTCAACTTGTATCAGCCATGGATTAAAGAAGGGAATGGGATTCTCTATAAGAAACATGGATGAAGCTGTTAAAGCTGGATATTGGCATCTATATAGATTCAATCCAGAATTAAAAGAACAAGGAAAGAATCCATTTAGCTTAGACTCAAAAGAACCACAAGGAAGTTTTAGAGACTTTATAATGGATCAAGTAAGATATTCAGCAATTGCTAAGCAATATCCAGAACAAGCGGAAGATTTATTCCAAATGGCTGAAGAACATGCTAGACAAAAATATGCTGACTTAAAGAAATTAGCAGAACAAGAATAAAAACCTGGGAATCCAGAATTTATAGAGCCAAACTCTATGCTTAGGCATAGGGATTGGCTCTTTTTTATATTAATAATTTTATTATTTGTTTATTAAAGTTATTTCTTAATTCTAATAGTATATTATAAAAATAAAGTGGATTTAATGAAAATTAATAATATAATATA
>NZ_JADPEL010000076.1 GCF_015667795.1 Clostridium sp. D53t1_180928_C8
GTTTCTGTTCTACTATCACTTACTTGGCTACACCCTAAGAAACTATTTGAGAAGTAATTTGCTCCATATTCATCATCATCTACTGTTCTACTTTTGTTGTTGTCTAGTACCCATAAATCAAACTTATTACCTTCTCTTATAGGTTTTATAAATGCAGCTTTCTGTATTCTTTGAGTACTTCCTGGCAAAGCTGTACTATATTTTATCAATCCAACACCTATTTTATTATCTATAAAATCTACTTGATGGGTAAAACTATTAACATAATCTAACTTAAGTATTCCTAGCATAGGACCTTGATCTGTTATTATTGATGTTATTATAAGATCACAAGATGGAATATTAATATTCCCTTTCATGATTATAAATAATTGTCTTGCTAATTCCTTAGATACCTCAATGATATCTCCATCTAATCCATTTAAATAATCTTGAACTATTTCTCTAACTATATTTCTTTCTGAATTGAATACTGCTGGTACTAAATCATCATTTTTAAATATCTTATCTATATGCTTATATAAGAATCTGTAAGTATCTTCAGTTAACTCTAATGTAAATTCATTTAATACTGGCTCACCTGCATTTGCATCTAATACATGAATTACTGCATCTTGTATATTAATATCATTAACTCTATCCCCTGTATCTATAGAGAACTTTTGCTCCTTATATTCAAATCCATTTTTCTTTTTAGTTTTATTTAATTCATATATCATAAACTCTTTACCTCCATTATTTAATGTATTAATAACTAAAATGGCATGTCTCCATCATCTACTGGTGTCATATCTCCAAAACCTACATCATCTACTGGTGGATTCCAGTTGCTATTGCTATCATTGCTACTACCATTATCTTTGTTATTCCCGATAAACTCAAAACTTTCTACCATTACATCAGTAGTGTATCTTTTAGTTCCATCTTGAGCATCATAACTGCCAGTTCTAATACTTCCTGTAACTGCTAACTGTCTGCCTTTAGTTATATATTGAGTTATATTTTCTGCTGCTTTATTAAAAGCTACACACCTAATAAAATCTGTTTCATCTCTCTTAAATTGTCTTGTAATTGCTAATGTAAACTTGCAAACTGCTGTTCCACTTCCTGCTGCATATCTTAGTTCTGGATCTTTAGTTAAACGGCCTAATAAAACTACCTTATTAATAATAATCACTCCTATTCATATATCTTTCTTATCTTAAATCTTCTTATATAGTTAAATACTGTTCCTTTTGCTACTCCAAGCATTTCTGCTATTTCATCATAAGTAAAATTATTATTTAAAAGTTGTACTATAGTTTCTCTATCTATAGTTTTAATTCTAGTTATTATTAATTCATTATTTATAGCATGATTTACATTCATCTTTTGAGTGCACCATTCTAGATTGTCAACTTTATTATTTAAAGGATTTCCATCTTTATGGTTCACAACTTTGTATTTACAAGGATTAGGGATAAACGCTTCAGCAACCAATCTATGAACTTTAAAATCTCTTTTTACTCCTTGTTTAATTAATTTGACAACACTCCTACTATAATTTTTATTGCTTTGTTGTTTATATGGAGCCAATATTCTTTCTCTTTTAACATACTCATGACCATTCCAACCTTGTAAACTCTTAACTCTTCCTAAACTGCTGATCTCATATAATCCTTCATATCCCTTTATAGGTTTCCATTCCTCCTTATTCATTTTTTAACATCCTCTCTATATCAAATCTTAATTCTGCGATTTTATTCATTATCGTATTAAAATCTTCCATTCCAGTTCCTTTTACTTCTCTATCAATCAAAAACTTAAAAGCTTGGTCTATTGTTGTTAAATATCCTACTGCCTTTTTAACTTCTTTCCCAAAATTCTTACTTTCCTTTTCTTTAACTACTGAATGTTCATATACTGTTACATTTAAAACATCACTTTCAATTGAATACTTTTTATTAATTCTCATTATTTACCTCCAAATATATTTCTTCCATGCATTTCACATCTGCTCATTTCTTCAATCAAAGCCTCATAACATCTAATGTGGTCCTCATGTTCTTTTATAAAAGCTACTCCTTCATCTGTTAACTCATGGTTTTGCTTTAAATATTTATAACCTTCATATTCTTCCTTATCTCTTTCAATTCTTTGTTCTAATGAGTGCTTAAGTATTAAAATATTTTTATATTTAAGCTGTAAATGAATTTTACTCAACTTCAACTGCCTCCTCAATCTCCTTAGAATCTATAATCTCATTGTTAATTTCTCCTATCCAAACTTTATCTAGAATAAGATTGCTACCATCATAATCACCTTTATTACGTTCCATTACTTCTAGATATTCTTTTGCTTCATCTTCAGTTTTAGCTTGTACAGAGTAAAGGTGTCTAACCTTTACCTCTGCTTCTATAAGATAAATCCCCATATTAAAACTCCTAAAGCAATTTCATTATTTTCTCTATGATCTGTTTTCTTAATCTGTAAGTTGTCCTTATTGATAAATTAAATTCTTCTGATATAGCCTCTATACTTAACTTCTTATTGTACTTATAGAAAATAAACTTCTTATCTTCTTCTTCAAGCATTGCTATAGCAACTCTCATCTTTATATTGTTTCTCTCTAACTCATTAACCCTTACCTGGTTCTTAAATTGAGTTTTTCTTATTATCCTCTGCTCTTTAATTAAACTTTCTGCTTGCTGGAACATTTGCTTTTCTACTACACTTTCACCAGTGCATGAAGTTTGTACTCTTTCCTCAAATCCAATAGAACCTATGCTTATATCAAAGTTGAAGTTGCTTGTCCTTAATATTTCATCTACATGATCATATCTTTTATCCAACTCTACATTTTGTTCATTAAGTGAAGCTATTCTCTTTATATTCTCAAAATATCTATATAGCCTACCTTCTGTTTTTCCAAATTTATCTTCTTCCAATTTTCATTCCCCCTCATAAGGTCTATTCATACATTGCTCCTTATCCTTGCAACTTTTACAGTTGCCATTACATTTCTCCCAGCTAGTCATAAACTCATTATCATGATCTTTTGCTATGATTATCGCTGATAAAACAAATAATATTATGATAAGCATTGTAATTATAATTAATACTATTAACACTAAGCCTCACTCCTTAAGACATTTCCTTCTAAATCTCTTATCTGTTGTGTTTTCATGTTAATTTTATCCTTTATTTTTAAGAAACTAATTTTCTATATGCATATTCAACATCTGTTTGAGCTACTTTCGCATATACCCTTAACGTTAATCCAACATCATTATGTCCTAAAATTTGTTGTATGCATTCTGGAGCCATTCCACTTCTTAAAGCAAATGTAGCCATGGTATGCCTAAATGTATGAGGTGTAATCCTCATTTCTATATTGGCCATTTTCTGCATCTTATCCACTATTACTTGATAACCTCTATTATTTAATTTGTTATATGGCTCTGTATTGATTGATTTTTTCTTTGGTGCTTTTGAAGAACAAAATAAATATTCACTTATTATTCCTTGCTCCTCACGTTCTCTAAGATAATTAAGTATTGCTCTTTTACACCTTTCTGTAAAATATACTCTTCTTTCCTTATTCCCTTTCCCTATAACCAATAAAGTTTTATGAGTCATATCTAAATCACTTACTTTAACATTCCCAACTTCGGCTACTCTACAACCAGTTGATAAGAAAAATTCTAATATTGCCCTATCTCTTCTACTAAGCATACAATCTCTTAACATTTCAACTTGCTCTTCGTTAAGTGGTTTCTTTTCCCTTTTTGGTTCTTTTACTGGTTTTATCGAAGAACATGGATTCTTAATTATAAACTCTTCATTTTGAAGCCATGCAAAGAATAATTTAATAGGTGTCATAAATGTGTTCATTCCAGCAGCACTCTTGGTACTACTTTCTGCATACATGAACATTTTAATATCAGCACTTGTAATCATAGATACTGGCTTATTAAAGAATTTGCATAATTTTCTTAAGTTATATATATAATTCTTTAAAGTTGCTTCTGATAAACCTTCAAGCTTTTTAGTTGCTAGAAAATAATTTATTCTATCTTCAAGATCACTTGTTACTAATGCTGTTTCTTTTGTAGTAACCTCATATCCATATAAAACTTCTTCTACCAATCTTTTTATCTCTAACTGTTTTGGTAGATTAACCTCTAGCTCTGGAAACTCCATTGTTAATTTTCCTATTAATTTTACAGTTACTTCTTCATTACAATTTCTATAGTTTAAGTTCTCCATGTCCTTCTCCTCCCCATTCACTAATTGATTTTGATTATCTTATGATAATAGAAGTATATAGCATTATCCGTATTCCCTTCTATTCTCTCTTTTTTTTGAATTGTTCTCTACTAAATTAATTTTTAATGAGAATATTATAGAATATCGTCTATGCTTATTTGGTTGTTATCATTTTTATAATTCAGCATTTTATCCTGTGCCTTTTTATAAAATTCCTTAGATATTTCAAACCCATAACAATTTCTATTAAGTTCCATAGCCGCTCTTAATGTTGTAGCACTTCCTGCGCAAGGGTCAATTACAACATCCCCCTCGTCAGTAAATATCTCTATGAGTTGCTTAAGTAAGCCTACAGGTTTTTGAGTTGGATGTATCTTCGGATATGCTTTACTATTATCCTTCTTCCATTCAAACCAGTTGAAAATCATCTTTCCAGTTCCTCTTATAGGCTTTCCTGTTTCTTTATCTATTTTTCTTCCGTTATTGAACTTAGGCAGCTTGTCCCTGTATAAAACTACTGCATGTTCTGTAGCTCCAACTATTTTCATATTGGCTTTTAACACTTGAGAGCTGTAATTTTTAACAAAGAACAATGGATAACTGTTATTAAATCCATACTTTTCTCCGTATTTAATAACCATATTCATTTGTTCAAAACTACAAAACACTATCATCGCTGGTGCTTTTCCTTTTTCCTTAGGCTCTTTAATTAATAACTTGCTACAGAAATGCATATATTCAGCTATATTAAAGTTATGGTCTGTATTAAAAAATGCTTTTCCAGCCTTTTTACTTTCACCTTGTTTATTATCTCCATTTACATACCATTCAGTACTCGAAGCATAAGCATTCTTCCCTAAGTTATAAGGTATATCAGCTATTACTAACTGTGCTTTTGGTATTCCATATCTCTTGAAATTTTGAAAATTATCATTATACAATTCTATTTTTGTTTTTTTATTATTCATCTTTCTTTCCTCCACGTCTGGAGGTGAGTACTCACATTTTATCTAGAATTACTCCATTTAATTTTTATATTTTTAAATTTTAATTAACACGCAATATTTTTTGAATTGTTCGCTAATCTATCTCTACAACTTCACAATCTATGTCTAAAACAGCAAACAAATCTGTTAATTCTGTTGCCAATTCAATCACGCTTCCTTTTAAATCTATTGCACTTACTAATTGCTCCCCTTTATAAATATCTACTGTTAAAGAATTATGATTTATCTCTATTCTCATTTTTCTTTCCTCCGTTTACTCCGCAATAATTTCAGAATTATTCACTATCAAATTTCTTCATTTAGCCATTTTATTTGTGCAGTATATCTCATTTTTAATGGCTTAATATCGTTTATTTCAATCCCATAAGTTTCTTCAATATGAGATATAATCATACCTAAAGCTTGTTCTTCTGCACTTTCATTATTACCAAAGGTTTGATTAAAATCTTCGAATCTTTTCATTTTATCCACCTCACAATATTTTCATACTCATTAATCTCTATAACCTTCAATTCCTATAAAATCTTTCCATGCTTCTTCTACTACTCTATTGCAATCAAATTTAAGTCCTTCTGCACAACCTATATGATTAACTTTGCATTTACCAATACAGTCATAACACTTGAAAGGACATCTATCCTCATTCTTTTCAATCAAAGCACTTACTATATGCTCAATATAATCTGAATCCCTATCATCTTGTTCAATGTCTGGTATATTAAATTGGTCATATAATAATATAAATAATGCTTTTTTAATATCTTCTTCCACTTTAAATGCTCCCTTCACTCACAATAATTTCATTTAATTTTTGAAAGTATCTTTTTCACACACTCTTCTTTCTCTTTATTTCTTTTATACACTGTATGCCCATCACTTCTAATAACTATCTCCAAGTTATTTATTCCTTTTCGTTTTAAATTCCAACTTATAAACTTAATAGCCAACTCTTCTAACATATTTATTTCAAATTGCCTCCTAACTATTTAAATAATTGGCTCTATCCCAAGCTATAAGGCTACGTATTGCTTCTATATTGCTTCTCTCATTTCTTAGCCTATCTTTGCATATCTCATATTCAATATCTGCTATATCTCGCTTATATCTTAATTCTGCTTCTTGTCCTCTAGCTATATCATATACAAGGTTTGCTGGATAGTTATTGCCTCTTCCTCTTAGTTCTATTTCCTTCTTTGCTAAAGCCATTCTATACTCTCTCTCCGCCATAGCCTTAGCATAGCCACGTTTCCTTAACTCTATTGTTAGAGAGTCTAAAGTTTTCTTAGACTTCTCCAACAATTCTAATTTCTCTGCTATATCCATATTAGTTTTCCCTGAAAGTAAAGACTGCTTGTAATTCAGCTATTTCTCTTTCAAATTTCTCTAATTGCTCTTTCTTATAAATTTCTACTGCAGCTAGATCTTTAAATGTGATGTCTTCTCTTGTAACTCCATTTTCATCAGCAATATATTTACCAAACTCACCCTCAAGTTCTCTTGAAACAACTTTTACAACCTCATTAATGATTTTTAAATTACTCATTTTCTTCTCCTTTACTACTTTATTAAACTCTTTTAAAAATTCTGCTCCTGCTTTTCCCACTTCAACTATAGCTTCTTTAACTTTTTCTTCTGGTTTCTGTTCCTTTTTAGCAACTTCTTTTTTAGCCTTTCTTTTTTCAGCTGCTCTCTTATCACTTTCAGAACCAACATAATGAACATTAGTATAATCTTCATACTTTGGTTTCATAAACTCGTCTTTCCCTAATATGAATAAGCCCCTTAAATCGCTATCTGAAATCTTTGGATATTCAATTTTAAGTAAATTTATTATTCCTTCTGACTTTTGATTGTCATTTAAATACTTGCTTATTTTCTCAATTATTTCTGGTTCAACTTTTTTTATATAATTCTTATAATTCTCATAAGTTCTTTGATAAACATTGTTAATCTCAGGAGATACTAATCCTACTCCTTTATAATCAGATCTAATTTGTTTAATAATTTGAACTTTACTTTTTCCCTCTGTAATCCAATTTTCAATCTTAGATACTATTTCCGTTTCTAATCCTTTTAACATTTTTAATCTATTCTCCTTCCCATATTTACTAACCACAAATCTATATTCTGCATAATATTTTCCAAATGCTGAATTGAACTCGAATGACTCTTGCCAATCCATATCAGTTCTTTCAAATAGAACTCCTGTTAATATCTTGTCTACTGCTTCAATACACTCTATTTCTGCATCTACTTTAGCTTCTCTTAACATTGTGTCTATAACTTTCTTTTGCCAAGGAAGTAAAGTATCTAACCATTTAGTTTGTGCATTATATTGAGCTACTTCTTTACCTTGCTCTCTTTCTAACTTTCTTCTTTGACTTCTATTCATCTGCTAACCTCTCAATAATAAAGTTTTTAAACTTGTCCAATTTCCTTCAACTCTTACATCAATGTTATTATCTGATAATATTGTTCCAATATTGAATGACTCTCTATAATCAACATCCTTGTAAGTTACAATAATGACTCTATTTGTTACATCTGTTATAACTCCATCTTTAGCTTCTAACTTACTCCTTCTATCACTTGTAAAAACTCTTACTTTTAATCCCTCAAATAAATCTAATTTACTCATGTTCCACCTCATATAATTCAACCTTAACTAATGGCTTGTCTGCATAATGTTTGTCTATTCTTAAGCTAACAACTTGGCTATCATCTTTGTATGCTAGTCCATTTAAACTATCTAGGACAATCTTAGCAATGTTATCTAGATCAGGTTTCTTAGTAGGCCTTAACTTACCATGATAAACTTTTTCTCTGTTAGATTTACTCATACTCTTAGGCATTCCATAATAACAAGTAATTACTGCTTCTATAGGCTTATCTGTATACTTGTCCCCTACTAATGTTTGATATTGGACTTTTACTAAGTTTTCATAATTAATAGTATCTCCTGGTGTATAAGTTCTACCTGTTTTTGTATTAAATCTTGGTCTGCCTTTACCTTTTGGTTCACCTGGAACTATAAATGCTACTCTAAATCTCTCCATTATTTCCTCCTAATTGTTAAACTGAATTTGACTATTAGCACCAGTAATCATATATCCTAATTCTTTAGATGGTTCCCACTTCTTAATGTAGTCTATAGCCTCTTGATAATCTTTCTTTGCTGTATCTTTATAACTAGATACATGGAATACTTGCTTGTATCTTTTCCAAAGATTAGAAAATACCTTCTTACTTAATTCCCTATATGCTGGAGTATCTTTCCCACCCAAAACTTGTACCATTCTTTCCTTAGCAATTCTATGAATAACTTCCTGTTGTCCATAATCTATGGTCATGCTATTATTTAAGACCTCTAACTTTTCATCTACTTCTTCAAGCCTTTTATCATGATCCTGAATTACTTGATATTGAAGTTGTAATAATTCCATTGGTGACATAGGTTTACTTTGATAGGATCCTGTTTTTCTTATTGATGGTAATACCTCTGATGTTACCCATCTTTTAAACTTCTTTGCTTTAGGCATATCACTCCTTAGTATCAAGGAATAAAATCCACTTTCATTTATTAAAACTCCACCTTTAGTTCCAAAATCATTTAATCCTAATTTTTGCAAATCGTAATATGCTATTTGCTTTTTATCTTCTTCATCTACATGAGTTCTTAATGCATCACTTGAATTTGAATAACCTAAAACTTCTGCAATATCCTTACCAACTAACCAACCTTCTCCATTAATCTCTACTGCTCTTACTTCAAGTTCTAATTCTTTATTAACAAATAATTGAACTCCTTCTTTTCTTTGATGCTTTTCAATTTGATTTTCCATTTCTACCTCTCCATTATTATGATATTGAATTTCATATGAGAATGAACACTTACAACTATAATCCAATAACTGCTCATTCTCCCCCTATTTTATTTACAAATATCTTTTATACAATTTGTACAAACTTTCTTACCTTTAAATTCAACTACGTATTTAACACTTCCACAGAATACACATCCTGGTTGATACTTTCTTAAAATTATTTCCTCATCACTCACAAATATTTCTAACGGATCTCCCACTTCAATATTTAAATTCCTTCTTAATTCTATCGGAACAACAATTCTCCCTAACTCATCTACTTTTCTTACAATTCCTGTTGCTTTCATAATTTTACCCTCCATATATTAATTATTCTTCACTTTGAATAACTTCTAAAACTTCAACTGCATCATAGTTATCTGCATACCATTTCCCAAAACTCTCATAAGTGTAAAATATTAATCCTTGCTTTTTACCGTTATCTTTATCAATAAAGTCTACTTGGATTTCAACTAAACCTTCTGCTAAATTTCTAACATCTTCTAATCTCTTTGACATATCTAAATCACTCCTTAATGAAAATATTAATAATCTTTTTTTCTTTCCATCCTCTGTTTACAAGCTTTTTATTATGTCTACTAAATAATTTGTTAATATCAAAGCCTTCTTTTGCTAATAAAACTAATCCTCTTATTGCCACTTGGATAATATCAATCAATTCCTCTGCTACGTGTAGCTTGCCAGAATCCTCTTTAATCGCTTCTTGTACTTCCATGTATTCTTCTTCAAGTTTATTTGAAATCTTCTCCCAAGAGTCGTTATCGTTGTTCTCTAACGTCTTTATATTTCTATCAAGTATCATTAACTTTAATTTCATACTAAATCCCCTTTACTTGACTAATATGAACTGATAATTTAACACTATCTCTAGCAGGTACTCCAGTTTCATTAAGCATTACTGCAACTTCTGCTAAATCATTAATTCTTCTATTCATTCTTCTTAGCTTTCTTATTATATCTTCCAACTTAGCTATTCTATAATCTTTAGCTTTAACTACCTGTTTAAGATATATATTTTCAACTACTGGATCCTTAAGCATTTCTTCTAAAACTTCTTTGTCCAATTCTTCACTAGCTGCAATTGTATCAGCATGATTTAATCCTAAGTTATCAATACATGAATACATCTTATCTCTATTCACTTTTACATCCCCCTTTTTTGAATTGCGAATTACTTTACTCAATCAAGTAATCACATTTTGCATCGGCGTAAATATTTTTATGAACATATAAATCTAAATCTTCTTCATCTTCTTCATAATCATAAATTCCTATAGTTTTTTCACCATCTAACTCTTGTAATTTCTTTATTAAATCTTTAATTTTCATTATTCTTCCTCCACCTTTGGTACCGACATTAATGTCGCTCGCATTCATCAACATTGTAAAAGTGATAGCATATAATCTATTAATTCATCT
>NZ_JADPEL010000077.1 GCF_015667795.1 Clostridium sp. D53t1_180928_C8
TTATTTCATCAGAGCCCATTTATAAAGGATATGATGATTTTCTAAAATTATGTGGTATAGATTAATTCATAATTGATTTAATGTTTATAGGACAATCTATATAAAAAATAAAAAATAATGAATAAAAAAAAATAGACTAGGGTAATCTAATAGTGCAAACAAATTAGAAAAGTACCTGGTCTATTTTATAGACTATAGGGCCTAAAAATTTTAACGTTAAATCTTCAGGCATTACTATGTCTACAAGTATATTATAGACCATTCTTTTTTAATTTATACAATAAAAAATAATAAATTAAACGAAAGAAGGTCAAAATATGAATTGCAATGAAGAATTTGTTGTAAAAGCAATTGGAAAACTTACTTTGGAATTTAATTTTGATTGGCAACAACAAAGAAAAATAAATGAAATATTGCATCTAGCATTATTATGAATATGATGTTTTATCTAAAGAAACTACATTAATGACTAGTGATCTTGAAGAAAAGATAATGCTTTATCTTCAAGTAAAAAAATTAGAACATTATTCTGATAGTACTTTAAAAAACTATTTTTATGTATTAAGAAGATTTGAAAATTTTTTAAAGAAGCCAGTTGCTACTATATCTAAAAATGATATTAGGTTTTTCTTAGCAAATTGCTATGCTGATAATAAAGCTAGTACAGTAAATACAATTATATTTTGCTTAAAAGGTTTCTTCCAGTGGCTAACAGATGAAGAGTTTATACCTAAAAATCCAGCTAGACTTATAAAGGCAACTAAGATTCCTAAACGATTAAGGCATTCCTTAACGGTAAAGGAATTGGAGCAGCTTAGATTAGCATGCAATACTGAGCGGGAAAGGGCATTGCTAGAATTTCTTTTCGCTACTGGATGTAGAATTGGTGAGGTTGTTAAAACTAATATATCAGATTTAGATCTTAATAATAACTCTTTAAAAGTTATAGGAAAAGGAGATAAACAAAGAATTGTTTACTATAATGATAAAACTAAATTGTATTTAGAAAATTATTTGAAAACTAGGAAGGATAATAATCCAGCATTATTTATATCTGAAAGATTCCCATTTGACCGTATGGGAATACGAGGATTAGAATGTATAATATCAAAGGTTGGTGTACGTGCAAAATTAACTAAAGATATTTATCCACATTTAATTAGGCATACAATGGCTACTTTAGGGCTAAGAGCGGGAGCCGATATATCAACCATTCAACATTTGTTAGGACATACGTCTCCAGCTACAACTGAAACCTATGCAGAACAAAGTTGCGAAAATTTAAGACATGAATATAATCAACATTTTACACAATAGAGCTTACTTATGTAGGCTCTTTTTATATTACAAAAGATAATACCGTAATCTGGAATAACTTTAAGGATGGTGCATTGTGGAAAATGAACTTATTACCTATGTAATATCCAATATAAGCTTTGGAGCATTGTTTGTATGGCTTCTATGGGATACTAGAAAGGACAGTAAACAGAGGGAAGAAAGATACCAGGACACGATTGATAAATTAGCAGATAAGATAGCTATAGTTGAAGATATTGAAAAGGATGTAAAGGAAATAAAAACTAAATTACAGTAAGGAGATTATATGATGAGTAAATTTATAAATAAGGTAACAAGTCTTATAGAAGTTAAAAAGATTATAGCACTATTAGTTATAACAGTGTTTTGTATATTAAGTGCCAAAGAAGTTGTGAGTACAGAGCAATTTACAACAGTTGCTATTATGATAGTATCTTTTTACTTTGGACAATCTACAGTAAAAGGAACAGTAAAGAAAGTTGAAGATCATGAGTAATCATGGTCTTTTTATTTTATAAAAATATATTAAAGAAAGAAGGAATGTAAAATGAAAATAGCAGATAGACCAGGACATACACAAGTTTCACCAGGAGCATCAAAGTTAGTGCAAGAAAATACAGTTGTTAGAGAAGTTTTAGCAGAATTAAATCCATTATTAGCTCAATATAATGAAATGATTAATTGCCATCCAGGGGAAAATGTTTCATATCCATCGGAGTTAAGTTATGGAATTAAAAAAGCAAATGAAGTTAATGCAGACTTATTTTTCTCACTACATGCTAATACAGCGTATGATAAATATGATGGAGAATTAGGAGTGGAAGTATGTGTTCACTCAACTTCTGTAAAAGGTAAAGAAATAGGAAATAAAGTTTGTAGTAATTTATCTAAGCTAGGTTTTAAAAATAGGGGAGTCAAAGTAAGAGATAATCTTGCAGAATGTAATTCTATTAGGAACACATCAATGATAATAGAATTATTTTTCCTAGAGGCAACTAAGGACGTTGAACTTTATAAAAGGTTAGGAGCTAAGAGAATTGCTCATGCGATTGGAAATGCAATAGATAGTAGAATATCATTTGAACCTACAACTAATTCAGGAACAAATGCAGTAGAATCAAACTCTAATAGTATAGAATACCAAGCTCATGTTCAAAACGTTGGATGGATGAATGAAGTTAAAAATGGAGTTACTGCTGGTACTACTGGTAAAGGATTAAGATTAGAAGCTTTTGTAATTAATTATTTTGGACCAGGAAAAATAAAATATCAAGCTCATATACAAAATTATGGATGGACAAGCGAGAGATTGAATGGAGAAGTTTTAGGAACTATTGGGATGTCGCTTAGATTAGAAGCATTTAAGATATGGATAGAAGGGTCTAATCAAAAGATTCAATACAGAGCACATGTAAAAAATAAAGGTTGGTTATCTTGGGTAAGTAATGGAGAAGTATCAGGAACTATAGGAGAAAGTCTTCATATTGAAGCAATAGAAATTAAATTAGTGTAATTATTAAGGCTAGTAGGTAGGAGGAATCTTACTTACTAGCCCTTTTTTATTTTATAAAGGAAATTTTTAATGTAAATAGAATAAATAATTATAGAGGTGGTGTTATGGTCAAAAATAAATTAAAAGAGATTAGAATGACAAAATATATGATGAACTCTAATGAGTTTTGTAAAGTAATTGGAATAAGTCCAAGCACTTATAGTCAAATTGAGACTAATAAGCAGCAAGGTAATATAGAAACAATATTGAAAATAAGTAAGGCTCTTAATCTAAATGTAGAGGATATTTGGTACCTTGAAGATTAAGGGCCTTTTTCTTTTTATAAAAATAATTCCTAAACATAAATTTTATTTATAAATAGGAATATATTTTATACTTACGAATACATATATAACAAAGGGCAACAATGTAGCCTTAAAAAAGTATTCGGAGGGATAATATGGAGACAATAGGTGTTGATTTAGGCAATTGTAACATTAAGACAAGTAAAGGGGTAATAGTTCCTTCTTTAATAACTAAAGGTGAAAATTATTTAATAAGTACAGGGTATCAAATTACATTTAATAATGAAGTTTTTATAATAGGTGAAGGTGATTATGATACTAATTTAGATAAGATCTCTAAAGAAAATCTTTTACCAATGCTTTGTTTAGCAGTTGGGTTAAGTACTAAAGAAGAGTTTATAAGAATAGTTTTGGGATTACCTATAAATCAATATAGAAGCAAAAAAGATAAAATGATTGAAGTAATTCAAGAAAATAGGGTGTTAAATTTCAAATTAAATGGGGAAGAAAGAACTATATATATTGAAGATGCAGCAGTATTCCCAGAAGGAGTTGCAACATATTATTATTTGGATGTAGATAAGAGGAAAACTTTATTAGATAAGGATTTAATAGTTTTAGATATTGGAGGAAGAACTACAGATATAGCATTACTTAAATCAGGGAAGAAAAGAAGTGTAGCTAAAAGCACAAGCTTAGATGTAGGAATGATAAATATATATAATGATTTAATCAATGAAATAAATAGTTTATATACTTTAGGATTAAATATTGAAGATGCAGAAAATATAATAAAAAATGGGTTAGAAGTAGATGGAGAAAAGAAAGATACTACATTTATTAAAAATATTATAAGAAATAATATAGAAAAAGTATTTAAAGAATTAAATATAAGCTATCCAGTTAGAACAAGCCCTATACTTGTTACTGGTGGAGGAGGAAGATCATTCTTTAAGTCTATAAAAAAGAGATATCCATCAGCAGAATTAGTTAATGATAATTTATTTAGTAATGCCAATGGATATAAGAGGGTAGGTGAGAAGTTATGGAGAGATTAAGAATAACTATAGAGTTTAATAAAAATAGAAAGGAGGAATTGAATCTTTATGAAAAGTTACAAAACTATAGTAATCCTGCTGCATATGTAAAAGATGTTCTTAGAGGGTTATTACCTATACCAGGAAAGGTTAACCTAACTAGTATTGAGAATAATTCAGTAGAATTTACGAATGATGAGGAAGATGAAGAGGACTTAATGGATATTTAAGTACCACACTAGTACCACACTATTCAAATTTGGGAGTAGTGTGGTAATGGGGTGGTAATAGGAAAAAAGCTCTCGGTAAAATGGCATTTTTACTAGGAAGAGTGCCGAGAAGAGTAGGGGAGAGTGTGGGAATTTCTAGGTTATATTTAGGAGGGGTTTTATGAAAAAGAGAGAAGAAGATTTGAAAAATATTCGTGTTACTGTACAAGTATCAAAGAAGGAAAAAGAAAGGTTGTCCATTATTGCAGCAGAAAAAGGAATGAGCATTTCTGATTATATAAGAGTTTATTGCATTTATAAACCTTATACAGAGTTTTGGGGAGGACGAGAATGAGTTATGAACAATGTGAAGGTATAAAAGCTATAGTTGGAATTTTGATTTGCTCAATAGCTTTATTGATTATGATAATTAAACATATAATCTTTATACAAGATGATAAAAGATATAAAAATGAATTAAGAGCTGAAAGAGAAAGACTATCATTAATAAGAGAAAAGAAATTGGAAAATTTGAAATTAGAATCTATATCATTAAATTTAAATATTAAAGAGAGGGATATGTTATTTACATTATTATCACGTACGAATCAAACTGAATGTCAATTTTTAAGAGATTCAATTAGAGAAATTATTAAAAGTGAATAAGTTATAAGATGATGGATATACTACAAATACTACTAATGGACAAGTTACCGTAATTTGAAATGGGCAGGATGTGCGGCTGCAATAACAGCAAAAAAAGCAGGAGCAGAAGTTCATCTTTATGAAAAAACAGATCTTTTACTTGGACTTGGTAATGTTGGTGGTATAATGAGAAACAATGGGCGTTATACTGCATCAGAAGAGCTAATTGCATTAGGTGGTGGAGATTTAATTAAATTAACAGACAAATGTGCAAGACATGCTAATATAGATTTTCCAGGTCATAAACATGCAACTTTATATGATGTAAATATTATTGAAGGTGTAGTTAGAGATTATCTTGAAGATATGGGAATAAATATTCATACTGAAAGTCGTGTTAAAGATGTAGATGTTGATAATAAGAAAATAAGAGGAATTTTATTAAGTGATGACACTTATGTTAAAGGTGATGTATTTATAGAAACTACTGGAACTACTGGACCTATGGGCAATTGTTTAAGGTATGGTAATGGATGTTCTATGTGTATTTTGCGTTGCCCTGCTTTTGGACCAAGATTAAGTATTAGTGCAAGGTGTGGAGTTGCTGATATTCAAGGTGAAAGAGATGGAGATGTACTTGGAGCATTTTCTGGATCTTGTAAGCTTGCAAAGGAAAGTTTATCTAAGGATATAAGGGATCAATTAGATCAAACTGGAGTAGTTGTTTTGAAGGTTCCTAAGGAAGATATTAATTATGGTAAGCTTAGTACAAAGGTTTGTCAACAATATGCTCTTAAGGAGTTTGCAGAGAATGTAGTTTTACTTGATACTGGTCATGCAAAGCTTATGACAACTTATTATCCTCTTCAAAAGTTAAGAAAGATACCAGGTCTTGAGCATGTTAAATATGTTGATCCTTATGCAGGAAGTAAGGGGAACTCTATAAGGTATTTATCTATGGCACCAAGAACAAACGATATGAAGGTTGCTGGTGTTGATAATCTTTTCTGTGCTGGTGAGAAATCAGGATTATTTGTTGGTCATACTGAAGCAATATGTACAGGTTCTTTAGCTGGCCATAATGCTGTTAGATTAATGTTAGGAATGCCACTACTAATTTTACCATCATCAATAGCAATTGGGGATTTAATTTCATATGAAAATGCAAAAGGTGCAACTAGGGAAGGTAGAAAGGACAGATATACTTTTGCTGGAGCTGGATATTTTAAGAGAATGCAAGAATTAGGTCTTTATACTGTTGATAAGGATGAAATTAATGATAGGATTAAAAAGGTTAATTTAGATAATATTTTTGAACAAAAATTAGTATAAATGTTTAGTGGAAAGTCTTCTGATAAGTTGGTGTTTAACTTATTGGAAGACTTTATTTATTAAAAATGCAGCTATATATTAAATAGAGAAGATATAGTGTATTGATAGTAAATGAATAATTTACTATACTTATAATTAATAATAAGTATAGGCTAAGATTTAGTTTATGGTACTTTTAGATGGGGGTATTTAGGAAGAAGAGAAGACAAAGTGAAAATTTAAATAAGAAGATACTTTAAGATGCTATTAATACAGTTGAAAAAGTAATAGGATTAAATTATTAAAACTGAAATATAGCATGAATTATTAGGGTGGTTTTTGAGTTAATAATAATAAATATAGTGATTATAAATATTGGAGGTATATAAGTATGGATGAAAAAGAATTTATTGATAGCATACTAAAAAAGGATCCATTTGAGGACAAAGATTTTATACATAAAATTTCTGTAGCTACAACACATTTAATATATAGAAATGGAATAGTTGAAGATATGCATGCAGATGGGAAGCTAACAGATTTAGAGATGAAAGAAATAAACATTTTTATGGTAAATAGACTAGCTTATATTTCAATATATTAATTGATAATGATAAACTAGAGAAGATTTTTATTAAAACTAAAGGTGATTCAATAGAAAAACTATGTAAAGTTATAGTTTTTATTAGTTTTTTAGATGGATTTCAGAAAGGTATTATTAGTAGAGGAAAATTAACTAATGAAGATATAAATAAAGTAGTTAATTATATGGAGAATAAATTAATATTTATTATAGAATCAGTAATTAACAAGGATATTGAATATATAAATAGAATATTAGTAATATCTATGCTGTATGGACATGGATGGAATTATGCTATACCCGATAAAATAGAGTTCGATAAGTTTTTAAATTTATTTAATAAGAAGTTGTATTAAAATGATAATAGTATGAAAATTAATCAAGTTTTATAAGTAAGATTACATAAGTAGAATCTGAGGATAGGCTAATGAATGATAGGGTAAGGCATTAGCTTATTTATCAATTTGCAAGAATTAAAATAAAAAATAGATCAAGGCGTGAAGTAATTAAATTGTACATATTTTTATAAATATTAAGTAAAAATATATTCCTCAAATAAGTGTAATAAATATTTATTACACTTATTTGAGGAGTTATATTTTAGTTAGATACTAATTAAGATATTTAATTAAATCATCAAGATTATCCATATTAAATATTTCGGTAGCAATTACATATAAGGTTTCTTGAGGCAAATTCATTATTTTACTTTTATAATCATTAGGATAATTTTGAATTTTTTTATTAGTTACTTTAATAATAGTTCAGCTTTTTCTTTTTCAATACCTTGGTCAATTCCATTTTTTTAAACCTTCATTATATATCATTTTTCCCACATCAGTCATTGAAACAACCTCCTTAAATCTCTTTTCAGATTTTTCATCCCCAAATTTATCGAGTAAAGAATATAAAATCATTAAACAATTAGTATATTTTTTATTTCAGTTTCTCCAGTAGCAATTATATTTATATTTAATCCTAAGAATTCAGTAGCTTCATTTTTAAATGTTCCAGAGAATAGCACTTAGGAATTTGAGTGTAAAGTTGTAGGTAGAAAAGTTGGTGAGGGAGAATGCTGTATATTTGAAATAAAAGGATTAGAGCAAAGAACTGGTTCGGGAGGTGCTATGTTTGTAGGAGCTCCAACAATAACAGAATTGTTTAAGACATCAAGTTTATTGTCTATAATAACAACTGTTTATATACCAAAAGGTATAGCGATGGATGCAGACAGTAGATTAACAGGAACAACAACTCATAATAATATAATAGACAGACATACTATAAGTGATAATTCACAAAAATTATTTTTATTAAAAAATAATACTATAGGAATAGCTTGTTGTGGAGATGCGATTATTGCTAGAAGATCAGTTGGAGATTTTTTTAGGCAATTTGAAATTGATAACATAGATAAAAGTGATAATATATTAACAATTGTTATTAAGTTAAGAGATTATACAATATCAATGCATGGTTTTGGGGTTAATTATCAGGTTTCTGGATATTTAGATGATGTTCCATATATGTACACAATAATAAATGATCAATTTGTTAGAGAAAACGTAAATGAAAATGGGATATAGTTTATGGTTGTGCTTGGAATGGTGAAGTTGAAGCGGCTAGTAAGTTAGTGAATGCAGAACCAAGAATGCAATTTAACTTTGATTTTATGCAATTAAAAGATGGTGTAGACTTAGCAGAATTTATCGTAGATGTAACAATAAAATATCAAAGATTTGATATGAGATTAGCTACATGTGGTGGCTCAATAGATAGCTTGATAATTACTAAAGACTATTCAAAATTTATAAAGCATAAAGTTTTAAATCATTAGAAATATTTAAAAGATTAGAAGAAATTCCAACGGGTTACGTTTTGAGGTGCAAAGATATAAAATCACATACTAAATCACGCTTATAATCACATACTAAATCACTAAGATTCTAAATCAAATAAATGATTTAGAATCTTTTGCTATACATATATTTATAATAGAAGGAATATATGAAATTAAATAGAAAATTATGTTATAATAGAATTAACTTATACTTTGAACAATTGTATTAAAAAGAGAATTTGCATTGCAAATGCCAAGTAACTATGTAGATATTGACAGAGATTAAAGGATATATTCGGAAGGAGTTTTTTAATGAACATTAATAATACAAAAAACGAGATGATAATATCTATTATATATGCGGTTTTTTTAATTCCAATATACTTATTATTTTCTAATAATTTAATAACTTCAAACTTTTCCCTGCACTTTGTGTATAGTATATTTACTATTATTATGATTATAATATTTAGTACAAAAAAATGTATTTCAAGTTTTAAATCATTAATTAAAATAACAATAATTTACAGTATTCTTAGTTGTGCTATTTTATATTTAATATCAATTTTTTTAGCAAAAACAATGGAACCGTTAGGTATAGGAATTATGATAAATGTTCTATTTTTTTATAATTATTTGTATCTTTTTATTGGAATTCTTTTTAGTTATTTGATAGCAAAAATTAAGAACTATCACTATTTTCAGAAAAAAAATTAAAGGTAATACCTAATCATAGCAAGAGAGAAATTTAATTTCTCTCGAATTGCTCAGGATACCATAACCATGAAGTTAATGAAAGAAAATTTAAAATTTAAAATTTTCAATAAAATAATTTATTTCATAAAAATAAATTATCCTATTTTTATGAAATAAAAATAGTTATTGGTTATTTTATTTGATG
>NZ_JADPEL010000078.1 GCF_015667795.1 Clostridium sp. D53t1_180928_C8
TTTCTAATAATTTACTATATACATTAAAATATAAACGGGTAGTCTTATAAATTACTTATTTCCAAATGCTTTTTCATAATCATCAACAAATTTTTGTATTCCAATATCAGTTAATGAATGTTTAACCATTTGAGTTATAACTCCATAAGGAATTGTTGCAATGTCTGACCCTGCTAAAGCTGCATCTAATACATGCATTGGATTTCTAACGCTTGCAGATATTATTTCTGTTGTAATTCCATGAATCTTAAACATTTCTGCTATTTGACTAATAACATCAATTCCTGGATTTCCTATATCATCTAATCTACCTAAGAAAGGACTTACATAAGTTGCTCCTGCTCTTGCTGCTAATAAAGCTTGTACAGGCGAGAACACTAAAGTAACATTTGTTTTAACTCCTCTTGCTGATAATCCTTTAACAGCTTTTAATCCTTCTTCACACATAGGAATTTTAATAACAATATTTTTATGCATTTCTGCTAACTTAATTCCTTCTTCAATCATTTCAGGAGCTTTTAGACTCATAACCTCTGCACTTACTGGACCATCAACAATTGAGCAAATTTCATTTATAACTTCTTTTAAATCTCTTCCTTCTCTTGCAATTAATGATGGATTAGTAGTAACACCGCAAATAACTCCAAGGTCATTAGCCTTTCTTATTTCTTCTATATTAGCTGTATCTACAAATATTTTCATAACTCTTCCCCTTTTCACCTCTTTTTTATATTTTATAAAAGATACCTATATTTAAACTTTTATTTATAATCTTAATAATTTTATTTAAACAATATATTGCTACATTACTAATCCCTTTACTTCTTTAATTATCTCTTCAGAAGTTAAATTATATTTTTCCATTAATTCATCAGGAGTTCCTGATTGCCCAAATACATCTTTAACTCCAATCATTCTTACTCTTGTTGGACACTTATCACAAACTACACTTGAAACCATTGCACCAAGTCCACCTATAATTGAATGCTCTTCAGCTGTAATTATTGCCTTTGTTTCCTTTGCAGCTTTAATTATTATTTCTCTATCAATTGGCTTAATTGTAGACATATTAATAACTCTAACTGAAATTCCGTCTAATTCTAGTTCTTTTGCAGCTTCTAATGCCTTTGAAACCATCATCCCTGTAGCAATTACAGTTATATCATTACCTGATTTAAGTTCAACACCCTTACCAATTTCGAATTTATAATTTTCATCAAATATATCATCAGTATTACATCTTCCAAATCTTAAATATACTGGACCATACATTTCAGCTGCTGCCTTTGTAGCCTGCATAGCTTCTCTATGATCAGCTGGAACTATAACCGTCATGTTTGGAAGAGAATTCATTAAAGCTATATCTTCTATAGATTGATGTGAACCACCATCTTCTCCTACTGTTATACCAGCATGAGTTGCAGCTATTTTAACGTTAGCTTTTGGATAACAAATTGAATTTCTTATTATTTCGAAAGCTCTCCCGCTTGCAAATACTGCAAATGTACTAGCAAAAGGGACGAATCCTACATTAGCAAGCCCTGCTGCCATTCCCATTAAATTTTGTTCTGCTATACCAGCATTAAAAAATCTATTGTTATACAATTTTTTAAAGTCAGCTGTTTTTGTTGATTTAGAAAGGTCTGCATCTAATACAACTATATTTTCATTTTCCTTCCCTAATTCAACTAACGCCATTCCATATGACTCTCTTGTTGCCTTACCCATATTAAATTCCACCCTTTCTATTTACTTAACTCAACTAATGCTACTTCTTTTTGTGCTAAATTAGGAGCTTGTCCATGCCATCCTGCTTCATTTTCCATAAAGCTTACGCCTTTACCTTTTACTGTTTTAGCAATTATCATGGTTGGTTTTCCTTCTACTGTTTCTCCAAAAGCTCTATCTATCTCCTCATAGTCATGCCCATCACAAGCCACTACATTCCATCCAAAACTTTCAATTTTTTTATCTACAGGGCTAATAGTCATTACTTCTTCATTTTTACCATCAATTTGAAGTCCGTTATAATCTAAGATAGCAACTAAATTATCTAATTTATAGTGCCCTGCTGCCATTAACGCTTCCCATACTAAACCTTCTTGAATTTCTCCATCTCCTAAAACAACATAAATCTTAGCTTGGCTATTTTTATGTTTAAGTCCTAATGCCATTCCTACAGCATTAGATATTCCTTGTCCTAATGATCCTGTTGAAACATCTACTCCAGGTATGTTTTTTGAATCTGGGTGTCCTTGAAGCATAGCCCCAATTTTTCTTAGATTCATTAATTCATGCTTAGGGAAAAATCCTTTTTCAGCAAGTACAGCATATAATGCCGGTGCTGCATGCCCTTTACTCATTACAAATCTATCTCTATTTTCATCCTTTGGATTTTCTACATTAATATTCATTTTTTCAAAATATAAATAAGTCATTATATCTGCACATGATAGTGATCCTCCCGGATGTCCAGATTTTGATTCATAAAGCATTTCTATAATATCTTTTCTAACTTCCTTGGAAGCCTTGATTAAAATTTCCTTATTCATTTATCTCACCAACCCTTATTTTTTTGTTCCAGGGTTACCCCCTTCGGCACCTAAGAAATATTAAGCTGCAAATTTTCCTTCAATAAATCTCTTATTAAACTTAATAACATCTTTCCAGTCTTCATTACCTACATACCAGAACTCTAAAGTAAATCGTCTTACACCTAACTCCCATGAAGTTTCAATAATCTTCTCAAAATTTACATGTCCTGTACCGAAAGGAATTTCTCTAAACTTTCCTGGTATAGTTTCCTTTAAATGTACTGCTGCTATGTGACCTTTTCCAGTTTTAAAATCATCAAAAGCTGTTGTATTATAATCTAATGCAGCATTAGTAACATTTCCACAATCAGGATATACTTGAAGATATGGTGAATCTATTAACTTAACATATTCCATTGCCTTTTCAACAGTATTCATAAACTCTGTTTCCATAGTTTCAAAAGCAAGAATTACTCCTTTTTCTGCAGCATACTCTACAGATTTTCTTAAATTTTCTTCAAAATACTTCTTAGTTTTATGATTACCTTCTTCGTAATAAACATCATATCCAGCAATTTGTATTACTCTAATTCCCAGATCATCTGCTAAATCTATAGCTTTTTTCATAATATCCATTCCTCTAGATCTAGTTTCTTCATCTAGGCTTCCTAATGGATATTTTCTATGACCACTTAAACACATTGTTCTTATTGGAACTCCACAAACTGCCATAACATCAACTAGATACTTTCTTTCTTCTTTGCTCATATCTAATCTTGCTAATTTTTCATCAGTCTCATCTATACTTATTTCTAAATAATCAAATCCACATTCTTTTGTACATAATAATTTTTCTGCAAAGCTTAAATTATTTGGCATTGATTTTTCATATAAACCTAATGTATATCTTTTCATTCTATCAGTTCCTCTCTTATTATTGTCCATAATAAGCATTTGGCCCATGCTTTCTCATAAAATGTTTATCCATTAATTCTTGTGGCATAGATTCAATTTCATATCGAGTTAATACTTCAGTATTCCAAGCCATCATTGCTACTTCTTCTAAAACTACAGCATTATGAACTGCTTCAAGAGCATCTTTTCCCCATGCAAATGGTCCATGATTTTTAACTAATACAGCTGGAACTTGAGTTGGATTTAAATGCTTAAATGCTTCAACTATAACTCCACCAGTGTTATATTCATAATTTGATCCAATCTCAACCTTTGTCATATCTCTTGTACAAGGAATTTCATTATAAAAATAATCAGCTTGGGTAGTTCCATATGCTTTTATTGGTCTTCCTGCTTGCGAAAAAATAGTTGCCCATCTTGAATGTGTATGAACAATTCCACCAATATTATAAAAATCATTATATAACTTAACATGAGTTGGTGTATCTGATGATGGTTTATATTTTCCTTCTACAACATTTCCATCAAGATCAACTACAACCATATCATCTGGAGTCATTTGGTCATATTCAACACCTGATGGCTTAATTACTATAAGCCCCTTTTCTCTATCTATGGCTGAAACATTTCCCCATGTGAATGTAACTAAATTATATTTAGGTAATAACATATTTGCTTCATATACTTGCTTTTTTAATTCCTCTAACATACTAGCTTCCTCCTATACCAATTCAAATCTTTCATTAAAATTTGAGTATAGGCTAAAACCCATACTCACTTTTACTAATCAGTTACAAAATATAATGCTGCTTCACCTAATTCTCTATTAGCAGAAATTATAATATCTCTATCTTTTTCATTTATTACCGCAACATTACTTGGTCCTACACCAGATTCAATAACCTCTATTTTAAATGTAAGATTTTTCTTATCTTCACATTGAATAATAAATAATTCCTTTTCTACTCTTCTATATCCACCAATAATAGTTGGTATACCTCTTAATTTTCCGCCCCAAACTACATGTCCAAAGTCCATTTCTTTTGGATACTTATAAATTTCTTTATATTCTCCATTTATCTTTTTATTTATTATGAAATTTCCACCATGGAATTCCTCAATTGTTATTAATTCATCTTCACCATCTTCATCAATATCTACTACAGCAATATCACTTACTGGTTTATTCATAATTTGTTTAATTGTCCATTCTGTACCTTCAGCTTGAGGAGGAGTTACTACAAATACCCCTTCTTGACAAGTCACTAATCCAGCCATTTTATTTTCCCAAGTAGTTCTACAGTAACCATGATTTTTTGTTAATCCTTCTTTAATTACTGTTAATTTAATAGGTTCATTTAAATCATCTGGAATTTCTCCTACATAAATTTTCCCTGGATTTGACCAGTCATCTTTAAATTCTTTTGTTGTACAAAGTGTTGCACCTAAGAAATAATTTTTACCATTAGCTTGTAAAATATCAAATCTATGAACATATGGTAATTTAAATAGTGTCTTTGTTTCCCAATTTCCATCCTCATTTGGCTTTGACCATACTATAGTTGCATTTTCTGATTGGAAAGTTGGGAAGAAATTTTGCACTGCTAAAAAATCACCATTTTTCCCTGGTACAGATACCATTGACATAGTTCCACCTGGTCCATCCCAAACTGTATTTTGTTTAAACTCTTCTCCTGAATAGCTATAACAAGCTCCTTCTCCTTCAGTTGCTAATAATATAATTCTTTCACCATTAACAACAGTACTACTAGTTGCATAACATCTAAATAAATTTGTTAAAAACTTCTTTTCAATTTTCATCTTTTCTCCACCCCATTACTTATTTCTTTATTACTTTAAATAAACTTATATTTCTGCTAAATCTACTTCTCCTACTTGAGCTTCTTCTTTATCTTGTAAATATCCATCATAATCTTCAACTATCTTAAAGTAACCTTTTTTATTCTTTAAGTATTGAATTTGTGGTATTGCAAGTAATGCAACTACTACAAGTGCAAAACCTACATATTTAAAATTATTCATTAATACTCCAATTACTGGCCATAATGTTGCAAAATCAAAGTTTCCATGCCAACCACCATATTGAGCTAATTGGAAATAACTTGCTGCAAATGCACCACCTAGAACTTGAATAACTCCAGATACAAATGGTATTATCATTGCTGCTTTTAATCCACCTTTTCTATTTGCAAATACTGCAAATGTTGCATTATCAAAGAAAAGAGGTACGAATCCTGAGATTATTAGTACAGGACTCTTAAATACAACTAATCCGATTATTGTAATAAATTGTCCTAATGCACCAAATAAGAATCCTATTGTTACTGCATTAGCATGCCCAAATCCATAAACTGCTGCACAGTCAACAGCTGGAACTGATCCTGGTAAAATCTTATTTGAAATACCTTGGAATGATTCAGTAAGTTCTGATACGAACATTCTTACTCCAAGTTGTAATATACTTAAATAAACTGCAAAGTATAATGATTTTTCAATTATATAAAATGCGAAATTAGTTTGTGGTTTAAAGCTTGAATCTATAGTAAGCATTAAATCTTTTCCTAATATACCTATGATTATCCCAAAGAAAACCATCATTAATGTACCAGTTGCAACAACATTATCACTAAATATTGATAGGAATCCTGGAAGTTTAAGATCTTCAATTGATTTTTCTTTATTACCTACTTTTCCTGCAATTTTATCAGTTAACCAAACACCAAACATTTGTTGATGCCCAATAGCAAAGCCGCCACCTTCAGTTAACTCTTGACAAGGTTCAACTGTAAGATTTGCTGACACTGCCCAATATATTCCTAGTAATACTCCTAACATAGCTACTACTGTTGAATTAACTGATTCTGGGAAACAGAAAAATATAATCCATAAAGCTGTAGCTGATTGTTGAACCATTATGTGACCTGTTATAAATACTGTTCTAATTTTTGTGTATTTTCTAAATAGAACTAATACTATGTTTATCATGAATGCAATTAATAAAACTATCATCATCATTGAGAAAGATTTACCTGCATTTTCAATCGCTGATTGTGCTGCTGTTTGCCCAAAATATGGATCTATTACTGCTGCTGTTAAATTAAACCTATCTTTTAACCCTGCTAATATCGGCCTAAAGTTACTAACTAATCCACTTGCAGCAACATTAAGTATTAAGTATCCAACTGTAGCTTTTACAAAACCTGCAAATGCCTCATAAATTGGCCTCTTTAATAATACATATCCTAAGAAAACAATTAATCCTATGAAAAACGCTGGATTTGTTAAGATATTAACCTCAAAAAATTGCCAAATTGATATTAAAAAATTCATATTAATACCCCCTAAATTTATAAATAAAATTTATTAAATAATTGCTTTTAAATCCTCAACTGATCTTGAATTAATTAATTTTCCAACTATACTTTCTTCTTCAATTAATCCAACCATATTAACTAAGTTTTGCATATGACGCTCATTATCGGTAGATGCTAGTACAAAAAACAATCTTGCATCATGCTCTGGATCATCACTAAAATGTACTGGTTCTTCTGTTCTCATAAAACATACAGCAGTTTCATTTACCCCATTTCCTTCTTGTGCATGTGGTATGCATATGTTAGGTGCTATTACTATATAAGGTCCAAATTTTTTTATACTTGAAATTATTGAATCAGCATACTCTGCTTCAATGGCACCTTCGTCTATTAAAGTTTTACATGAAGCCTTTACTGCATCTTCCCAATTATCAAATCTTTTATGAAATGAATATCTATTTTTCTCTATAATTTCTTTTAACATAAATTTCTCCCCTTTAATCAAAACTCAATATATTTTTAGAATCTAGCTAGAGAAAAAACTCTAGCTAGAACTAGGAATATTTTACAAGAATGATTTGTATGGTAAATTGATTTCTTCAGTGAAGCAATCATCAAATCCTCTTGGGTAGTGGTACTCTATATTATCTTTATCTGTTGGGAAAGTAAATTTTCCACCAACTTGCCAAATAAATGGTTTAAACTTATATTGTAATCTGTTCTTTTTCATTTCAAACAATGTTAATATTTCATTTGTATCTGCTTGGAAGTTTGACCATATATCATGGTGGAATGGAATTACAACCTTAGTATTTAATGATTCAGCCATTCTTAATATATCAACTGAAGTCATCTTGTCTGTAATTCCTCTTGGATTTTCACCATAAGATCCTAAAGCGACATCAATTTTATGGTCATTTCCATGTTTCGCATAATAATTTGAATAGTGTGAATCTCCACTATGATATAAATTTCCACCTGGAGTTTTTATTAAGTAATTAACTGCCTTAATATCCATATCTATTGGCATTGTTCCTCTTAAATCTCCTGATGGAGGTGCTGTAATTAAAGCTGTTCTATCAAATGCTTCTAAAGCTAAAATTTCAATATCTCCAACCTTCACAGAATCACCTGGTTTCATAACTATACATCTTTCTGCTGGAACTCCCCATTCTCTCCATTTATCAACACAAGCTTGTGGTCCTATAAATGGAACATTTGAATCGCAATTTTGCATTACTGCTGCAGCAACATTTACATCAATATGATCGTTATGATCATGTGTTGATAATACAGCATCAATTTTTCTAATTCCAAATGGATCTAATACGAAAGGTGCAACTCTTAAATTTGGTTGAAGTTTCTTTCCTCCACACATTCTAGCCATTTGATGTTCTGGATTTATATATGGATTCTTTTTAGTTTTCTTACCACTTCCACACCAGAAGTCAACACAGATGTTTGTCCCACCTTCTGATTTAACCCAAATTCCTGTACATCCTAACCACCACATTGAGAAAGTTCCTGGTTTAACATCTTCGTGTTCGATTTCTTCATTTAACCAAGTTCCCCATTCTGGAAAAGTATTTAAAATCCATGATTCTCTTGTTATATTTTCTACTTGTGACATTTTCTATTCCCCCTGATACCTTTTATTTTGAACGTTTTGAACTTCTTATTCGTTTTTTAGAACCTTTTGCCTGTTTACAAGTTAATAATACATCAAACATTCATACAGTTCAAGTGCTTTTTGAACTTTTTCTTTTTTTGCACTTTTAACTATTGAACGATTTGAACATTTTGTTTATAATTAAAGTAATCAATAAAATATTTATTAATTATTGGATATCTTATAGAAATTTTAAGAAAGGAGGAAATTAAAAATGAAACCAAAAAAAACTCAAAGTATGGTTTCTAAACGAAGAGATGAAATTTTAAATATTCTTAAAAATAATAAAACTGTTAAAAATGAAGAATTAGCAGAGTTATTACATACATCACCATTAACAATACGTAGAGATTTACAAGTATTAGAAGAAGAAGGATTAGTAAAAAGATACTATGGTGGAGCAACCTTAATAAATGAACCATCATTAATTGAAGCTAATTTAGATGTTCCAACAGATTTTATAAAACAAAAGCATGCTATAGCTAAATATGCTGCTAGTCTTATAAATGATGGAGATACAATTTTTATAAACACCAGCTCTACAGCTTTGTTAATACTAGAATATTTAGAAAAAAAACGTGTTGTAGTTGTTACAAATAATGGGAAAGCTTTGCAAGTACCACTTCCACCTAATATAGATTTAGTTTTAACAGGTGGTCAAGTATATGGAAGAAAACAATCTATGATTGGAGACTTTGCTACATTTATCTTATCAAAGATCTCTGCTTCTAAATGTTTTTTAGGCGTTAGCGGAATAGAATTTGACTGTGGTATAACCACATCTGTTCTTCAAGAAACTTTAGTGAATAAAGAAATGATTAATCATTCAATTGGACCTGTTTATATAGTAACTGATAGTTCTAAAATAGGAAGACACTCTAATTTTTCTAGTGGAGATATTGATAAAATCTCACATTTAATAACTGATTCTGATGTATCAAACGAAAATGTCCTAAAGTTTAGAAACGTTGGAATTGATGTATCAATAGTTGATTATGATAAATAGCGAAACAAATAAAAAGTTATGCATATAATAAAATGTACCCTATAGAGTAGACATGATAAAAAAAGTCTACCCTATAGGGTTTTTCTATTTATAATAGATTTATAACGTTAGGAGT